>JAXDIG010000015.1:0-86490 GCA_034664125.1 Thermoleophilaceae bacterium | reverse complement strand
TCGGCGAATCGAACCGCGGCAAACACAACCACTCCACATTCGAGTTCGGCGCCACCAACGCACACGTCTCGCAATCCGACAAGAACCCATACTCAGCGATCGGCGGAAACGGACTCGCCCCCACACCACCGTCGGCCGCCCAGTCGCTCACAGGCGGCTCGCCGCAGCCTCGTCCAGCAGCACTGTCACCTCCCCGTCGACCAGCGAGGCCGGTGCCGACGGGTCCGGGGGACCCGTGAAGGCGCGCGCGACCGCGTCAGCCTTGTCCTCGCCCGTCACCAGGAACACGATGCGCTGGGAGCCGTTCACGACCGGAAGCGTAAGGGTGATGCGGGACACGAACGGTGCCATGCCCGGCGTCTCGACCCCGACCACGGGGCGGTCGCGCTCGAAGAGCGCGTCGTCGCCGGGGAAGAGCGAGCAGGTGTGCGCGTCCGGACCGAGGCCCAGCAGGATCAGGTCGAACGCCGGCTCACCTGCCGCCTCGTACTCGCGCTCGTAGTCCGCCGCGCCCTCCGCGGGCCCCAGCTCGCCCTTCATCCGGTGCACCGCCAGTCCCTCCACCCGGCCGAGCAGCGCCTCGCGGGCCATCCCGAAGTTGGAGTGCTCGTGATCGGGGGGCACGCAGCGCTCGTCCGTGAACCAGACCTCGACGCCCGACCAGTCGCGGCGCAGCTCGGCCACGCGCTCGTAGGCGGCGCGCGGCGTGGAGCCCCCGGTGACGCAGAGCTGCCCGCTCACCTCGGCGAGCAGGCCCGCCGCCGCGCCGGCCGGATCGGCTAGGACCTCGAAGTGGGGCTGCACAGCGCCTGGATGCTAACCGGCGTCCCACACGAGCTCGCCGTCGGCGACGGCGAGGCGACCGTAGGCGGTCGTCGTGGTGTGTCCGTCCTCGTCGATCGAGTAGCGGCCCAGGATCGAGTCGCGATTGCGCGTGCCTCGCACAAGCCGCACGACCGCCTCGCGGTCGCGGCCGGCCTGGCGGAGCGCGTCGAGCACCAGGGACATCGCCTCGAAGCCGTAGAAGCCAAGCGAGGCGCGCTGGGCGACGAACAGGCGGGTGCGCCCGGCAGCCGCCGGATCGAGCTCCCGGGCGAACCAGTCCACCGCGAGACCCTCGATGCCGAGCAGCCACGCCTCTGGCCTGAGCGAGTGCAGCTCGTGCCACAACTCCACCGCGCCCGAGCCGGCCACGCCGACATACAGCACCGCCTGCGCCGCCCCCAGGTCGGCAGCTGACTGCTCGTCGTGGTTCCAAACCGGTCGGGAGCGCACCGCGACCCCGCGCGCCTGCGCGGCGTCGACGCACATGCGCCCCACCGGCACGCCGTAGCCGTCGTCGTGATCGTGCACGACCAGCAAATCCTCCACGCCCGTCTCCACGAGCCAGTCCGCGATCGCGCGGGCGCCCACGCCGTCGTGGGGCATCAGTCGCACGAGCGTCGGGCCGCGTAGGCCGGCGAAGGTCGCCACCGGAGCCACGCCCAACAGGCCGGCCTCGCCGAGGATCGGCGCGCTCTGCAGCACGTCAGCTGAGGTGAAGTCGCCGATGTAGGCGAGCGCCTCGTCGTCCTCCGCCGCCCGGGCCGAGTTGGCCGCGGCCAGCTGATCGAACGAGTCGAGCACCACCAGCTCGACGGGCCGCTCGTCGAGTCGCTCCAGCGCCAGCTCAGCCGCGCGCGCCACATCGCGTCCGGCGGGACCGAGCGGGCCGCTCAGCGGCAGGCTTGCGTAGACCCGAGGCACCTGCCGGAAGTTACAGCTAGTCCCAAGCCCTTCACACGGGGCGCTCCACGAGCGATGATCGTTCCCGCATCTCTATCTCCCGGGAGGAGCCCTCATGGCATTGCGAAGGACCCTGATCGCGTTCGTGCTCGCGGCGCTGGCCGTCACGCTCGCCCCCACCTCGGCAGGCGCCCACGGGTCAGACCAGCCGCATCCGCTGATCATCGGCCACCGCGGCGCCGCCGGCTACCTGCCCGACCACACGCTCCCGGGCTACGCGCTCGCGATCAGGCTTGGCGCGGACTTCATCGAGCCGGACCTGGTTTCCACCAAGGACGGGTACCTGATCGCCCGTCACGAGCCCAACATCACGGCCACCACCGACGTCGCCCAGCACCCCGAGTTCGCCGACCGCAAGCGGACCGTGGTGATCGACGGGGGTGCCCCGGAGGAAGGCTGGTTCGCATCCGACTTCACGCTCGCGGAGATCCGCACGCTGCGCGCCGTGCAGCCGCTGACGGACCGCCCGGCGCAGTTCAACGGACGCTTCCGCATCCCCACGTTCGACGAAGTGATCGCGCTCGCGAAGCGCTACTCGAAGCGCTACCACCGCACGATCGGCATCTACCCCGAGACGAAGCACCCGACCTACCACAAGAGCATCGGGCTGCCGCTGGAGCGGACGCTCGTGAAGACGCTCGACCGCGCCGGGCTGAACAAGCGGCGCTCGCCGGTGTTCATCCAGAGCTTCGAGCAGTCGAACCTCAAGCGGCTCAACAAGATGACGTCGGTGCGGCTGGTCCAGCTGATCGACGCCAACGACATCAAGGCCGACGGCTCGCTCGACTACACCGCTCCGTTCGACCGCCCCTACGACTGGACCGCGTCCGGGCGCCCGGAGCTGCTCGCGCGCACGTTCGGCTACCTGACGACGAACGCCGGCCTCGACGAGGTGGCCAGCTACGCGGACGGCATCGGGCCGTGGAAGCCCTACATCATCAGCACTGCGGCCGTCGACATCAACGGCAACGGCCAGGTCGGGGACGAGAACGGCGACGGACTCGTCAACGAGGGCGACCGCAAGGTGCTCCCGGCGACCGACCTCGTGCAGCGCGCGCACGCGCGCGGGCTGCTCGTGCACCCGTACACCTTCCGCAACGAGCAAAAGCGGTTGGCGTTCGACTACGGCGGGAACCCGGTCAACGAGTACCTGCGCTTCTACGAGGCGGGCGTGGACGGGCTGTTCTCCGACTTCGCCGACACCGCCTTCGCGGCGCGTGACCTGTTCTGGCTGCAGACCTGGGGGTCGCCGGACGAGGACGGCTAGGAGCAGCGCTGTGCTCGAGCCCTAAAAGCTCAAGCGAGTGGCGTGGGGTGCCGATGTGTCAGCTGAAAGGAATCAGCTTGACAACCGCAGCTACTCGAACCGAGTCGGGGACTGGTCAGGGCGCGTTTTCGCGGCTGCGCTCGCTTCTGCCCACGGGCCACACCCTGCCGGACTCAGCCTGGCGGCACCGCCATCACGCGATGGTGGGCGTGCTGTTCGCCGAGGCGATCGGGCTGACGATATTCAGCTTCGCCGAGGGCTTCAGCTTCTGGCACAGCCTGCTGCACCCCGCCGCGCTCGTCCCGATTGGCGTAATCGCGCTGCTGATCCAGGACAGGCGCCGCGCGGCATCCGTGCTCGTCTCGCTCGGCCTGATCACAGCCTGCGCGCTGCTGGTGCACACCTGGCACGGCGCGATCGAAGCCCACTTCCTCTTCTTCGTGACGATCGTGGTGCTCGCCCTGTACGAGGACTGGGTGGCGTTCCTGGTCGCGTTCTCGTACGTGGTGGTCCACCACGGCGTGATGGGAGCGGTCGACCCCGGCGGTGTCTTCAACCACCGCGACGCGATCGAGCACCCCTGGAAGTGGGCGATCATCCACGGCGGGTTCGTAGCGGCGGCCGGCATTGCCAGCGTGGTCGCCTGGCGGCTCAACGAGTCGGTCAGGGCCGACGCGGAGCAGGCCTTCCGCCGCGCCAGCGAGAGCGAGGAGCGCTTCAAGGGCGCCTTCGAGGGCGCCCCGATCGGAATGGTCCTGTTCACGTTCGGCGACGACGGCGGCGCCGTCACGCAGGTCAACCGTGCCATGAGCGACATCACGGGCCGCCCGCTTGCGTACCTGACGGACGGCGACCTGCGCGACCTCGTCCATCCCGAGGACATGGCGACGGCCGTCGACGCATTGGGACGGATGGCTCGGGGCGAGGACGAGCGCCCCCAGTTCGAGATCCGCTACCTCCACGCCGACGGCCACACGGTGTGGATGTCGGTGAGCCTGTCGCTGCTGCACGTGGCCGGGGAGCTGGGCTACGCCATCGCTCAGATTCAGGACATCACAAAGAGCAAGCTCGCCTCCGAGGAGCTCGCGTTCCAGGCGCTGCACGATCCGCTGACCGGCCTGGACAACCGTCGTAGCCTGCTCGCCGACCTCCAGGAGCGCCTCGACCAAGCCAGCGTCGAACGGCCGCTGATGCTGGAGCTCTTCGACCTGGACGGGTTCAAGAACTACAACGACACGTTCGGACACCCGGCCGGTGACGCGCTGCTGACGCGCATGGCCCAGCGCCTGAAAGCCGGGCTGGTCGGCCGCGCCTCGGCCTACCGCATGGGCGGCGACGAGTTCTGCGTGCTGAGCCTCCCCTCCTGCGTCGACCACGAGGCGATCGCCGGCATCGCGGCCGACGCGCTCAGCGAGCGCGGCGAGGGCTTCGAGGTGACCGCCTCCTACGGCTCGGTCACGCTGCCCACCGAGGCCAGGACGGCAACGGAGGCCCTGCGCGAGGCGGACCGCAGGATGTACACGCGCAAGAGCGCCAACAGCCGCAGCTCAGCCGGTCGCCAGAGCGCAGACGTCCTGCTCAGGATCCTGTCCGAGCGCAACCGCGATCTGGGCGTGCACCTCGACCAGGTGACGACGCTGGCCGAGGCTGTGGCCGACCGGCTCGCCCTGCCCGACGAGGAGCGCGCTCCGTTGCTGCAGGCGGCGTCGCTGCACGACGTCGGCAAGATCGCGATTCCGGACGAGATCGTGCTCAAGCCCGGACCGCTCGACGACGAGGAATGGGCGTTCATGCGCCGTCACACGCTGATCGGGGAGCGCATCCTGTCCGCCGCCCCAGCGCTCACGCGCGCCGCGAAGCTGGTGCGCTCGAGCCACGAGCGCTTCGACGGCACCGGCTATCCCGACGGGCTCGCCGGAATCGAGATCCCGCTCGGGTCGCGGATCATCGCCGTCTGCGACGCGTACGACGCGATGGTGTCGAACCGGCCCTACCGCGCGCGGCTGGAAC
Organism: Thermoleophilaceae bacterium; assembly: GCA_034664125.1. Lineage (GTDB taxonomy): Bacteria > Actinomycetota > Thermoleophilia > Solirubrobacterales > Thermoleophilaceae > JACVRW01. Next base: position 81,428 of record JAXDIG010000015.1, on the reverse strand, counting down.
CGGCTGAGGCCATGGCCGAGCTGCGCCGCTGCGCGGGCGCCCAGTTTGCCCCCGAGGTGGTCGAGGTGTTCGGCGAGATCCTGCTCGAAGCCGAGCACCGATCGGTCGACGCCGTCGGCACCGCCTGACCGGGACGGCTCAGCGCTTGGGCTCCCAGAAGGCGACCTCGCCGGCCGCCGGAGCCGCTACGACGCTGCGCCAGCCGGCCGGCCCTTCGCGCGGCTCGAGCAGGACCGACGCCCCGAGCGCGATGGCGAGGTCGGTCGCGGCGGCGATTCCGGCGACCTCTACGTAGGGCAGCCAGAGCGGGCGGTCGGAGCCGCACGCGACGATGCCGCCACCGAGCCCTCGCCGGCCCAGGTCGAGGGCCAGATACGAGCCGTGCGGGTCTTGGATCCGCTCTCCCTTCCAGCCGCAAAGCTCCGCGTAGAAGCCCAGCGCGCCCGCGGGATCGCCGGTGTGCAGCTCCAGGTGCACGACGGGTTTGAGGGCCTCCGGCTTCATGCCCTACCCTCGTAGACCGCCGCCCCGTCCCGAACTAATCGCAGCATGCCCAACCGCTCGACAAGCGCGACGACTCACGAGCCAGAGCTGCTCCAGGCAGCCCGCGAGGGCGACGAGCAGGCCTTCGGCCGCCTGGTCGAGCCCTACCGCTCCGAGCTCACCGCGCACTGCTACCGGATGCTGAGCTCCGTTCATGACGCGGAAGACGCCCTCCAGGACGCGCTGCTCCGTGCCTGGCGAGGGCTGCCCCGGTTCGAAGGCCGCAGCTCGCTGCGCTCATGGCTCTACACGATCGCTACGAACACGTGCCTGAACATGATCGAGCGGCGGCCCAAGCGGGTGCTCCCGATCGACTACGGCCCGACCACCGACCCCCACGACGGCCTCGGCCTGCCGCCGCTCGAGTCGGTGTGGGTCGAGCCCTTCCCGGACGAAGGCCTGGGCCTCGAGGACGGCTATGCCGCCCCCGAAGCGCGCTACGAGCTGCGCGAGAGCGTGGAGCTGGCCTTCGTCGCCGCGCTCCAGCACCTTCCGGCCAACCAGCGCGCCGTGCTGATCCTGCGGGAGGTGCTCGGCTTCTCCGCGAACGAGGTCGCGGAGTCGCTCGACACGTCGGTTGCATCGGTGAACAGCGCGCTGCAGCGAGCGCGCAAGACCATCGACGACCGCCTCCCCGAGCAGAGCCAGCAGGCGACGCTGCGCTCACTCGACGACCAGCAGCTGCGCGAGGTCGTCGAGGGCTACATGGATGCGATGGCGCGCTGCGACATCGAGGCGGTCGTGAGCATGCTCGCGGAGGACGCGTCCTGGTCGATGCCGCCGCTCCCGGCTTGGTTTCGCGGTCACGAGGCGCTGCGCGGGTTCATGGAGTTCGGGCCGCTCTCGGGCGACTGGCGCTGGCGTCACCGCCCCACGCGGGCGAACGGCCAGCCAGCGGTGGGCAGCTACGCCTGGTACGACGAGGACCAGGCCTTCCGCCTGTTCGCGCTCGACGTGTTCACGCTCGAGGGCCCGCGCATCAAGGCGATCACCTCGTTCATCACCCGCTCCACGATGAGTCGCGAACCGGACTTCTACCTGCGCTACCCGGAGCAGCCCGTGGACGAGTCGAACAGGAGCGTCCAGCCGGAGCGCTTCGGGCTGCCCGAGCTGCTCGAAACCGATTAGTCGCTGCGGCCGCACCGGTCTTACACACATGTTCACCAACACCAGGGCATTCAGCGGCTTTGCCGTCGACGACATCGAGAAGGCGCGCGAGTTCTACGGGGACACGCTCGGGATCGACACGTCCGAGGAGCACGGCCTGCTGACGTTGCGCATCGCCGGCGACCGGGCGACGCTGGTCTACCCGAAGCCGGACCACACGCCCGCGGCCTACACGATCCTCAACTTCCCCGTCGAAGACATCGAGCAGGCGGTGGACGAGCTGGCCGCGCGCGGCGTGGAGTTCCTGCGCTACGAGGGCTTCGACCAGGACGACCGCGCCATCTTCCGCGGCGGGGGCCCGCCGATCGCGTGGTTCACCGACCCGGCCGGCAACGTGCTCTCGGTGATCGAGGTCGACTAGACCGGCTCGCCCGGGAATTGCAGATGGAAGCGCTCGACGAGCCCCGGGACCGTGTCGGGGTCCATCTCGAGCTCGTAGCGGGCGCACAGCTCCCCCAGCTCCTGCGGGTCGGCCTCCGCGGCCCCGCCGAGGTCGACCAGCTCGGCGAAGAACCGCTCGAAGCCGGCTGGGGAGATGATCTCCAGGATCCGGGCCGGCTCGTCGCCGGCGTTCCAGAACGTGTGCCACTGGTTGCGGGGCTTGAAGAGCAGGTCGCCCGGGCTCCCGATGACCACCTCGTCGCCCAGCAACGCCCCTACCCGCCCGTCGAGGATGTAGCTGTACTCGTCCTCGCGGGCGTGCCGGTGGAGCGGCGCAGCCAGCGCACGCGCGGACATCGGGTGCTCGACCAGTGAGAACCCGCCGCCGGCCTCGTCACCGTCGACCATGAAGCGGACCCCGATGCTCCCCAGGAACCCGGCCTTGCCGTCCTGCGGGCCTACGACCTTCGCCGCCGTCGTCTCCATCAGTCGCCTCCTTTGATCGGACATAAGTGTCGCGCGAATCTATAGAGGTCCGGATGGTCTGTCAAGATTGATGGGACACCGATGACCGACGAAAAGCGACCGTACCGCAAGCAACGGCGCGCCGAGCTCGAGGAGCAGACCCGCCAGCGCATCACCGAGAGCGCCGTGGCGCTGCACGGGACGCTCGGCCCGTCGCGCACCTCGATCAGCGCGATCGCGGAGCACGCCGGAGTGCGCCGCTCCACCCTCTACCGCCACTTCCCCGACGAGGTGGCTCTGTTCACCGCGTGCACGTCGCATTGGATGGCCTCCAACCCCACGCCCGATCTCGGCGCGTGGGCGGCGATCGCCGGCCCTGACGAGCGCCTGAGTGCCGCGCTCGAGGAGCTGTACGGGTACTACCGCCGCACGGAGCGGATGCTGGACAACCTTCATCGCGACGCGGCGACCATGCCCACGGTGAGCCGATTCTTCGGCGGCTACCGCCAGTACGTCGCAGCCGCCGAGGACGTCCTCATGCGGGGCCGGCGCTCGCGCGGCCGCGCTCGCCGCCGTGTGCGCGCCGGGACCGGCCACGCGCTGGCCTTCACGACCTGGCGCTCGCTCGCCCGCGAGCGCGACCTCGACGACCGCGAGGCCGCCGAGCTGATGTGCCGGCTGGTGGCCGCGGCGCGCTAGGCGGCGCCGTCATGCCGGGCTCGCCGCGCGATCGATGCCCTTCCGCCTTTGCCGCTTCGGTTTCGGCGAACGACGGGCAAGAAAGGGCGCCCGGAGCGCCGCCGCCCCTCACGAGTCTGACTTTTCCCATGTATATCGCGGCTAACGTCAGACTCGTGGAGCGGGGCTCAGGCCCGCGCGCTAGGGATCGCAAGGCGGCCCAACCCCAGTCCCGCTTGCTCTTAGTTAGCGCGAATTTCGGACCGTCGGCCGTGCGTTCAGGGGCCCTCGCCACCCACGACGCGCGGCAGCCAGCCCCGCACCGCGGCGGCCACGGCGTCGAGGTCCTTCGTCAGGCTGTGGTCGCCGGGTACCTGCACCACCTCGCGGCGCGGGCCGGGGGGCGGCATGCCGAACGGGTCGCGCTCGCCCTGCACCACGAGCGTGGGCACTTCGACGGCCTCGAGCTCGGGCAGGCGGCTGTGGGCCGGGTCGGTCCGGCCCGGCGCGTGCACCGGGAACGCGAGGCACAGCACGGCCAGCGCGCCGGTGGCTTCGACCGTGCGGCAGGCGACCCGCGCACCCAGGGACCGGCCGCCGGCGACGAGCGGCAGCCCTTGCAGCTCTCCTTCCCGGAGGTGTTCGACCACCGCCGTCCAGGCGGCGTCGAGCTGCCGCGGCGGCGCTGGAGCGGGCCGGCCCGCCACGTGGAACGGCTGCTCCACCAGCGCGACGCTGACCCCCTCGGCGACCGCCACGGCCGTGACCGCCACCAGGTCCCTGGAGGACACGCCGCCGCGGGCTCCATGACCGAGGACAAGCGCCGCCTTCGGCTCGTCCGCGGGATGCACGTGCGCCTTCGCCGGGCCGTGCGGGGTGTCGACCTCCACCGGCGCCATCGTACCGGCAGCACAGCCGAGCCCGACTACGCGACGTCGTAGACCTCGCCGGCCGGCCGGGCAAGTAATCGGTCGGCCATCTCGCGCTTGAGCACGTCGAGGCGCCGCTCCCCCTCGACGGTGCGCTCCTCGGCGCGCGCGAGATCGATGAACTCCTCGGTAACGAACCCCTCGCGCAGGGCCAGCGTCACGCGGCGCTCCCGGTAGGCGAGCCGGAACACGAAGCGCTCGAGCGTGCGACCGCGCTCAGGCCGCCCGAGCGCGGCGTCTACGCGGAACCGACCGCCGGTCACCGCGCGCGTGACCAGCTCGAAGGCATCGCGAGCGCCGGGCCCTCCAAACGCGGTTTCCACGACGATCTCGCGGCGCTCGCAGGGACCCTCGGAGTCGAGCAGCGGGAGGGCGCGTTCGAGGACCTTGAAGGCGTGGGCCACTCCACCCGGCGAGCCCGGGCCGTGGTAGCGCATGAGGTCGTCGAACGAAAACGCGATGAGACGTCCGCCATCGACCACTTCGATCGTGCTCGTCACTCGGCCTATTCTCGGGGCAGCCGCAGCGCCAGCACGCCGTTGCCGTCCACGAGCGGCACGTAGACGTGGCGCCACCCCGGTGAGGGGACGATCAGATGTGCGCCGCGCAGCGCCGGAACCACGGCGCATCCCCCGGCGCCGTTCGCGTTGAGGCAGCCGCGGGCGCCGTCGAGCTGCTGGAGGCGACCGGAGGCGGCATCGCGGGCGAAGAGCGCGATCGAACCGGTCGGGAGCTCCGACGCCAGAAGGGCGCGGCGCCCGCTCGGGTCGAGTTCCAGCGAGTGCGCGCCCCGCAGGCCGCGGCCCGTGGCACAGCCCGAGCTGCCGTCGGCGTTCACGCATCCGCCGCGGCCAGACCGCTGGGCCAGAGAGCCGTCGTGCGGATCGCGGCGCAGGAGCACCACACCCGACTGCGGGTCGATCGCGAGCGAGACGGCCACGTAGAGATCGCGCTCCCCCGGCCCGAGCGTCAGGGAGTGAGGCCCGTGCAGCCCGCGGACGCGCCCGCAGCCCGGGTGTCCGGACGAGGCGATGCAGCCGCGCCGGCCGGGCAGCTGAGAGATCGTCCCGCTGCGCGGATCGCGTCGGAAGGTGGTCACGGCGCCGTCGAGCCCGCCGACGTAGAGGGTGGTTCCCGACCGAGTGATCGCGGCGGCGCGAGTGGCGCCGAGGCCGCGGCCCGGCGCGCAGCCCAGCAGGGCGAGTCCAGGGCGCGACTCGCGCACACAGCCGCGCGCGCCCGCGCGCTGGCGGACGGCGCCGGTGCGCGGATCGCGGCGAAAGACCGCAACGGCGTCGCCGCGGCCGAGCAGGTACAGCGAGCGCCCCTCGCGGCCCGCCGCCACCCAGAGGGCGGTCCCGACCGCCCTCCCTGCGGCGCAGCCCTCCTGCCCGGCCTCCGTGACGCAGCCCTGCCGGCCCGAGAGCTGGCGCAGCGCTCCGGTGTGCTCGTCTCGCGCGAACACGGCAAGCCCGCCGGCGCCCGCGACGTAGACGCTCCGGCCGTCGGGACTGAGCGTGAGCGCACGCGCACCCGCGACGTTGCGAGCCGACGCGCAGCCGTCCGCCGGCGCGCCGCCCAGGCAGCCGCGCCGGCCGGGCAGCTGGCGCAGGCCGCCCGTGCGGCGGTCGCGGGCGAAGGCCGCCACGGCGCCGCTGTCGCGAACCGCGGCATAGACGAACCGGCCATCGGGGCTCACCACCAGGCCGGAGACGCGCTCGAGCGCCCGCCCCGCCTGACACTCCCCGGCACCGCCCTGCGTGACGCACCCCTCACGCCCGGGCAGCGGCTCGAGCAATGGCCCGGAAGCCAGAGTCAGAGCAACCGCGAGCAGGGCGGCGAGCACCTAAGCCACGATAGGCAGTCGCGCAGGCTGTGGGAGCACCGACTACGCCGCAGCGGCAACGGGAAGCGCCTCGGCGACGCGGGCGATGCGGCCGGTGGCGCCGTCCAGCGCACCCGCCGAGAGCAGGGCCGCCGTGGCGTTCGCCACCAGGCGTCCCGTGAGGCCGCCGCTGTGGCGCATCGACACGGATGCGCTGAGCTCCGCCCCCGCGTCGTCGGCCGTGAGCTCGTAGCGCACGTCGAGGCCGATCGGACCTCGAGCCGAAAGCTCGAGCCGGGCTTGGTCGGCGACGTGCACCTCGACGTCGAAGCCCACCCGCACGCCCGCCAGCTTTCCTGTGACTCGCCCGCGAGTCCCGGCCGCGAGGCGGCGGCCGCCGAGGTCGTCGAGATCGAAGTCCACCGGTGACCACCGGCGGATCTCCTCGGGATGGGTGAGCACCTCGAGCAGCTGGCCCGCCGTCGCGTTCGCACGAGCGGTTGAGGTCCATTCGGTCACGAGCGCAACCGTCGCATCGCGTGCGCCACCCGTGTGAGTGATGCCGCACATTGCCCGCGCGGCGGGGAGCTCCGGCCCGCCCTACCCCACCATCATCTCGGCGCACACCAGCGCCTCCGCGTACACGGGGTCGCGCAGCAGCGCCTGCCGGATTCCCTCGCCGAGGATCCCGGACTCTCCGCGCGAGGCTCCCAGGACCGTCCATGTCGACTCGTTGCCCTTGCGGTCGCGCCGCCGCGCGGTCAGGCCGCCGACGCCACGATCCAGCGAGATGGTCACTCCGCCGGCGGTGCCCAGCTCCACGCCCGCCAGACCGGGCACCGACATGGTGGGGTCGGGCTCCAGCTTCATCGCCACGTCCTGGCGGCGCCCGTGCGCCTTGCCGTGCAGCGAGCCGTCGGCGCTGAGCAGCGAGCCGGGCTCCCACCCGAGCCGCGCCGCCAGCCAGCCGCAGAACAGCAGGCCCGCCACCGCCGACTGGGGCGAGTGGCGCACCGTCACCGAGTCGATCCGGCCGAGCTCTTCGCGCCACTTCGGCGGGTCGAACGTCGACGCCACCCGCTCGCGCCACGGCGTGGAGCGCAGCCAGGCGAGGTCCACCACATAAGCCTCCTTGGCCAGGTCGCGGGCGCGGTCGACAGCCGCGCCCGGGTCGAACTCGTTCACGGAGTCGACGAGGATCACCTGCGACAGGTGGAGCAGCGCGTCCACCGCCTCCGGGTGGCCGTGAGGCGACCACGTGACCGTGGCGATGTCCGTGACCACCAGCGGATCGACGATCGTGCCCAGGTTCTCGAGGTGGCGCGGTCCGAGGTCGAGCACGATGCGCTCGCGGACGAGCGACGGGTCGCCCGGCGCCGGATTCCCCTCGGTGATGATCGCCACCGTCGCGTCGATCGTCGTCCGGCCCTGCTCGACCGCGCACAGGATCAGGCGCGAGGGGTGGTAGCGGCCGACGCGCTCGAGCCGGTTGAGGATCTCGCCGCGCCACTCCCTGTCGACCACAACGACGAGGTTGAGCACGCGCGCGGGGGTGCACGCCTTGTCGCGCGCGTACTGCTCCTGCAGAAGCTGGCGGATCGCGGCCTCGATCGCGCCCGGCGTGGTGTCCTGCTCGCTCCAGATGCCGCCGGCGTCGGTCACGGGAGCCGCACCTGCCCCGTCAGATCGCCCGCCACTTGTGGCCGGGCTCGAGCAGCTTGGTTGCCTCCTCGGGTCCGGGCGACCCGGCCGGGTACTCGACCAGAGGCGGGAAGCCCTTCGACCACGACTCGAGGATCGGGTCGATCACGCGCCACTGGGCCTCCACCTCGTCGTCGCGCGTGAACAGCGTGGCGTCACCGCGCATAGCGTCGAGGATCAGCCGCTCGTAGGCCTCGGGTGACTGCGACAGGAAGGCGGTGCCGTAGAGGAACTCCATGTTCACCGGCCGGATGCGCATGCGCGAGCCGGGGATCTTCGCGCCGAGCGACAGCGAAACGCCCTCGTTGGGCTGCATCGTCAACACCAGCTGGTTGGGCTGCACCCCGATCGAGCCCTCCGACTCGAACGCCAGGTGCGGCACGGGCTTGAGCGTGATCGCGATCTCCGTGACCTTGCGCGACAGCCGCTTGCCGGTGCGCATGTAGATCGGGATGCCGGCCCAGCGCCAGTTGTCCACCTCCAGCCGCAGCGCGGCGTAGGTCTCGGTTTCGGACTCCTGCGGCACGCCCTCCTCCTGCAGGTAGCCCGGCACCTCCTTGCCCTCCGCCATGCCGCCCGTGTAACGCGCGCGCACGGTCTGGTCCGGGTCCACCGGCTTGATCGCGTGCAGCACCTTGACTTTCTCGTCGCGCACGTCGTCGGCGGTGAAGGTGACCGGCGGCTCCATGCAGAGCAGCGTGAGCAGCTGCAGCATGTGGTTCTGCACCAGGTCGCGCAGCGCGCCGGACGTGTCGTAGTAGCCCGCGCGGCTGCCGATGCCGAGGTCCTCGGCCGCCGTGATCTGGACGTAGTCGATGTAGTTGCGGTTCCAGATCGGCTCGAACAGGCCGTTCGCGAACCGGAACGCCAGCATGTTCTGGACCGTTTCCTTGCCCAGGTAGTGGTCGATCCGGAATACCTGCGACTCGTCCAGCACCGACAGCACCTGGCGGTTCAGCTCGAGCGCCTCCTGCAGACGCGTGCCGAACGGCTTCTCGATCACCACCCGCACCTCCGACTCGGGATGGCGGCTGAGGCCGTGGTCGCCGAGCTTGCCCACGATCACGGGGAAGAACGTCGGCGAGGTGGACAGGTAGAAGAGCCGGTTGAAGGCGATGCCGGCTTCCTTGTCGAACTCCTTCAGCTGCTCGTCGACCCGCTCGTACAGGGAGTCGTCGTCGAAGGTGCCCGGCACGTAGCGGACCTGCTCGAGCAGCTTGTCCAGCACCTGCGGTTCGGGCTTGCGGCGCGAGTACTTCTCGATCGACTCGCGCGCCATCGCGCGGTAGTCGTCGTGCGCGATGTCGGACCGCGAAACCGCGATCAGGTTGAAGCGCTCCGGCAGCGCCCCCTCGTGCGCGAGGTTGTAGATCGCCGGCAGCAGCTTGCGGTGGGCGAGATCGCCGGTGCCGCCGAAGATGACCATCGTGGTCGGGTGGATCGGGAGCCGTTCCAGGCCCTCGACGAGCGGGTTCTCCTGCTGGGCGACGGCCATCGCGCTACTCCGCGTGCGGCTGCTTCTGCGCCACGGGGTCGACGGCGTGCACGGCGTGCCCGCCGAACTGGTTGCGCAGCGCCGCGTTGACCTTCGCGGCAAACGCGTTCTGCCCGCGCGACGAGAAGCGCTCGTACAGCGAGGTGGTGATCACCGGCGTGGGGATGCGCTTGTCGATCGCGTCCTCGACGGTCCAGCGCCCCTCGCCCGAGTCCTCCACCCAGGGCTCCAGGCGGCCGAGCTCGTTGCCCTCCATCTCGAAGGCGCGAGCCGCCAGCTCGCACAGCCAAGAGCGCACGACGGAGCCCTGCATCCAGAGGTGGGCGATCTTCGCGTTGTCCAGCTCGTACTCGGAGGCGTGGAAGAGGGAGAACCCCTCGGCGTAGGCCTGCATCATCCCGTACTCGACGCCGTTGTGGACCATCTTCACGTAGTGCCCGGCGCCGGTGGGGCCGAAGTGTCCCCAGCCCGGGCCGTGCTCTTCGGTCGTGGGCGGCGCCAGCACATCGAGGATCGGCGAGAGACGCTCGACCGCCTCTTCGGGGCCGCCCACCATCATGCAGTAGCCCACCTCGAGCCCCCAGACGCCGCCGCTCACGCCCACGTCCATGTAGTTGATGCCCTTCGGGCGCAGCGCCTCCTGCCGGCGCTTGTCGTCGGTCCAGCGGGAGTTGCCGCCATCGATGATGGTGTCACCCTCGTCGAGCAGCTCCGCGAGCGCCTCGACGGTCTTCTCGGTGGGGTCGCCGGCCGGCACCATGATCCACACCGAGCGCGGCGGGTCGAGCTTGGAAACCAGGTCGTCGAGCGAAGAAGCCCCGGTCGCCCCGACGCCCTCCGCCTCGTGCACGGCCTCCTCTGAGAAGTCGAAGGCCACGCACTGGTGGTCGGAGTCGCGATGGATGCGGTGCACCATGTTCCCGCCCATCTTTCCGAGTCCGATGAACCCAAGCTGCATCAGGGAAGCCTCCTTACGGCATCCGCGGGATCGCCTTCGAGACGGATCCGCACCGCGGGCAATCCGTGGTCCCGCAGCGTCAGCAGATCGCCGATCGCCTGCGCGTTCTTCAGGTGGCGGAAGCCGTACCCGGCCTCCGGGATCTCGACGTCCTCCTCGTCGTCGTGGACGAACTCCAGGAAGAGCCCGTTCGGCGGGCCGCCCTTGTGGTACTGGCCGGTCGAGTGGAGGTAGCGCGGGCCGTAGCCGAAGGTGGTCGTTGCCTTGGTGTGGTCGCGGATGCGCGTGCGCATCTCCTCGATCGCGGCGTCGAACCCGTCGGACGGCTTCACGTAGGCGAGAATCGCGACGTAGTGCGGCGGGGACGCCTGGGCGAACAGCTCCTCGGGGTCGCCGGCCTCGACCTCGGGCAGCTCCCCCGCCTCCAGGACCTTGGCGGTGTTGTCCTTCGCCTCCTGCACGTTGGGCTGGTCGAAGGGATTGATGCCGAGCACCCAGCCCGCCACCGCAACCGCGAACTCGGCGAAGAAGAAGATGCGACCCAGGTCCGCGGCCCCGTGCACCGCGAGCGTCACGGTGGGGTGCCCGGCCCGGGCGAGCGCGTCCATCCCGGCGTCCAGGTCGGCATCAGGCTTGTCCGGGTCGCGCAGGTAGACGAACACCCGGTCGTCGCCGTACGCCTCGGGCTTGCCGAGCGGCTCCCCGGTCACCGGCAGGATGCCCTTGCCGTGCTTGCCGGTCGACTCCGCGATCAGCTGCTCGACCCAGAGGCCGAAGCTCGAGATCGGGTCGGACACCACGAACGTCGCCTTGTCGCGGCCCAGCAGCGCCAGCTCGCCGAGCGCGACCCCGAGCCACAGCCCCGAGTTCGACTGGGTGTCGCCGAACTGCGCGCAGTTCTGCTCCGCTACCTGGGAGGCGTGCAGCATGGCCTCGATGTTCACGCCGGCAAGCGCCGCCGGCACGAGTCCGAAGTAGGACAGCACCGAGTAGCGCCCGCCGATGTCGGGGTCGTTCTCGAACACGTGGCGGAAGCCGCGCTCCTTGGCTACGTCGACCAGCGAGCTGCCCGGATCGGTCACAGCGACGAAGCGGTTGCCGTCGCGGCCGGCGCGCTCGTAGAAGTAGCGCATGTGGGAGAGCGTCTCGATCGTGCCGCCGGACTTCGACGAGACGACGAACACCGTCGTCTCGAGGTCGATCGACCGCTCCACCTCGAGCACCGCGCCCGGGTCCGTCGAGTCCAGGACGTGCAGGCGCAGGCCATCCGGGATCTGACCGTATGAGCGGCGGATCACCTCCGGGCCGAGGCTCGAGCCGCCCATGCCGAGCAGCACGGCGTCGGTGAAGCCCTCCGCCTTCAGCTGCTCTCTGAGCTCGTGCAGCTCGGGCGCGTGCTCGAGCATCTTCTCGCTGATCGTGAGCCAGCCGAGGCGGTTGGCGATCTCAGGCACGCCGGGCCCGCCCCAGAGCGATTCGTCGCGCTGCCAGATGCGCCTGGCCACGGCCTCCGCCTGGGCCTGCTCGATGCGCTCGACAAGTGGAGGCTCCAGCTCGTCGGGGATCGAAGAGGCGATCGTCGGCGGGCGGCCCGTCACGATGCCCTCGCGGGTCAGCTCCACACCGGCGATCAGCTTGTCGAAGGGCTCGACGAACTTCTCGATGCCCTCGCGCAGCAGCTTCTTCGTGACGTCGGCCATGTCGATGCCCGCGTCGGCCAGCGCCTGGAGGTCCGGGGCCGGGTCCTGGTCGGCGGTCGGCCCGGTCACCTCCAGCTGCTCCTCGCAGGCGAGCAGGGTCGGCATCGGCATCGTGTTGACGGTGTGCGGCCCGACCAGCGACTCGACGTACTTGGTTTCCGGGTAGTGCGGGTCCTTCACTCCCGTGGAGGCCCAGAGCGGGCGCTGCACCGGGCAGCCGGCCTCGCGCAGGGAGGCGAAGCGATCGCCCAGGAAGAGCTCCTTGAACCTCTGGTAGGCGGCGCGCGCGTTCGCGACCGCGGCGGTGCCGCGCAGGTCCTCGCGCCCGAGCTCCGCCAGGCGCTTGTCCACCTCGGTGTCCACGCGCGAGACGAAGAAGCTGGCCACCGAGTGGACGCCCATGGGCTCCCCAGCGGCGGCGCGGCGCTCCATGCCGCGGATGTACGCCTCGGCGATGGCCGTGTAGGACTCCACGCTGAACAGCAGCGTCACATTCACGTTGATGCCGGCGGCCACGGCCTCCTCGATCGCCGGCACGCCCTCCTCGGTGCCCGGGATCTTGATCATCAGGTTGGGCCGGTCGACGCGCCCCCAGAAGTCGCGGGCCTGCGCGAGCGTCGACTCCGTTTCGTGCGCGAAGGCGGGCTCCACCTCGAGCGACACGAAGCCGTCGCCGCCACCGGCCTCGTCCCAAACCGGGCGCAGGACGTCGCATGCCAGCCGCACGTCGGTGATCGCGATCTCCTCGTAGATCTGGCGCGCGTCGAGCCCCTTCGCGGCCAGCTCGGCGACCTGCTCGTCGTAGTCGTCGGAGCCGAGGATCGCCTTCTCGAAGATCGCGGGGTTGGACGTGACGCCGCGCAGCGAGTCCTCGCGCACCAGCCGCTCCAGCTCGCCGCTCGTGATCAGGCTGCGCTGGATCTGGTCGAGCCATACGCTCGTGCCCGCCGCCGTCAGCGCCGCCAGCCGCTGGTTCACGTGCGCTCCGACGCTCATGCCCGAGCCGCGAGCCGTTCGACCACCGCCCGCGCGCGAGCGGCCACGTTCTCGGCCGTGAAGCCGAAGTGCTCATACAGCTCCGGCTGCGGGCCGGAGGCGCCGAAGGTCGTCATGCCGACCTGGTCGCCGTCGTCGGTGGTCCACTCCGCCCATCCGAAGGTCGAAGCGGCCTCGACCGACACGCGGGCGCGCACGCCGGGGGGCAGCACGCCGTCGCGGTAGTCGGAGTCCTGCTCGGCGAAGCGCTCCAGGCACGGCGCGGACACGACCCGCGTGCCGATCCCGTCGGCCTCCAGCAGGTCGGCCGCCTCCGTGCAGATGTGCACCTCGGAGCCCGTGCCGATCAGGATCAGGTCGGGATCGCCGTCCTTGGACGACTCGCGGAGCACGTAAGCGCCACGGTGGATGGCGTCGTCGGGGATCCCGCTCGGGTCCCAGACCGGCAGCCCCTGGCGGCTCAGCGCGAACGCGACCGGGAACGTCGTCTGCTCGAGGGCGAAGCGCCACGCCAGCGCCGTCTCGTTCGCCTCCGCCGGCCGCACTACGTACAGGTTGGGCGTGGCGCGCAGGTGCGCCAGCTGCTCGACCGGCTGGTGGGTCGGGCCGTCCTCGCCGAGGCCGATCGAGTCATGGGTGAACACCTGGATCGTCGGCAGCTCCATGATCGCCGAGAGCCGGATCGCGCCCTTCATGTAGTCCGAGAAGTTGAAGAAGGTGGAGCCGAACGCCCTCAGACCGTGCAGCGTGAGCCCGTTCACGATCGCGCCCATGCCGTGCTCGCGCACGCCGTAGTGGACGTTGCGGCCGGAGTAGTCGCCCTTCCGCACCGAGCCGCCGTCCTCGATCAGCGTGAGCGTGGACGGCTCGAGGTCGGCCGAGCCGCTGATCAGGTGCGGCACCTGCTCGGCCGCCCACTGGATCACGTCATGGGAGGCCTTGCGCGTGGCGATCGCGCCGTCCTCGGGGCTGAACTTCGGCACATCGGAGTCCCAGCCGCCGGGCAGGCGCCCCTCCATCACCAGCGACAGCTCCTCCCACGCGTCGGGATGCTCCGCGCGGAAGGCCTCGGCGCGCTCTCTCCACTCCGCCTCGGCGCGCGCACCGCGCTCGCCGGCGGCCTCCCTGAAGTGGGCCAGCACCTCGTCGGGCACGAGGAACTGCGCGTCCGGGTCCCAGCCGTAGCCCTCCTTGGTCAGCCGCACCTCCTCCTCGCCGAGCGGAGAGCCGTGCGCCGCGCTGGTGTCCTGCTTGTTCGGCGCGCCATAGCCGATGTGCGTGCGCAGCATGACCAGCGACGGCTGGTCCGGGACGGCGCCGGCGGCGTCGACCGCCTGCTCCATGCGCTCGAGCGAGAAGTCCTCGCCGAGGTCCTGCACGTGCCACCCGTATGCCTCGAAGCGCTTGCCGACGTCCTCGGAGAACGCCATCGCCGTCTCGCCGGCGAGCTGGATGTGGTTGTTGTCGTAGAAGGCGGTCAGCTTGCCCAGGCCCAGGTGGCCGGCGAGCGAACAGGCCTCGGAGGCCACGCCCTCCTGCATGTCGCCGTCGCTCGCGATGGTGAAGGTGCGGTGGTCGATCAGCTCGTGGCTCGGCCGGTTGTAGCGGGCGGCCAGCATCGCCTCTGCGAGCGTCAGGCCGACCGCCATCGAGATGCCCTGGCCGAGCGGGCCCGTGGTGGCCTCGATGCCGGCGGCGTCCCCGCGCTCGGGGTGGCCGGCGGTTGGGCTGCCCAGCTGGCGGAAGTTCTTGAGATCGTCGAGCGTCAGCCCGTAGCCGGACAGGTAGAGCGACGAGTAGAGCAGCATCGACGCGTGGCCCGCGGAGAGCACGAAACGGTCGCGGTCGAACCACTCCGGGTCGGCCGGGTTGTGCTTCATCACCCGCGTGTAGAGCAGGTACGCCAACGGGGCGAGCGCCATCGGCGCGCCCGGATGTCCCGACTTCGCCTTCTCCACCGCATCCATCGAAAGGGTGCGGATCGTGTTGATCGAGAGCTCGTCCAGCTGGCCGCCAGTCGTCATTCGGCCCTTTCTGTCGTTGTCGCGTGCGGCCTTGGAGTATCGCGCAGCTTCTGCGCAGCCACCTCTTGGGCGGCCAGCACCGCGGCGCCGATCACTCCGGCGTCGGCGCCACCCTCGGCCAGCGCGATCTTGGTGCGCCGGAGCAGGGCGGGCAGCGCGCGGGCGTTCGCCTCCTGGATCGCACGGTCGAGGAACAGGTGACTCGCGCGGGAGAGCCCCCCGCCGATCGTGAGCCGGTCCGGCTCGAAGACGTTCACGTAGCCGGCGATCGCCACGCCGAGCATGCGCGCGAAGTTGTCGAAGATCAGCAGCGCATCGCCGTCGCCCGCTTCGGCCGCCTCCACGAGCTCGCGCCCGGAAACCTTGCCGTCCGGGCCAATCGACCCGGCCAGCGCGCTGTCGGGCTTGTCGCGCGCAAGCTCGGTGGCGTCGCGCTCCAGCGCCTGGCCGGAGCAGTAGGCCTCGATGCAGCCGCGATTCGGGCAGTTGCCCGGGCACGGCGGGCCGTCGGGGTTGAGCGTCATGTGGCCCAGCTCCGCGCCGAGCCCATGCGCGCCCCGGAACGTCATGCCCCCCGTCACGACCCCGCCGCCCACGCCGGTGCCGAGCGTCAGCATCACCAGGTTGTCCTCGCCCAGTATGTGCGCCTCGGCGAGCGCTGCGCAGTTGGCGTCATTGTCCACGAAGACCGGTACGCCGAAGCGACGGCCGAGCTCCTCGCGCAGCGGCACGCCGGTCAGCGGGATGTTCACGCTCGTCTCGACCGTGCCGGTGGCGTAGTCGATCTGGGAGGGCACGCCGACGCCCACGGCCTCCGGCTTCCCAACCCGGTCGATCATGCGCCGCACGGCCGCTTCGATGCCGTCCAGGAGAGCCTCGGCGGTATCGGTGCTGGTGGGATCCTCGGTCGCTTCGAGCACGCTTACGCCGTCGACCGCTGCCACGGCGACCTTCGTGCCTCCAACGTCGACGCCGAGGACCACGCGTGGATTCCTATCCCCGGGAGGCCCAACAAGCAAGCGCCGTCACCGTGGATTCACTGGCAGGGCGGCCGCTGAGTCGGCAAGAATGGGTCCCCATGAGCCCTCCCCGGCGCCGCCTGGTCGGCGGATTGGACCTCGGCGGCACCAAGATCCAGGCCGTCGTGCTGGACGGGCGCCGCTCGGTCGTCGGACAGGCGCGCAGCGCCACTCCTACCACGGACGGCGCGCACGACGTGGTCCTCGCGCTCGTCTCGACGATGGGATCGGCCTGCGCGGACGCCGGCATCGAGATGGCCGACCTGGCCGGCGTGGGCGTCGGCTCCCCCGGGGCGATCGACACGCGACGCGGCGTGGTGACGGGCGCGCGCAACCTGCCCGGCGAGGGCGCGCCGATACAGATCGCGGCCGGGCTCAAGACGCTCGCCGATACGCGCGCGTACGTGGACAACGACGTGACGGTCGGGGTGAACGCCGAGTACGTGCTGGGCGCGGCGCGGCGCTCCAAGTCGCTGCTCGGGGTGTGGTGGGGCACCGGCGTGGGCGGCGGCCTGGTGCTGCACGGCGAGCCCTGGGAGGGCCGCGGCGCGGCCGGCGAGCTGGGCCATGTCGTGGTCAAGATCGACGGGGCCGAGTGCACGTGCGGCCGCCGCGGGTGCATGGAGGCCTACGCCGGCCGCGGCGCCATGGAGATCCGCGCCCGGCGCCTGCACAAGCGCGGGCGCAAGACCGACCTCTTCAAGATCATGGAGAAGCGCGGCCGCACCCGCCTGACCTCAGGGGTGTGGGCGCGGGCGCTGGAGCACGAGGACGAGCTCGCCATCGAGCTGGTCGAGCGCGCGCTCGGGGCCCTTGGCGCCGGCATCGCCTCCGCGGTCAACGTGCTCGATGTCGAGACGGTCGTGGTGGGCGGCGGCCTCGGCACTCGCCTCGGCGAGCCGTACGTGCAGCGCATCCGCGAGGCGATGCAGCCGCACCTGTTCCAGGACCAGCACCCGCCGCGCGTCGCGCTCGCGGAGCTGGGCGACCTGGGCGGGGCGATCGGGGCCGCCCTGCTCGTGCCGCCCGGCAACCCCGGCCGCAAGCGCTAGGGCCCCACAGACTTGAACCGCCGCGCGTGCGTCCTAAGTGACGCAGCGATGAGCAAGGCCATCCTCGTCGGTTACGACCCGAGGAAACGCGACATCGCTCCCGTCGACTTCGGCGCGGAGCTGTCCGTACTGACCGGCGCTCCGCTGATCGTCGCGTCGGTGCAGGCCCGCTCCCCGGTGGTGCCGATCGACCCGGAGGGGACCCTGCCCTACGGCATCGCCCAGGTGGACGACGACCTGGTCGCGGACTGCACTCCGGCGATCGAGCAGGTCGAGATCGATCTGCGGGCGCGCGGAATCAAGGTCGACTGCCGGATCCTCGAGGGCACGAGCGCCGCCCAGGCGCTGCAGGAGGCCGCCGAGGGCGACGACGCCGGGGTGCTGGTGGTGGGCTCGTCCAGGCGCTCGGGACTGGGCCGCGTGCTGGCCGGGTCGACGGCGCAGCGTCTGCTGAACGGCTGCCCCTGCCCCGTGGCGGTGGTGCCCCGGGACTGGAAGCGCGAGGAGCGCTTCCGCACGATCGCCGCGGCGTACGCCGACACCCCCGAGGGCCGCGAGGCGCTGCGCAGCGCGCACGCGCTCGCGCGGAGGGCAAAGGCCAAGCTGCGGGCGATCACGGTGGTGAAGCTGACGATGGACATGTACGCCGAGACGGAGACGTACATCGCCGGCCAGCAGGGCAAGGACCTCATCGACGTCGAGGGCGAGCACCGCATGTTCGCGGAGCGGGAGCTGCGCCGGGCGCTCGAGCAGGAGGGCCTCGACGGGGATGTCCCGATCGAGGTGGACGCCGTGGTCGGGGACCCGGCGGAGGTGCTCGTGGACATCTCCAAGGGCCTCGACGTGCTCGTGAGCGGCTCGCGCGGCTACGGGCCGGTCCGCGGGGTGCTGCTCGGGAGCGTGTCGCTGCGCCTCACGGCCGAGGCGTACTGCCCGGTGATCGTGGTGCCGCGCGGCGTCAAGACGGCGCTCGAGGCGCTGCTCGCGACCGAGGCCGCGGCGAGCTAGGCGGGCCGACGCACGCCGACCTCGTCCAGGTGGGCGAGCAGATCGCCGGGGTCCTCGTAGACGCGGAAGGCGCCCGCGTAGATCAGCTCCTCGCGACCGTAGCCGCCGGACAGCAGCCCGATGCCGAGGGCGCCGGCGCGGCGCGCGGCGAGCAGGTCCCAGACGCTGTCGCCCACGACGAGGCTGTCGCGGATGTCGACGTCGATGCCCGCCGCGGCGGTGAGGAAGAGGTCGGGGTCCGGCTTGGCGTAGCGCACGAGATCGCGCGTGACCATCGGCACGTCGTCGGGCAGGTCCAGCAGCGCCCGGGCGCGCCCGGCCGTGCGCTCGGCACCGCTGGTGGCGATCGCCCACGGGATCCCCAGCTCGGTCAGCCCGTCCAGCAGCTCACGCGCACCGGGCAGCGGACGCACGCTCGGGTAGTGCCGCATGTAGGCCTCGGCGTGCAGGTCGGGCAGCCGGGCGAGCATCTCGTCGTCGAGCTCCTCGCCGAGCTCGCGGCGCAGGGCGGTCACGAACAGGCCGCCGCTCATGCCGATGCGGCGGTGGATCTTCCAGACGGACAGCGACACTCCGAGCTGCTCCAGCGCCTCGCGCCAGGCGATCACGTGCTGGTACACGCTGTCGATCAGCGTCCCATCGAGGTCGAACAGGAACGCGGATTCCTTGCGGGTGCTCACGCGCTCACCCCGGCGCGCGGGCGGCGGTCGGCCCGGGGCGGTTCCCGTTGAGGCAGGGCTGGAGCAGGGTCATGGGAGCATTGGATCATGTACGACCATCTCGCCTACGTTCAAGACGGGCCAGTCACGCTGATCACGATCGACCGGCCGGAGCGGATGAACGCGATCGGCCCCCAGACGCACCGGGAGCTGGTTCACGCGTGGCAGCGGTTCCGCGAGGACGACGACGCCTACGTGGCGGTACTGACGGGGACGGGCGACCGCGCCTTCAGCGCCGGCGGGGACCTGAAGTCCGCATCCGAGGGCGAGGCCGTGGTGGCGTTTGACCCCGACGAGCGCGCCGCCCACGTGCGCGGCGAGCGGCCCGGGGTGCTGGGCCCGTCGCGCTGGACCGATCTCTACAAGCCGACGATCGCGGCGGTGAACGGCGCCGCGTACGCCGGCGGGCTGGAGTGGGTCTGCTGGACCGACCTGGCGATCGCCGACCAGCACGCCACCTTTGGCGTGACCTGCCGGCGCTGGAACATCGGCCTGGCCGACGGCGGCACCCAGCGGCTGCCGCGCATAGTCGGCATGCGCCGGGCGATGGACCTGATCGTCACGGGCCGGGTGATCGACGCCGACGAGGCGCTCCGCATCGGGCTGGTGAACGAGGTCGTGCCGAGCGGCACCTGCGTGGAGCGCGCGCTCGAGCTCGCGCGCGAGATCGCCGCCCTCCCCCAGCCGGCCATCCGCACCGACAAGGAGGCCGCCGTGCGCGGCTTCGGGCTCCCGCTGGACGAAGGGCTGCGCATCGAGGCGGAGTGCTTCGACCGCTCGATCTTCGGCGAGGAGACGATCGAAGGCCTGCGCCGCTTCATGGAGCGCGACCATCCGGACCGCGTCCGCGGGGGGGTGCCGGGGCGCGGCTGAGCGGAGTGTGGGCCACCAGGCGCGCGCATATGACGCATTCCGCTACCCACACTCGGACCTGAGTCCCTCGCGCGGCCGTAGATGTCTGCGTGGCCCGCGCCGCCGCCGCCCTGTTCGCCGCTGTTTGCGCCGGGCTGCCCGGGTGCCCCGAGCGCCACGCGGCCACGCCCCACATCGCCTGGCACCGCTCGACCGCGATCGGCAACCCGGCCGCCGGCCGCCTTGCAGGCGGCGTGCGCCTCCCGGCGGCGGGCCGGAGCTTCTTCACCTGGGACCCGGTGGAGCGCCGCTCGCCCAATCGTCCGTGGCGCCGCTGGGGCACCGCGCGACTGGTGCGCATCGTCCTCAAGGTCGCACGCGAGTACCGGGCCGCCCACCCGCGGGCCGCGCGGATGGCGGTCGGCGACCTCAGCCGCCCCCACGGCGGCGACTTCGGCCCGCGGTTTGGCTACATCGGGCACGCCAGCCACCAGAACGGGCTCGACGTGGACGTCTACTACCCGCGCGCCGACGGCCGCGAGCGCGCCCCGCGCTACGCCTCGCAGATCGACCGCGAGCTATCCCAGGAGCTCGTCGACCGCTTCGTGGCCGAGGGTGCCGTAGCGGTCTTCGTCGGGCCGAACACCCACCTCGCCGGGCCGCCCGGCACGGTGATGCCGCTCGCGAACCACGACAACCACCTGCACGTGCGGATCGACTGAGCCCTACAGCCCGACGCGACGCGGCCGCGGGGGCTGCGAGAAGAGCCGCCAGAGGCCGGCCTCGGCCATTCGCTCCACTGCGAAACCCGCGGCGCTGGCCTCGCCCTCGATCAGATTGGCCAGGCGGGCGTTCGTCGGAAAGCGGCTGATCGCCACCACGGCGCGCAGCCGGACGGCGAGCGGGCGCTCGCCGATCCAGAGGATCACCAGCGGCGGAACGGTCAGGGGCCAGCCGGACCGAGGGTCCGTGGTGGGCGCCGACGGGCGCACCTCCACCTCTATCTCATCGCGTACGAGCTCTTCCGCGTCAATGAAGGCCCGAACCGACCGTTGCTCCCCGATCACTTCCTGACCCTAGGATCGACTGGGCCGATGCGCCACTCGAACACCCGTCTAGAACACGCCTCGCGAGAAGGGGGGAGCGTCCAGGCGTTCGCCCCGGGGCGGGTCAACCTGATCGGCGAGCACACCGACTACAACGACGGCCTGTGCCTCCCATTCGCGATCAGGCGGGGCGTCACGGTGACCGCCGAACCCGCTCCGGGCCGGGCGATCGAAGCGCACGCCCCCGACCTGGACGAGCACGACCGCTTCGACCTGGAAGACGTCCTCGAAACCGCCGGCGGCTGGCGCGGGCTCGTCCGCGGCGCGGTCGGCGAGCTGCGGCGCGAGGGGATCGACGTGCGCCCCTGTCGCCTGACGATCGAAGCCGACCTGCCTCGCGGCTCCGGCCTCTCCTCGTCGGCGGCCGTTTGCGTTGCGTCGTGCCTGGCCCTGTGCGCGGTCGCCGAAGCCGCTCCGCCCGAGCGAATCGCGCTCGCGCGGCTCTGCTCGCGGATCGAGAACG
This sequence comes from Thermoleophilaceae bacterium, assembly GCA_034664125.1. GTDB lineage: Bacteria > Actinomycetota > Thermoleophilia > Solirubrobacterales > Thermoleophilaceae > JACVRW01. Next base: position 60,347 of record JAXDIG010000015.1, on the reverse strand, counting down.
ACTGGACCGGCGCCCAGACCGGCCTGCTCGACCAGCTCGCGGTCCTCTGCGGGGAGCGCGGACGCGCGATGCGCATCGACATGCGCGGGCCGCGGCTGCGCGGCATCCCGCTCGACCTCGGCGAGCACGTGCTGGCGACACTGGACTCGGGAGCGCCGCGCGACCTCGCCGACTCCGGCTACAACGAGCGCCGCGAGGAGTGCCGCGCGGCCTGCCGCCGGCTCGGCATCGACTCGCTGCGCGACGCGACCAGCGCCGACGGGCTGCCCCAGCCGCTCGACCGGCGCGTGCGCCACGTGCTCGCCGAGAACGCCCGGGTGGATGCCGCGGTGGCCGCCCTGGAGCGCGGCGACCTCGCCGAGCTGGGCCGCCTGCTGGACGAGTCGCACCGCAGCCTGCGCGACGACTACGAGGTTTCGGTGCCCGAGGTGGAGCGCGCGGTGGATGCGTGCCGGAGCGCGGGGGCCCTCGGCGCGCGCATCATGGGCGGCGGCTTCGGCGGCTCGGTGCTCGCGCTGTTCGGCCCCGGCGCGCGGCCGCCGGAAGGCGCGCTCAGCGTCGAGTCAGGTCCTCCCGCTTCGCTGCGAGTCTGATACAACGGCCTGCCAGTGGACCGCCGACTCGCCTACAAGAACCTGCGCACCGGGCTGATCGCCGGCGCGATCGCCGTGGTGGTCTTCGGGCTCGCCTGGCTCGTGGGACTCGTCTACTGATGGCGGACGAGGACGTCCACACCGGCGGCCCGCCGGCTCCGCCCCCTGGCGAGCCGGTGCACCTGCCGGGGCCGTCCTACCTCCCCGTGGTCACCGCGCTCGGACTCACGCTGGCCGTGGTCGGCGTGGTGCTGTCCTGGGTCGTGACCGGCATCGGGCTGGTGATCACGGTGGTCGCGGTCTGGCGCTGGATCCGCGAGACGCGCCAGGACATCTCGGACCTGCCGCTCGAGCACTGAGAGCCGGCGGGCTCTAGCGCACGGGGTCGAGATCCGACGGCAGCTCGCTGGTGGCGCCGTCCGACACCCAGCAGCGCACGATGTCGCGCATCGACAGGATGCCGATCATCTCCCCGCCGTCCACCACGATCAGGTGGCGGAAGCCGCCGCGCACCATGGCGTCCGCGGCCGCCTCGAGCGACCACTCCGGCGCCGCGAAGGTCAGCTCCGACGAGAGGTGATCGCCCACGCGCTCGCGGTCGGGGTCCTGCCCGTCGCCGATCGCCTGGAGGAGGTCACGCTCGGTGAGGATGCCCGGCCCTTGCTGCTCCGGGTCGATCACCACGGCGGCGCCGACGCCGCGCTCTGCCATCGCGGCGGCTGCGTCCCGAAGCGTGTGTCCGGGGTTCACGGTGAGAACCAGGTTGCTCATTCCGTCCCGGACCTGCATGCACTCTCCTCCGCGGACCTCTAGTGACGATCGGCTCAATCAGCCTACAACAAGATGAGGCATCCGATTACGCAGTTCCTACGTATACCCATGTGGTGCGGCAGACGACCCAGCACAGACGGCGATCCCTGTTCGAGGACGCACTCGGCGCGATCCGGCGCGACTTCGCCGACGAAAACCTGTCGCTCGCGGCCGTCGCTCACTCGATCGCCACCTCGCGGCGCCAGCTCCAGCGCGTGTTCGCGGAGCAGGGGACGAGCTTTCGCAGGGAGCTCCAGCGAATCCGCATGGGCCGCGCCGCGGAACTGCTGCGGCACGAGGCGCTGCCGGTCGCGGCGGTCGCCCGGGCCGTGGGCTACCGCCAGGCGGCGCAGTTCTCCAAGGCGTTCCGCCGCCACCACGGCCACCCGCCGTCGGAGGCACGAGGTGCGCCGGCGGCGACGCGGGCGCCGCAGGCCCGCGGCGACGGCTCCGGTCGCCCGGCCGACGACCACCGCAGGTCGCGGCTGGGGCGAGCAGCGGCCTGAGCGCGCCCCAGTTCCTACTTCTCGCCCGGCCGCCCACTCCAATACACTCGCGCGCCGATGAGCGAGAGGGATCCAGCCGCCGGGAGCCCGGCAGGCCCGCCTGAGGAGGACCCGCGCATCCAGGGTGAGCGCCACCCGATCGCGAAGATGATCGGGCTGGGGATCGTGGCTTCGGTGGTCGGGATCGCGATCTCGCTGTGGATCGACTGGTTCCCGCAGTCCGCGGCGGGCTCGGCCAACAAGATCGACACGGTCTACGACGTCCTGCTGATCTGCTCGGTGCCCATCTTCGTGCTCGTGATGACGGTGGCGATCTACAGCGTCGTCCGCTTCCGTGCGATGCCGGGCGACATGCGCGACGGCGCCCCTATCCACGGGAACACCCGGCTGGAGGTCTTCTGGGTGACGGTCCCGTTCCTCATGGTCACGGCCCTCGCCATCTACGGCTGGATCGTGCTCGACGACATCGAGGCCAAGCAGCCCAACACGCTGGTCGTGAAGGTCACCGGGCAGCAGTTCACCTGGTCCTTCGACTACCCGAGCCAGAAGGTTCACTCCACCGAGCTGGTGCTGCCCAAGGACCGCCCGGTCGAGTTCCGCATCCACACCAAGGACGTGATCCACTCGTTCTGGGTGCCCGAGTTCCGGCTCAAGTCCGACGCCGTGCCCGGGCTCACCACGAAGATCCGAGTCACCCCCAACCGGATCGGGCACTACCAGGTGGTCTGCGCCGAGCTGTGCGGCATCGGACACTCCACCATGCGGCAGGACGTCCGGGTGGTCGCGGCCGGCGCGTTCAACTCCTGGCTCGACGATCAGAAGCAGGCCGCGGGCGGCGCCCCGAGCAGCGGCGGTGGTGGCGGTGGTGGCGGCGGCGCCCCCGACGGCGCGGCCATCTTCGCGGCCAACGGCTGCGGCAGCTGCCACACGTTCAAGCCGGCGAACGCAACCGGCACGGTCGGCCCCGACCTCGACAACATCGACAAGCCCACTGCGGCCTTCATCCGGCAGTCGATCGTCGACCCCAACAAGGTGATCACGAAGGGATTCGCGCCTGACATCATGCCCCAGGACTTCGGCGACAAGCTCTCACCCGAGGAGCTCGACGCACTCGTGGAGTACCTTCTGAAAGCGCAGAAATGACCCTCACCCGTCGTCTTCTCGCACCCGGCTGGTACCGCGCCGCCCTCGGCGTGGCGATCGGCTTTGGCCTGGGCACGGCCATCGTCGTCGTCGTCCGGTCGCTGTACGGCTGGGACCCGGTGTTCAAGGGGGACGCGATCATCACCGTCGGCGCGCTGGTCGCCGCCCCCTTCGGATTCCTGATCGGGATCGGCTGCTTCGACTACTGGTTCCGCTGGGCCTCGGGCGCGCCCACGATCCCGGAGGACCACTCCGGGCACGGCGCCTACTCGTGGAGGGACTACTTCCGCGTCAACACCGACCACAAGGTCATCGGGATCCAGTACATCTGCACGACCTTCTTCTTCTTCACCGCCGGCGGCCTGATGGCGATGGTGATGCGCGCGGAGCTCGCCCAGCCGGGCACGCAGTTCGTGGACCCGAACACCTTCAACGGGCTGTTCTCGGTGCACGCGTCACTGATGATCTTCCTGTTCATCATCCCGGTCTTCGCCGGGATCGCGAACTACGTGATCCCGCTGATGATCGGCGCGCCGGACATGGCCTTCCCGCGCCTGAACGCGCTCTCGTACTGGATGCTGCCGGTCGCCGGCGTGATGATGCTCAGCTCGTTCTTCGCCGAGGGCGGGGCCTTCGCCACCGGCTGGACGGCCTACGCCCCGCTCTCCACGGAGACGCCCATGGGCCAGCAGTTCTTCACGCTCGGCGTGCAGTTCGCGGGGGCCTCCTCGATCGCCACCGCGCTCAACTTCCTGGTCACGATCATCACCATGCGGGCGCCCGGCATGACGTTCTGGCGGATGCCGCTGCTGGTGTGGGCGAACTTCACGACCTCGCTGCTGGTCGTGATCGCGACGCCGTTCATCGCGGGCTCGCAGTTCTTCGTTCTGCTCGACCGCACGATCGGCACCAAGTTCTTCGACGCGTCCGCGGGCGGCGACGTGCTGCTGTACCAGCACGTCTTCTGGTTCTACTCGCACCCGGCCGTCTACATCATGATGCTGCCGGGCTTCGGGATCATCAGCGAGGTCATCTCGACACACGCCCGCAAGCCGATCTTCGGCTACCGGATGATGGCCTTCTCGCTGGTGGCGATCGTGATCCTCGGGTTCTCCGTGTGGGCCCACCACATGTTCGTGTCGGGCATGTGGAGCTGGCTGCGGGTCCCGATGATGATCACCACGATGCTGATCGCGGTGCCCACGGGCATCAAGATCTTCTCCTGGCTCGCGACGCTATGGCGAGGCGTGATCCATCTCCGAACACCCATGCTGTTCGCGCTGGGCTTCATCACGATGTTCACCCTGGGCGGGATCAGCGGCATCATGCTCGCGGTCGTGCCGTTCGACATCCACGTGTCGGACACCTACTTCATCGTGGCCCACATCCACTACGTGCTGTTCGGCGGCTCGGTGTTCACGATCTTCGCCGGGATCTACCACTGGTTCCCGAAGATGACCGGCCGGATGTACGACGAGACGCTCGGCAAGCTGCACTTCTGGCTGTCGTTCATCTTCTTCAACCTCACCTTCGGCCCGATGCACCTGGTCGGCATCGAGGGCATGCCGCGGCGCGTGGCCGACTACGCCGACCAGTTCGCCACCTGGAACGCGGTCATCTCGATCTCGTCCTTCATCTTCGGCCTCTCGTTCCTGGTCTTCGTCTACAACATGGTCGCCTCGTGGCGCCACGGCCCCCTGGCCGAAGGCAACCCCTGGCGGGCCCACTCGATCGAGTGGCAGGTGTCCTCGCCGCCGCCCGTGTTCAACTTCGACGAGGTGCCGACGGTGGTCGGCGGGCCGTACGAGTACGGCGTGCCGGGCGCCGTGCATGCCGTGTTCAAGGAGAAGGCGCCCGCGAGCGCCGCGGTGCCCGCTCCCGCCGGTGGCGGCGGCGCGCCTCCGCCTGCTGAATGAAGCGCATCCTCGTAGTCGCGAATGAGACGGTGGCGGGCAAGCCGCTGATCGACGCCGTGCTCGAGCGCGCGGCCGGCGACGAGGTGGACGTGCACGTGATCTGCCCGCAGAACCAGCCCCGGCACGGATACGTGATCTACGAATCGATGGTGCGCGACGCCGCGGAGAACCGCCTGCAGATGACGCTGGCGCTCCTGCGCGAGGCGGGCATCGAGGCGCACGGCGAGGTGATGGACCCCGACCCGTACGCGGCGGTGATGGACGCCCTCGGCGAGCAGGACTACGACGAGATCGTGATCTCCACCCACCCAGAGACGCGGTCGGGCTGGCTGCGCGAGGGGCTCGTGGACCGCGTCAGGCGCGCGGCGCGCCGGCCGGTGGAGCACGTGGTGGTGGACCTCGACACGGAGCGCGACGACGTCAAGCGCACGCTCGTCGTGGCCAACCAGACGGTCGCCAGCCCCGCGCTGCTGGAGGTGCTGCGCCGCAAGGCGGCCGAGGAGCCGCGCCGCTTCATCGTGATCTGCCCGCAGGCCGCCGACAACGGCAACGGTGGGGACTCCGGCGAGGCGGCCCAGCGCCTCGCGCACACGCTGAAGGAGCTCACCGACGCCGGGCTCGAAGCGATCGGGCAGGTGGTGCACCCGGACCCCTACACGGCCATCCAGAACGCGCTCCAGTTCTACGCGCCGGACGACATCGTGATCTCGACCCTCCCGGAGACGCGCTCCGGCTGGATGCGCGCCGACCTGATCGGCCGCGTCGAGGCCTCCACCGGCAAGCCGGTCGAGCACGTCGTCAGCGAGGAGCCCGCCTGATGGAATCGGCCTCGGTCGCCCACGGACACGCCGACCACGACGAGCACCACGGTCCGCCCCCGGCCAACCGCTCCTCGCGGGTCGAGGCGCAGTTCCTCGGGATGCTGCTTTTCATCATCTCCGAGGTGATGCTCTTCGGAGCGTTCTTCACGGCCTACTTCTTCATCCGGGTCGTGGCCGATTCGGGCTGGTTCCCCATGGACGGCAAGGACCTGCCCAAGCTCATCGCCGGCGTCAACACCGCAGTGCTGGTGTCGTCGAGCGTCACGATGCACTGGGCGCTCGAGGGCGCGCGCAGGGGCAACCGCCGGGCGATGCAGGTGGGCCTGCTCACCACCGCGGCGCTCGGTCTCACGTTCCTCTCGGTGCAGGTCAACGAGTACGTCCACATCGGCTTCGCGCCGCACGACAACGCCCAGGGCACGATCTTCTACGGGCTCACCGGCCTCCACGGGGCGCACGTGGCGGTGGGACTGACGCTGCTGGTGTTCGCCACGCTGCGCGCCTTCCGCGGGCACTTCACCCCGAAGGAGCACCGCGGCGTCGAGGTGCCCGGCATCTACTGGCACTTCGTGGACGTCATGTGGATCGTCGTTTACTCCAGCGTCTACCTCCTCTGAGATCGCCGTGCTGAATCCGCTGCGCTCAGAGCAAGAGGCGTTCCGCTTCCTGCTCTATGTAATCGTCGTCGCCGCGGTGGTCATCGCGATCGTCTTCCTGCTGCGCGCCCTGTGAACTCCGACCTCGAGCTGGCCGAGCGCGCCGCGCGCGCGGCCGGCGAGGTGCTGCTGTCCTACTACGAGCGGCCGCCCGAGGGGGTCGCGTCGAAGTCCTCGTCCACGGACCTGGTTTCGGATGCCGACCGCGAGGCCGAGCGGGCGATCCGCGAGCTGCTCGAGGCTGAGCGGCCGCAGGACGGCCTCGTGGCCGAGGAGGGCTCGCGCTCGCAGGCCGCCAGCGGGCGACGCTGGGTGGTCGACCCGCTCGACGGCACCATCAACTTCCTGTATGGCTTCCCGGCCTGGGCGGTCAGCGTGGCACTCGAGGACGGAGACGGCCTGGCCGTCGGCGTGGTCCACTCCCCGATCAACGGGGAAACCTTCTACGCCGTGCGCGGCGAGGGGGCTTTCGTGCTCAGCGAGCGCGAGCCCGAGCGCCGCGCGCTGCACGTGCGCCCGCAGCGCCCGCTCGCCCAGGCGCTCGTGGCCACTGGCTTCTCCTACGAGCCCGCCCGCCGGGCGGCCCAGGCCGACGTGATCCGCGCGCTGCTCCCCCGCGCGCGCGACATCCGCCGCGCCGGCGCGGCGGCGCTCGACCTGGCCTGGCTGGCCGCCGGCCGCGTGGACGCGTTCTTCGAGCGCGGCCTGCAGCACTGGGACTGGGCCGCCGGCCGCCTGCTCGTGGAGGAGGCCGGCGGGAGCGTCGACTGGCTCGACGACGGCTGGCCTGGCATGATCGCCGCCTCCGGCGCCGACCTGCTCGCCGAGCTTCGCCCCCTGGTGACGGGCTAATTGCCCAGCAGGTACTGCACCAGCGCCTGGATCTGCTTGTCCGTGAGCTTGCCCTTGAAGGAGGGCATCACGCCGGGCTGGAACCCCTTGGTCACGACGGCGTCCGGCTCCAGCAGCGACTGCCTCACGTAGTCCGCGGGCGAGCCCTTGATGTCGCCGGACGACGCCAGGTCGTCGAGGCTCGGGCCGATGGTGCCGGTAGCCCCCGCCTTTGAGAGCTTGTGGCAGCCGGCGCAGCCGGCGGCCGTGAAGATCTGCTCGCCGGTGGTCGCCCCCGCGAGGCCCGCCTCGGCGAGGGCGCCCTGGTCCTCGCCGGGCCGGTCCACGGCGAAGCTGACGTAGGCCGCCAGGTCCGTGGCGTCCTTGCCCTTGACCAGCCCCGCCGGCATCACGCTGTTGCGGCGCGGATGGAGGACCTGCTTGTGGACGATGCCCTCGACGGTGTCGCGGCTGATGCCCTTCTCCAGCGCCGCCCGGAAGGCGGTGTCGAGATCAGGGCCGGTCTGGCCCTGCGTGCCGGCCCTCTGAAGGGCGTGACACGACCCGCACTTCTGCGTGAACAGCGCCTTTCCCTTGGTCAGATCGGGCTCGTCGCGCCCGCACGCGGCCAGCGGCAACGCAACGGCTGCCGCCACCAGCGCCGCGAGCAGCGGCTTTGCCGTGTTCCGGGCGAGGCTCACGGGGCGGGAACATTATCCGCTGGGGGAGCCGGATGGGGCAGAGCGTCGAGGCGCCCCTGGGCCGCCGCGATCACCCCTTCGGCCACGCTCTCCCACGAGTAGCGGCGCGCCGCTTCGGCTGCGAGCGCGGCGCTGGCGCGCTCGCGCTCGGCGGGGTCGAGCGTGAGCCACGCGATCAGCTTGGACGCGATCTGCTCGACCGCCTGCGCACCGACGTCGAACGACAGCAGCGGGCGCAGCTCGGGAGGCAGCGCCGGGGCCAGCGTCGCCGTGACCTCCGCCATGCCGGAGTGCCCCGCCGACAGCGGCAGCGCGCCGCACGCCGCCGCCTCGGCCGCCACCATGCCGAACGCCTCGGGGAACGTGCTCGGCATTACCTGCGCCTCACAGGCGGGCAGCAGCAGGGGCAGGTCGTCGTGCTCGAGGCGGCCGGTGAAGTGAACTCGGTCGGCGGCCGCGGGCGCGGCGGCGAGCCAGTCGTCCCCCACCCCCTCGAGGAACGCGCTGAGGTACTTCAGCCTCCCGGGCGGCCCGCCCTCGAGCTCGCGCCCGCGCGCCGCGATGTCCCGCAGGTCGTCGAGGTCGCGGCGCCGCAGCGCGTCGACGAAGCGGCCCAGCGCCTCGCGGTAGGTGCCGAAGCCGACGATCACCAGGCGCGCCTCGGGCACGCGGGCGACCACGAGCGGCCAGGCCGCGAGCAGCAGGTCGACCCCCTTGGAGACGATCAGCTTCCCGACGTAGCTCACGATCCGGTCCGTGCGCGGGTCGAGCGACAGCAGCGCGTCGGCGGCGCCGGCCTCGCCGCCCCAGGACGCGGTGTCGCCGGACCCGACGCGGTGGGCGAGCTTCGCCAGGTCCGCGACCCCGGGCCTGAAGGTGTGCACGTCCACGCCGGGCGGCCCCAGCCGAGTCCGGTCGGGCAGCGACGGCTCGTCGGCCAGCACCTCCCACAGGCTCTCCGCCGTGTGGCGCGAGCCGACCAGGACCCCCTCCGCGCCCCTGACGCCCTCCAGCGCGTAGGGCAGGAAGCGCTCGCGGTGCGGGCGCACGGTGTACTCCAGCGCGCTGCCGTGCACCTTCATCGCGTAGGGCGCTCGGCCGGCCAGGCCGCGGGCGAGGATCGCCGGTCCCATCACCAGGTGGTTCGCGAGCGCCACGTCGGGCGTGGGAGCGTCCTGCACTGCCGCTACGTTCGCTGCGAGGTAATGCTCCAGCTCCGCATCGCTCAACTCCGCGTACGGCTTGGCGTCGAAGCCCTCGTAGCGGTCGGCAACGTACACCGGCAGGACCCTGCCGATGTCCGGGTTGTGGACCGTCACGCCCTCAGGGGCCTCCCAGGTGCGGTCCTGACAGAGCAGGTCGACCTCGTGCCCGAGGCCCGCCAGGGCGCGCACCAGGCTGGCGTTGTAGATGTTGCTGCCGGTGCCCCGGAGCAGGTATCCGTGGAAGATCAGGATGCGCATGGCCGCAGGCTCTTTCCGGGATATCGGCAGCTATCCTTCCGCGCCCATGCCCGCCCGCCAGAAGTATCGCCTGCGCGCACGCTCGGATCGCGAGATCATTCGCGAGGCCGTCCCGGGCAAGCGCTACGTCGACCGGGAGAGCGGCGAGGAGCTGAAGGTGGTCAGCGCGCTGCTGCCGCTGGCGCCGTCGCCGAGCAACCTCCCGTACTCGATCGAGAACCTGCGGCTATGCGGCTGCTCGCTCGAGCAACTGGTTCAGAAGGACCTGAACGACTGCCCTCACTGCGGCCGGCGGCTGCCCGCCGTCGAGCGCTGACGGCACGCCTCCTCGCGCTGCTGCTGCTCTCGCTGGCCGTACTGAGCGCCGGCTGCGGCGGCGACCAGGAATCGTCCGCCGACCCTCCGCCGACGGCGCCCGAGCTCACGATCCCGGAAACCGACAAGCCGGAGCCGGCGCCGCAAACCGAAAGCACGCCCACGAGCGAGATCGCCCCGCCGCCCACCGACGGCGACACCCCCACTCCGCCGCCGCTCGAAATACCCACGGACACGCCCCAGAACGACACTCCGCCGCCGCAGGACAGCCCGGCGGAGCGGTTCGAGCAGTTCTGCAACGACAACCCCGGGGCTTGCGGCTAGCCGAAGCGCTCCCGACGCCTCTGGGTGAGACAAACGTGACTGGACGGCAGGCAAGGAGGTGCCACGGGCCTTCAAGGGTGGACGACGTCGGTGTAAACGTCGCGTTCGCGGCAGCTGCGGCGAGCCCGGGCCGCATTTGCCATCCCAGCGCGTCTCAAAGCAGCCCGCCCCGCGGCTGGACCGCCGGGCGGGCCGTATCCGAGCGCGTATCCCGGCTAAAGCCGACCCACCTGCCGTAGAGCCGGGGGGTGGGGCGGGTTGTGCATCCCAGCCCTTCCCCAGCCGCTGTTTGCGGTTCGCGGCTGGCCGAAGCTAGCTGCGGTGCGTCGGCAGCGGCGACCGTGGCCGCCGCACGCGCGACGGCAGCGGCTTGGGCAGCTGAGGCTCCGCTCCGCGCCGCCGGGAGGGCCGGGCCGGGCCGCCGTGAGAGCGGTCGCGGCCACGGCCAAGTCCCCAACGGCCGAGCGGCAGCCTGATGCCGTCTCCGCCCGGGCCGTCCTTCTCGGGACGCGGGCCCGGGCCCTCGCCTCCGCCGCCGTCTTCGCCGTGTGAATCGTCGTCATCGTCGCGCAGCCGGAAGAACCAGATCAGCCACACGATCAGCAGGCCGACGTCGAAAACGCGAAAGCCGACCATGAAGATCCACCCCTCGGTGGTCACGTCTCGATGCTAGCGCGGGTGGGAAGCCGGCGAAAGCCCCTAGGGGCCTAGTTGGGCGTGCCGTCGTCGGTCTTGACCGTCGGCTGCGGGTCGGGCACGTACGTGGCCGTGTAGAGCAGCCTCGCCTTGTGGTACGTGCACCCGAAGATGCTCACCTTGCGCAGCTCCTGCAGCGCGAACTGGTCCAGGCTGCGCGGCGGCTCGCAGTGCTCCCTCGCCCGCGAGGAGCGCCACCAGTCCGAGTTCGTCAGGTTGTTCGCGAAGATCGGCGCCCACGTCGGGACCGTGATGGCGATCCAGTTCGTCTTCTTCACGCGCATCGGCGGATCGAGCACGAACGTCGGGCTCGAGCCCAGGTACTTGTCGACGTCGAAGATGTCGCTCTGCGAGATCAGGCGGTAGTTGAGGCGCGTCTTGCGGGTGTCGCCCCGGCGCAGCACGGAGAGCCGCACCTGGGGCGGGGTGCCGAAGTTGTCGTTGAAGAACGCGATCTGCTCGTCGCTGGGCTTGGAGAGCTGCACCGTGAAGGCGACGATGTAGCCGTCCCGGCGGATGTAGAACGGGTTCTTGCGCCCGCCGGCGATCCGGCCCTGCAGCGCGGTCACGCGCACCGCGGCCTCGCACGGGTCGGCCGGGCAGCTCGGCGTGACGTTGTTGTTCGGCACCGCGCCTAGCTCCACGACACGCGCGGACGCGGCCGGGGCCAGCGCGAGCGCCAGCGAGACAACGGAAATCAGCAGCAGGATTCGCTTCATGGCCGGGATAGCAACACTCGGGCCTTTCCCGAGTTGCGCGCCCTCCTCACTTGTACCTGTAGGTGATCCGTCCCCGGTCGAGGTCGTACGGAGATAGCTCGATCTTGACCCGGTCTCCGGGCAGGATGCGGATGTAGTGCCGCCGCATCTTGCCTGAGATGTGTCCGAGGACTTCGTGCCCATTGTCGAGCTGGACCTTGAACATCGTATTTGGGAGGGCCTCGACGATCTCGCCCTCCATCTCAATCTTCTCTTCCTTGGGCACGATTGGTAGGCGCCTCAGATGAGGCGCACATTCACCGCCTTTGGTCCCTTGTCACCCGTCTCCTCCTCGTACTCCACCTTCGAGTTCTCGGCGAGCGACTTGAAGCCCTGGCCATCGATGCCGCTGTAGTGGACGAACAGGTCCCGATCCCCTTCATCAGGTGTGATGAAGCCGAAGCCCTTTTCGTCGTTGAACCACTTCACGGTTCCGGTAGGCACGTGCTGCCCCTTCCTGCGTGTGCCCGGTCCTGCGAGTCCCGATGCACGCATATCACGAACTACGCCGGCAAAAACCGGCCCAACGGGCACCAAACTACCAGCAGTCGGCGGCGGAAGGGCGGAACGATCAGCCGTCGCGCAGCTCGGCCGCCACCTGGGCCAGCTCGCCTTGTTCGGCCGGGCGCGGCCGGACCGGCAGTTGCAGCGGATCGTCGTCATAGCGCGGGATCACGTGGACATGCGTGTGGAAGACGGTCTGCCAGGCGGCCGGCTCGCAGCAGTTGAGCAGGTTCACGCCGTCGCAGCCCAGGCGGTCGCGCATCCGCAGCGCCAGCCGCTTGGCCGCTAGGGCGGCGTACCCGAGGTCGGCGTCGTCGACCTCGTAGAGGTTGCGCGAGTGCCGCCGCGGCACCACGAGGGCGTGGCCGCGCGTCCACGGGTTCAGATCCATGAACGCGACCGTGTGCTCGTCTTCGGAGACGGTTTCCGAGGGCAGCTCGCCGGCCACGATCTTGCAGAAGATGCAGTCGTCGGTCATGGCAGCGGACCCTATTCGAGCCAGCCGACCTTCTTGAAGTAGCGGTAGAGCATGAAGCAGATGAAGGCCATCGCGGCGAGGACGGCGGGGTAGCCGAACTCCCACGTCAGCTCGGGCATGTGCTCGAAGTTCATCCCGTAGATGCCCGCGATCGCGGTCGGCACCGCGAGGATCGCCACGAACGCCGAGATCTTGCGCACGTCCTGGTTCTGGCGCACGGTCACCTGAGCGAGGTTCGCCTCGAGGATGCTCGTAAGCAGGTCGCGGTAGCCGTCGAGCTGGTCGTGTGCGCGCAGCAGGTGGTCGTTGACGTCGCGGAAGTAGGTGCGGACGTCGGGGTGGATCACCGCATACTTGCCGCGCGCGAGCTGCATGATGGGGTCCACCAACGGTCCGACCGCGTGGGAGAACTGGACCACCTCGCGCTTGAGCTTGTAGATGCGCTCAGCCGGGTTGGCGCGGGTGCCGGAGAACACCTCGTCCTCGACCTCGTCGATGTCCTGGCCGAGGCCGTCGATGGCGGGGGCGTAGTCGTCCACCACGCGGTCGACGACCGCGTGCAGCACGGCTCCGGGCCCGTGCTTCAGCAGCTCCGGCTGCTCCTCGAGCGCCCGCCGGACGTCCTTCAGCTCGCTCGCCTCGCCGTGACGAACGGTGATGATGTAGTCGTGGCCGAGGAAGACGAGGATCTCGCCGAGCGTTATGACCTCGGTTGGATCCACGTAGCGGGCCGTCTTGAGGACGATGAAGACCATCTCGCCGTAGACCTCGAGCTTCGGCCGCTCGTGGGCGTGGATCGCGTCCTCCACGGCCAGCTCGTGCAGGTCGAACTCGGTGCGGATCGACTCGAACTCCTCCTCGGTCGGCTCGTAGAGGCCGATCCAGGTGAAGTGATTCGGCCGGCGGCAGGCCTCCATCGCCTCGTGCACGCCGACGTTGCCGTCCCGCCGGCGCCCGTCCTCGTACACCGCCGTGTCGACGATCACGCGCGCAGCCTACGTGCCAGCGCGATGGCCTGCTCGCGTGTGGCGGCCTCGCCCGCGTAGGCGGCCTGCTCCAGCTCGCCGAGCAGCCTGCCCAGCTCCGGCCCGGGCTCGATCCCGAGCTCCTGAGCCAGCTCGTCGCCGCGCACCGGCACGCGCGGCGGCCCCTGCTCGCGCCAGTCGAGCGCCGCGCCCATCAGCTCACGCGCCAGCTCGAGGTGGACCGCCGTGGCCTCGTCCCCCCTGCGCCCCTGGGTGGCGAGCCGGTCGGCGCACGACAGCAGCGTCACCTCCACCTCGACCGGCGCCGTGCGGCGCAGGTAGCGGTAGACCTGGGCGCGGTCGAGCGGCCGCTCGTGGACGAGGAAGCCGAGCACCAGGTGGTGGCGGGTGAGCCCGGCGGCGAAGCGCGCGAAGCGTTCGCTGGTGCGCAGGCGGCGAGCGAGGTCGCGGACCATCCGCTCGCCGGCCGCGTCGTGTCCCATGAACGTGATGCGGCCGTCCGCGCGCACGCCGCGTGTGACCGGCTTGCCGATGTCATGCAAGAGCGCCCCGAAGCGCAGCGCCTGGCCGCGGGTCAGGTCGTCGGCGAGCGGCTCGGCCAGCACGGCGCGCAGGCGGTCGGCGTCCGCGCCGAACAGCTCGTCGAGGTGACTCTCGACCTCGATCAGCTGAGCCAGCACCTCGAGCGTGTGGTCGTACACGTCGAGGTGGTGGTAGTCGCTCTGGCCCACGCCGTGGAGGGCCGTCAGCTCGGGGAGCACCGCGTCGAGCACGTCCAGGCGGTCGGCCAGCTCGAGGCCGGGGAGGGCGCCGCCCGCGATGACGAGGCGGCGCAGCTCGCCGAACACCCGCTCGCCGGCCGCATCGGCCACGCGCGGGGCGGCCGCGCGGGTGAGCCGCTCGGTGTCCGGCTCCGGCGCGAACCCGAGCTCGGCGGCGAAGCGCGCCAGGCGCAGCGCGCGCAAAGGGTCGCTCTCGTAAGCTCCGGCGCCGAGCACGCGCAGGATGCCCGCCTCCAGATCGGCGCGGCCGCCGAGGGGGTCGATGAGGTCCGCGGCGGCGTCGGCGCCCGCCAGCGCCTCGAGGGCCACCGGCCGCGCCATCGCGTTGACCGTGAAGTCGCGCTTCGCCAGGTCCTCCTCGATCGTCCCGCCCTGCAGCGGCGCGAAGTCGTAGACGCGCTCGACGCGCCGGTCGATCACCCGCCAGGCGCCGAATGCCTCCGAGAGCCGGAACACCGGCCCGCGCACGTCCGCCGCCAGCGCCCGGGCGGCCCGCGCCGGGTCCCCGGCCACGGCCACGTCGACGTCGCGCACCGGCCGGCCGAGCAGCTCGTCGCGCAGCGCGCCGCCGACGATCCAGGCGTCGCTCACGGCACGTACTGGCGGCGCACCCGCGGCGTCAGCGCGCAGGTGACCTCGTAGTTGATCGTGTCGAGCCGGCGCGCCACCTCCTCGGCCAGTATGCGCTCTTCCCCCTGCGCGCCGATGAGCACCACCTCGTCGCCGACCTCCACGTCGGTGTCGGGCCCGAGGGCGATCGTCACGTTGTCCATGCTCACGGTCCCGACCAGCGGGTGCCGGCGCCCGCGGACCAGCACCTCGCAGTTGTTCGAGAGCGCGCGGCGCCAGCCGTCGCCGTAGCCGATCGGCACGGTGGCCACCCAGGTCGGCTCGGGCGCCGTCCATTGCCGGCCGTAGCCGGCCGAGTCGCCGGCCTCGAAGCGCCGCACAGCTCCAACCCAGGACCGCAGCGAGAGCGCCGGCTCCAGCCCGTGGGCCGCCGGGTCCGCGCCGAAGGGGTCCATGCCGTAGACGGCGATCCCGCAGCGCACCATGTCGAAGTGGCTCGCCGGCTCGCGCAGCGCGGCGGCGCTGTTGGCGGCGTGGGCGAGCACGTCGGGGCGGTCGGCCTCCGCCACGAACTCGCGGAAGGCCTCGAGCTGGACGTCGAACAGCTCGTCGCCGGGATCGTCGGCGGTGGCGAAGTGGGTCATCAGCCCGACCACGTTCTCCCGGTCCGCCAGCCGCAGCGCCAGCTCGCGGTCCTTCGTGCCGAGCCGTCCCATGCCGGTGTCGAGCTTCACGTGCACGCGCGGGGCGGCCTCCGCCACCTCCTCCGTCCACGCCACCACGTCCGCCCCGGCCGCGACCGCGACGCGCAGTTCCTCGGCGGTGACCGCTCCCATCACCAGGATCGGCACGTCGATCCCCCGGCTCCGCAGCGCGGCGGCCTCGTCGGCCGCGGCCACCGCGAGCCACGTGGCGCCGCCCGCCAGCGCAGCCTCCGCCACCGGGCCGTGCCCGTAGGCATCGGCCTTGACGACGGCGCAGAGCGGCTTCGGCAGCCGCGCGCAGTTGCGCTCGATCGCTCCCAGGTCGACGGTGGCTACAGCGCGCTCGGGACCGCTCACGCCGTGTCGCGGAGGGCTGCCATGCCGCGGCGACACTATCGGAGCGTCAGGCCGTGGGGCAGCGCGTCGATGACGTCGCCGGCCATCACGTGATCGGCGCCGACGCGCGCCGCGGCGGCCTCGGCGGCGAGCACGTGGGCGAGCGCGCCGAGGCAGGCGGCTTCGAACGCGTCGAGTCGCTTGGCGAGCAGCGCGGCGATCAGTCCGGACAGCACGTCGCCGGTACCCGCGGTGGCGAGCGCGGGCGAGCCCACCGGGTTGACCGCCACATCACCGCCCGGCAGCGCGACGATCGTGTCGTCGCCCTTCAGGAGCACCACGGCGCCGCTGCGCTCGGCGGCCTCGCGCACCGAGGCGAGCCGGTGCCGGGCCACCTCGTCCGAAGGGCGCTCCAGCAGCCGGCCGAGCTCGCCCTCGTGCGGTGTCAGCACGGTCGGGGCGCGCCGGTCGCGGAATAGCTCCAGCCGGCCGGCGTGCGCGTTCAGGCCGTCCGCGTCGACCAGCAGCGGCACCTCGACGGCGCCGGCGACCCCGCGGGCGAATTCCTCGGCGCCCGCGTCGCGGCCGAGGCCGGGGCCGAGCGCCACGGCGCCGGCGCGCTCGGCCATCTCCTTCACCACCGCGACCCCGGCCGGGGTGTGGAAGCCGTCGGCGTCGGGCAGGCCGCGGCTCATCTGCTCGAGCAGGCGCAGGTCCACGGCCGGCTGCACGGGCCCGGGCACGGCCACCTGGACGTAGCCGGCGCCGGCGCGCTGGGCGGAGCGGGCGGTCATGGTGGGCGCACCGGTCAGCCCGAGCGAGCCGCCGACGACCAGGACCACGCCCGAGACGAACTTCGAGCCGCTGCGCGCGCGGCGCGGGTAGAGGGCGAGCACGCGCTCGGCGATCAGTCCGTTGTCCGCGCCCGGCGCCCCGCGCGGGATGCCGATCTCGACCACCTCGACGCTGCCGGCGTGCTCCTTGCCGGGATTCACGTAGAGGCCGAACTTGGGTCCGTGGAAGGTGGCGGTGGCGACGGCGCGGACCGCCTCGCCCTCGACCTCGCCGGTGCTCGCGTCGACACCCGAGGGCACGTCGCAGGCCACCACGGGCGCGTCCTGCCTGTTGATCGCGGCGATGGCAGACGCGAGCGGCTCGCGCGGCGCACCCTCGAACCCCGTGCCGAGCAGGGCGTCGACCACCGCGCCCGAGCCCTCGAGGCGCTCGGCGGCGAACGGCTCGGGCGGCGGGCCGGGGAGCCGCCGCAGGTTGGCGAGGGCGTCGCCGCGCAGCTCGTCGAGCGCGGCCGCGGCAAGCACGTCGACCTCGTAGCCGTCCTGGCGCAGCAGGCGCGCCACGACCAGGCCGTCGCCGCCGTTGTTGCCCTTGCCGACGACCACGCGCACGGGCCCGGGCCGGGCCGCCGCGGCGGTGACCCGCGCAAGGCCCTCGCCGGCGCGCTCCATCAGGTCGAGCGAGGGAACCCCCTGGCGCTCGATCGCCCAGGCGTCGGCGGCGCGCATCTCGGCGGCGTCGTAGAGCGGATCGAGCCAGGCGGGCGGCGTCATTGGTTGTGCAGAGTGGCAGTCCCGGCGTGTGCGCCGCTGCGCGGCGGCGCTGAAACGGCAGCAACCAGGGGTGGCCCGGAGGGGGCTCGTCGAGTTTTGGTCGATATGCGCTGATATCTCGACAAGCCCCCGAGCGGTGGGTTCCCCGGGGGCTCGTCGAGTTTCTCTCGCATACCGCGAGAATCTCGACACGCCCCCCGGCCCGGACCCCCTCGTTGCTGCAGTTCAGGCGGGTCGAAGGAGCGCCACGGCGCCGGCCATGGTGTCGGTGTGCGTCAGCGAAACCGTGGCCGTGACGCCCAGCTCCGCCGCTCGCGCCGCGGCGCTGCCGCTCAAAGCGATCTGGGGCGCCGCGTCGGTGGCGACCACCTCCACGTCGCGGAAGCTCCACGCCGTGAGGCCGAGCGCCTTCGCGACAGCCTCCTTGGCGCAGAAGCGGGCGGCCAGGTGCTGCGCCGGCCGGGCGCGAGCGGCCGCGTAGGCCCGCTCCGCGTCGGTGAACAGGCGCTCCGCCAGGTGCGGGCGGCGCTCCAGGGCGCGCTCGAGGCGCTCGACGTCGAGGAGGTCGATGCCGACGCCGGTCACGGCGCCGCAACCTACCAGCGCTATTCGACTGTGACGGTCTTGGCGAGGTTGCGCGGCTGGTCCACGTTCAGGCCGCGCTCGCGCGCGATGTAGTAGGCCAGCAGCTGCAGCGGCACGATCGCCAGGGTGGGCTGGAGCAGCCAGTCGGTGCGCGGGACCTTGATGACCTCTTCGGCATCCACGTGCGTGCCCTCGGTGGCCACCGCCACCACGTGCGCGCCGCGCGCCTGCACCTCGGCGATGTTCGACATCACCTTGTCGAGCACCGGCGAGTCGGTGGCCACGCACACCACCGGCGTCTGCTCGTCGAGCAGCGCGATCGGCCCGTGCTTCATCTCCCCCGCCGCGTAGGCGTCGGTCGGGATGTAGGAGATCTCCTTGAGCTTGAGAGCGCCCTCGAGGCAGATGGCGAGGCCCACGTGCCGGCCCAGGTAGAGGCAGAACCCGCAGTCCTTCCAGTGCTGGGCGATCCGGCGGATCGGCTCGTCTACCGCCTCGACCGTCTCGGCGATCAGGTGCGGCATCCGGCGCAGGTCCTCGACCAGGCGGCGCGTGACCTCGGGGCCGAGCGTGCCGTGCAGGCCGGCCAGCCGGAGCGCGAACAGCTGAATCGCGACGACCTGGGCGACGAAGGTCTTGGTGGCGGCCACCCCGATCTCGAGCCCGGCGCGCGTGAAGAGGACGCCGTCCGCGTCGCGCGTGGCCTGGCTGCCCATGATGTTGGTGATCGCGAGCACCTTGGCGCCGCGCTCGCGGGCCAGGCGCATGGCGGCCAGCGTGTCGGCCGTCTCGCCCGACTGGGAGATGCCGATCACGAGGTCGTGCTCGTTGATCAGCGGGTTGCGGTACCGGAACTCGGAAGCCACGTCCATCTCGACCGGGATGCGCGACCACGTCTCGATCGAGTAGCGGCCCACGAGGCCGGCGTGATAGGAGGTGCCGCAGGCCACGATCACGATCCGGCGCACGCTGCGCAGGAACTCGTCGGAGATCCCGATGTCGCCGAGGTCCACGCCCTCGGGATGCAGGCGGTCGGCGAGCGTCTCCGCCACGGCGTCGGCCTGCTCGTGGATCTCCTTGAGCATGAAGGTTTCGTAGCCGCCCTTCTCCGCGGCCTCGTCGTCCCAGTCGACCTCCTCCACCGCGCGCTCGATCGGCATGCCGGTGAGCGGCTCGATGAAGCGCGAGCCCTGGGTCGTGACCTCGACGATCTCGCCGTCCTGCACCAGCTGCACGTTGCGAGTCTCGGCGAGGAAGGCCGGGATGGCGGACGCGATGAAGCTCTCGCCGTCGCCGAGGCCGACCACGAGCGGGCACTCCTTGCGGGCGCCCACGAGCACGCCCGGGTGATCCGCCGACATGGCGACGAACGCGTAGTGGCCGCGCAGCTCGTTGTAGGCGAGGCGCACGGCCTCGGCGAGGTCCCCGACAGGAGAGCCTCCGCTCGCGGCCGCCGCCCGCTCGCCGTTCAGGTGCTGGGCGATCAGGTGCGCCACGACCTCGGCGTCCGTTTCGGAGGTGAACTCGGCGCCGTCGGCCTGCAGGCGCTGGCGCAGCTCGGTCCAGTTCTCGACGATTCCGTTGAGCGCGATGTGCACGCGGTTGGAGGTGTCCGAGTGCGGGTGCGCGTTCGCCTCGGTCACGCGGCCGTGGGTGGCCCAGCGGGTGTGGCCGATGCCGGTGGACCCGCGCAGGTGCCCGTTCTCGCTCTCGACGGCGTCGCGCAGGCGCTCGAGGTTGCCGACGGCGTGGACGCTGCCGACCTCGTCGTCAGCGATCAGCGACAGGCCCGCGGAGTCATAGCCGCGGTACTCGAGCCGCCGCAGCCCTTCGAGCAGCAGATCGCGGCACTCGCGCGGTCCTACGTATCCAATAATTCCGCACATGACCGATTTAGGGTACGCACGACTCGACTGTTTTCGCCAGCGACTGCACGATCTCCTCGCATTCGTCCTCCCCCGGCGCCTCGACCATGATGCGGATCAGCGGCTCGGTGCCAGACGAACGTACTAGTACCCGCCCGCGCCCTTCGAGACGCGCCGCGGCCTCCTCGACCGCCGCCCAGACCTCGTCGGCGCCTTCCAGGGCGTTGCGATCGGCGACCCTCACGTTGAGCAGGCGCTGGGGCAGCTTCTGCATCGCGTGACGCTCCGCCAAGTCGCCGCCGGCGAGCGCTTCGAGGGCCAGCAGAGCCGCGGCGGTGCCGTCACCGGCGGGCACGAAGCTGGTGTCGATGATGTGGCCGGACTGCTCGCCGCCGAGCCCCCAGCCGCGCTGGAGCAGCTCGGCCAGGACGTGGCGGTCGCCGACGGGCGTGGTGGCCACCTCCACCCCGTGCTCGCGCATGGCCTGGTGAAAGCCGTAGTTGGTCATCACCGTCACGGCCACGCCGTTGCCCGGCAGGCGCTCGTGGTCGCGCAGGTGGAGCGCGGCCAGGGCCAGCAGCTCGTCGCCGTCGATCACCACGCCGTTGCGGTCGATCGCCAGCACGCGGTCGCCGTCGCCGTCGAAGGCGAAGCCGAGGTCGTGGCCGTCGAGCCGATCGGCGAGCAGCTCGACGTGGGTCGAGCCGCAGTCCCGGTTGATGTTGCGACCGTCGGGCTCGACCGCCACGGCGTCGACCTCGGCGCCGAGGCGGCGGAAGATCTCGGGAGCCGCCCGGTGAGTGGCGCCGTTGGCGCAGTCGAGCAGGACCTTGACGCCGTCCAGGCGCAAGTCGGCGAAGCGGGCCTCCAGCTCGCGCAGGTAGTCGGCGGGGGCGCCGTGGAGCTCCCGTACCCGTCCCATGCGGGCCGCCGCGGGCGCAGCGAGCAGGCGCTCGATCTCGGCCTCGTGGGCGTCGTCGAGCTTGGTGCCCCCGGGGCCGAAGAACTTGATCCCGTTGTCCTGGTAGGGGTTGTGCGAGGCCGACACGACGGCCGCCAGGTCGAAGCCGTAGCGCCGCACCAGCAGCGAAGCCCCCGGCGTGGGCAGGACGCCTCCGAGCAGGGCGTGACCACCGCCCGCGGCGACCCCCGCCGCCAGGGCCGCCTCCAGCATCTCACCGGATTCGCGCGTGTCCCTGACGATCAGGACCTGGGGCGCCTCGGCGGGCGAGATGCCCGCGGCGGCGCGGCCGAGGGCGGTCGCGAGCTCGGCGCTGAGGAACTCGCCGGCCACGCCGCGGACGCCATCGGTCCCGAACAGCTTGCGGGGGGCGGTGCCCCCCTCGACCACGCCCCCTTCCATGCGCCGGTTAGCGCTTGGAGAACTGCGGCCGCTTGCGGGCCTTCTTGAGGCCGGCCTTCTTGCGCTCCTTCACGCGCGGATCGCGCGTGAGGTAGCCGCGGCGCTTGAGCTCCCCGCGCAGGGCGGGGTCGGCCTCCACCAGCGCCCGGGCGATGCCGTGGCGCAGTGCGGTGGCCTGCGCGGACACGCCGCCGCCGTGGATGCGGGCGACCACGTCGAGGCGCGTGTTGTAGCCGGCCGCCTCGAGCGGCTGCTGCGCGACGCGCTGGAGCTTCACGCGCGGGAAGTACTCGTCCAGGTGGCGGCCGTTGACGGTGAAGGTGCCCTCACCCGGCCTGAGAATCACGCGCGCGACGGCGCTCTTGCGCTTGCCCGTGGCGCGGTAGCGGGCGTCGGCCGCCAGGTCCAGCGGCGTGTGAGCGACCGGCTCGGGCTCGGCGGACGCCTCCTCGGCGCCCTCGGCGGTTTCCTCGCCGACCTCGACCTCCGCGTACTGGCCGAACTCGCTCTCGGCGGGCGCCTGCTCCTCGAGCACGAGATCCGGCTCGAGGTGCATGCCCGGGATGACCTCCTCCTCGGGCTTGTCGTCGGAGCGCTCAGGCTTGGGACGGCGATCGCGAGGGGCCTCGCCCTCGGCGGCAGCGTCGCCCTCGGCGGCAGCTTCGTCGGCGGCCGGCTCTTCGCTCTCGGCGGCCGGCTCCTCGGCATCAGCGGCCGGCTCCTCGGCATCGGCGGCCGGCTCCTCGGCATCGGCGTCCGGCTCCGCCGTCCCGGCCTCCTCCGACGCCGCCGACAGCGCTTCCATTCCCTCGATCTCGGGGCCGACCGCGGCGTCCTCGTCGCGCTCCGGCGTGCTCTCGCCCGGCTCGCCGGGGGCGCCTTCGGGAGTCGCGCTCTCGGGCGCGTCGTCCTCCGGGGTGCCGGCGTCCGGGTCGCGTTCCTCGGCGAACATCAGGCTTCGACCTCCAGGGGCTCGGGCTTCTGTGCGGCGTGGGGATGATCCGGTCCGGCGTACACCTTGAGCTTGCGCAGCTGGGCGCGACCGAGTCGGGTGCGGGGCAGCATCCCCTTCACCGCAAGCCGTATGACCTCCTCGGGCCGCCGCGCCAGCATCTCCTCGAGCGTGCGGCTGCGCAGGCCGCCGGGGTAGCCCGAATGCCGGTAGTAGCGCTTCTCCTGCCGCTTGTTGCCGGTCACGGAGATGCGCTCGGCGTTGACCACGATCACGAAGTCGCCCACGTCGATGTGAGGGGTGTACTCGGGCTTGCGCTTCCCGCGGAGCATGTCCGCGATCTGGGTCGCCAGCCGCCCGAGCGTCTTGCCGCTCGCGTCGACCACGAGCCAGTTGCGCTCGCGCGAATCAGGTGTCGCCACGTACGTCTTCATTGCAAAGGGGCCGCCCACGGGCGGCCGGCTGAGACAGTGTAGAGCGTGGAAGCCGATACCCGCCCGTCCGATCTCCGATCGGCTCGGACTCACCGTTACGCCGACGAACGCCGCGCCTGGAGCGACGCTTTCCTGACCTATGCCTACGCGCTGGGTCGAGCGACCGGAGTACTCAGCTCGTGCGTGAAAAAAGCGCCGGCGGCGCGGCGCTGGAAGCTCTTGCCGTTGATGGCGGAGCGATCGGCGTGTTCGAGGACGGCCAGATGTCTCGAGGCCGGCTCATCCTAGGCGCGACGGCTGACGCCATCATCGGTGCCGGTGCCGCTGGCGGCCGGTATATAGTGGCGCGGTCACAAAGCCTGCCGAGTCCTCCACCGGCGATCTGCCGTGACCGGTTGGGGGAGCGGGGGAACCGTTCGAAGACCCGAGCCACTCGGGCTTCGGAGGGGCGAATCCACCGGATTGCCGCGGTGGTAGCGCGTTGCGCGAGCCCGTCAGCTAACCCCGTAGGCCGGAGGAACAAGAGGCCGGACGAGTGCGAGAAACCCATCTTGCCGCGGGGCGTTGCGCCGGTGCGCTCGCCCTCGCCCTGGGCCTGCTGGCCCCGGGCGCCGCGGCCGACTCCACACCGCCGAGCGGCGGTGGCGTCTACCTGGCCACGCCCAAGGTTTCGAAGGTCACCTGCATCCGCCGCTGCGCCTCGAAGGTGCGCGCCCAGGGCGGGAGCACGGTCAAGCTGGCCGGCTCCGGCCTGGCCTCCGCCGCCAAGGTCATCTTCGACGGCAGCTACGGGCGCCGCGACGACCTGCCGGTGCCGGTGCGCTCGGGTTCCGACACCACCCTGTCGGTGCGCGTGCCGGTCGGGGCCGTGACCGGGCCGGTCACGGTCGTCACGGCTGAGAAGGTCAAGTCGACGCCCACGGCGCCGATCGCGATCCTGCCACCGCCTCCCCCGGCCCCCAACGCCGTGCTGAGCCTCGTGCCCGGCCTGCTCTCCGACGCGGGGCTGCGGGTCGAAACCGGCACGAGCCGCACGCGCGCCTACGTGGGCGCGCTGCGCGCGGTGACGTTCTCCTACCGGGTCACCGGCGTGTTGGCCACTCCGCCAACCGTCGACCTGATCCGGGCGAGCGACGGCGTAGCGGTCAAGAGCTGGGCTCCGGAAGCGGTCCCGTCGGGAGAGGTCCAGACGATCTCGTGGGACGGCCGGCTCGGACGCAGCTCCGCGAAGCCCGGGCGCTACTCGTTCCGCCTGACCGCGGCCACCGCCGCCGGGGCCGAGGTGCGCACCGCGCAGGCCGGCGACGCGGAGCGCGACGCCTTCGACCTCTACGACAACATGTTCCCCGTCCGCGGCCGTCACGACTTCGGCGGGGCCTCCGCGCAGTTCGGCGCCGGCCGCGCCGGGCACCGCCACCAGGGCCAGGACGTCTTCGCCGACTGCGGCACGCCGCTGGTCGCGGCGCGCGGCGGAACCCTCAAGTTCAAGCAGTACCACGCCTCGGCCGGCAACTACCTGGTGATCGACGCGGCGGGCACCGAGGTCGACTACGCCTACATGCATCTGGCAGAGCCGACCCCGTTCCGGCCCGGCGACCGCGTCTACACCGGCCAGCGCATCGGCTCGGTCGGCGACACCGGCAACGCCGACGGCTGCCACCTGCACTTCGAGCTGTGGACGCCTCCCGGGTGGTACGACGGCGGCAAGCCGTTTGACCCGCTGCCGTCCCTGCAGGCCTGGGACTCCTGGTCCTAGTGCGCGTAGGCTCCGCGGTGTGGAGCTCGACGAACGGAGGTCGGATGGCTGACTACGCGATCAAGCAGCTCGAGGAGATTCCGGACGTGCTGGGGGACTACCCGGGCGAGATGCGGATGACCGCCGCGAGCGACCTGGGCAACGAGCAGGTTTCCTTCACCTGGCGGCGCATGCCCGCCGGCACGGGCGGCAAGGGCAGCTACGGCCACCGCCACAAGACGCAGGAGGAGATCTACTTCGTCGCGTCCGGCACGCTGCAGTTCAAGCTCGAGGACGAGGTGGTCGACCTCGGCGCCGGCGCGGTCGTGCGCGTGGGGCCCCAGGTCTGCCGCTCTGTGTGGAACGAGGGCCCCGACGACGCGGTCCTGATCATGTGCTCGACGAAGAGCGACGATCCGGAGGGCGACCACGAGACGGTCGCCGACTTCTGGCCCGAGTAGTCGCCGCCGCCTACTGGCGCCACTCGCGCATGCCGTCGCCATCGGGAAGGGCCTCGAGCGCCGCGCGGCAGCAGAGGCCGAACACGACGAACACGAGCAATAGCTCCAGGGAGCCGTCCGCGCGCGCGGCGGCGTAGGTCACGACGATCGCCACCGCCACCCAGCGCCAGATGCGCCAGTTCGGCTCCCATGGAGCGCGCCCCTCCTCCTCCGGCTCGTCCGGCTCGCGTGCGTGGACGTAGGCGACAAAGGGCACGACAGCTCCCTCGCAACAGGGTACTCCGCCAAGCGATCGGCGCTCGCGGAGTTTGTACAGCCGATCGGGGTTTCGGTCGATGAATGGAGGATGGCCGACCAGCCCGATCGGTTCGTGCTCTCTGCCGTGGACTGGCAGACGATCGTCGACGCGCTTCAGGAGGGCGTCCTGGTGCTCGACATGGACGGGCGCATCCAGGCCTGCAACCAGGCCGCCGCCGCGATCTTGGGGCGTTCGGCCCGCCAGCTCGTGGGCAGCAATCCGCTGGAGCTCCACCTGGGTGTGATGCGCGAGGACGGCACTCCGCTGCCGCGCGAGGGATACCCGTCGGTGGAGGCGACCCGGTCGGGGGCGCCGGTGCGCGAGCGGGTGATCGGCGTGCAGCACCCTGACGGGCTTCCGAGGTGGCTGTCCGTGAGCGCCACCCCGATGGGAGTGGAGGCCCGCCCCGTGTCGGTGGTCCTGACCTTCCGCGACGTCACGGAGCGCCGCGACTACGAGGCCGAGCTGCACCGCCTCGCAGAGGTGGACGAGCTGACCGGGCTGCCGAACCGGCGCGCATTCCTGGCCGTGCTCGGCGACCACCTCGCGTCGCGCCGTCGCGAGGACTCTCGCGGCGCCCTGCTGATGCTCGACCTGGACCGCTTCAAGGAGCTCAACGACACGCTCGGCCACGCCGTCGGCGACCGGGTGCTGGTGCAGGCCGCACGCGCCATGGAGGAGCGGCTGCGCGCGAACGACTTCCTCGGCCGCCTTGCCGGGGACGAGTTCGCGGTGCTGCTACCCCGCGCCGGCGAGGCCGAGGCCGAGCACGTGGCAGGGGCGCTCGCCGAGCGCCTGCGCGAGGAGGCACTGCCGACGGCGCAGGGCATCCGCCAGCTGAGCGCCAGCATCGGCGTGGTTCCCTTGAAGGGACCGTCCGGCGCCAGTGTCGACCGCGCGCTGCAGAGCGGCGACGACGCGATGTACGCCGCCAAGGCAGCCGGCCGCGACCGCTGGCAGCTGGCCCACTCCCAGGGCTCCGAGCCACTCGACGGAGCGGTCCAGATGGGCGTGCAGCTCGCCAAGCGCTCGCGTCAGCTCGCCTTGGCGAACGCGCTCGGTGCGCGCCTGGACGGCATGACCGGCATCCACGAGATCGCCGAGGCCGCGGTCGAGGAGCTGCACCGCGCCTTCGGCTATCACATGTGCGCGGTCATCCGGGTGCGCGAGGACGAGCGCGTGGAGGCGCTGGCCGTGCGCGGGTCGCCGTTCGTGGCCCTGGCCCTGCGCGACTGGAGCCAGCCGGTGACCGACGGCATGATCGGGCGGTGCCTGAGCGAGCGAGCGCCGCTGCTCGTGAACGACGTGCGCATGGAGCCCGACTACGTGGTCACCCCCGAGACGGCCGACGTTCGCTCCGAGCTGGTCGCCCCGCTGCTGGTCGAGGGCGCCGTGTGGGGAGCGATCAACCTCGAGGAGCTCGTGGAGGATGCCTTCGACGACGAGGACTCGCAGCTGCTGTGCATCCTCGCGAGCCAGGTCGCCGCGGCGATCCGGTCGGCCCAGCTGGTTGAGCGCGTCGGGGGGCGTTAGAAGATGTCGCCGAAGATGTAGCTCGCGACGTTGGTGCTGAGCACGTCGTCGTTGAACTCGATGAACAGGCGCCGCGCGGAGGCGGAGAGCACGGCCACGGCGACGTGCTTCTGGCCGTCGCTGTAGTAACCCGCCTTCCCGACCGGCGGGGCGTCGGTCGGAGCCGCGAGAGCGACGACCACGCGGGCGATCCGCGGAAACTCCGCGACCACCTGGGCGTAGGTCGGGCGGACGTCCAGCTTCTGCTTCTCCGCCACGAGCGAGGCGAGAGCCAGCACCGCGACGAGGTCGACCGCCTTGGACTCCTCGTCGACGAAGACGGCGCCCTCCTGCGTGAGCGGCACGGAGACGATCAGCTCCCGGCCGAAGGTGTGGCGCTTGCCGTGCACCTTGGCGGTGCGCGGCGCAAGCCACACCCGGCAGTAGTCGATGCCACGGGTGCGGTCCCCCGTTCGCAGCTTGCCGCGGTGCTCCGGCGCGCGCAGGCTCACCTCGCCGCCGCTGGCGCCGTTGTCGCGCAGCTCGGTGCACGACACGAGCACCGGCTTGCCGGCGATGCGCTTGTAGAGCTTCGCGGCCTTCGCGGTGAAGATCACGACGATGGCCCGGTGCTCCCGGACGACCCGCACGCCGTCCGCCTCCCCGACCGGCAGCTCCACCTGGGCCAGCACGGTGGACGGTGCGAGCAGGAGCCCCAGCGAGACGGCTATACCGGTGAGGATCTTCACACCATTCGGGACCCTATCCGCTTCATGCGCGTAACGCGAGCCACCGCTCGCGGCGTAAGGGAGGTGAGACGATGGACGACCTGACAGACTCAGAACTGATTCTCGCCTCGCAGCGAGATGACCCCCACGCCTTCCGCGAGCTCTACGACCGCTGGGCGGAACGGCTGCTCGTCTACTTGTACC
Organism: Thermoleophilaceae bacterium; assembly: GCA_034664125.1. GTDB lineage: Bacteria > Actinomycetota > Thermoleophilia > Solirubrobacterales > Thermoleophilaceae > JACVRW01. Next base: position 32,749 of record JAXDIG010000015.1, on the reverse strand, counting down.
GGCGCGTGCACGACGCCGACGTGGCCTCGGACCTGCTCGCGGAGACGTTCGCGGTCGCCTACGAACGGCGGCACAAGTTCCGCGACGTCGGCCGGCCCGGCGGCGCGTGGCTGTACGGGATCGCGGCAAAGGAGCTGTCGCACTGGTTCCGCCGCCAGGAGGTCGAGCTTCGCGCCGTACGCCGCCTCGGCGTGTCGATGCCGGCGCTCGACCAGGAGTCGATCGCTCGCATCGAGGCGCTCGCGGACGCGGACGAGCACCGCGTGGCCCTGGCCGCCGCGCTCGAGCGGATGACCGGCGGCGAGCGCGACGCGGTGCAGCTGCGGGTGGTCGCGGAGCTCGACTACCGCGAGATCGCCACGCAGCTCGGATGCACCGAGGGCGCGGCCAGGCGCCGCGTCCACAGAGGCCTTGCGCGACTGAACACCCTGATGCAGGCGGAGGCGACACCATGAGCGAGATCCCGTTCGTCAACCAGCTGGGCAACGCACTCGAGTCGGCGATCGCCGCTCCGCAGCCGGCCCGGCGGCGCCTGTTTCGTTCCCCTCGGCGCATCGGCGTGTTGGCGCTGGCCGTGCTGCTGGTGGGCGCGACGGGAGTGACCGTCGCGCGCATGCTGGCCGACGCCGACGAGGTCGCCAGCGGCACCGTCGCCTGCTACGACGAGTCGAACCTGAGTGGCAACGTAACTGTCCTCGGGACGATCACCGGCTCCCCGACCGCCGCCTGCGCGAAGGTGTGGGACGGCGGCGGGACGCCGCCAGCGCTCGTGGCCTGCACGCGAGGCACCGGCGTCGCGGTGATTCCCGGGAGCGGACCGAAGGCCTGCGACCGGGCGGGGCTGGCGCCCCTGCCGGTCGGCTACGACAAGGCGCAGGCGAAGGTCGCGCGGCTACATGGGCAGATCGCCGCGCTCGAGGCGAGAGCGGATTGCATACCGCCGCGCCGGCTGGCAAGGCAGGCGCAGGCGCTGCTCGCGCGCTCCGGCTGGACCGGGTGGCGAGCCGTGGTCACATCCAACGGCGCAGGGCCGTGCGGGCACATCCTCACGCACGGCGGTTCGTCCGAGCTGACGCTCAGCGGCGCGCTGGTGGGCGACACGCATGAGCTGCGCGTCGACCAGGGGCCGCCGCGGTCGCTCGACCGCCAGCTCTACGGCGAGCACTCGCTCAGCGTGCAGCTGATGGACGCCTCCGGGAAGCAGTGCTACACGGTCGCCGGGCTGCAGGACCTGGCCCGCCGCACGCTGGCGGCGACCGGCAGGCCGGTCGGCTTCAAGCTCGGCTCGATGCCCGCCGACACCGGCATCTTCGGCGGCCGCGGCGACCGCTACGCCGAGGGCTGCGCGATCGCCGTCGACACCCACCCCGTGTACCCCGAGCCGGACGTGGTCGCCCTCGAGGTCGAGATCTGGAGGAAGGCCTCCGCCGGAGCCGCCTCTCGGTGAGATGAACGGCCGCTGTTTGTGGCCGTTGGTCTGTCTCGCCGCGAAGCGCAAACAGCGGCGGGGAAGGGCTGGGATGCACAATCCACCCAACCCCCCGGCTGCGCGGCGGGTGGGTCGCCTTTCGCCGGGATACGCGCTCGGATCCGCCCCGCCCTGCGCTCCGGCCGCGGGGCGGGCCGCTTTGAGACGGGCAGGGATGGCAAACGCGGCCCACGCTCGCCGCAGCTGCCGCGAACGCGACGTTTGCACCGCCGTCGTCCACCCGTCGACGGCCCACGGCACCTCTTTGCCTGCCGTTCAGCCACGTTTGTCTGAACAGAAGCGGGGCGGCCGGCTAGTTATCGTGCGTGGCGATGCCGCCTTCTCCCCTGTCGCTCGTCGAGTTCCCCGCGGACGACGTCGAGCGCGCCCGCAGGTTCTGGGAAGGCGTGCTCGCCGTCGAGCTCGAGGATCGCCGCGAGGGCGAGGGAGAGGGTTGGCAGACGCACGCCGAAGGCACCCAGATCGGGCTCCACGCCCGCGGGCGCGGCCCCGGCGACACCTTCTCGCTGCCCTACTTCGCCGTCAGCGACATGGGCACGGTGCTCGAGCGAGTCGAAGCGCTGGGCGGCAGCGTCGTCCACCCCGGCGAGGCGTGGTCGATCTGCAGGGACTCCGAGGGCAGCCCGTTCGGGCTGGCCCGAGAGCCGCTCTAGTTCAGGTCGCGGCGGCGCAGCAGCACGGCGCCCACTGCGAAGGCCGAGCCGATATAGGCGAGCATGACCAGGACGGCGAGCCCGGGAGAAAGCAGGTTCGCGTCCTCGGCGCCGACGTCGGAGGCGGGGATCTGCTGGATCGACGCCGACAGCGCGCTGAACGGCGCGAAGCGACCGACGTCAGGGGCAAGCGCGAGGAGGGTCGGCTCGATTACGAATGCGAGCACGAGCACTCCCACGATCGCCACCGGCTGGTTGCGCACGAGCGTGCCGAGCGCCAGCCCCAACGCGCCGAGCAGCGCCGCCACCTCGGCGTTGCGCAGGATCTGACCCACCAGCTCCCCCAGCTCGGGCGTCGGCAGGTCGCGCGCCGACAGGATCACCATGCCCACGATCGCAACGGCGATCGAGATCAGCAGCGACAGCACCAGCCCGGCCGCGGCGAACGCGAGCGTCTTGGCGGCGAGAAAGCGCAGCCGGTCGGGGGCCGCCAGCAGTGAGCTGGTGATGGTGCGGTGGCGCCACTCCCCGGTGATGCCGACGATCGCCAGGATCACGATGAAGAGTGCGCTCGTGTCAGAGGTGAACACGTCGGTGAGCACGGACTCCTGGGTCGGCTCCGACAACACGCTGACCAGGACGCAGATGAGCAGCGAGGTGCCGACCGCCACGCCGGTCAGCGCGATGAACGTGCGCGTGGTGCGCAGCTTCAGCAGCTCCGCGCGCAGCAGGGCGGTCATCCGGCTGCCTCCGTCAGCTCGAAGAACGCATCCTCGAGCGAGCGCGATACGGCCACCAGCTCGGCGAGCGCGACGCGATGCTCGGCGGCGACCTCGCCGACGACCTCGGGCGCCGCGCCCTGCACCAGCAGCGCGCCGGACGGGTCCGCCTCCACGAAGTAGCTGCGCTCGCGCAAGAGCCGCGCGAGCCCGTCGGCGTCGGCCGCGCGCACGCGCGTGACGGGACCGTCGCCCCCACCGAGCACGCTCGCCAGCGGTCCGCTGCCGCGCAGGACGCCGTGCGAGATCACGACCACGTCGTCCACGCTCTGCGCGACCTCGCTCAGCAGGTGGCTCGACACGAGCACGGCCCGCCCGCGGGCGGCCTCCGCGCGCAGCAGGTCCCGCATCCAGCGGATGCCGGGCGGGTCGAGGCCGTTGGCGGGCTCGTCGAGGATCAGCACGTCGGGATCGCCCAGCAGCGCCGCGGCGATGGCGAGCCGCTGGCGCATGCCCATCGAGTAGCCCTTCACGCGGCGGTCGGCCGCGCCGGCCAGGTCCACCTGCTCGAGCACCTCCCCCACCCGCGACTCGGGATGGCTGCCGGCGGCGGCGAGCACGCGCAGATGGTTGCGGCCGCTGCGACCGGGATGGAAGCTCGCCTCTTCCAGCACCGCTCCGACGTGGGCGCTCGGGTGCGGCAGCTGCTCGTAGCGCGCGCCGCCGAAGGTCGCGGTGCCGCCGTTGGGGCGAATGAGGCCGAGCAGGGTCCGCAGGGTGGTGCTCTTGCCGGCGCCGTTGGGGCCCAGGAAGCCGGTCACCCGCCCGGCCTGGACCGAGAACGACAGGTCCTTGACGGCCTGGACCTTCCCGAAGCGCTTGCTCAGGTCCTGGATCTCGATCGCGGCGGTCGTCACGGCCGCCACGCTAGCGATGCTGAATAACTCAGGAGGCCTCGACCGCCGCCTTGATGGCCTGCCCGAAGTCGTCGGCGCCCTTGCTGGCGGCCTTCGCGGCCGTCGGGGCGATCAGCTTGCCCACGCCGCGCCCCGCGAACGTGTTGAAGAGGGTCACGCGGGTCCCGTCGCCATCGGGCACGAGGTCATAGCCGCCATCGGGGACGGTCACGAGGTTCTTCGACTGCTCGGTCCAGCGAATCCGCGTCGGCGGCTCGAACTCGGTGATCTTGAACTCCCGCTTCGTCTTGACGCCCCCGTCCTTGACGGTGCTGGCGTAGACCGTGCCGACGCCGGTCGGCCCGTCGGTCGTCTTGGCGATCTCGAGCACGCGTGAACTGAACTTCGGGTCGTTCGTGCCGTCGGCGAGGAAGGCGAAGACCTCCTCGATCGGACGATCGACAACCGTGGTCACATCAAACCGATTCGCCATGCGGCCTCCTCAGGTGTTGGGCGCGGCCGATCATCTCAACATCGCGGTGAGGTGGATAGGCGAAGATGCGGCCATGGCCACGATCACGGAGCGCGAGAACCGGCAAATCGAGCAGGCGAACGCCTCCGGACGCACGCCGGTGGTCTTCATCCACGGCCTGTGGCTGCTCCCGAGCAGTTGGGACCCGTGGGCCGCCGTGTTCGAGGTGGCCGGCTACGCCCCGGTCACGCCCGGCTGGCCGGACGATCCCGAGACGGTCTTGGAGGCGCGGGCCAACCCCAAGGTGTTCGCGGGCAAGACGGTCGGGCAGGTCGCCGACCACACCGAAGAGGTGATCTCGAAGCTGACGAAGAAGCCGGCCGTGGTCGGGCACTCCTTCGGCGGGCTGCTCGCCCAGATCATGGCCGGCCGCGGGCTCTCGGCGGCGTCGGTGGCCATCGACCCGGCCCCCTTTCGCGGCGTGCTGGCGCTGCCGATCTCCGCGCTGAGGGCCGCGATGCCGGTGCTCGCGAACCCCGCCAACCGCGGCCGCGCCGTCACGCTCACGCTGGACCAGTTCCGCTACGGGTGGGCCAACGCGGTCAGCGAGGAGGAGGCGAAGGAGCTCCACGAGAAGTTCCACGTCGCGGCTTCGGGCGCTCCGTTGTTCCAGGCGGCGACCGCCAACCTGAACCCCTGGACCGAGGCCAAGGTGGACAACACCAACCCAGACCGCGGGCCACTGCTGCTCATCTCCGGCGAGAAGGACCACACGGTGCCGTGGGCGATCGCGAATGGCTCCTTCAAGAAGCAGAAGCGCAACCAGGGCGTGACCGAGATCGTCGGGATCCCGAACCGCGGGCACGCGCTGACGATCGACAGCGGGTGGCGCGAGGTCGCCGACAAGGCGCTCGAGTTCGTGAAGCGCTTCGTCTAGGCGGTCGCGCTACTCGGCGAACAGCTTGCGGACCTCGGCCGAGTACGCGCCCTTCTCGGCGAGGTTGTTGCGCAGCACACCGAAGTACCGCTCCCGCTCGGTGTTCGCCCGCGACGGGCTCAGGTCGTGGGCGGCGTAGATCATGAACAGCCTCAGCCGCGGGCCGATCGCCGCGTCGAAGCGCATCCCGGCGACGGTGGAGCTGAGCGCCGACGCCGCCTGCGCATAGGTCTGATTGGCGGGCCACCCGTAGTTGTCCGTCAGACCCGTCCCGTCGTCTGAGCTGAGCCCGTACTCCGTGATGTCGATCGGAATCGTGGCCGGAGCGCCGTTGGCGGCGGTCTGCGCGATCAGGCGGTCCATCTTCGCCTTCCATATGCCGCGCGGCCCGTACGGATGGACGGTCCACCCGTCGACGAGCTCGTCGAGGTTGGGCACCGCGGCGAACATGTGGTCGACCCACTTGGCGGAACCGCTGCCGCCGTCATCCGCCTGGGCGAGCAGGCCCACGTCGTGGCCGCTCCCGGCGACGGCGAAGTAGGCCTGAGCGAAGCGGGTGGCGTACGCCTCGGCGCGAGCGCTGTACGAGTTCGCCGCGTAGTCGTCGCCGTACTGGTAGCCGTATGAGGTCTCGTTGCCGAACTCGATCTGCTGGACCGCGAGCCGGCCGTCGGAGCGGCCGGCCCAGAAGCTTCCGCCCGGGCCGAACGTTGAGGCCCAGGTGGCGAGGTTCCTCGTCTCCTCCGGGGACGGGAGGCGTCCCTCGAAGCCCGCCAGCAGGAGCGGGCGAGCGCCACTGTCGGCGATCGCGGCGATGCTGTCGCGCATGGCGGCGGGCGAGGTGCCGATGGCGAACTCGACCCGCACGACATCGGCGCCGAGCGACTTGGCGGCCTGCGCGGAGTACCGGTGGTCCGCCGAGGAAACGAGGCCGGGGCTGAACCCCTGCGTGGTGAAGCGAGCGGGCGCGGTGTAGACCACGGGGGTGCCCGACGGCGGCGCCGCGCCGAGCCGGTACTCGTAGTGGACACCCGCGCGCAGGCCGGTGGCGGTGTTCGACAGCGCGATGGTGTCCCGCCCGCCGGGCTCGCACGAGACGTCGCGCGTGCCGCTGACGAGCTTCCACTGCGAGGTGCCCACCTCACGCAGCTCCCACCAGACCGTCCCGGCGCCGTCGAAGGAGCACTGGACCTCCGCGCCGAGCGTCGCGGAGTTGGACGTCACATCGGTGGCGGGCTTGGTATCGACGCTGCAGCCGGTCGCGAGCAGCGCGACGACGAGCATGAGCGCAAGGCAGACCTTCGAACGGACCATCGGTAGAGCCATCTCCATCTCGTATCGGCGGTGCAGAGAGGGCGGAGAACCCTGACAGAGAGGTTGCCACCAAGTCGCAGTAGGAACGATTCCCCTGCTAATGGCGCGGAGAGCGTGTGGCGACCCGAGCGATTGCGTCGCCGTACCCTCACCAGAGCGATCGACCTGGAGCTTGTCGAGACACAGACATTTGGCTCTCGCGTCGTCTACGTGCGCTACCGGCGCGCGTCCAGCGGGACGTCGACGACCCCGTAGCGCATCGCGAAGACCAGCGCTTGGAGTTGGGAGTGCACGCCGAGCTTCGCGAGGATGCTGGCCACGTGGTTGCGCTCCGTGCGGAGGCTGATGTAGAGGCGGTCGGCGATCGCCTGGCTGTCGAGCCCCTCGGCGAGCGCCTGCAGGACCTCGACCTCGCGGGGGGTCAGACGGTCGATGGCGGCGCGGTCCTGGTGCTCTTGGCGGCGCTGCTGGCCGGCGAAGCGCAGCAGCTCGAGAAGCTCGTCGAGCGGGACGAGCGTTTCCCCTGCCCGCAGGCGGCGTACCGCATCAACCACCTCGTCCAGCTGCGCCGTCTTGTCGAGCGTCCCGGCGGCGCCGCTCTCGATTGCCCGCGCGGTTTCGGCCCGGTCGAGGCTGGCGCTCAGCACCAGCGCCTGGGCACGCGGATTCACGTCTGAGAGCTCCTTGATCAGCTCGCCGCCGTAGCCATCCGGCAGCCCGAGGTCGACCACCGCGACGTCGATCTCTTGCAGCATTCCGCGCGCCTCCGCCAACGACCCTGCCTCCCCGACCACGTCGAAGTCGGGCTCCCGCGCGAACATCGCGGCGATTGCCTGCCTGACCGCGGTGTGGTCTTCGACCAGGAGGACCCGTACCTGGCGCTGTTCGCGCTCGCGAGCCTCGCCGAGCGGCATTTCGATGCGGATCTTCGTGCCCGCGCCGGGCCGGCTTCTGATGTCGAGCTCGCCGTCCAGCAGCGCGACCCGCTCCCGCATCCCCGTGATGCCCGCTCCGGCGGATCGGCTGAGCTGGTCGCCTGGGTCGAAGCCGCGGCCGTCGTCAGAGACCTCGATGCAAATTCGCTCGTGGGAGCCCCTGGCTGAGACTCGAACGGTGTCTGCCTCGGAATGGCGGCGGGCGTTCGTCAGCGCTTCGCCGACCAGCCGCAAGATCTCCGTGCCGCGGCTACCGAGCGGAGCGCTCGGGAGCCCATCTTCAATGTCGAGCTCCACGGCGCAGTCGACGGCCATCGCGCCGTGGAGCGCTACCAGCGACTCCAACAGATCCGGGAAGGGGCGCCCTTCGTGCGCTTCCAGACGGAGGTCGTAGATCGCGCCGCGCAGATGCTCGCCAACGCGCTTGAGCGCCGGCACGAGCCGGTCAGGTCGACCCGGTTCGCCCGCCGAAGGTTCTCGACGTTCTGCTTCGGCCAGGGCGAAGGTCAACTCCTGGAGCGCCTCGTCGTGCAGGTCGCGGGCCAGGCGCCGCCGCTCGGCCTCGCGCACCTCGCCGAGACGCTCCTGCGCTCGCGTGCGCTCGACAGCGCCCGCGAGGACGTTGGCGACCGCCTGGACGAAGCTGACGTCGAACTGCGAGAAGGCCCGCCGGTGCGTGGAAAGCGCCGCGAGCGCCCCGAACGGCTCATCCGGGGTGGCGACAATCACGCTCAGCGCGCTCACTGCCCCATGCTCCAGCCCGATCGAACTGGCTGCGAAGCGCCCGTCCGCGACCATGTCCTCGACGATCACCGGCTTCCGGTCGCGCAGGGTGTATCCCATCAGAGAGTCGCGCCCCTCGCGCTCGATACGGCATCCGACGACGCCCTCCCGCCAACCGACCCCCGCGCGGAAGATGATCTGCTTGCCGCCAGGGGCCACCTCCGCGAGCCCGGCGAACTTGACGTCGAGCGTCCGCGCGACCAGCTCCACGGCCTCGTCCATCAGCCCCTGGAGGTCATCGGTGGCCAGGGCCCGTAGTCCGAGCTCGGCGAGAACCCCCTGCTGGCGCGCTCTGCTCTCGCGTTCATCCTCGGCGCGCTTGCGCTCCGAGACTTCTCGATAGTAGATCGACAGGCCGGCCCCGGACGGGTAGGCGTGGGCCTCGATCCACTCGCCGCTCGGCGCGAAGTACGTCTCGAACTGGACTTCGCGTCGCTGGCGCATGGCTTCTCGGTATTTCTGCTCGATCGTTGTTCCTACGGCATCCGGGAACATCTCCCACATGCCCCGCCCGAGCACGTCCTCGCGCGTGAGCTCCCTACCGCTTCTGGACTCCATGCGCCGCAGCGCCCGCTCGTTGAGGTAGGTGAAGCGCCACTCCCGATCGACGGCGACAAAGGCGTCGGTGATGCTCTCGAGGATCGTCTCGCTGCGCCGCTGCGATTCCCGCAGCGCCTCCTCGGCCCGCCTGCGCTCGCCGATGTCACGGTGGATGCCCAGGAAGCCGGTGACCTCCCCTCCCTTCCCCCTCAGAGCAACCGTGACAAGCTCGACCGGAAGCGGAGTGCCGTCCTTGCGATAGGCGACCAGCTCGCCGCGCCAGCGTCCAGTCTCAGCGGCCTCGCGCCGCGTCTCGGCGCGCTGCTCGGAGCTCATCTCCAAACGGGCGACTTCGCGCGTGTGGCGACCGACCACCTCATCCGCCGTCCAGCCATACATCCGCTCGGCGCCCTTGTTCCAGACCGTCACGTACCACTCCGCATCCAAGGCGACGACGGCGTCGTCTGTGTTCTCCAACAACCCGGCGAGGTAGGTGAGTCGCTCCTCCTGGCGCTTCTGCTCGGTGACGTCGCGCGTGACAGCCACCGCCGCGACGATCTGGCCGCCGTCGTCATACACCGGCCAGCAGCTGCAGCGGTAGCGGACGCGATGCCCGTCGAGGCCGGGGCCGAAGAACTCCTCGTCGACGATCTCCTCGCCGGTCGCGATCGATCGCGGGACCTGGCGCTCCGGGAGCGAATACGGCCGACCGTCGAGATGGAACATCGGGAAGTCGTCCGCGATCTCCGCCGGCGAACGCCCAACCACCCGCTCCGCATACCGGTTGCTGAACGTGATCTCGCCCGAAGGTGCCTTGGCGACGAACACGGCGTCCAACGGCGAACTCGAGCCGCTCACGACGCCCGCCGCGCCAACGCTTCAACCGACGGCCCGGCGGCGCGAAGCGAGCCGCACCGCACCCGATGGCCCCGGCAGGGCCACAACCGCCGCTTGCCGGCTTCGGTTGTGCGCGCGTACGTAGCACCACCGTACCGCCTCGTAAACGTCCGTCCTGCACGGCGTGCCAGCGCCTCCCGCGCTGCGCTCGAACCGCGCTCTCGTAACGTCCAGCCATCGCATAGCGGGATCCGCACCGTGTACGCATGAGAGCGCTTTGGTTAACGCAGCTCCAGGTAGAATCGGCACGGCGGCGGTGACCCCATTTATCAAAGCCTCGGGACTGAGGAACGGGCATGGAGAAGAGCGGGCCGCAGAAAAGCAAGTCTCCTTCTCAGCTGATAGACGCGAGAATCAAGGAGCTGGGCGACTGGCGGGGCAAGGTGCTCAGCCGGCTCCGTACCTTGGTCAAGGAAGCCGATCCCGAAGTCGTCGAGGAGTGGAAGTGGAGAGGGGTGCCGGTGTGGTCGGACGACGGACTGATCTGCACAGGCGAGACTTACAAGAACGTCGTGAAGATGACCTTCGCCAAAGGGGCGGCTCTCAAGGATCCTTCGGGCCTCTTCAACTCCAGCCTTGACGGGAACACAAGGCGCGCCATCGACTTCCACGAGGGCGAGGAGATAGACGAGGAGGCGTTGAAGACTCTCGTTCGCGCCGCCGTGACCCTGAACAAGTCCAGAGCCCAAAGCTAATCCTTGGTACCTGGCCGGTCCTCCCGGGGCCGTCGGCGCCGGCCGGCCCCAGCCCGTGTCAGAGCGAGCCGGCGGCGGGGCGAACGAGCGAGCGCAGCGAGCGAGCAGGTCCTGGGGACGGCCGGCGCCGGCGGCCCCGGGTGCCACGCGGCCGGGGCCTAGGCCGAAGCGCCGCCTACTCCCACTCGATCGTCCCCGGCGGCTTCGACGTGATGTCCAGCGTCACCCGGTTCACGGCAGCGATCTCGTTGATCATCCGCGACGCCACCTTCTCCAACAGGTCGTACGGCAAGCGGGCCCAGTCGGCCGTCATCGCGTCGTCCGACGTCACGGCCCGGATCACCACCACGTAGCCATAGGTGCGTTCGTCGCCCTGCACCCCGACCGACCGCAGATCGCCGGGCAGCACGCAGAACGACTGCCATAGCTCGCGGTACAGCCCGGCGCCGCGGATCTCGTCCTGAAGGATCGCGTCGGCGTCGCGCAGGATCTCCAGGCGCTCCTTCGTGACCTCGCCGCCCACCACCCGGATGGCCAGCCCCGGCCCCGGGAACGGCTGGCGCCACACCAGCTTGTCCGGCATCCCGAGCTCGGAGCCCACCGCCCGCACCTCGTCCTTGAACAGCATCCGCAGCGGCTCCACCAGGTCGAACTCGAGGTCCTCCGGCAGCCCGCCCACGTTGTGGTGCGACTTGATCGTCGCCGCGCCGGTGCCGCCGCCGGACTCGATCACGTCCGAGTAGAGCGTCCCCTGGACCAGGTACTTGGGGTCCCCGAGCCGCGACGCCTGCTCCTCGAACACCCGGATGAACTCCTCGCCGATGATCTTGCGCTTCGTCTCCGGATCCGTGACCCCGGCCAGCCGTGCCAGGAAGCGCTCCTCGGCATCCACGGCGATCAGCGGCACCTTGAACCGGTCCCGGAACGCGGCCACCACCTGGTTGCCCTCGTTCTTGCGCATCAGCCCGTGGTCCACGAATACGCACGTCAGCTGCTCGCCGACGGCCCGGTAGGTGAGCAGGGCGGCCACGGACGAGTCCACGCCGCCGGACAGCCCGCAGATGACCTTGCCGTCGCCCACCTGCTCCCTGATCAGCGCCACCTGCTCCTCGATCACCGACTCGGCCGACCACGCCATGTCGCATCCGCAGATGTCGCGCAGGAAGCTCTCCAGGATCTGCGTCCCGTACGGCGTGTGCACCACCTCGGGGTGGAACTGGATGCCGTAGAGGCCGCGCTCGACGCTCTCGATCGCCGCCACGGGCGACTCCGTGGACGACGCCAGCGCCGTGAACCCCGGCGGCGCGTCGAAGACCGTGTCGCGGTGGCTCATCCAGCAGCTCTGCTCGGCGGGCGTGCCGGCCAGCAGGCGGCCGGCCTGGTTGACCACCAACCGCGAGCGCCCGAACTCCCCCACCTCGGCGCCCTCCACGCGGCCGCCGAGCTCCAGCACCATCGCCTGCATGCCGTAACAGATGCCGAGCACCGGGATCCCGAGCGACAGCAGCTCCGTCCGCAGCTTCGGCGCCTCCTCTGCGTATACAGAGGCCGGGCCGCCGGACAGGATCAGGCCGCGCGGCTGGCGGCGGGTCACCTCTTCCAGGGATACGTGGTGTGGAAGCAGCTCCGCGAAGACCCCGCACTCGCGCACCCGGCGCGCGATCAGCTGGGAATACTGGCCGCCGAAGTCGAGGACCAGGACCTCCTGGGTGGCAGCCGCAGGCGTGTCCGAGGACGCGCTGGCCGTGGCTGCCGAACTGCTCACCGGTAGCGTGGCGTGCTTCGCACGCGAGCGACCGAGGACGAGGCCTGACGAAGGTTTGCAGCCGTGGAGGGCGGGAGGTTCACTCGCCGACGAGGGCGGGGTCCGCAGTCGGGGTCGGCACCGGGTCGTCGGAGGGCTCCATCACGCCGTCAGCGGAGGGGTGCGCCGTGGCCGCCGAGGTGGCTCCCATGCCGATCTCCTGCTCGCGCTGGAGCTGCTTGCCCTCGCTCTGCAGCGCCGGTGCAACCATCACCTCGGCCTTGTGGAAAGCGGGGATGTCCTCGTAGCCGCAGGTGGCCATCGAGGTGCGCAGGCTGCCCATCAGGTTGAAGGTGCCGTCGTTCTCGTGGGCCGGGCCCAGGAGGATCTGCTCCAGGGTGCCGTTCTGTGTGGTCTTCACGCGCGCGCCGCGCGGAAGCGACGGGTGGAAGGTGGCCATGCCCCAGTGGTAGCCGCGGCCGGGCGCCTCGTAGGCGCGCGCCAGCGGCGAGCCGATCATCACGGCGTCCGCACCGCACGCGATCGCCTTCGAGACGTCGCCGCCGTTGCGCATGCCGCCGTCGGCGATCACCTTCACGTACTCGCCCGTCTCCAGCATGTGCTGCGAGCGGGCGGCCGCCACGTCGGCGATCGCCGTGGCCTGCGGCACGCCGATGCCGAGCACCCCACGCGTGGTGCACGCGGCGCCCGGGCCGACGCCGACCAGCACGCCGACGGCGCCGGTGCGCATCAGGTGCAGCCCCGTCGCGTACGAGGCGCAGCCGCCCACCACCACCGGGACGGGCACCTCGCGGATGAACTCCTTCAGGTTGAGCGGCTCGCTGCGCGTGGACACGTGCTCGGCGGAGATCACGGTGCCCTGGATGACGAGGATGTCGAGCCCCGCGTCGAGTGCGGTTTCGTAGAAGCCGCGCACGCGCTGGGGGGTGAGCGAGGCCGCCGCCACCACGCCCTGGTCCTTGATCTCGCGTATGCGCCGGGCGATCAGGTCCTCGCGCACGGGCTCGGCGTAGATGCGCTGCATCTCGGTGGTCGCCCTCTGCTTGTCGTAGCCGGCGATCCGCTCCAGCTCCGCGTCGGGATCCTCGTAGCGGGTCCAGATCCCCTCGAGGTTCAGGACCGCCAGCCCGCCGAGCTTGCCCAGCGCGCCGGCGACCGATGGCGAGACGACGCCGTCCATCGCCGAGGCCACCAGCGGCAGCTCGAAGCGGTACGGGCCGAGCGTCCAGGTGATGTCGATGTCGTCCGGATCGCGCGTGCGCCTGGAGGGCACGATCGCGATGTCATCGAAGCCGTATGCGCGGCGTCCCTTCTTGCCCCGCCCAATCTCTACTTCCATTCACAGATCCTAGGTTCGACGGCGGACGAAGCCCGACCTTAGCAGCGCGCTAGAGCACGCCCTTCGCGGAAACTGCGGGCGTCGCGAGACTCTCCAGCCGCACCTCTCCCAGCAGCCGCTCGACCTCGCGCAGCTCGAGCTGCCCGGCCCCGAAGTGCTGGGTCGACTCGGCGCCGCAGGCGACCGCGAAGCGCAGGCAGTCTTCGTCGTCGCGCCCGCCGTAGCGGGCGGCCACGAAGCCGGCCAAGAAGGCGTCGCCCGAGCCCACCGTCGACACCGGCTCGAGCGGCTGGAGAGTGGCGCGGTAGAGGCGCCGGTCGGCGCCGGCGCCGAGCACCGCCATGCAGCCGTCGGCGAGCGTCATGGCGCCCTCGCGCGCGCCCATCTCGACCATCTCCTCCAGCGCGCGGCGGCGGTCGTCCTCGTCGGCGAACTCGCGCCCGACCAGCCCCTCGGCCTCGAGCTCGTTCGGAGTAACCACGTCTGGGCCCTTGCGCGTGGCCACCAGCAGCGGCTCGCCCTCGGCGTCGAGCACCGTGGTCACGCCCAGCCTGCGCATCTCCTCGATCAGGCGGCCGTAAAGCCCGGCGTCCACGCCGCGCGGCAGGCTGCCGGCGAACACGCACACGGCCGCGCCCTTGGCGAGGTAGAGCAGCTTGTCCACGAACAGGTCGAGCTCCGCCTCGGACACCTGGGGCCCGTGCTCGTTGATCTCGGTCTGGTCGCCGCTGGTGGGGTCGACCACCGCGGTCGAGGTGCGCGACTCCTCGCGGATGCGCACGAAGTCGTTGAGGATGCCCTCGTCGGTCAGGTGCTCCACGATGCGCGTGCCGGTTGGACCGCCTGCCACGCCGGTGGCGATCACGGGCTGGCCGAGCGCGCGCAGCGCACGCGCGACGTTGACGCCCTTGCCGCCCGCCATCGCAGTCTGCTCGACGGCGCGGTGGCGCCGGCCGAGCCGGAAGTTCGGCACCGCGAGGGTCTTGTCGATGGCGGCGTTGAGGGTGACGGTGATGATCATCTCTTCACCAGTTTGAACCGCACGCGCAGGCGGAGGGTCAACAGGACGATGCCGATGAGGATTGCGAGGACGGCGAGCACCGTCAAGGGGCCCCCCAGGACCGAGGCGAGCACCCTCAGCGTCCCCGCTCCGGGTACGTCGGCCGCCGTGACCAGCGGCACCCGGCGTACCCGCTCGCCGTCGACGAACACGGTCACCGAACCCACCCGCTCACCCTGTGGGAGTGGGCCAGACACCTGCTCCGGGACATCCACCACGCGCCGTACGCGCTGACCGTCGCGCAGCGTCAACATGGCCCCTCGTTGGGGTACGAGCGCGGCCTGCTCGTCGCGGTATTCGACGTCCGCCCGCGCAAGCCGGCGGCTCCGGTCCAGCACCCTTACGCGGTGGAAGCGGCCGAGGCCCCAACGCAGCAGCTTCAGCGTGTCGGCGTCACGGCCGGCCTCGCTCGGCTCGCCCATCACCACGGAGATCACCCTGCCGCCGGCGCGGCTGCGGGCCGATCCGATCAGCACGTAGCCCGCCTGCGTGGTGTGGCCGGTCTTGACGCCGTTCACGAACGGGTACGCCGCGATCAGGGCGTTGCGGTTGTCCACCACGCGCGGGCGCGCGCCGGACTCGAGCTGCGCCACTGGCATGTCCACCACGTGCGCGAAGCGCGGCTGCTGCATCAGGTCCAAGGTCAGCCTGGCGAGGTCACGCGCGGTCGAGTAGTTGGACGGGTCGTCGAGGCCGATCGGGTTCGCGTAGCTCGTGTCGCGGAGGCCGAGCTGCGCGGCGCGCTTGTTCATCTCCGCCACGAAACGGGCGCGCGAGCCGGCGATGCCCTCCGCGAGCGTCTCCGCCGCGTCGTTGGCGCTCTCCAACATCAGTGCCTCGAACAGGTCGCTCACGCGCATCCGCTCGCCGGGCTTCAGGCCGATCTGCGACTCGACGGGCGCGGCGTCGTAGTCGGCTGCCCTGAACACCTGGCGCGGCCTGGTCCGCTCGAGCGTGAGCAGAGCAGTCATCAGCTTGGTGGTGCTGGCGATCTCGCGCCGCGCCCCTTCTCGCTTGGCGAACATCACGTCGCCGTCGCGACCGTCGATCACGATCGCCGCCTTCGCGCCCGGCACGGGGGGCGGGCGGTTCCCGGCGTGGGCCTGCGCCGGAGCGGCGACGGCGCCCAGCGCCAGCAGGAGTGTGGCCGTCCGCCTCACTCCCGCAGCTTGATCTTCTGGCCGACGATCAGGTTCTGTGGGTCGAGCTCGGGATTGAGTGTCTGGATGCGCTCCACCGACACGCCGGTCTTCTCCGCGATCAGGCCGAGCGTGTCGTTGAGCTTCACGGTGTAGTTGGGGCGGACGCGGCGCGGCTTCTCGGTGGTGTCCTGCGCGGTGCTCTGCTCGCCGGTGCTCTTGCTCCTGCTCCCCTCCTTGGAATCGCCCGAGTTGGTCGACTGGACGACCACGACCACGGCGGCGACCGAGAGCAGCAGCGCCAAGGGGGCGAGCAGGCGTGCGGCTCTTCGTCGTCGTCCTTGGTACATCGGTCCTCCCCCAAACGGGCGTCGCGGAGCTTAGAGCGCGGGGCGGGCGCGGAGGGTACGTTCGGACCCGGGCTACAGGTCCCAGGCGGCGGCGCGCAACTCCTCGGCCGCCGCCGCTGCCGCGGCCGCCGGATCGCCGCCCCGCTCCGCGTGGGCGTTCACGATCGAGCGGGAGGCGGTCACGAGGCCCGCCGCGGGATGCGGCGCGAAGGCCGCCTTCAGGTCCTCCACGCGCCCGCCCTGGGCGCCGACGCCGGGCAGCAGGAAGACGGCGCGCGGCATCAGCTCGCGCAGGCGCCCGAGCAGCCCGGGCTGGGTGGCGCCCGCCACCGCGCCGACCAGCGACAGGCCGCACTCGCCCGTCTGCGGGGCGCCGAGCTCGTCGGTCAGCCGCGCCAGCCGCTCGTGCAGCGGGGGATCGCCCTCGTCCTGGATCTCCGCGGCGCCCGGGTTGGACGTGCGCACCAGCAGGAAGCATCCCGCGCCCGCCGCCGCGGCGGCCTCGATGAGGGGCTCGAGCGAGTCGCGCCCGAGCAGGGGGTTGGCGGTGAAGGCGTCCGCGCCCAGCCCGGCGACGGGGCCGAACGGGCCGTCCGTCTCCCCCACCAGCGCCTGCGCGTAGGCGCGCGCGGTGACCGGAACGTCGCCGCGCTTGCCGTCCGCGAGCACGAGCAGACCGTGATCGCGGGCGACCGCGGCGGTGCGCTCGAGCGACTCCCAGCCGGGAGCGCCGAGGCGCTCGAAGCAGGCGAGCTGGAGCTTCACGGCCACGCACGCCGGCCCGGCCGCCACGATCGCGGCACGGCAGTGGTCGGCGACGGCCTCCGCCGTGTGGATCCGCGCGAGGTGGCCGCTCTCGCCGGCACCGGCACCGGCGAACCTCCCCAGCGCCTCCGGCCAGAGGGAGGCCGGATCGGGGTCCAGGCCAAGTACGACACGGCTGCGGCGCTCCTCAACGAGCGCCGCAAGCCGGTCGCAGAAATGCGGTCGCGAACCCCCGGTCAAGGTCGCGACTCCAGGCCCGTCGTTCTTACATGGAGGACTTGACAGCCTTCTTCAGCGCGGAGCCGGCGCTGAAGCGCGGCACCTTGCTTGCGGCGATCTGGATCCGCTCGCCGGTCTGCGGATTCACGCCCTGACGGGCGCCGCGATCGGCGACTGTGAACTTCCCAAAGCCGGTGAAGTTGATGTCTCCGCCGCGCCTGAGGACCTCTTCGATCGTCTCCAGAACTGCATTGACGGCCTTTTCGGCGTCACCCTTCCCCAGGCCCGAGCGCTCGGCAACCTGGTCCACGAACTCGGACTTCGTCACGATTTCCTCCTTGCCGGGGGCAACTTAATCGGCCGCAACGTAACAATGCCTGCGGACGACAGGAGCGGACTTTTCCCTTCCAGAGCGGAAAAGCACGCTCCTTACGTGCGTTTCCGGGCCAAGAAACCGGTCTGGAGCGCCAAAAACGGGGCTCAGGCGCCCGAGACAGCCATCTCGGCGACCAGTATCGGCGGCGCCTTGACGCTGCCCCCGAAGGGCACCCAACGCGTCTGCGACCCCACCTCGCGCACCGCCTGGAGCATCGAGACGAGGTCGCTCGCGATGGTCAGCTCCCTCACGGGCGTCCCCGGCGAACCGCCCTCGATTAGCCTCCCGGAAGCACCCACGGAGAACGTTCCCGACACCGGGTTCACGCCGGAGTGCAGGCCGGCCACGTCGGTCACGAACAGGCCGTCGCCGGCCTCGCGGAACAGTCCCTCGAGGTCGAGGGAGCCGGGCTCGAGCACCAGGTTGGTCGTTCCGACCGAAGGCGGGGACCTATAGGAGCCGCGGGTCGCGTTGCCGGTGGTCGCCCGCCCCGCCCTGCGCGCCGTGCGCGCGTCGAACAGGAACGTGAGTAGCCGGCCGTCGCCGATCAGCGGCGTGTGCCGGCTCGGCGAGCCCTCGCCGTCGAAGGGCGCGCTCGACGGCCCCTCGGGATCCGTCCCGTCGTCGGCGAGTGCGAGCGCCGCGTGTGCGATCTCCTCGCCCTCGCGGTCGGCGAACAGCGACCGCCCGCGCTGGACCGCCTCGGCCGACAGCATCGAGCCGTTGAAGCCGATGAACGACGCCGCCACGAACGCGTCCAGCACCACCGGGCAGCGGCGGCTCTCGGGCTGGCGCGCGCCGACGAGCGCCAGGGCGCGCTCCGCCGCCTCGCCGCCGATCGCCTCGGGGTCGAGCGCCTCCGGGTCGCGGGCCAGTCCAACCCCGAGCCCGGTCATCAGGTCGGCGCCCTCGCCGGCGAAGGCCGAGGCGTAGGCCCACGCCTGGGTGGCGTCGTAGCCGGCCTCAAAGCCGCGCGAGTTGGCGAGCGCCACTACGCCGTCGGCGTCCGAGTACACGGCGTTCTCCACCTGCGTGACCCCCGGGCGTGCGCGGGCGGCGCGCTCCACCGCCAGCGCCAGCTCCACCTTGCGCTCGGTCGACCACTCTCGCAGCGCCGGCGAGGCCAGCCCTTGGACGGGCGTAGCTCCGAACTCCTCGGGCAGACCGCCGTACTCGTCGGGATCGGCCGCCTCGGCCGCGGCCCGGGCGGCGCCGGCCACGTCGGCGATGCCCGACTCCGACAGGTCGGTTCCGTACGCGTAGCCCTCGCGCCCGTCGACGAACGCGCGCACGCCGACGCCGCGGCCGCCGGCGTCGCTCAGGCTCTCCACCTCGCCGTCGTAGACGTGGATGCGCCGGCTGGTGGCCTCCTCGACCCACGCCTCGGCCTCGGTGGCCCCGGCGCCGGTTGCGGCCTCGACGGCCCGCCGGGCGACGTCGTCCAGGTTCACGCGGTGCCGCCCACGGTCAGCTCCCGGATGCGCACGTGCGGCTGGCCCACCCCGGCGGGCACCGACTGGCCGCCCCTGCCGCAGTAGCCGCTCGCGATGTCGAGGTCGGAGGCGATGCCGTCGATCGCGCGCAGCGCCTCGATGCCGTTGCCCACCAACGTCGCGCCCCGCACGGGTGACGTGACCTTGCCGTCCTCGATCAGGTAGCCCTCGGAGACGCCGAACACGAAGTCGCCGGTGGCCGGCTCGACCTGGCCGCCTCCGAACGACACCGCGTACAGGCCGCGGTCGATCTCCCCGATCAGCTCCTCGGGCGTGGCCTCCCCGGGCGCGAAGTAGGTGTTGGTCATGCGCGGCATGGGCAGATGGCGGAACGACTCGCGCCTGCCGTTGCCGGTCGACTCGACCCCGTCGCGGCGCGCCGTGACCAGGTCATACAGGTAACCCGCGAGCCGGCCCTCCTCGATCACCGTGTTGCGGCGCGTGGGCGTGCCCTCGTCGTCGGTGCCGTCGCTGCCCCACTCGTTCTGCCTGCGGCCGTCGTCGTAGGCCGTTACGAAGGCGCCGGCGAGCTGCTCGCCGAGCCGCCCGGCGTAGACGCTGGCGCGCTTCTGCACGGCGTCGGCCTCGAGCCCGTGCCCGACGGCCTCGTGGAGGAGCACGCCCCCGAAGGCGTTGCCGACCACGACCGGCAGGCGCCCCGTCGGCGCGTCCACGGCGTCGAGCAGGGTCAGCGCGCGGCGGGCCGCCATCTCGGCGACCGCCTCCGGCTCGGCGGCGATCAGCTCCCAGCCGGCGTGGCGGCCGCGTGTGTCGCTGCCGGTTTCCACGCGGCCGTCGCGCCTGGCCACGACCTGGGCGCTGAGGCGCACGCGCGTGCGGTCGTCGGCCGCCGCGCGGCCCTCGGAGTTGAACACCTCGACCTGCCGGCGCGCCTCCGCGTAGCCGATGCGCGCCTGGGCCACCTCGGGCGCCAGGCCGCGCGCACGCTCGTCGCAGGCGCGCAGGACGTCCGCCTTCCGCTCCACCGGCACCTCCTCGGGGCGGACCTCGATCGGATGTCCCTCGGCCGGCCGCGCGGCTCTCAGCCGGGCGGGCTCGCGGGCCTGGTCGTGCAGCGCCTGCGAGGCCGACTCGGCCACCCGCAGCAGGTCCTCCTCGGCCAGCCCATCCACGTGCCCGTAGTAGGTCGAGTCGCCGTGCACGACTCGCACGCACGCGCCGCGCTCGCGGCCGCCCTGGGGGCGCTCCACGCGGCCGTCGTCGAGGGAGATGGCGAAGCCGTGGCGCGCCTCGGCGTACAGCTCGGCGAAGTCGCCCCCGCGAGCCAGCGCGCGCTCGAGCACACGCTCGGCCAGCGTCGGGGCGACGAGCTTCACGGCTCGTCTCCGGGGGGAGCCTCCCGGGCCGCCCGGCGCGTGCCGAGCCGCGGCTTGGCCTCGGCGTCGGACTCGTCCACCAACTCGACCATCCGGTCGGCCGTGGCCAGCAGGCGCTCGTAGCCGCGACCGTCGGGCTGCACGAGGCGCGCGTACCCGGTCTGGTCGTACACAAGCACGCGCGGCTCGCGCTCGCGCTGCATGCGCCGCACGGTGGCCGCCACGCCCTCGGCGATCCCGGCGGCGCGGCCGATCGGCCCCTTGCGCTTCTCCCTCACTCCTCCTCGGCTCCCAGCTCCGGCACCGGCGACTCCCGCGCCGCGGCCTCCTCGGTCGCCTCAACCGCCGCGGCCTCCGCGGCGGCAGCCGTGGAGCGGCGAATGGGCACTCCGAACTCGAGCTCTCCGAGCACCGCGCGCAGGTCCATGAGCATCAGCGAGGAGAGCGCCGTGCGCCGGGCCACCACGGCGAGCGTCCACTTGGGCGTGCGCGACGCGTAGACCGTGCCGCCGTCCACCTGCACCTCGGCCTGCTCGGCCGGGCCGCCGGGCATGTCGCGGTAGGCGCGGTCGACCGCCTCGAACAGCTGGCGCGCCAGCTCGGCGAAGTCGCCGGAGCGGTCCGGCGCGACTCCGTGGAAGCCGGCGGGGGCGCCGGCGGCGTCCAGCAGAACGGCCGCGCGGGCGTCGGCCGAGAGCTCGCAGAGCCGCCGCGCGGTCCGCTCGGGGGTGAGCGTCCCTGCCATCACGTCAGAATACCGGCGTGCCCCTGTCCCGAATCTCGTGGCTGGTGACCGTCGGGATCTGCCTGATCGCGGCCCTCCTGCTGCTCCTGAACGGCTACTACGGCTATGCGGGGGTGCTGCTGGCGGTCGGCGTCGCGGCGGCCGTCAACCTGCTGTAGGTCCCTCGATTCGGGGCGCCGAGTCGACCGCCTCCTGCGGTTCGGTGTGCACGATCACGTCGGCGAGCGAGGGGAAGCGCTCGCGCAGGGCCTCCTCGATCGCGCCGGCGTTTCGGTGCGCCGAGGGCAGCGGCTGGTCGCCCGGCAGCCTGATCGTGACGAGCGCGATCCGGCCGTCCTCCCCGTCGCGGAACGAAACCGCCGCGGGAGCCGCGCCCGTCACGCGTCGGACTATCTCCTCGATGGCGGCGCGCTCGGTGGTCGTGTCGTCGCTGGCGGGCCGGTGCACCCAGTCGGTGCCCGCCAGCGGCTCGATGTGGGTGTGGACGTTGCGAAGCTCGGGGATGGCGGCACGGATCAGGCCCTCGAGGCGCTCGACCACGCCGTGCGACTCCGTCAGCGACAGCTCGCTCGGCAGCTTGACGTGCAGGGACAGCTCGTAGCCGTCGGGCAGGTGCATCGCGCGCACGTTGTGCACCTCGCGCACCTCGGGCACGCTCGACGCGGCCGCCGTGGCGCGCTCGCGCAGGTCGCCGGACGGCTCGCTCGGCTCGACGTGGACGACCACGTCGGCACCCGGCAGCGACTCCTCCACGACGCGCTCCACCTCGTCCGCGATGGCGTGGGCCTGCGTCAGGCCCGCGTCGGGCGGCACCGCGAGCACCAGGTCCGCGAAATGCCTGCCGGCGGCGTGGCGGACGCGGATCCGGCGCAGCTCCACCGGCTCGTGGAGCCTGGCGAGCACCGAGCGGATGCGCTGCTCGGCCTCGGCCTCCGTGCGATCCATGAGCACGTCCACGGACTGCCGGGCCAGCCGCAGGGCGGCGGCCACGACCAGCACGGCGACGAACACGGCCGCCGCCGCGTCGGCCGTGGGCTCGCCGGCGGCCACGAAGATCATCCCGATCAGCACCGCCACCGATCCGGCGAGGTCGGACGCGAAATGCAGGGCGTTGGCAGCGAAGGCCGGCGACCCGAAGCGCTGGGCGGCGCGACGGCTGGCCACGGCCCGCGAGGCGTCCAGCGCGATCACCACCACGAGCACGGCGAACGCCCACCACACCGCCTCGACGCTGTGCCCCTCGCCGCTGATCAGCCGTCGCAGCGACTCGCCGGCGATCGCCACCGACACGAGGATCAGGAACGCGCTCTCGCCAAGCGCGGCGAGGTGCTCGGCCTTGCCGTGGCCGTAGTGGTGCTCGCGGTCGGGCGGTCGGATCGCGACCCTCACGGCGAACAGGGTGAGCAGCGCAGCGACCAGGTCGGTGCCCGAGTGAACGGCCTCGGCGACGAAGGCCAGGGAGCCCGTGACCAGCCCGGTGACGAGCTTGACCGCCACGAGCAGCACGGCCGCCCCGACGCTCAGCAGCGCCGTGCGGCGCCTGGCGCGGTTGTCCTCGATCGAGCTCACCGGCCGCGCCGCCTGAACAGGTCGCCGAGCGGGCCGCGCGGGCGCGCCTGCTCCTCGGCGCGCGCCAGCCGGATCGCCAGCTCGCGCGCGGCGCGGCCGCGGTGGCTGATCGCGTCCTTCTCCTGTGGGTCGAGCTCGGCCATGGTGCGGTCGTCGCCGGGATAGTCGTCGGGTACGAAGGCGGGGTCGTAGCCAAAGCCGCCGCTGCCGCGCGGCTCATGGGTGAGCTTTCCCTCGCAGCGGCCGTGCACCACCTCCTGCGCCCCGCCGGGCTCGACGAAGGCCATGGCGCAAACGTACGCCACTCGCGTGTCGCCGTCAGGCGGAACGTCGCCCAGCAGCTTCGCGAGGTTCTCCTCATCGGTCGCGTGATCGCCGGCGAAGCGGGCCGACCACACCCCGGGGGCACCTTGCAGGGCCGCTGCCTCGATCCCCGAGTCGTCGGCGATCGCGGCACGCCCGGTGGCCGCGGCGGCGGCGCGGGCCTTGCCGAGCGCGTTGTCGGCGAAGGTGGTGCCGGTTTCCGGCGGCAGCTCGACATCGCCCGGCAGCGGCTCGAGCTGGTGCGGACGCATCAACTCGACGAGCTCGCGCAGCTTGTGCTCGTTGCGGGTGGCGAGGATCAGGCGCACCGCTAGGAACTAGCGGCGCCGACGGCCTCCTGCTGGGCCACCCGCAGCCGCTCGATGCCGGACGCCGACAGGGCGAGCAGCTCGTCCAGGGAGGCGCGCGAGAGGGGGGTGCGCTCGGCGGTGGCCTGCACCTCGACCAGCCCGCCGTCGCCCGTCATGACCACGTTCGCGTCCACCTCGGCGGTCGAGTCCTCCGAGTAGTCGAGGTCGAGCAGGGCGCGCCCGCCCACCACGCCGCAGGACACCGCCGCCACCGACTGCGACAGCGGCACGGCGGCCAGCTTGCCCTGGTCGACCAGCCGCCGCAGCGCCAGCTCGAGCGCCACGTAGCCGCCCGTGATGGCGGCGCAGCGGGTGCCGCCGTCGGCCTCGAGCACGTCGCAGTCGATCCACACCGTGCGCTCGCCGAGCCCCTTGAAGTCGATCACGCCACGCAGCGAGCGCCCGATCAGCCGCTGGATCTCGACCGTGCGCCCGTCGGGACGGCCCTTCGAGACGTCGCGCCGCTTGCGCTCGCCGGTGGACGCGGGCAGCATCCCGTACTCGGCCGTGACCCACCCCTTGCCCTGGCCGGCCATCCAGCGCGGGACCTCCTCGTCGACGCTGGCGGTGCAGATCACGCGCGTGCCGCCGGCCTCGATCAGGGCGGAGCCGGTGGCGGTCCCGACGAAGCCGGTGACGATGTTGACGTCACGCAGGTCGTCTGGCGAGCGGCCGTCGCGCCGCGGCTCGCTGCTCATGCGGCCTTCCTACCCGGGCTGCCCGCTACCTCGACGTGCTCGACGCTCCCGATCGGCAGCTGGAGGAAGCGCGTGCCGGCGCGGCGGAACTGCTCGGGGTCGCCGGTGGCGAGGAAGCGGTACTTGCCGCGGCGGTGCTCGTCGTTCTCCACGCCGGCCTCGCGCAGCCTGGCCTCCACCTCGGCGGCGATCGCCTCGCCCGAGCTGACGATCGTCACGCGCCGGCCCAGCTCGCGCTGGAGCACCGGGCGCACGAGCGGGTAGTGGGTGCAGCCGAGGATCACGGTGTCGACCTGCGCCCGCTTGAGCGGGCGGCAGGCGCCCTCGACGCAGGCCAGGGTGCGGTGGTCCACCTCGCCGCCCTCCTGGATCAGGGGCGCGAGCTCGGCGGACGCCACCGCGTGCAGCTCCGCGGCGGGTGCCTCCTCCGCGAGCGCCTCGGCGTAGGCGCCGCTCTTCACCGTCGCCGGAGTGGCGATCAGGCCGACGCGACCGTTGGTGGTCGCCGCGGCGGCCAGGCGCGATTCGGGGCGAACAACGGCGACCACCGGGACGCGCCGCTCCAGCTCGTCACGCAGCGCGGGCAGCGCCGCGGCGGTCGCCGAGTTGCAGGCCACGACGAGCAGCTTCGCCCCGCGGTCGAGCAGGATGCCGGCGAGCTCGCGCGCGAACCTGGCGAGCTGGTCGGGCGCGCGGTCGCCGTACGGGAAGCGGGCGGTGTCGCCGAGGTAGAGGAAGTCCTCATGCGGAAGCGACACGAGGCACTCGTGCAGCACGGTGAGCCCGCCGACGCCGGAGTCGAAGACGGCGACGGGCAGGGAGCGAGCGGGGGTCGCCACGGGCGCAATGGTGGCAGGCGCGGCGGAGCGCGGGGCGCCGCGCCCGCACCGGCCTACGGGCGGTAGCCGATGGTGACGCGCTCCAGCGTCGGGGTGGCCGTGTCGTCGCCGGTCGACATGGCGGCCCGGTACTGGAGGTAGCGGGCGTCGGGGCTGGCGATCGCGTTGCCCGCGCCGACCGGCTCCCAGTCCGACCAGCTGCCGTCCGGCGCGGCCGTGTTGCCCGAGCGGGTGGCGAGCGTGAGCGCGCCCGCGCCCGGAACCGATGCGTTCCGCGCCAGCGTCAGCCAGTCGGCGCCGGCCTGCCCGGAGTCGAACACGCGTGAGAGGAACGTCCCGGGCGCCCCGTACGGGCTCATGCGCAGCCACTGCACCGCCACCTCGGGGCCGCCGGCGATGAAGTCGCTGGCCAGCGGCCGCATGTCGCCTGAGATGCCGACGTCGTGCGTCGCGACCAAGATCCCGTCCACGAAGAAGGCGATGCTCGCCGCCTTCCACACGATGCGGTAGCGGTGCGGCACGGTGGGATCGACGCCCGGGATCGCCGTGTTCGTCGTCGAGGGCCCGGCCGTGCGCGCGTAGAGGCCCACCGCCAGGGACCCGCCGCCGGTGCTGAACATCGCCCACGGCGGGTCGTTGTAGTCCACCCCGAAGCCGATGTGCTGGAACGGGGCAGCCGCGAACGTGCCGCTGAACTCGGCCGTGCGTCCGGGTCCGAAGGCCCCGTTCGTGCCCGATCGTGCGCCGTTGACGTGCAGCGAGCCGCCGGACACGGTCGCTCCACCGCCGCTCTCCCAGGGCGTCGCGAACCAGTCGCCCGGCAGGGCCCCGCCGCCGAACTCCTCGCCCACGGCTGGGTGCAGCTGGACCTCGCCGTCCGCCCCGTCTCCGCTGGCGCCGACCGCCGTGTCGGCTCCCGGCGTACCGGCCCCGAAGTCCGCCACGCTGTCGTCCACGAAGCTTGCTGCCGCCTGCTCGTAGGTGGCGACGTAGGCGCCGGCCGCGGCTGTGAACGCGGCGTACTCGATCCCCTTGATCGTGCGGGCTTCCGTGGCCACCGGGGCGCCCGCGCGGGTGACGCCGGACAGATCTCCCGCCCCCGAGTGCACCGGCACCAGGGCCTCGAGACCGTTCGCGCCCGCGGCGGGCGCGATCGTGAAGCTGAGGTGGCCGTTGGCCCACCCGAGGTCACCGAACGAGGAGCTGTTGCGCCCATCGATCCAGGTGAGCATCTGGCGCGCCGAAACCACCGGCACGCCGCGGGACTGCGCGTCCGTGACGATCGCGTCGGCTCCGTCCGAGAGGGAGTCCGTGTGCATGTTCACCGTGAACACGCCGTAGTAGCCCTGCGGGCCGAGCGCGTTCGACAGCAGCGCGGCGATGTGGGCGGGGATGTCGGCCCCCGACTCGTCGGTGATCTGCGTGGTCGCCTGGTAGACGTCGATCAGCGAGCCGTCCAGGTCCGCGAAGCGCATCGGCATGCCGGAACCGGTGAACATCCCGGGCCGGTTCTGGATCCAGGCCCCGGGCCAGTAGTAGTAGTTCGTGTCGAAGCGGATGCCGTGGTCGAGCTCGACCTTCGGGTGGCTCGACCAATCGCTCCACGGGATGCAGTGCGTCCGGTTCGTCCGCGGGGCGGACAGGCTCGGCCATGTCGACGCGAAGCCCGCGAGCTGCGTGTCGAAGTCGGAGTCGAGCGAGCTGGGGGTGAAGTTGTTGCAGCCGGTGCTGGCGTGCAGGGCGATCTCGAACCCCTCGGCCTGGTACGCGGCAGCCTGCGAATCGGTGATCGGTGTGTTCGCGTAGACGTACGAGGTCGAGCGGACGCACTCCCAGTTGGCGACCGAGCAGTTCGGCGCACTCTCCTGCTTGAACTTCTCGAACTGATCGTCGGTCCCGCCGCTGCCGTGGTCGTCCCCGGTCATGACCACGGCGGCCTTCTCGCCGCGCGGCAGATACCAGAAACGCGGCAGCGGCTGGCGGTCCGCGCTCATCCTCGTGATCAGGTTGGCCAGCAGACGCTGCTGCTCGTCCGCCTGCGGGATGGCGACCTTGTCGAGGTTCACCCAGTCCGGCTGCACGTCGCCCGTCTTGGCCCCGAAGAAGAGGTCGTCGGAGCGGATCGGCCCGTCCTGGCCGTCGCGCTCCTGGCCCGCCCAGCCGGGGTTGCCCTGGCGCGTGTACACCACCGAGCGCGCCAGGTCGTAGGTGAACGCCGCCGCCTGCCCGCCGGCGCCACCGACGTCGCGCAGCGTGACGGCCGGGTTCGCGCTGGCGGTGTTCGCGTCGGCGTAGAGCCGGGCCACCTCGCTCGCGCCGGAGAGGGTGTAGCGGTCGGCGGTGCCGTGGAACTGGATGGTCTGGCCCGTGATGCCGGCGCCCGAGCCCGAGCCGTTGTCGACCTTCAGGTAGGCGTTGCCGAGCGTCCCGCCCGCGCCGGTCACGCCCAGCAGGCTCGCCAGCTGAGCGTCGGGCCTCATGGCGATCAGGTTGCCGCCGCCCTGCACCCAGTTCTCGAGCAGCGACGTCTGCGCGGCGCTCAGCGCCGTCTGCGCCAGGACGACGACCGCATGGGCGTTGAGCGTGGCCGCCGTGACGTTTGCGATGTCCGTCACGGTGAACTCGTTGAGCCCCTCGGCGCGCAGGATCTCCGCGTAGTAGCGGCCGAACGGATCGCCCGCGGCGCTGATCACCAGCACGGGCCCGCCCGGTCCCTCGTCCGGTGGGGGCGGCGGCGGGTCGGCGATCGTGAACGACCACGTCCTGTCGGCGGCCATGCGGTTGCCGTGGGCGTCCTCGACGGCCGGCGCGGGCAGTCCGCCCTGCACGGTGGCCGTGTAGGTGGTCGACCGCGACAGCGCGGCGTCCGGGTTCAGCCGGGCGGTGCGGGTGCCCGCGTCGTAGCTGACGGCAGCGGCCACGAGGCCGCCGCCCGGTCCGCGCAGGCGGAACGTGTTGCCGTTGATGGTGGAGGCGTTCATCGGCTCGTCGAAGCGGGCCGTGACGCTGGCATCGGGGTCGACGTCCGCCGCGCCGGCCGGCGGCGAAACCGCCGCGATCTGCGGGGCGCGGATGTCGGGCGCGACCACTCGCTCGAAGCGCACGTCCACCCAGTAGTTGCCGCTGTTGAAGGTGTCGGTCGGGAAGCTGCCGCTGGCGCCGTACTTGTAGACGCCGTTCGGCCCGTCGGTGCCTTCGGCCAGGCCGTGCAGCGGCGGGTTGTGCTTGCCGGTGGCGAAGTACTGGGAGTTGAACGCGTAGTGGCCGGCCGGCGCGTGGTAGGAGGCGATGTAGGTGGTGTTCGCGGTGACCGCGACCGGGGTGTCGAGCGTGACCTCCTGCCACCCCGAGGCCGACTCACCGGCGAAGGTGGCTTCCGCGAGCTGCTGGCCGCCGGCGCTCCACAGGTGGCCGACGTGGGTTCCGTTGTTGCCGGCGCCCTTGTAGAAGCGCAGCCCGGTGATGAAGCCGTCCTCGTCGGAGCGGAACTTCACCCCGACCTCGACGGCCTGGCTGTCGGCGTCGGCCGCCTCGGCGGGCTGCTCGTCCTCGAAGATCGAGCACGGGCAAACCGCGGGCGAGGCCGCGCCAACCGCAACCGGCACGCCGCTAGATGGGGTTTCCAGGTTGCCGCTGTCGTCGACGGCCCGGCTGCGGATCGTGGCCGGCCCGGCGTCCTGCGGCGTCCACGTGTAGCGCCAGTCCCCCCGCCCGGTCGCGGGGTGCCACGTCGCGCCGTTGTCCACCGACACCTCCACGCCGCCCACGACGCCGCCGCCGCTGTCGCTCGCCGTGCCGGCGATCGTCGTCGCCGTGCCTTGGGCGAGCAGCTGGCCGTTGGTCGGCGAGGTGATCGTCGACTGCGCCGCGGTGTGGTCGGAGGAGGCGCTCGCGGCCGCGAGCCCGGCCTGGATCCAGCCCGGCTGGATCCCCATGTCGGCAAACAGGTTGACCGTGGCCTGCTGCATGCGGAGATCGGGCGTCGAGCCGCCGCGGTCGTGGCGGCCGTCCAGTCCCCAGGACCACTGGATCGTGCCCGCGCCGAAGACGAGGGCGTTGCCGTGCCGGTACTCGGTCAGATGATGCGTGGCCGTCCCGGGCGCATAGGTCGAGCCGTTGTCCTGGAGCTTCTCGACACCGTTCACCGTGGTTGTCGAGTTGCGGAACAGCCCAGCGGGGCGGGCGCCGTTGTCGAGGTCCTCGTCCCACTCGTACCCGAGCGTGTCGTCCGCCAGCGTGGCCGTCTGGTCCGGCGCCTGGCTGGCCACGCTGGTCCCCCGCCAGAGGCGCATCTTCCCGTCGTCCGCCGGCACCTTGATGGCGGCCGTCCCGGAGTTGACCATGAAGATGTTCCCGCTGAGCGCGTTCTCCGGCTCGGGCCCCTCGGGGTTGAACGGCCGCGGGTCGCGCCACGTGCCGGTCCAGACGTTGCTCTGCGGGTCGATCTTTGAGCCGGCGTGCGTCTCCTTGTAGGAGACGAGCGTGCGGTGGTTGTTCTCCCAGCGCGTCTTCCAGAAGACCTCGTTGCCGCTGAAGAAGCCCAGGTGAACCCCGGCGTCGCGCGCGGCCTTGACGTTGTCGCGCTGCGCGCGTGACCAGTACTCGTCATGGCCGACCGACAGGAATGCCTTGTGCTCCCGGATCTCGGCGCCGCGCAGGTCGCTGTCGGCGCCCGTCGAGTAGCTCACGTCGTAGCCGTTGCTCTCGAGCCAGCGGACCATCGGGTACTCCGCGTTGAACACGGAGTCCTCGGGCTCGGTGCCCCGGGTGCTGAACGGCCGGTTGTAGCTGACCTTGTACGCGCGCCCGGGGTTCTGCCCAGGGCCTCCCGCGTAGAGGCTGTTCCCGCCGTAGCGGTTGTAGGCCTGCCAGGTGGTGTCCGACGTCTGGAACAGGACGTCGGAGGCGCCGTCGTCGTCGCGGACCACGAACGTCACGTGACTCGCTCCGGGCGGTCCGGACTCGCGGACGAGCTTGGCGAAATAGATGCCGGACACCGCGCCGGCGGGGACCTGCCATGAGGCCGACACGGCCCAGTTGCCGCAATCGACAAGGCCGGTCGATGCCTCCTGGTCGCAGGCAGGCTGGGTCTGCGGCAGCGGCGCCGACGGCTGCACTGTCGCCACCTTGCGGGCCCCGTTCCCGTAGTAGTAGCCCATCCGATAGATGTCGAGCCGATAGTCGGGGGCGTCGGTCTTGACCTTGAAGTCGACGCGCCCGCCTTGGTCGACGCTCATCTCGGTGGCGAACCCCTGGATGCTCGGATCGCCGCTGCCCTGCACGTCCCACTCGCTGGGCGGGCTGCCCAGCTGGCAGTTCTCGGCGACCGTGTCGTTGGCCGGCGGCGCGCATTGGGGCGGCGTGCACGCGGTCTGCAGGACGGCGGACGTGACCGCCAGGGCGGAAACGACCACCATGCGCGCCCAGAGCTTCCACGGCGCTCCGCCGCCGCGCCGGACCGGCTCCGACTGGAGTGACGGGGTCCGGGGGGCTGTCTCCTGCCGAGGAGCCATACGGCTCGTGCAATGGCTTTCGTCGGGACGGAGCTGTTAAGTGAAGCCGTCCGTGGCGAGCCGGCAGTTCTGCCCCAAATGGGGAATCGACCTAGCTATATGCGTAACATTGCTGCACGCAAAATGCAAGATAGCGCTCCTGACGACCGGCGGCGCCGCCACTATGTGAAGGTTCAGAACTGGACCTTGCGCACGGCCTCCTTGATCTTCCCGACGATCACGTCGCCGAGCTCCTTGCCGTCGTCGCTGCGGAAGCCCTTCATCGCCGCGACCACCCCGGCCATCACGAGCGCCACCAGCAGGATCAGCGCGACGTATTCAACGGTCCCCTGACCGCGGCTCTCGCGTAGCGCCCTGCCGGCGCGCAGCAGCTGCACGTGGGCGAGTCCGATGAGGCGGTACATGTTCGACCTCCCAGGTCGGTGGATTGCCAGGAGGTGGATGCTGCGCGGGAGCGACGCACGGCTCCAGAGGCGGGTGTGACAAAAGAGAGACAACGGAGCGCCCTGCCAAGATGCGGGCGCATGTGCGGCATCGGCGCCATCCTCG
This sequence comes from Thermoleophilaceae bacterium, assembly GCA_034664125.1. GTDB lineage: Bacteria > Actinomycetota > Thermoleophilia > Solirubrobacterales > Thermoleophilaceae > JACVRW01. The sequence continues at coordinate 1,989 of JAXDIG010000015.1, read as the reverse complement.
ATCCGGCGGGCGCCGCGCGCTCGGACGCCGCCCAGCGCATGGTCGAGGCGCTTCGCCACCGCGGCCCGGACGGGGACGCCGTCCGGCGCATCGGCCCGACGACGCTCGCCCACACGCGCCTGGCGATCATCGACGTCGCCGGCGGCGACCAGCCGTTCGTCTCCGAGGACGGGGCCGTCACCCTGATCGCGAACGGAGAGATCTACAACCACCGCTCGCTGCGGGCCGAGCTCGAGCAGCGCGGCCACCGCTTCGCCACCGGCTCGGACTGCGAGGCGATCCTGCACGCCTACGAGGAGCACGGCCCCGACTGCGTGCGCCGCCTCAACGGCATCTTCGCCTTCGCGCTCTGGGACGACCGCCGCAAGCGGCTCGTCGCCGCTCGCGACGAGTTCGGCGTCAAGCCGCTCTACTGGGTGAGCGACGGACGGCGCGTCGCGGTTTCGTCTGAGATCGGCGCGCTGCTCCAGGCCGGCCTGGCAGCGCCCGAGCTCGACGGCACCGCGCTCGACCACTACCTCGCCTGCCGTTTCGTCCCCGCGCCACGCACGCTCTTCAAGGGCATCGGCAAGCTGCCGGCGGCGTCGACGCTGGTTGCCGAGGAGGGCGGCGCGCCCCGCGTCGAAACCTGGCGCGAGCCGCCCGGCGAGCCGCACGCCGACCTCTCCGACGAGGATCTGGCGGACCTGCTCGCCGAGCGCTTCACCGACGCCGTGGAGCGCCAGATGATGTCCGACGTGCCCTACGGCGCGTTCCTCTCCGGTGGCGTCGACTCGGCCGCCGTGGTAGCCGCCATGGCCAAGCGCTCGCCCCAGCCGCCCAGCACTTTCACGATCGGGTTCCCCGGCCACGACGGCCTGCTCGACGAGCGCGCCCCCGCCGCCGAGAGCGCCCGCCTGATCGGCACCGACCACCGCGACACCGCGATGGTCGAAACCGACTTCCTCGCCGAGCTGGCCACCGCGATGCCGCGCCTCGAGGAGCCCTGCGGCATCCCCTCGGCGCCCGCCCTCGCCCAGCTCTCGCGCTTCGCCGCCGAGCGCGTCAAGGTCGTGCTCGCCGGCCAGGGCGCCGACGAGCCGCACGGCGGGTACGGGCGTCACCAGGCGGCCGCCGTGCTGGACCGGCTCCGGTTCGCGCCGGCAGCGCTCGCCACACCGGCCGCCGCGGTGGCTCGCGCGCTCCCGCGCGCCGCACGTGCCCGGCGCGCCGCCCACCTGCTCGGCGGCCGCGGAGACACCGAGCGCCTGCTCCGCCTCGTGGAGATCACGGACGCGCCCGTGCGGGCCGACCTGCTGGGACCGCGATCAGGCGAGGCTCAGCACGAGCGCCTCGAGTCGGCGCGCTCGGTGCTCGGTGACGTGGCCGGCCGCGGCCTGCTCGAGCAGGCGCTCTACCTCGACACCCGCATGTTCCTGCCCGACGGCATCCTGATCTGCAACGACAAGATGTCGATGGCGGCAAGCCTCGAGCTGCGCGTGCCCTTCCTCGACGTGGACCTGATGCGCTTCGTCGAGCGCATCCCGGCCCGCTCGCGCGTGCGCCCGCGCCGGGGCAAGCGCCTGCACCGCATGGCGGTGGAGCGCCTGCTGCCACCCGAGATCGCCAAGCGCCCCAAGCACGGCTTCTCCACCCCCTACGACGACTGGCTGCGCGCCTCGCTCGGCGAGGAGGTCGAGCGCCGCTACGCGCCCGGCGAGCCGCTCGCCTCGGTCCTGAAGCCGGAGGCCGTGGGCCGCCTCGTCGCCGAGCACCGCCGCGGCCGGGCCGACCACAAGAGCATCCTCTACTGCCTGCTCGAGCTGTCCGAGTGGCACCACGCCTTCGTCGAGGCCCGCCAGCCGGTCGCGGCGTGAGGCTGCTCTACGTGCACTCGCGCGAGGCGAGCTTCGTCGCGATCGACCGCGACATCCTCGCCGAGCGCTTCGAGGTCGAGGACCTCTACCAGCCGGGTCGGTGGCCCAACCCATTCGAGGTGCTGCGCGGGGT
>JAXDIG010000038.1:0-102314 GCA_034664125.1 Thermoleophilaceae bacterium | reverse complement strand
CCAGCTGGAGCTGCTGCCCACGCGCGAGCGCATCACCGCCCGCAAGGACCTGGAGAAGCTCCAGGCCAACCTGGGCGGCGTCAAGAACATGCAGCGCCCGCCGGACGCGATGTTCGTGATCGACCTCAAGACCGAGGCGATCGCCATCCGCGAGGCCGAGCGCCTGCGCATCCCGATCATCGGCCTGGTCGACACCAACTGCGACCCGGACGGGATCACCTACGTCATTCCCGGCAACGACGACGCGATCCGCTCCTGCGCCCTGATCACCAAGGCGATCGGGGACGTGGCGTCCGCCGGCCGCGGCCAGTTCCGCGAGGAGGAGGACCGCGCACGGCGCGAGCGCGAGGAGCAGGAGCGCCGCGAAGCCGAGGAGCGCGCGGCGCGCGAGCAGGAGGACCGCGAGCGCCAGGAGGCCGAGGAGCGCGCCCGCCGCGAGTCCGAGGAGGCCGGTTTCTCAGCGGACGAGCCCGCCACGCCGAGCGGCACCCGCCCCGAGACGGTCGCCGGCGCCGCGGCGCCGCGCGAGCGCCGCACGTTCGATCCCGACGACGATTCCTAGAGAGGTAAGAAGTTGAGCACCGCTGTTACGGCACAAGACGTGAAGGCTCTGCGCGACCGCACCGGGGCCGGCATCATGGACGCCAAGTCCGCCCTGCAGGAGTCCGGCGGGGACGTGGACAAGGCGATCGAGATCCTGCGCGTGAAGGGGCAGGCCTCGGCGGCCAAGCGGGGCGGGCGGACCGCGGCGGAGGGCGTCGTGTCGAGCTACATCCACGCCGGCGGCAAGATCGGCGTGCTGGTGGAGGTCGACTGCGAAACCGACTTCGTCGCCCGCACCGAGCAGTTCCAGGAGTTCGCCCGCGAGGTGGCGCTGCACGTGGCGGCGGCGAACCCGCTCTACGTGTCCGACGAGGACGTCCCGGAGGAGGACAAGGAGGCCGAGCTGCGCGTGCTGCGCGAGCAGACCGCCGCCGAGGGCAAGCCCGAGAACGTCCAGGAGAAGATCGTCGAGGGCCGCCTGAACAAGTGGCTCGAGCAGGTCGTGCTGCTCCACCAGTCGCACATCAACGACGAGAAGCACAGCGGCAAGACGCTCGAGGAGCTGCGTGCGGAGCTGGCGGCAAACACCGGCGAGAACATCGTGGTCCGCCGCTTCGAGCGGTTCCAGGTCGGGGAGGAGTGACGCCCGGCGATGGGAGCAAGCAGCCGGCTCGGCCGGCTGCGCGCGATGTGGCCTTCCAGCGGATCCTGCTGAAGCTCTCGGGCGAGGCGCTCATGGGCGACCTCCCCTACGGAGCCGACCCCGAGCGTCTCGCCGCCATCGCCCGAGCGATCACCGGGGTCACCGAGCGCGGCGTGCAGGTCGGGATCGTGGTGGGCGGCGGGAACATCTTCCGCGGGCTGTCGGGCGCGGCCGCCGGGATGGACCGCGCCACCGGCGACTACATGGGGATGCTGGCCACGGTCCTCAACGCGCTGGCGCTGGCGGACGCGCTCGAGAAGGCCGGGTCGGTCACGCGCGTCCTGTCGGCGCTGCACATCCGCGAGGTGGCCGAGCCGTACATCCAGCGCCGCGCGATCCGCCACCTGGAGAAGGGCCGCGTCGTGATCTTCGCGGCCGGCACCGGCAACCCGTTCTTCACCACGGACACCGCCGCCGCCGTACGCGGCCTCGAGATCGGCGCCGAGGCGCTGCTGATGGCCAAGAACGGGGTGGAGGGCGTGTACACCGCCGACCCGCGCTCGGACCCGACCGCGGAGTTCATCCCCGAGATCAGCCACCGGGAGGCGATCGAGCAGCGGCTCACGGTGATGGACTCGACGGCGCTGTCGCTGTGCATGGACAACGGCGTGCCGATCTACGTGTTCAACATGGACGACGAGGGCAACATCGACCGGATAGTGTGCGGCGAGCGGGTGGGGACTGTGGTGAGCAGCGCATGAACGAGCTGATTACAGACTTCCTGGACGAGGCACGAGGCCGCATGAAGAAGTCCGTCGACTCCACGCGCGCCGAGTTCTCGACGGTGCGCACCGGGCGCGCGTCGCCTCACCTGCTCGACCGCATCGACGTCGACTACTACGGCGCCACCACGCCGCTCAAGCAGCTCGCCCAGGTTTCGGCCACCGAGGCGCGGCTGCTCACGATCACGCCCTACGACAAGAACTCGATCAAGACGATCGAGAAGTCGATCCTCGAGTCCGACGTCGGACTGACGCCGTCGAACGACGGCCAGGTGATCCGGCTTTCGATCCCCGAGCTGACCGAGGAGCGCCGGCGCGAGCTGGTCAAGGTGGTGCACGGGATCGCCGAGCAGGGTCGCGTGGCGGTGCGCAACATCCGCCGCGACGTGATGCACGACCTGCGCGAGCTCAAGAACGAGGGCGAGGTCGGCTCCGACGACGAGCACCGGGCCGAGTCGGAGCTGCAGAAGCTGACCGACGCGCAGATCGCCGAGATCGACACCGCGCTCGCCGGCAAGGAAGCCGAAATCCTCGAGGTGTGACGCCTCCAGGCGGCGCCGGGGCACGCTACGTCGCGATCATCACGGACGGCAACGGGCGCTGGGCACAGCGCCGCGGGCTGCCCGTCCTGGCCGGCCACGAGGCCGGCGCCGACGTGGTCAAGGCGCGACTGAAGGACGCCGTCGAGTTGGGCGTCGAACAGCTCACCGTCTACTCGTTCTCCACCGAGAACTGGACGCGCCCGCGGGCTGAGGTCGATGGCCTGATGGCGATGTTCTCCGCCCGCATCGAGCGGGAGACGCCCGAGCTCGACGAGGAGGGCGTGCGCATGCGCTTCGTCGGCCGCCGCGAGGGCCTCGAGGCCGAGCTGATCCGGCGCATGGACTGGGCCGAGCGGACGACGGCGGCCAACGACCGGATCACCCTGTTCGTGGCCTTCAACTACGGCGGCAGGGCGGAGATCGTCGACGCGGCGCGAAACTTCACTGGGGATACGGAGGACGACTTCCGGCGCCACCTCTACGCACCTGACATGCACGATCCCGATCTCCTGATCCGTACCAGCGGCGAGCAGCGCATCTCGAACTACCTGCTCTGGCAGCTCGCCTACTCCGAGTTCGTGTTCCGCGACGAGCTGTGGCCCGATTTCACGCGCGAGGTGTTCCAGGCCTCCCTGGAGGAGTACTCGGCGCGCCGGCGCCGGTTCGGAGCGAGGTAGCGCGTGACGACCACGAACGCGCCGCGCCGCCGCCAGGCGCCGCCCGAGCGTCGCGGCGGCTCCGACCTCGGGGCCCGCGTGCTGGTGGCGCTGGTCGCGGCGCCGATCGCGATCGTGATGGTCTGGAAGGGCGGCGAGGTGTTCATGCTCGGCCTCGCGGTGCTGGGCGTGGTCGCGCTCGGCGAGCTGTACGGCCTGATGGAGCGCGTGCGCCCGCCCGCGCTGGCCGGGTTCCTCACGCTCGTGGCGCTGCTCACCGCCGCTCTCTACGGGGAGCCTCGCCACGTGCTGATGGTGCTGGTCGCCGCCTTCCCGGTGACCTTCTTCCTCGCACTGGCCCGACCGCGCCGCGCCAACGTGTCGTGGGCGATCGCGGCGACCATGTTCGGCGTGCTCTGGATCGGGCTGCCGATGGTGCACGCGATCTGGCTGCGCGACCTGTCGATCGAGCAGGGTGGCGACACGGTGCGCACGGGCATGGGGCTCGTGTTCGACGTCCTGATCGCGACCTTCATCGGCGACACGTTCGCGTACTTCGTGGGGCGCGGCTACGGGCGCTCGCCCTTCGCCCCGCTGATCTCGCCGAACAAGACACTCGAGGGGCTGGTCGGCGGCGTGGTGGGGGGGACGTTGGCGTTCTGGTGCGCCGGCCTCTACCAGGACTGGCTGACCGGCTGGGACGCGCTGCTGATCGGCTTCCTGGTGGCGATCACCGCCCCGCTCGGCGACCTGTTCGAGTCCCTCATAAAGCGCGATCTCCAGGTCAAGGACACCGGCAGGCTGTTCGGCGCCCACGGCGGGGTGCTCGATCGCCTCGACGCGGTGCTGTTCACGATCGTGGTCGGCTACTACGCCGCGGTCGGGTTGGGCTACGGGTGACGCCGGCCTATTGAGGGCCGCATGGCCTCCGATACACAATCCAAGAGTCGCACCACCACCGACCACGACGAGATCCGGCGCTGGGTCGAGGAGCACGGCGGGAAGCCCGCCATCGTGCGCGGCACCGAGGACGGGGACGGCGCTGTGCTGCGGATCGACTTCCCCGGCGGCGCCGGCGAGGAGTCGCTCGAGCAGGTTTCGTGGGACGAGTGGTTCCGTATCTTCGACGAGCGTGGCCTCGCGTTCCTCTACCAGGAGCAGAAGGCCGACGGCGACGACAGCACCTTCTTCAAGCTCGTTCGCCGCGACGAAGGCTGAGGGCACCCTGGTCTTGGGGCTGCTGGCGGCCCCAGGGGTGGCTGCCGACCTCGCCGAGGAGCTGGCCGAGCAGCTGCGCCGGCGCATGCCCGGCGCCGAGGTGGCGGTGGACGTGGACGAGCACGTCGGCGCGCTCAATCCCGAGCCGGATGTGGATCTCGTCAAGATCGTCCGCCGGCGGATGCTGCGGGCGGGGTGGGACCTGGCCATCTGCCTGACCGACCTGCCGCTCCTGCTGGGCCGCCGGCCTGTCAAGGCGCATGTGAGCGTGTCGCTTGGCGTCGGCATCGTGTCCGTGCCGGCATTGGGCCCGATCGACCTCGAGGACCGCCTGCGTGACGCCGTCGCGCACCTCGTCGACAAGCTGCTGGGAGGCGACGACGAGACGATCACCCAGGTCGCGCCGGCGGCCCCAGGCAGCCTCAGGCTCCTGCTCGGCATGGTGCGGGCCAACCGGCCCTGGCAGCTCACCGCCGGGCTGTCGCGCGCGCTCGTGGGCGCGCTCGGCACCGGGGCGCTGGCGTTGGCGTCCACGGGCGTCTGGCACCTGGCGAACGGCAGCAGCTGGGTACGCCTGGCGGCGCTCACGGCCGGCTCGCTGCTGACCACCTGCGTGTCCCTGATCGTCATCCACGACCTGTGGGAGCGCAGCCCGGCGGCGGGGGCGCGGCGGAGGGTGGTGCTGATCAACCTCGCCACCGCCCTCACCATCGTCCTCGGTGTCGGCAGCCTCTACGTCGCGCTCTTCGCCCTCACACTCGGAGGCGGGGCGGCCCTGATCCCCAGCGGGGTGCTCAGCCACGAGCTGGGCCACGAGGTTGGGGTCGGGCAGTACCTCAAGCTGGCCTGGCTGACCAGCTCGCTCGCGACCCTCGGTGGCGCGCTCGGCGCGGCGATCGAGAACGAGCGCGCCGTGCGCGAGGCCGCCTACGGGTACCGGCCGGACCGCGACGAGGACGACGACTAGAACTGCGGCGGCGCGCCGAACATCTCCGGCACGCGCGTGGCGAGGGTGAGGTCGCCCTCCACGTCGAAGCGCCCCGAGAAGAGCAGCTCTTGGGGATCGACGTCCTCGGCGATCAGGCGGGCGAAGTCCGGAACGCTCAGCTTGAACGTCACGGCCGGTGAGCCTTCCACGCCACCGACGACCGTGGCGGCGCCGTGGCGTACGCGCACCGTCCAGAGCGACGGGGCCTTGCCGTTGCCGTGGTGGGTCAGCTCGTAGGCGATGTCGCCCTCGAACCCGAACGCGAGCTTCGGCTCGAACTGCCTCGCCATCGACGTGAAGATCGCGCGCTGCGCCAGATCGCCGCCGAAGCGGCGCTCCAGCTGGTCGTCGCTCGCTCCCCGAACCAGTCGTGCCATGGCGCCCTGGCCCTGCCGCCGCAGGGAGTGGCGCGCCTCCTCGCCGAGCTCGCCGAGCCGGCGCCGCAGGCCGCCCTCGCGGCGAGCGCGGGCCGCCCGCTCCAGCTCCGCCGGCTCGTCGATCACATACGTGGGCGGCGCCTCGCGCGCAGGCGCGCGACGAGCCAGCGCCCGCTCGACGGCGCCGGCCAGGTGCTCGGCCTTGGCGCGCTCGCGCTGCTCGCGGCCGTCGGCGAACTCCGGCATCACCAGCCGCGCGAACAGCTCCAGGCTCTCGCAGATGTGCTCGTGGCGGTTGGGACCGGCCTGCAGCACGAAGATCACATGGTCCACGCCGACCGCCTCGTAGCGGCGACAGAGGTCGAGCACCTGCTCCGGGTTGCCGATGGCGCCGCGCAGCGAGCCGAGGCCGTGCTGCATGATCTTCACGGCCAGCGGGGCGGCATCGGGCGTGACCAGCGAGCGCGCGAAGCCGCGCTGGTCGCGGTTGGCGAGGAACTCGTCCCACACGACGGTGCGGCCGGGCCGGTGCTGGCCCATCCCGTAGAAGTGCGCCAGCGAGTAGCCGAAGAAGTGAGCGCCGTCGATGCCGCGGTCGATGGCGGTCGCCTCGTCCTCGTGGAGCATCATCGGCAGGACGACCGCCACGTTGGGGTTGACGTCGAACCCGACCGGCACGCACTCGTCGGACTCGATCAGCTCGTAGTACTCCTCGACCCAGCGCCCGGCGTCCTCGGGCTCCACGAACGAGAAGGAGAGCGCGCCGATGCCCTTGCGGGCGGCGAACTGGATCGTCTCCCGCCGGCTGCACGCGACCCAGAGCGGCGGGTGCGGCTTCTGGAAGGGCTTGGGAACCACGTTGCGCGGCGGCATGCTCCAGAACTCGCTCTGCCAGCCGGCGAACGGCTCCTCGACGAACATGCGGGCGATCGCGTCCATCGCGTCCTCCCACATCTCGCGCTTGCGGGTGCGGTCGATCAGGAAACCGCCCAGCTCGGCGGCGGACGACGACTCGCCGGTGCCGAACTCCACGCGCCCGTCGGAGATCAGGTCGAGCGTGGCCACCCGCTCCGCCACGCGCGCCGGATGGTTAACCGCGGGCGGGATCTGCACGATGCCGTGTCCCAGCCGGATGTCGCGCGTGCGCGCCGCGGCGGCGGCCAGGAACACCTCCGGCGCCGAGGAGTGCGAGTACTCCTCCAGGAAGTGGTGCTCGACCTCCCAGACGTAGTCGAAGCCGAGCCGGTCGGCCAGCTCCACCTGGGCCAGGGCGTCCTTCAGCAGGGCGTGCTCGGAGCGCTCTTGCCTCCATGGCCGCGGGTTCTGGTGCTCGTAGAAGATGCCGAAGCGCATCAGGCGCGAATTCTCTCAAGCCATGGGGCCGTTCGCCCGATGTTCTCCATGTGGAGCCCGCCAGGGGAATCGCCGCTGCGCCGAGTATCGGCCAGGCTGGATCTGAGCGCGAGGCGCTGCTGAGAGTCGCGGCCGCGGCCGCGGGGGCGCACGACCTGGAGGAGGTCCTCGAGGTGGCCGCCGAGGAGGCGCGTGCCGCGATCGGGGCGGCGTCGCTCTCGGTGAGCCGCTGGGAGCGCGACGAGGGAATGCTGCGCACGATCATCAACGTCGGCGACCTGGGCCCGGCGGAGGAGCGCTACCCCGCCAACGAGATCCATCGGCTGGCCGACGACCGGACCACGGAGCGGCTGGTTGTCGAGGGAGTGGCCTACTTCGCCTCCGTGGACTCGCCCGAGATCGACGAGGTGTCCGCTCTGCGCCTCATGCGCCTCGGTAAGGAATCCGAGGTGGGTGTGCCGATCCTCGTGGAGGGGGAGGCCTGGGGCGAGGTCTACGCCACCACCGCGCGGGGCCAGCCGCGCTTCCGCGGCGAGGACGTCCGCTTCCTCGAAACCGTGGCGGGCCAGCTCGCGGTGGCGATCGGCCGCGCCGAGCTGTTCTCGCGCGTGTCGCGGCTGGCCTACGAGGATCCGCTCACGGGGCTGGCGAACCGGCGCGCGCTCGAGGAGCGGCTGCAGCGCGCCGTCGCGCGCGCCGCCGACCGCGACGTGCCGCTGGTGGTGCTGCTGTGCGACGTGGACGAGCTGAAGGTCATCAACGACGAGGCCGGCCACGATGCCGGCGACCGTGCGCTGCAGCGCATCGCGGAGGCGCTGGTGGCCGCGGCCGCGGCGCGTCCCGGCAACCTGGTCGGGCGCCTCTCGGGCGACGAGTTCTGCGTGGTCATGGAGGGGGCGCACCTCGAGGATGCCCGCGTGCTCGCGAGTGCCACGCTTGAGAATCTTGCCGAGGAGGACGGGCGCTCGATCTTGATCTCCTGCGGCGCCGCCGCGCTCGGGCGCGGCGTGGACACGCTGGCCGAGCTGATGCGTGCGGCGGACGCCGCTCTCTACCGCGCCAAGCGCAATGGCGGCGGGCAGGTCTTCATGGCGGGCTCGCGTGCCTCCGACGTCGCGCTGAACCCGGAGCGCCGCGCACTGCGGCGCACCACGCAGGAGCGCGTGCGCGACGCGGTGCAGGAGCTGACCGCGCGCTTCGCGGACGACCTGGCCGGAGAGGGCCCGCTCGAGCGCATCGAGGCGGTCGCGGTCGCCATGTCAGAGGCGCTCAACACCGCCGCGTGGGCGATCTCCTTCGCGCCGGCGGGCGGCGACACCATCCACACCGTCTCGATTGCCGACGGGCGCGACAAGCGCCTCGAGGGCCTGCACCTGAGCCTCGAGAACGACGTGTACTCGATCGACGAGTACCCCGCGACGGCCCGCCTGATCGAAGCAGGCGCCGGCGCGTTCGTGGCGCGGGTGGACGACCAGACCGCCGACCGCGCCGAGCGGGCGCTGCTCGAGCTGATGGGGCGCACCAGCGTCCTGGCGGCCGCGGCCGCGGACCCCGACCTCACCTGGCTGCTGGAGCTCTACGCGGACGGCCGAACGGCCCCGCTGGAGGAGGGGCGCGTGGAGGCCGCGCTGCTGCTGCGCGCGGCCATCCCGCCCCGGTCGGCGCGCAAGGGCGCGGAGCTGCGCGACCGCTGGATGCGCCAGACAGACCTGACCGGCGTGCTCGGCGCGTGTCTCGCGGACGAGACGCAGGCGCAGCCGATGGTCGATGCCGCCGTCCGCGCCGTCCACGACGCCATGGGAGGGCAGGCCACGGCCATCTTCCGCCTGCGCGACGATGGTGTGGTGGAGCTGGCCGCGGGGGCGGGCGCGTTCGCGCGCCCCGAGGTGCGGGGGTACACGCAGCCGCTCGAGCGCGGACTGGTCGGGCGCTGCCTGCGCGAGGGAGGCGTTGTGCTCGCCTCCGACGTGACGCGCGAGCCCGACTACGCGATCACGGAGGCGACCCCGGAGATCCGTTCGGAGCTGGACGTGCCGCTCGTCGTCGACGGCAGGCGGTGGGGCGCCATCAGCCTTCAGTCGACCGAGTACGACGCCTTCGACGACGGCGACGCCGGCATGCTGCGCGCCGCCGCCCATCACCTGTCCGGCGCCCTGCGCTCGGCGGAGCTGCACGAGCGCTTGGAGCGAGCTCAGCGGGGCGCGGCGGAGGCGCTCAAGGCGGCGCTCGACGCGCGGGCAGCCCGGGGCGACGGAGCCCCCTCGCTCACGCGGCGCTGTGAGGCGGTCGGGCGCGAGCTCGGGCTGACGGAGGCGGACCTGAGCGCGCTGCGCTACGCCGCCACGCTCCACGACATCGGCGAGCTGGGCGTGCCCGAGGCGATCCTCAACAAGCCGGGGCCGCTCACCGAGGACGAGCGCCCGGCGGTCGAGCGGACCCCGCTGATCGGCGAGGGAATCCTGTCGCCGGTCGACTTCCTCGCCGACGCGCTGCCGCTGGTGCGCGCCGCGCACGAGCGTTGGGACGGAACGGGATATCCCGACGGCCTCGCGCGGGAGCAGATTCCGCTCGGGGCGCGCATCCTGTTCGCCTGCGACACCTACGACGCGATCACGGGCGAGCGCCCGTACCGCACCGCGTTGCCCGCTGGGGAGGCCGAGGTGGAGCTGCGGCGGGTGGCCGGCACGCAGCTCGATCCGCGCGTCGTCGAGGCGCTGCTCGGAGTGCTTCACGCCGGCTCCTAGACTGGGCCGGGTGCGCAGAATCGTCATCGTCGGGTCCACGGGCTCGATCGGCACCCAGGCGCTCGACGTGGTCGAGCGCAGCGAAGAGCTCGAGGTGGTCGGCCTGGCCGCCGCGGCCAGCTGGGAGCTGCTGCTGGAGCAGGCACGCTGCTTCGGCGTGGACCGCGTGGCGCTCGCGGACCCGGACGCCGCGGCCCGCGCGGGCGAGCACACCGCCGTCCTGTCGGGCGCCGAGGGGCTCGTCGAGCTGATCACGGACACCGACTGCGACCTCGTTCTGAACGCCCTGGTCGGGTCGGCCGGGCTCGGGCCCACCGTGGCAACGCTGGGTGAGGGCATCGACCTGGCGCTGGCCAACAAGGAGAGCCTGGTGGTGGGGGGCGAGCTGGTGACGGCGCTGGCCGAGGCCACCGGCGCGCAGTTGATACCGGTCGACTCCGAGCACTCCGCTCTCTTCCAGCTGCTCGAGGGCCAGCGGCCGGGCACCGTGGACAGGCTCGTCCTGACCGCCAGCGGCGGCCCCTTCCGCGGCCGCACCGACCTGGACGCGGTCACGCGCGAGGAGGCGCTGGCGCACCCGACCTGGGACATGGGCGGCAAGATCACGATCGACTCGGCCACGCTGATGAACAAGGGCCTCGAGCTGATCGAGGCCCACCACCTGTTCGGGATCCCCTACGAGCGGCTCGACGTGGTGGTCCACCCGCAGTCGATCGTGCACGCACTGGTGCAACTCAACGACGGGGCTTCGCTCGCTCACCTCGGGTACCCGGACATGAGAGTCCCGATCTCCTACGCCCTGCACCACCCCGACCGCGCCGACGTGCCGGTGCCCGCCCTGGATCTGGCCGAGGTCGGCCAGCTCACCTTCGAGGCGCCCGATCCCGGCACCTTCGCCTGCCTGCGCCTGGCCCGCGAGGCCGCGGCGGCCGGCGGCACGGCGCCCTGCGTGCTCAACGCCGCCAACGAGGTGGCGGTGCACGCGTTCCTGCGCGGCGACCTGCCGTTCACCGGCATAGCGCGGGTGATCGAGTCGACGCTGGAGGAGCTGCCCGCCAAGCCGGTGCGCCACTTCAGCGACCTCTACGAGGCCGACACGCAGGCGCGTGAGGTGGCACGGACGGTGGCGGCGTGAGCTGGGTGCTCGCATTCGTCGGGTTCGCGCTCCTGGTGATCCTGCACGAGCTGGGCCACTTCGCGGCCGCCAAGGCCGTGGGGATGCGGGTGGAGAAGTTCTCGCTGTTCTTCCCGCCCACGATCGCGAGCAAGAAGGTGGGGGAGACGGAGTACGCGATCGGCGCGGTCCCGCTCGGGGGCTACGTGAAGATCAGCGGCATGAACCCCTCGGAGGACCTGCCCGAGGAGGTTCGCGACCGCGCGTACCACGCGCAGCCGGTCTGGAAGCGGGTCGTGGTGATCGCCGCCGGGCCGGCGGTGAACCTCGTTCTCGCCTTCGTGCTGCTGTTCATCTTCTTCTTCGCGATCGGGGGGGAAACGAGCTCGCGCAAGGTCGGCACGGTCGAGAAGGGCTACCCCGCGGCGCAGGTGCTGAAGCCCCACGACAAGCTGGTGGAGGTCGACGGCAAGCGCGGCGACCCGCTGAGGCTGTCCAAGCTGATCGCGACCCACAAATGCCCTGCGAAGCCCGTGAAGGGCTGCAAGGCCGCGAGGCCGGCCACGATAACCGTCGTACGCCACGGCCGCGAGCTCACGTTCCGGCTGACGCCCGTCTATGACCCGGTGGCCAAGCGAACACGACTGGGCTTCTCGTACGCGCCCGGACCCCGCAAGACGCTGCCCTTCGACGACGCGCTGAGCACCACGGCGAACCGCTTCTGGTTCATCACCAAGGCCACGCTGGAGTTGCCCGCGCGCCTGATCAACCCGGAGCAGCGCAAGGAGATCAGCGGCGTGGTGGGCTCCTACGAGGTCACCCGCCAGACGATTCTCACCGACATCGGCCAGGTAGTGGGCATCCTCGCGATCATCTCGCTCTCGCTGGCGATCGTGAACCTGTTCCCGTTCCTGCCGCTCGACGGCGGCCACATCTTCTGGGCGATCGTCGAGAAGGTGCGGCGCAAGCCGGTACCGATCTCGGTGATGGAACGGGCCAGCGTGGTCGGGTTCATGCTCGTGATCCTGATCTTCGTGATCGGGCTCTCGAACGACATCAGCAGGCTGTCGGGCGAGGGCTTCCAGGTGCGCTGAGCGCGCACGCTCGTTAGATTCCGCACATGACGGTAAGCGCCGCACGCCGAGCGGAGAGGCCGGCGGGCCTCGACGCGTCCACGGTCGCCGAGGCCTTCCAGCTCACGGCGGCGGCCCACCCCGATCGGCCGGCCCTGCGGCTGCGCGACGACGAGCTCTCGATCACGTGGAGCGAGTACGCGGACAAGGTGCGCCGCGTCGCGGCCGGTCTGGCCGGACTCGGGCTCGACCGCGGCGCCAGCATGGGGATCATGCTCACGAACCGGCCCGACTTCCACTGGTTCGACTCCGCCGCGCTGCACCTCGGCGCCACGCCGTTCTCGATCTACAACACCTACGCGCCCGACCAGGTCCAGTACCAGCTCCAGGACGCCGAGGCGCGCATCCTCGTCACGGAGAAGGCCTTCCTCGACCGGGTGGAGGACCTCGAGGGAGTCGAGCACCTGATCGTGGTCGACGACGAGGACGGCATCGACGTGGAGTCGCATGCGCGCGACGGCTTCGACTTCGACGCGGCCTGGCGCGCCGTCAAGCCCGACGACACCCTGACCCTGATCTACACGTCGGGCACCACGGGGCCGCCCAAGGGCGTGCAGCTGACGCACTCCAACCTGATCGCCGCGGTGCAGGGCTTCGACGAGGTGATCTCCTTCCCGGCCGACGGCCGGGTGGTGTCCTGGCTGCCGATGGCGCACATCGCCGAGCGCGCCTGCTCGCACTACCTGCCGATGCTGCTCGGCTTCACCACGACGGACTGCCCCGACCCGCGCCAGGTGGTGGCCTACCTGCCCGAGGTGAAGCCGACCTGGTTCTTCGCCGTGCCGCGCATCTGGGAGAAGCTCAAGGCCGCCATCGAGGCCGGCGTCGAGGCCGAGCAGGACGAAGCCCGCAAGCAGGCGACCCGGTGGGCGCTCGACGTGGGCCTGCGCAAGGTCAAGCTCGAGCAGGCCGGCGAGCCGATCCCCGCGGAGCTGCGCGCCGAGCACGCCAAGGCGGACGAGCTCGTGCTCTCCAAGATCCGCGAGCGGCTCGGCCTGGATCAGATCGAGTCCGTGAACGTGGGAGCCGCCCCGACGCCGCGCGAGGTGATCGAGTTCTTCCACGCGATCGGCGTGCCGCTGGCCGAGCTGTGGGGCATGTCGGAGACGACCGGCTACGGGACCTGCAACCCGCCCGGCCGGATCAAGATCGGAACCGTCGGGCCCGTCTCGCCGGGCGCGGAGATCAAGCTCGCCGACGACGGCGAGGTGCTGATCCGCGGCCCGGTGGTCACGCCCGGGTACCGCAACCAGCCAGACCAGACCCGCGAGGCGATCGATGACGAGGGCTGGCTGCACACGGGCGACGTGGGCGAGTTCGACGAGGACGGCTACCTGAAGATCGTCGACCGCAAGAAGGAGCTGATCATCAGCGCGGGCGGCAAGAACATGTCGCCGGCCAACATCGAGGCGAAGGTGAAGGCCTCCAGCCCGGTGATCGGCCAGGTGATCGCGATCGGCGACATGCGCCCCTACAACGTGGCGCTGATCACCCTGGACCCGGACGTGGCGCCCGCGTTCGCCCAGCAGCACGGGGAGGAGGCGGTGCTGGCCGAGGTGGAGCGCGGCGTGGCCGCCGCCAACGAGCAGATGGCGCGGGTCGAGGAGATCAAGAGGTACAAGGTGCTGCCGACCGAGTGGGAGCCCGGCGGCGATGAGCTCACGCCCACGATGAAGCTCAAGCGCAAGCCGATCCACCAGAAGTACGAGAAGGAGATCGAGGCGCTGTACGGCTAGGTCCGTACCGCCGGGCCACTACCCTTGGGCCGTGGCCTCCAAGCGGCAGATCGACGTGGGCGGGGTGAAGATCGGCGGCGGGGCGCCCGTCGCGGTCCAGTCGATGACGAAGACGGAAACCGCGGACTTCGAGGCGACCATGCGGCAGATCCACGCGATCGCCGAGGCCGGGGGCGATCTGGTGCGCTGCGCGGTCCCGCGCGACGACGACGTGAGGGCGCTCGAGCGGATCGTGGTCGAGTCGCCGATCCCGGTGATCGCCGACATCCACTTCAACCACACGCTGGCCCTCAAGGCGATCGACGCCGGCGCTCACTGCGTGCGCATCAACCCGGGCAACATCGGCGGCCACGAGAAGACCGGCGAGGTGGTCGAGAAGGCGCGCGCGGCGAGCGTCCCTCTGCGGATCGGAGTCAACTCCGGGTCGCTGCCCAAGCATCTGCACGAACTGGAGCGAGAGAGCCCCGTGGAGGCTCTGGTGGCCGCCGCCATCGAGCACGTCGACCTGATGGACCGGCTGGACTTCCAGGACTTCAAGGTTTCGATCAAGTCGACCAACGTGCCGAACACGATCGCCTCGAACCGGCTGCTCGCGGAGAAGATCGAGAATCCCCTGCACCTCGGCATCACGGAGGCCGGCACGAAGTGGTCGGGCTCGCTGAAGTCGGCGGTCGGCCTCGGCACGCTGCTGGCGGACGGCGTGGGGGACACGATCCGCATCTCGCTCTCCACGTTCCACGCGGAGGAGGAGGTGAAGGTCGCCTGGGAGATCCTCAAGGCCTTGAAGCTGCGCGAGCGCGGGCCGGTGCTGATCGCCTGCCCGACGTGCGGTCGCCTCCAGTTCGACATGGACACGGTGGTCGCGGACATCGAGGAGCGCCTGCGCGCCTACGACGACCCGATCGAGGTCGCCGTCCTCGGCTGCGCGGTCAACGGCATCGGTGAGGCTTCGCACGCCGACTTCGGCATCACAGGCGCCAAGAACGAGGGCCTGATCTTCGCCCACGGCAAGCCGCTGCGGAAGGTGCCTCAGGACCGGCTGGTGGACGAGCTGTTCGCCGAGATCGACAAGTCACTGAGCGTCGGGCGCGTGATGGTCGACGAGAGCAAGGCGGCCGAGGGCGCCGCATGGCTCTCGCAGATCGAGGAGGAGAACGCGGGCGAGCTGACCCCGGAGCGCCTGGCGGCCATGGAGGCCGCGGCGGCCGCGGGCGAGACGCTGAACGAGGGCCAGGCGCTGCCGATGGCGGGCGCGCCGAAGGCCAAGCGCATCGAGCTGGACGAAGACGCGAGCCCCACCGAGGGCCGGCGCTTCACGCGAGCCTGAGCCCCTAGGCCGCGGGACTCACGGCCCTCGGACGCAGCCGCTCCTCTGCCGCCGCCGCCATCTCGCGCTCCAGTACGCGGGCGACCGCGTCCACGACCTCGGGGTCGAACTGGGACCCGGAGCAGCGGAGCAGCTCTGCCAGCGCGGCCGGCTCTCCGATGCGCTGCCGGTAGGGGCGGTTGCTGGTCATGGCGTCGAAGGCGTCGCAGACCGCCACGACGCGAGACCCGAGCGGGATCTGCTCGCCGGCGAGCCCGTCCGGGTAGCCGTCTCCGTCCCAGCGCTCGTGACTCGACCGCACCAGGCGCGCCACGCTGCGCAGCGCAGGCGCCGCCAGCAGGATGCGCTCGCCGATGATCGTGTGGCGTCGCATGAAGCCCCACTCCGTCTCGTCGAGCGGGCCGGACTTCTGGAGGATCGCGTCGGGAATGGCGATCTTGCCAAGGTCGTGCAGCTCGGCGGCCCGCGCCACGTCGTCGAGCTCATCGCCGTGCATCCCGAGCTCGCGCCCCACCAGCAGCGCCAGGTCCGCCGTGCCGCGCAGGTGCACGTGCAGGTCGGGCTGACGCTCGGAGAGGGAGCGCAGGAGCACATCGCGGGTCTGGCGGCCGGCCGAGAGGCGCCGGTCGCCCTTGCGCGCGTACATGCGCCGGTCGGCGATCTGGAGCGCCTCGGTCGCGTTGGTCACCTCGGCCGGCGCCAGCACCGCGCCGTGCGACGTCGTGACCTCGAACCCTTCGCCGTGTTCGCCCAGCGCCGCGACGCAGGCCCCCACGAGCACGTCCAGACCGGCCGGGCCGGGGTGGAGCATCGCGCAGAACTCGTCGCCGCCGAGCCGGTAGGCGCACCCGTGGCCGCGCACGGCGTCGTCCAGCCGCTCGCCGAGACGCACCAGCAGGCCGTCACCGGCCGGGTGGCCGAAGGCGTCGTTGTACTCCTTGAAGCCATCGAGGTCGAACAGCGCAAGCGCCAGCGGCTGCTCGACCGTTGCCTCCGGCAGCTCGTGCTCGAGGTCGCTCATCAGGCTGCGCCGGTTGCGCAGCCCGGTCAACGGGTCGGTCAGCGCCTCGTGCCGGCTGTGCGCCAGCACGTTCTGGTTCTCGGCGAACACCAGCGCGGTGCGCACCAGCACGAGCAGCAGGGTGATGGCGGACAAGCTGAGGGTCAGCCCGTTCAGGTGCGAGTAGTGGTCGTAGGCCAGCAGCGCGACGGACACGAGCCCGCACACGACCGGGACGAGCACCAGCCGCACGCTCTGGTCCCTGGGAGCGCTGGCGAGCCTGATCGGCTGCCAGGCGGCCAAGCCGACGAGCAGCGAAGAGGCGGGCCAGAGCGCGTTCACCCACGACTCCTCGTGCCAGGTGCCCTCCGCGGTCAGGACCAGGTAGATGCCATCGGCCGCGGCGTTGACGGCGAGCCCGAGCCCGAGCACGATCCACGCGCGCCCGGGGCGCCAGCCCGACACGCCGAAGATCGCGACGATCATGCCGAGCAGGAGCAGGTCGCCGACCGGGTAGGCCAGACCGGTCACGACGGCGGGACTGAGGTCGCCGGCGCCGCCCTCGTGGATGACCGGGCCGTAGACGACCGCCGCGGCGATCGCGGTCGTGGCCACGGCGCCGATCAGGCCGTCCAGCCACAGGCTCCCGCGTGCGTTGCGCAGGCGCGAGCGCACCAGCAGCACGAGCATCACGAGGCTGGCGGGGTACCAGGCCAGCCAGAGCGCGTCGGCGATGCTCGGGTAGGGGGCGTTCGGGTCGTCCGCGTAGGCTGTGCTCCAGACGAGGTCCGCGGCTGCCCAGCTCAGCAGGCCGAGGCCGATGACGAGCCACGGCAGGCGCTCCTTCTGGATCGCCACGGCGCGCCACAGGCAGAAGCCGGCGCCGGCGAACTGCAGGACGCTGTAGAGGTAGCCCTGGAACAGGCTCGTGACGGCGCCGCCCCCGGCGCCCGTGCTGACCTGCACGGTGAAGGCGGCCATCAGCAGTGCGGCGGCACACCAGCAGACGCGCAGCGCAAAGCGCTGTCGAGGCAGGACCTCCATTGGTCATAGATCGGCTGGTTTGCCCCAGAAATTGAGCCCGGCGCGGTTATAGTCGCCCCCCGGTGACCCGCCTCTCCCGCTACTTCCTGCCCACCACGCGCGAGGATCCCGCCGACGCCGAGGCGGCTTCGCACCGCCTGCTCGTGCGCGCCGGCCTGGCCCGGCAGGTGGGAGCGGGACTGTGGACGTGGCTACCGGCGGGCTGGCGCGCCCACCGCAAGGCCGAGCAGATCGTCCGCGAGGAGCTGGACGCGATCGGCGCCTGCGAGATGCTCATGCCGGTGCTGCAGCCCGCCGAGCCATGGAAGAAGACGGGCCGCTACGAGATCGACGAGCTGTTCAAGCTGCAGGACCGGCGCGGCGCGGAGCTGGTGCTGGCGATGACCCACGAGGAGGTCATCACGCTCCACGCGTCGCGCGAGATCCGCTCGTACCGCGACCTCCCGAAGCTGCTCTACCACTTCCAGATCAAGGAGCGTGACGAGCCGCGGCCGCGCGCGGGCGTGCTGCGCACGCGCGAGTTCATCATGAAGGACTCCTACTCGTTCGACCGCGACGAGCAGGGCCTCGACGAGTCCTATGCGCTGCACATCAAGGCGTACGACGCGATCTTCGATCGCAGCGGGCTCGAGTGGTACCGCGTGGAGGCCGACGTGGGCATGATGGGCGGCTCCGGCGCCCACGAGTACATGGCCCCCTGCGCCGCCGGCGAGAACGACGTGGCGCTGTCGGAATCGGGCTACGCGGCGAACGTGGAGGTGGCGAGCGCAACGCCGCAGCCGGTCGACGGCCTGCCCGAGCCGCTCGACGCGCCCGAGCCGGTCGAGACGCCGGGGGCCACCACCATCGACGCCGTCGCCTCGATGCTGGGAGTGCCGCCCGGGGCGCTGATCAAGGCGCTGCCGGTGGTCGTCGAGGGCCGCGGGCCCGTGCTGGTGCTGGTGCGCGGCGACCACCGCCTCAACGAGATCAAGCTGCAGAACGCGCTCGGGGCGCCCGCCCGGCCCGCCGAGGGCGAAGAGGTGCGCGAGCTGTTCGGCACCGAGCCCGGCTTCATCGGTCCCGTGGGGGCGCGCGTGGACGTGGTGGCCGACGAGGCGCTGCGCGGCCTGCACGGGCTGGTCACGGGCGCCAACGCGCCCGACCTGCATCTGCGCGGCGTGGAGCCCGGCCGCGACTTCGAGGCGACCTGGGCGGACGTGCGCCGCGTCGAGCCGGGCGACCGGTGCGCCAACGGCGGCGAGATCCGCATCGAGCGGGCGATCGAGGTGGCCAACATCTTCAAGCTCGGCACGCGCTACTCCGAGCCGCTCGGTGCTCGCTACCTGGACGAGCACGGAAAGGAGCAGCCGATCGTGATGGGGTCCTACGGCATCGGCCCGGCGCGCATCCTCGCCGCGGCGATCGAGCAGTACCACGACGACCAGGGCATCTCGTGGCCGCGCGCGCTGGCCCCTTTCGACGTGGAGCTGATCACGCTCGGCAAGGAAGGCGAGGAGGCGCGCACCGTTGCGGATCGCCTCTACGAGGAGCTGCGCCTCGACGGCTTCGACGTGCTCTACGACGACCGCGAGGGCAGCGCGGGGGAGAAGTTCGCGGACGCCGAGCTGCTCGGCTGCCCGCTGCGGCTCACGGTCGGCAAGCGGGGCGTGGAGGCCGGCCAGGTCGACGCGCAGATCAGGCGCGGCCAGGAGCAGCGCTCGCTGCCGCTCGCCGACACCGTGCACGCAGCCGCGGAGCTGTGGTCGAGCCTCCCCTGAGAAGGCGCGGCCGCCAGCCGCTGACATTCCGCCGCCTGGTCGGCCTGGACCGCTCGGGCGGGCCGCCGCCGCAGACGCGCCGCGGCGAGCCGCTGCATCCCTGGACCATCCCCAACGCGATCGGCATCGGCCGCCTCCTGCTGATCCCCGTCTTCCTGGTGCTCGCCCTGGAGTCCGGCGATGGGCGCGACACCATCGCGACGATCCTGTTCGCCTTCGTCGCCGCCACCGATTGGTTCGACGGCATGGCGGCCCGGATCACGGGCCAGTACAGCCGCCTTGGCGCTCTGCTGGACCCGCTCACCGACCGGCTGCTCGTGCTCGCGGGGGCGATCGTGGCCTGGGACTTCGAGCTGCTGCCGCGCTGGGCGTTGCTGGTGCTGGGAGCGCGGGAGGCGTTCATGCTGCTGCTCACGCAGCTGGCGCTGCGGCGCGGCATGGACTTGAACGTGAACATGCTGGGCCGCTGGGCGGTCTGGCCGGTGATGGGAGCGCTCGGGCTTGCCATGATCACCGACACCTGGATATCGGACGCGCTCCTGTACTTCGGGCTCGCCATCACCCTTGCAGCGACCGCGCTGTACCTGCAAGATGGTCTCCAGGCCCTGCGTAAAGGCTCAACCTCTACTTGAGCATCGGCTATATTCGCTGGCTCCCGACTTGCCGAAAGGATCGCCTTGGACACATTCCCTGATCTCGGAGCCCTCTCCGACCGGGAGCTGAAGGATCTCATCCAGCAGCTGACCGAGGAGGAGCAGGAGGTTTCATACCGCCGGCGGATCCTGCACGGAAAGATCGACATCCTGCGTGCGGAGCTCGTGAACCGGCTGCGCAAGAAGCACGCGGAGGGCGAGTCGCTGATCAGCGGCTCGGACGTGCAGCAGCTGACCGACATCCTCGCCGGCAAGGCCATGCCCTCGGAGGGAGACGTCGAGTAGCCGTGCACTGCCCGGAGTGCGGCTTCGTCAACGCGGAGGGCGCCAACTACTGCCAGAAGTGCGGTGCGTTCCTCGGCGACGCCGAGACGGGCAAGCCGGGGGACACCACCGAGGTCTACCAAGTGGATGAGTCCGGGGACCTGAAGGCGGTCGACCTCGAGGAGGTCACCCACGAGGGCGCCACGCTCGTGATCCGCGCGGGCGGCGGGCGCGCCGGGGAGGCCTTCAACGTCACGAGCGAGCGCATGACCATCGGACGCAGCCCCGAAGCCGAGGTCTTCCTCGACGACGTGACCGTGTCGCGCAACCACGCGTTGCTCGTGGGGCGCCGCGACGGCCTCTACATCGACGACCTCGGCTCCCTTAACGGGACCTACGTGAACCGGCGCCGGATCGAGTCGCACCGCCTCCAGAACGGCGACGAGCTGCAGGTGGGCAAGTACAAGCTCACCTACCTGGACGAGCGATGAGCACGGACGTCGCCAGCGGACCGCCCCCGCGCAAGGAGAAGGCGCTCACGATCGGGGCCGTCGTCAAGCAACTGGAGCGCGAGTTCCCCGACATCTCCATCTCCAAGATCCGCTACCTGGAGGACCAGAAGCTGCTGTCGCCGCGCCGCACCCCGGGCGGCTACCGGCTCTATGCGCCGGCTGACGTGGACCGCCTGCGCACGATCCTGCGCCTCCAGCGCGACGAGTTCCTGCCCCTGCGCGTGATCCGCCAGGAGCTCGCGTCCGGCCTGTCCGAGTCCGAGGCCGCCCCTCAGAGCACCGCCCCCGAGGCGCGGCAGCCGAGGCGGGCCACCGTGGCCCTGCGGGGGCCCGGCTCGCTCTACCGCCTCGACGACGTGCTGGAGGACACCGGCGCCGACCAGGCGCTGGTCAAGGAGCTCGAGGACTACGGCGTGATCAAGGGCGAGCGGCGCGACGGCGAGCAGCTCTACGACGACACCGAGCGCGAGATCATCCGCGCCGTGACCGAGCTCAAGCGCTTCGGCGTGGGCGGTCGCAACCTGCGCGTATTCCGCACGTCGGCCGACCGCGAGGCGGCCCTGCTGGAGCAAATCCTCGCGCCGGCCCTGCGCTCGCGCAACCCGGAGCGCCGCAAGGAGGCCGTCGAGGCGCTCGAGAACCTGGCCGCGATCGCCTCTCACCTCAAGCACCTGCTGCTGATCCGCGACCTGCGCAAGCTCGCGCGCTGACGCTGGACCTCGACAGCTACGTCGGCAGGGTCCCCGACTTCCCGAAGCCGGGGATCCTCTTCTACGACATCACCACGCTGTTCCTCGATCCCGACGGGCTGCGCGAGGCCGTGGACAGGCTGGCGGACTACGTGAGCTCGCGCGAAATCGACTACGTCGTGTCGGCCGAGGCGCGCGGGTTCGTGCTCGGGGGCGCGGTGGCGGCGGCGGCCGGCGCCGGCTTCATCCTCGCCCGCAAGCCCGGCAAGCTTCCGCGCGCGGTGACGTCGGTCGAGTACGAGCTGGAGTACGGCTTGGATGCGCTCGAGGTGCACTCGGACGCGGTAAGGGGCGGCGCGCGGGTGCTGGTGCACGACGACCTGCTCGCGACCGGCGGTACGGCGCGGGCGCTGTGCGGCCTGGTGGAGCAGGCGGGCGGAGTCGTGGCAGGATGCGCTTTCGTGATCGAACTGGCCTTCCTGCACGGACGCGAGCGGCTCGCCGGCTACGACGTGCATTCGCTCCTCGTGTACGACTCGGAGTGATCGTGCAGCGCGAGACGGTGGTTTCGGGGTCGCTCAACGAGGTCTGGCGCGTGGTGAGCGACCCTGAGGCGCTGCCGCGCTGGTGGCCGGGCGTGACGCGCGTGGAGGAGGCGACGCCGGAGGCATGGACGACGGTGCTGACCTCCCCGAAGGGCAAGTCCGTGCGGATGGACTTCACCCGCGTGGCCGCCGAGGAGCCGAGCCGGCTCGTCTGGCGCCAAGAGGTCGAGCACTCGCCCTTCGAGCGCATCCTTACGGAGGCAACCACTTCGGTGGAGCTGTCCGCCGCCGAGGACGGCACACGTGTGGCGATCGCCCTCGACCAGAAGCCGCGCGGCTGGGCGCGCTTCGCCCCGCTGCAGTTCCGCGCCGCCGGCAGGCGCCAGGTGGACGGCGCGGTAGAAGGCCTCGAAAGGCTGTTCGGATGAGGTGGTGGGGGTGGGGCGAGGACGGCCACGACGTGGCGCTCCCGGAGCAGGCCCTGGCGATGCTGCGCTCCGAGCTCGGCCTCGACGTGTCCGCGCGCACGCCGCCGGTCGCGCTCGACGAGGTGCGGCTGCCCGAGCCGCGGCTCGACCGACCCGTCCGCGAGCGGCTGGCGCGCGTGGTGGGGGAGGACCACGTGCGCCACGACCGCGCCGCCCGGGTCGGGCACGCGGCCGGGCGCAGCTATCCGGACCTGATCCGGCTGCGCACGGGCAACCTGGCCGGGGCGCCCGACGCGGTGGTGGAGCCCGGGTCGGCGGACGAGGTGCGGGCGCTGCTGGCCGCCTGCGCTGAGGCGCGCGTGGCCGTGGTCCCGTTCGGCGGCGGCACCAGCGTGGTCGGCGGGGTGGACCCTGTGGCCAACGGCTTCCCGGCGGTCGTCTCCCTGGACCTCGCCCGGCTCGATCGCCTGGTCGGCGTCGACCGCACATCGCTCACTGCGACCCTCGAGGCCGGGCTGTTCGGGCCCGAGGCCGAACGGCGCTTGGCCGCGGAGGGAGTCACGCTGGGCCACTTCCCGCAGTCGTTCGAGTACTCGACGGTGGGCGGCTGGGTGGCGACCCGCTCGGCGGGGCAGGCGTCGACCGGCTACGGGCGCATCGACGAGCTCGTCGAGGGACTGCGGTTGATCGCGCCGGCGGCGGAGGTGGCGCGCCGCCCCGTGCCCGGCACCGCGGCGGGGCCCGACGTGCGCGAGCTGCTGGTCGGCTCCGAGGGCGTGCTCGGCGTGATCTGCGAGGCCACGTTGCGAGTGCGGGCGCTACCCGCCGCGCGCCGCTACGAGGGCTGGTCGTTCCGGTCGTTCGCCGAGGGCCACGAGGCGCTGCGCGTGATGGAGCAGGCGGACGCCTCGCCCGACGTGGTGCGACTATCAGACGAGCAGGAGACGCGGCTGTCGCTCGCCCTGGCGTCGTCGGGCAGCGCCGCCGAGCGGGCCGGCAAGGCCTACCTGCGCCTGCGCGGCCACGAGGGCGGGTGCCTGGCGATCGTGGGCTTCGAGGGCGACGCGGAGGACGTGGAGCGGCGCCGGCTGCACACCGGGGCGCTGCTGCGCGCGGGCGGCGGCGTGCGGCTGGGCCGCAGGCCCGGCGACGCCTGGCTGCGCGGCCGCTACGCGGGGCCCTACCTGCGCGACGCCCTGCTCGATCACGGTGTCTTCGTGGAGACGCTCGAGACGGCCACCTCGTGGAGCAATCTGCCGCGGCTGTACGCGGCGGTCGGCGACGCGCTGCGCAAGACGCTGTCCGAGCGCGGCACGCCCCCGCTGGTCATGTGCCACGTGTCGCACCTGTACCGCTCCGGCGCGTCGCTCTATTACACGTTCCTGGCCCGCCAAGAGCCCGACGCGGCGCTGGAGCAGTGGCGGGCGGCCAAGACCGCGGCCTGCGACGCGATCGTCGCCGCCGGCGGAACGATCACCCACCACCACGCGATCGGACGCGATCACGCGCCCTGGCTGACCGCGGAGATAGGCAAGGCCGGCGTGGACCTGATCCGAGCCGCCAAGGAGCGGCTCGACCCGGTCGGGATCATGAACCCCGGGAAGCTGTTGCCCTAGCCGTGCACGGCGGCCAGCAGCGCCGCGTACGAGCGCACCAGTAGGGCGCGCTCGTTGGCCAGCAGGGGGTTGTCGGGGTCGCTGCCGGCCTCCACCCAGCGATCGGAGACGTCCATCGCCTCCGCGCGCAGCTGCGCGGCCCGATGGACGTCGGCGGGATCCACCGAGTAGGTATAGGCGTAGAGGTCGCGCAGCGCCGCCGTCAGCCCCTCGGACGGGTCGTCCAGGGCGGCGTGCTGGTGCTCGCGGTGCACCCGCCACCACTCCACCTCCAGCTCCGCGGCGCGCGTGGGGTCGAACTGCGCCGCTTCGCTTCGCCGCAGCAGCTGGTAGAAGCGCCTCATCAGCGCCCGCGCGGCGTCCGGGTCGTTGTTCGGGAACGGCGCCCACACCTGGTTTGCCCGCAGCACCAGCCAGGCGCCCACGAGCGTGCGCGGCCAGCTCATCCGGAACGCCGCCCTCACCAGCACTATCGAGGCCACCAGGAAGGCGCCCCACTTGCGCCGGTAGTACGTCTCCCAGGCCCGGCACTCGAGGCCCCCCACCCGGCGCGGGTCGAAGGAGCGCATCGGGCTGGGCTGCATCTATCCGCCGGACTCGGGCAACGGCTGCAGGGGGATGTTCGCCAGCACCGTCGCCTTGTTGTTGCCGGTGCCGGTTTCGATCGGCTTCTTGGCAAGCTCCAGCAGGCCGCGCAGCACCGACGGCCCCGTCTTCACCTGCTGCTTGGACCCCTGGCCCGTCACCTGTACCGAGGTGACGTCGATGAAGTTCCAGTTCTTGTAGTCGCTGGGAAGGCTGCCGAGCACCTGCAGGTTGCCCCGCTTGTCCGTTGCCGTCGCGCCCAGGGACTTGCGCTTGGTCCGCGAGTCGTAGAGCCAGACCTGGTATGCCGAGGTCTGCGTGCTCGGCTCGAGCCCCACGGCCTGGACGAGCAGCTGGGTCTTGCCGTCCTTCAGGGCGATCACCGCCGACCCCTGGCGCTTCTTGGAGATCGGGGCCGACGCGCGATCGGCCGACGCGGGCTTCTTGTCGTCGCCCCCCGTCAAGACGCGGCCGGGCCACAGCAGCACGGCCGCCAGCACGACCACCGCCGCCGCGGCGCCCGCGAGGATCCGGCGCCGCCGCACGGCCGCGTCGGCGCTGCCGGCGAGCGGGCCGGGCTCGGCCGCCTCGGCGCCAGCCTCGCGAGGGGCGGCGGCCGCCGCCCGGCGCGAGCCACGCTCGCCGTCGGGAATCGCCGGCATGTCGCCGTTGTCGTAGAGCTGCTCGAGCGAGTCGATCAGCGAGCGCGTCCAGCTGCGCGCCGCCTCGGAGCGGCGCAGGTGACCGCGCGTGGCGGTCGCCTCGGGGCCGGCCTGCTGGCCGAGCACGTAGTCGGCGAGCTGCCCGCGCCAGTCCTCCTCGACCCCGCGCACGCTGACCGGGGCGAGCTCGACGAGGGCGTCGCGGGCGCGCTCGCGCACGCGCGCTTCCGGGATCCCGAGCATGTCCGCCAGCTCGTCGTAGCTCTTGCCCTGCTGGAGCACAAGCTCGACGATCGC
Source organism: Thermoleophilaceae bacterium (assembly GCA_034664125.1). Taxonomy (GTDB): domain Bacteria; phylum Actinomycetota; class Thermoleophilia; order Solirubrobacterales; family Thermoleophilaceae; genus JACVRW01. The sequence goes on along the minus strand of JAXDIG010000038.1, from coordinate 77,103 downwards.
CCGCTGCTCGTCGGACAGTTGATCGAAAGTCGCCATAAAAGTGCCTTCCCTACGCAGCCGGACAGCCCTGCTGCTTCGGGCCTCGCGAACTGTAGTGTGCTCGCCCGTGTCGGAACGGCAGGTAGAGGGGTATCCCGTGCCGGGAACGCTCGACGACGTGCTCGGCTTCGAGCTGCTCGAGGCGAACGGCGAGCGCTGTCGCGCTCGCTGCCCGGTCGAGCGCCGCGTACAGCAGCCGATGGGCCTGGTGCACGGCGGCACCTACGCCGCGCTGGCGGAGTCGATGGTGTCCTTGGCCACGGTGATCGCCGTAAGGGCCAGCGGCAATCTCGCCGTCGGCCAGTCGAACCACACGACGTTCCTGCGCCCCGTCACGAGCGGCTGGGTCAACGGCGAGGGCACGCCACGGCACCGCGGGCGCACGACGTGGGTCTGGGACGTGGAGTTCACCGACGACGACGGCCGGCTCTGCGCGATCTCCCGCGTGACGCTCGCCGTGCGGCCCGCTCCGGCCGAGTAGCGCCTGCGGCGCGCCAAACTGCAGCTACCAAGGGCGCCCGGGGCGAGTGTGGGAGAGCTTTCCGGACAATATGACCGGAAACCTCGCTATCACTCGCCGCCGGAGCGGTTCGGGGCAGCTCAGCGCAACGCGCGCAGACGCCGCGGCTGTGTCTCTACGCGCGTCTCGAACCGGTTGGTGATCGGCAGGCGGCGGTCGCGGCCGAACGCCTTCGTGGAGATCTTGATCCCGGGTGGCGCCTGGCGGCGCTTGTACTCGGCCCGGTCGACCATCCGAATGACCCGCTCGATGTCCTCGGGCGGCAGGCCGCGGCGCACCAGCTCGACGGCGTCGAGGTCCTCCTCGACGTAGCCGGCCAGGATGGCGTCGAGGATCTCGTAGGGCGGCAGCGACTCGTCGTCGCGCTGCTCGTGGCGCAGCTCCGCGGAGGGCGGGCGCTCGAGCACGCTGGCCGGCACCAGCTCCCGGCCTTCCTGCTCGTTGCGCCAGCGGACGAGGCGGTAGACCCAGCCCTTGAAGACGTCCTTGATGACGGCGAACCCGCCCGCCATGTCGCCGTAGAGCGTCGCGTAGCCCACCGACAGCTCCGACTTGTTGCCCGTGGCGAGCACGAGCCAGCCGAACTTGTTCGAGAGCGCCATGACCAGGTTGCCGCGGATGCGCGCTTGGATGTTCTCCTCGGTGATGTCGGGCTCGCGGCCCGCGAAGGCATCGGAGAGCATCGCGGTGTAGGACTCCATCGCCTCGGCGATTGAGATCTCCCTGAACTCGACCCCGAGGTTCTCGGCGATCGCGCGAGCGTCGGCCCGCGTGCCCTCGCTCGAGTACGGCGACGGCATCGAGACGCAGGTGACGCGCTCGGCGCCGAGCGCGTCGGCGGCGATCAGGGCCACCAGCGCCGAGTCGATCCCGCCCGACAGCGCCAGCACCACGTGCTCGAAGCCGTTCTTGTCCACGTAGTCGCGCAGGCCGGTGCGCAGCGCGGTGTAGACCTCGTCCTCCTCGCCCAGGAGCGGTGCCGTCGTGCCGCCCACCGTCTTGCCTCCGGCGGAGACCTCGAGGCTGGCCAGGTGAACCGCCGGCGGCTCCGCCACGGTGGCCGCGCGCCGCTGGCGGCGCACGTTCGCGCGGTGGCGCGTGTCGCGCAGGCGAGCCGACGAAACCTCGCGCGGGTCGATCGTGCACAGCGTGAGGCTCTCCTCGAACTGCGGGCAGCGCGCCAGCACGCGCCCGTCCTGGTCGACGGCCACGCTGTGCCCGTCGAAGACCAGCTCGTCCTGGCCGCCGACGGTGTTCACGAACACGACGGCGGCGAGGTTGTCGACGGCGCGCTGTACCAGCATGCGCTCGCGCCCGTGCCCGTAGCCGATGCGGTAGGGGGAGGCCGACAGGTTCACGATCACCTGGGCGCCGGCCAGCGCCTCGGTCATCGCGGGCGGCCCGGGCTCCCAGATGTCCTCGCACACGGTGATCCCGATCGGAATGCCGTTCAGCTCGAAGACGCCCGCCTCGGCGCCCGACTGGAAGTAGCGCTGCTCGTCGAAGACGCCGTAGTTCGGCAGGTACATCTTGCGGTATACGGCGGCGATCTCGCCATCGGCCAGCACGGCGGCGGAGTTGTAGACATCGTCGGCGCTCTCCGGGAAGCCGACCAGCGCGACGATGCCGCGCGTCTGGGCGGCCAGCTCCTGCAAAGCCGCCGCCGCGCTCTCGAGGAAGGAGGTCTTGAGCAGCAGGTCCTCGGGCGGGTAGCCGCTCAGGGCCAGCTCGGGGAACACGACCAGCCCCGCGCCCTGGTCGCGCGCCTCGGAGATCCGCTCGGCGATCTTGCGCGCGTTGCCGTCGATGTCGCCGACGGTCGGGTTGATCTGAGCGAGAGCGACTCTGAGCAGATCCTGTCCAGGGGGCATGCGCCCATTATCGCGGGCCCGGCGGCGAGCGGAGACTCCTCGGCCGGCGCCGTGCAGGCGAACTGGGGCAACCAGGGCGCCCGAGGCGGAGGGGGTGGGCCCCCAACGTCAGACATAGCCTCCGTTTCGGGGCCCACCCATGGCCTGGGGCCGCCCTGGTCGCCGCTGTTGCGTCCGGGCCCGAGGCGGGGCTCAGCACCCCAAAGTCACGTCCAGGTAGCGAGCGCCCGGCCCGCTGTGCTCGAAGTGCCACCACTCGCGCCAGTAGCCGGTGAAGCCGAAGCGCTCCATCGCGCGCTCGAGCACCAGCCGGTTGCGCAGCGCGCGGCCGGTCGCGTTGTTCGTGTGCGCGCGCGGCCCGAGCTCGTCGAAGCCCGACCCCATGCGCAGCCGCCTGCCGTCGGCGGCGCGCACCAGCGTCAGGTCCACCGCGCTGCCGGTGTTGTGCCGGCTGCGTCGCGCGATGTAGGTGCCGACCAGATCGCCCCTGCCGCTCCGCCGAGCCCAGCGCACGAGGGCGCGCGAGGCGCGCGCCGGCCGGTATGCGTCCAGCACCAGCAGGCCGAGCCCGGTTCGGCGCAGGTTGCGCTGCACCCGCCCCAGGTCGCGCGCCGCCGGGTCGAGCAGCAGCGCCCACTCGCGGCAGTAGCCGGGCAGGCGCCGGCCGGTCAGGTTGCGCGGCGTGCGGTAGGCGAGCTCGACGCGGATGCCGGGGCCGTAGCGGTGGACGTCCACGAGCCCCGCGCGCCGGGTGGCGGGCGAACCGTCCTCACCGGGCACTGCCGCGCCGGCGGCGCCCGCGGCGGCGAGCAGGACGACCGCAAAGGCCAGCCTCACCGGAAGACGCGCCGCGCGACCCCGCGCAGCGTCTCCGTCCCGTACTCGTGCGACGGGTTGCCGTCGGTCAGCACGGCCAGCGAGAAGCGCCGCCCGCCGCGCTCGAACAGGGCCGCCTCGTGTACGAGCGCGCCCAGTCCGGTCTGGCGCCAGCCGCCCTTGAAGAAGGTCCGCCAGCCGCGGCGCGCCGAGAAGCGCGAGAAGCCCCAGCGCTGGTAGGAGACGATCGAGGAGAGCAGCCGGCGCGCGTACGCGCGCGAGCGCCGCGGCACCAGCTTGTCGATCCGCAGGAAGAGCCTGGCCTGGTCGGCCGCGCTGAAGTAGACCGCCCCCCAGTGCCCGCCGACGGTCAGGTCGCGCATTCCCGCTCGGTGGGCGAGGGCGAGCAGACCGGCGTCGCCCACCCAGCCGTACGCCACGTCGGCGCTGCCGTTGTCGGAGATCTGGATCATCGGCTCGAGGACGGCCCGATCGGAGGCGCTCGGCAGGTGGTTGCCGAGCTGCCGCAGCCGGGCCACCAGCAGCATCGCCTTGACGACGCTGGCCGTGACGTAGCGCCGGTGTGGCGCGAGGCCGCGCAGCCGCCCGTGCGAGTCGATCAGCGCGAACGAGGCGAGGGCGCGCCGGCGCACGTAGCGGCGCGCCGCCCGGACGCGCCGCGTGGACGGGAACGCGGCCGGCTCGGTCACGCGCATCCGGCACCCCCTGCCCGGCCGCGTGACGGCGCCCACGCGGCTCGTCTCGCCCGCGTATACGCGCACGCGCTCGGAGCAGCGGTCCACCGGCGGGTCCAGCGTGGAGCAGTTGCCGTCGCAAGGGCGCTGGAAGCTCACCACGCGGTAGAGCCCGCTGGGCGGGCGCAGCCGGGCGTCGATCCTCCCGGTGCGCGAGCGGCGAAACACGACGCGCCGGCCGTCGCGGACGCGCAGATAGGAAACCGACCCTTCGATGTACTGCCCGCCGGACAGGTCGAAGCGCTGGCTCACCTCGAGCGTGCCGCGCCGAGCCGCCGGCCCCGCGCCGGCGGGCGCCACGGCGAGCACCAGCCCCCCTGCCGCGGCCACGATGACGAGTACGCGCCTGTGGGCCACCGGGCGGCATCGTCCCACGAGCGGCGCTCGGTACGGCTTGCCGTACAGACCGCCGCGCCCGATGGGCCTAGATTTGACCGTGTTGTGATGGCGCGACTGCAGAGGGAGCTGCTCGACCCGCGGACCTACGGCCGGATCGGCTACCTGCTCATCGCGGGCGTGCTGGGAACGATCGAGTTCGCCATCCTGGTCACGGCCATCTCGCTCGGCGTGGGGCTGGCGGTCACCCTGATCGGCATCCCGATCCTGATCGCCTCCGTGTACGCCTGGGGCTGGATGGCCGAGGTCGAGCGGCGGACCATCGCCGGGCTCACGGGCACGACCATCCCCAACCCGTACCGCCCGGTACCCGCGGGCGGCAGCTTCTGGGCGCGGCTGAGGGCCCGCTTGGCCGACCCAGCCACGTGGAAGGACCTGACCTTCCTGCTGTTGCAGTTCCCGTTCGGCCTCCTCTCCTTCATCGTCGCGGCGGTCGTGATCTGCGTCGGCATCCAGGCCCTCAGCGGCCCGCTCTGGTACTGGGCGATCCCGGACGGCGTGGACCTCGGCGTCCTGCGCATCGACCGGCTGCCCGAAGCGCTCGCGCTGGTCCCGCTCGGAGCCGTCGTGCTCGCCCTGGGCATCCCGGCGCTGGGAGCGCTCGGGCGCCTCTACACCAGCTACGCGGTGGTCCTGCTCGGCTCGAACCTCGACCCGGCGGTGACCGCCCAGATGACCGACCTGCGCGATGCCCGTTCGCGCATCATCGAGGCCGCCGACGCGGAGCGGCGCCGCATCGAGCGCGACCTGCACGACGGCGCCCAGCAGCGCCTGGTGGCGCTCGCCCTGACGCTGCGCATGGCCGAGAAGCGCGCGGCCGAGGGAGGCGCCGAGGCCACCGAGCTGGTGCGCCAGGCGGGCGACGAGGCCGGGCTCGCGCTGAAGGAGCTGCGCGATCTCGCGCGCGGCATCCACCCGGCGATCCTCACCAACCGCGGACTGCCAGCGGCGCTCGACGATCTCGCGGGGCGGGCCTCCGTGCCGGTCGAGGTCGTGGCCGCGCCGCGAGAGCGCCTGCCCGACCAGGTGGAGGCGGCGGCCTACTTCGTGGTGTCGGAGTGCCTCGCCAACATCGACAAGCACGCTCAGGCGGCCGGCGCCACCGTCGCCGTGACGCCGCAGGAAGGCCGGCTGCTGGTCACGGTGACCGACGACGGCGTGGGGGGTGCGGAGCTCGACGGCGGCTCGGGCCTTCAGGGCCTCCAGGACCGCGTGGGCGCGATCGACGGCACGCTGGCGCTCGAGAGCCCGCCCGGCGAGGGCACGCGGGTGTTGGCCTCCATCCCGCTGGTCGAGCGCGTCGAAAGCGTCGACTTCGGGCCCGACCTACGGCCGCCGCTGAGCGACGCCGACGCGGCCCAGCTTCAGGCGCGGCGGCGCCACGGGCTCCGGGTGCGCGCGTCGCTGCTGGCCGGAGCGGCGCTGATCGTCCTCGCCGTCTGGGGGCTTACGGGAGCTCCGAACGCGTGGCCGGTCTGGCCACTGCTTGGAATCGCCCTGGCCGTCGCTCTGGATGGCTGGACCGTGCTGGGCAATCCACCGGTCCGGCTGTCCGACCTCGACGGCGAGCCCGACGCCCGATCGCTGCGGCGCCGCAGGGCGGTGCGTGCCGCGGGGGGCAAGCTCGCGATCGTCAACGTGTTCCTGATCGGCGTCTGGCTGGCCGCCGGCGCGGGGTACTTCTGGCCCGCCTGGGTCATGCTCGGCACGGGCGTCGCCCTGGCCCTCAAGGCGGCTCCGTGGTCCCACAGCTGGATGGAGCGCGTGCAGGGCGCGCCCTGAGTCGCGCCTCAACCGCGGTAGGCGGCGATCGCCTGGACCATGCGGTCCTGCAGCCGCCGCGCCGCCAGCACGTCGCGCACGCGGTTCATCATCAGCGAGAAGACCACCAGGTGGCCGGCGCGCGTGCGGCAGTAGCCCGACAGCACGCTGACCTGGTCCTTCTGCTCCGACGCGAAGTTCGAGCCGGTCTTGGCGCGGCAGCGGTCGCGCGCCGGGCCCGTGCGCATGCGATCGGCGAGGGTGCCGTCGCGGCCGGCGATCGGCAGCGAGTCGTTCAGCGCGCCGAAGATGGGCAGCTTGCGCAGCGCCACGAGCAGCTTGACGAGCTGCCGCGGCGCGGCCCTGGGGTAGGGGAACGCGCCGGAGCCCGTGTGGATCTCCGCGCGGACGCCGAGCCGGCGTCCGAAGCGCAGCGCGGCGGCGACGCCGGCCTTGCGGGTGCCCTGCCCGCTGGTCTCGAGTCCGAGGTGCTTGGCCAGCGTCTCCGCGAGCAGGTTGTCCGACGGCTTGTTGGTCAGGCGGACGAGGACCGAGACGCGCGGCGACTCGACTGCCGCGAGCCACACCGCGTCTGATGGCGTGGGCCCCGTGTCGGAGCCGCCGTCCACCGGCACGCCGGCGGCCACGAGAGCGCTGCGCAGGCCCTCGGCCGCGAAGGCGGCCGGGTCCGGCGAGTACTGCGGCCCGAGCGGGGTCTGAGCCAGGATCCCGCGGTTGAACTGGAGCGCGCTCACCGGCCCCGGTGGCGTGTCGTTCAGCTCCCATGCGGGTGGGCCGAGCTCCGCGTCGAACAGGGAGGCGTCTCCGACCACGCGCCCGCTCACGCGCAGCAGGCCGGCCGCCCGCAGCCGCGCGACCAGATCCTCGACGGTCGCCCCCTGCCCGCCGAAGGCGGCGTTCACCGTGGCGGTGTCGCCGAAGGTCGGATCGCCGCCGCCGCGCAGGTGCAGGTCCCCGGCGAGCACGCCATCCGGCCCGATGGCGGCCGCGCCGAGTGCGACCGTCTCGAAGCGCGTCCGCGCACCGAGCCGCTCGAGCACCGCCCCGGTGGTGAACAGCTTGGTGTTGGGCATCATCACCCGCCGCGTGCCGGCGCGGACGGAGAACAGCACGCGGCCGCTCGTCAGGTCGAGCACGTGCGCGCCCGAGGCGGGCCCGGAGGCCTCCAGGTCGTGCGCGAGGCGCGCCTGCAGGCCCTTTGCGCCGGCCGCGGGGGCAATGACGAGCGCAACAACCAGCACCAATAGGGCAGCCGTCCGGGCCATCGCTGTTACCTTCGCGCGTCCGGGCAGGTTCAGATCAAATCGGGGTGGCCCCGGGACCTGGGCGCTAGTGCCCCCAGCCCTCGGCCTGCTCGTGCATGACCGTCTCCTCGCCGCGCTCGCCGGTGCGAATGCGGACCGCCTGCTCGACCGGGTAGACGAACACGCGGCCGTCGCCGATCTCGCCGGTGCGAGCGGCCCTCACGATGGCCTCCACGGCGTCGTCGACCACGCTGGGCGGCACCACGGACTCGACCTTGATCTTCGGCAGCAGGGAGATGTTGGCCCGCGAGCCGCGGTACTGCTCGGTGTAGCCCTTCTGGCGCCCGCAGCCCACCACGTCGCTCACGGTCAGCCCCGACACCCCGAGCTCGTCCAGGGCGTCCTGGACATCCTGGAGCCGCTCCGGCCTGATGATCGCTTCGATCTTGCGCATCTAACCCTCCTGGCTCCTGGCCGCGATGGTCGCCGCGAGGCCGCCGAGCCTCGCCCCTGGAGTGTTCGGCGGGTGGTACTCGGATCCTGGGACGGGCATGAACTGCTCGGGGTAGCCCCACATGCCGTGCTCGACGATGTCGAGGCCGCGCCGCTCGTCCTCGGCGCTCACGCGCAGCCCGTACGTGCGCTTGATCGCGGAGAAGACGAGGAAGCTGACCGCGAACACCGTGATGAAGGCGGCGGCGACGCCGAGTGCCTGGACGCCGAGCTGGTGGACCGAGCCGGTGTAGAACAGACCGCCGTCGCCGATCTCGTTGTGCGCGGCCAGCTGCGGGGAGGTGAACAGCCCGCACGAGAGCGTGCCCCAGACGCCGGCGATGCCGTGGGCAGAGAGGGCACCCACCGGGTCGTCGAGGACCTTGTCGATCGCGATGATGGCGAACACCACGAGCACGCCCGCGATGCCGCCGATGATCGGCGCCGCCCAGTACTCCACGTAGCCGGAGGGCGCCGTGATCGCCACCAGCGCCGCGATCGCGCCGTTGCCGGCCATGCCGATGTCGAACGTCTTGACCGCGAGCTGGCTGGCCAGCATCGCGCCGATCACCCCGGCGGCCGCCGCGAGGTTGGTCACCACGGCCACCTCGGCGAACCGCCCGTCGACCGCCCCTAGCGTCGAGCCCGCGTTGAAGCCGAACCACCCGAACCACAGCACGAGCACGGCAAGGCCGACCAGCGGCATGTTGTGGCCCGGGATCACGTTCGGGGAGCCGTCCTTGCCGTACTTGCCCTGCCGCGGGCCGAGCAGCAGCAGCGCGGCCAGGGCGCCCGTGGCGCCGATCAGGTGCACCACGGTCGATCCGGCGAAGTCCTGCATGCCGAAGTTGGCCTGCAGCCAGCCGCCGCCGAAGATCCAGTGGCTGATGATCGGATAGATCAGCGAGCTGAACACCACCGCGTAGATCAGGTAGGCCCCGAACTTGATTCGCTCGATCGTCGTGCCCCACACGATCGCCAGCGACACGGCGCAGAACACGAACTGGAAGAAGAACTTGGCCGGCACGGCGGCCTCGGAGAAAGCCATGGCCGGGAACAGGTCGCCGTTGTTCGTGCCGAGGAACGTGCCCTCCGTGCCGGCAAACCATCCCGCGCCGCCGAACGCCAGGGCGAACCCGACCGCCCAGTAGCAGAGCGCGGCGATCGAGAAGTTGGCCAGGACCTTGGGGACGATCGTGCCCACGTTCTTCATGCGCGAGAAGCCGATCTCGAGGAAGAGGAAGCCGACCTGCATGAACATCACGAGGATCGCGGCCACCATCACCCAGACGGTCTGGATCGCCGGCACCGGCTGGCCGTTGAGAGGGGTTTCCATGGCGGCCATCGTCCGACAGCCGCCGCGGGGCGTCATTCGCCCGGCGTACAGAATTCGGCGGCGCGGCCTTGTACAGCGGGCTAGGGCGGCGCGCTAGTCGTCGTCGCCCACGGCGACCACGCGCGCCTTCACGCAGCGCGCCAGCTCGCGGGGGTCGACCGCGAACAGGCTGTGGGGGTCGCCCGCGGCGGCCCAGACGCGCTCGTGCTCGAGCAGCGACTCGTCGAAGAGGACCGGCAGGTCATGCCCGAACGGCGGCACGCCGCCGATCGCGAAGCCGGTGGCGGCGCGCACCTCGTCGGCGGCGGCCTGGCGCACCTCCGCGACGTCGAGCGCGTCGGCGAGCTTGTCGGTGTCGATCCGGTGGCGGCCGGAGGCGATGCAGACGATCGGGTCGCCGTCGGCCACGAACACGATCGACTTGGCGATCTCGGCCTCCTGGCAGCCCACCGCGACCGCGGCATCCTTGACCGTGCGGGTGGACGCACCGAGCCGTTGCACCTGCAACTTCAGCCCGAGCTGGCGGGCCCGCTCCGCGAGACGGTCCCTCATGCCTCGACGTGCTCCGGCGTGCTCAGCTCGACGCCCGCGGTCACCGCTAGCTCGGCGAGCGACTCGCGCAGGTCCTGCGCGAACTCGTCGAGGTCCCACATCAGGTCGAAGTCGCCCACGATGCCGAAGTTGATAGCGCCGTCGTAGGACAGCAAGGCCACACCGAGTCCCTGGTTCTTGGCGAGCGGCACCATCGGAAACGGGTCCAGCATGCGGCGGCCGAGCAGGTAGAGCGGGAACTGCGGCCCCGGCACGTTGGTCACCACCAGGTTGAAGAAGCGCTGGCGCGCCATCAGCCGCGAGGCCTGACCCATGATCGTGGAGGGGGCGAACCCGGACAGGTCGGTCAGCACCTGGGCGCCGACGGCCTGGCCGCCCGACTTCAGGTCCTTCAGCTCCTCGCGCACGATGTCCAGCCGCGCCACGGGCTCCTGGCACCACACCGGCAGGGGCGCCATCATCGCCGCCACGCGGTTGCCGAGCGCGCCGCGCTCCAGGTCCTGGCGCACGCTGACCGGCACCATCGCCTTGAGCTCCAGGCCGTCGGTGTTCTGGCCGCGGCGGCGCAGGTGGCGCCCGAGCGCGCCGGCGACGGTGGCCAGCACGACGTCGTTGACCGTGCCGCCCAGCGAGTCCTTGATCGCCTTGACGTCGCGCAGGTTGGCGCGCACCCAGGCGAAGCGCCGGTGCGGCCCGATCGGCGCGTTGTAGGGGCTGGAGGGCGCCGGGTTGAGGCCGGCCCAGGCCATCGCACCGACTCCCACGGCCGCCTCGCGCGCCGCCTCGAGGATGCGGCGGGGGCCGCGGAAGACCGCCCGGACCGAGCGGACGACCTCTGTCGGGATCGTCGCGCGCTCCAGCAGCGCCTCGCCGAGCAGCTGGGAGCGGGAGGGCAGCGGGCGCGGCAGCCAGCGATCGCCGGGGCCGGCGGGGGTCAGAGGCTCCGGGGACGTGTCGAACAGCACCGAGATCAGGTCCACGCCCGAGATGCCGTCCACGAGCGCGTGGTGGGTCTTGGACAGCACCGCGAAGCGGTCGTCCTCGAGCCCTTCGACCAGCCACACCTCCCAGAGCGGCTTGTCGCGGTCGAGCTGCTGGGAGAACACGCGGCCGGCCAGGTCCTGCAGCTGCTCCTCGGAACCGGGGGAGGGGAGCGCGGTGGAGCGGACGTGGTAGCGCAGGTTCAGGTGCGGGTCGTCGACCCACTTGGGACGGCCCTGGCCGAGCGGGACGAACGCGAGCCGCTGCCGGTAGCGCGGCACCAGCGGCAGCCGCCGCTCGAAGGCCTCGAGCAGGTCGTCGTAGGGGGGAGGGGGTCCCTCGAACAGCATCACCGACGCCACGTGCATGTGCGCGGACGCGTCCTCCAAGTGGAGGAACGAAGCGTCGAGTCCGGTCAGCCGATCGCCTGCCATGGCAACCACCCAAGTTACCGCACGAAAGCGGCTTTGAAGTGGTCCGTCGGTTACGACTTGATAGTTAACGGGACCCCGCTGCCGATCCGGTGCGCCAGCCACGTGATGGCGCCCGTGCCGAGCCGTACGCAGCCGTGCGAGGACGCGCTCCCCAGTGCCCCCGAGAGGCCGTTCGTCCCGTGCAGGGCGATCTGGCCCGGCCCACCCTCGAACTCCTGCAGCACCTCCGAGCGCGCGCTGGTGGCCAGTGCGAACGGGCCGCCGACCTGGGAGGAGAGGTCAAGGGCCTCCTCGATGAAGAAGCGGCCGGTCGGGGTCGGCGTGGACGGCGTGCCCACGACGGCCGGGAACCGGCGCATGACGCGGCCATGGTGATAAACCGTGACCCGGCGGTTCGAAAGCGTGAGCACGAGGCGCCACTCGGTGGACGTGCGCTTCGTCCGGTAGGCCCGGATCCAGCCCTCGTGTCCGTTCGGCCGGCCGGGGAGCCGAACGTGAACCCAGGACTGTCCACCTCGGGTGCGCGCACGGCCGAGCACCGGTAGGACGGTCCGCACGCCGGTGAGCGGCCGCCAAGCGCCGACCCACTCGATCCGTTGTGCAGTCCTATTCGGCCTGGCCCGGACGACATGATCGTGCAGCAGCACGACAAGCCGCTGGCTCGGGGCCACCCTGGGGCCGGCCGCGTGCGCCGAACCGACCGGTACGCACGCGGCCGTGGCCGCCAGGAGGACCACCGCCAGCGCCGAGACGCGGACGGGATGGCTCATCCGGTGAACTGCGAGGGCCCGCGGCGCGGCTGGAGCACAGCTGCCGCACAGGCGCGGTAGCGGAGCCTCAGCGTCTTCGCGCGGGTGGCGTCCCTGAACGTCACGCGCGCAGTGACGTTGTGCCTGCCGGGCAGGGCGCGGATGAGCACCCTGAACGGCGACTTCGCCTGGCTGCTGATGCGCTTGCCGTCCAGCCTGAAGACGACGCGCTCGATCAGGTGGCCGCGCACCCTGGCGCGGAAGCCCTCTGTGCAGGTCTCGCGCGGCGTACGCCGCACGGTTGCCGTCCCGTTGCGGCGGGCCAGCCTCTGAGCCCTCGTCAGACCGCCCGTACCGTTGCCGCCGGAGTCGTCGCCGCTGTCCGCGCCGCCGCCGCCCCCGCCGCCGTCGCCGGTGTCGCAGCTCGAGGCGGTGAGGACGTTGTTGATCAGGCTGACCGTACCGTTGCGGGCGAGCATGCGCCCGATCACGGTGGCGCCGTTGTTCAGGGAGATGTCAGAAAGCGCCATCAGGTTGCCCTGGAACGCCGTGGTGCTCCCCAGCGTGGCCGAGCTGCCGACCTGCCAGTAGACGTTGCAGGGGTTGGCCCCGTTGAGCATCACCACGGAGCTGGCCGATGCGGTGGTCAGCGCCGAGCTGATCATGAACACGAACTGAGCGTTGGGGTCGCCCGCGGCATCGAGAGTGAGCGCGCCCGTGAGCTGGGCCGACGAGGTGTACCGGTAGGCCCCGGCGGTCAGCGTCCTGTTGCCGAGGTTCGTGCCCGACAGGTCTTGGGTGAGTGCCTGGCCGGCCGCGACGTTGTATGCGGTCGTGAGGTCGGACTGAGCCTGATTCGCGACGCCGTCGTTGTTGTGCGTGGCCCCGTTGACCACGGCGGGGAGCCCGAAGCCGGTGAGCGACGTGCCCGGAGCGACGCCGAGCGCGCCGTTGAGGACGGACGGCCCGGTGTTCGTGACCTCTTGGCCGCCGAGGACCACGAACGGGGCCACGGTGGCCAGATCAACTGGGGCGGCTTGCGCGGCGGCTGGAATTGCGACGAAGGCGAAGACCACCGAGATGGCTGCAGCCGCGCGCCTCGCGCGCTTGAGATGGGTGGGGCTGGACATGAACGTCCTCCTATAGGCGAGCAGCCCCTGCGACATTCCGTTGGCCGCCAGGGATCGCCCGGGGGTGAGGGCGATCGGGTGGCGACGCTCCTTCGGTAGCCCGGCGAACTCCGGTGGAGTTCCGTGGCTTTGCGGACCCGCCTCGCGACGAGGGTGCCTGAGTCGAGAAGATCTCCTCTGGTGAACTACCTGCATCGCCACCGCGGCGCCGCGCCTTGAGCCCAAGGCCGGGGACTAGACACAACGGTGGTCCGTCAAACGCGCCGGTTGACGGAGATCCCGCAAATGGGGGATGGCCCGCCCGGATAGGAGTGCCGATACCTCGGGTGGCGGCCGCTCCTGCGGACGTCAGCCGTCGAGGAGAGGCAGGTCGAACATGCACGGTCCGCGCCACCGGAGGTTGCTGCTCCTTGCGCTGAGCTCGTTCGCGGTCCTCGCACCGGCGAGCATGGCTGCCGCCGCTTGCCCCTTGCGTCCGCCTCCGCCGTGTAGTCCGCCGGCGTTCACGGGCAGCGTCGGAGCCCACTCTTCCCGATGCGTCCACGAGCCGCCGACGTGCCGCGATCGACGCGGCCTCCGGGGAGTCACCGGGAAGACAGGTGCGGACGGCAGGACCGGACCGAGAGGACGCCCCGGGGCGACCGGCGCCGCGGGAACACAGGGGCTGCAAGGAGTTCAGGGTGAGGTCGGCGTCGCCGGTTCCCCCGGCGCTCCCGGTTCCCCCGGGGCGACCGGCGCCGCGGGAACGCAGGGGCTGCAAGGAGTTCAGGGTGAGGTCGGCGTCGCCGGTTCCCCCGGCGCTCCCGGTTCCCCCGGCGCACCAGGCTTAGATGGCACCCCCGGCGCTCCCGGGTCACCCGGCGCTCCCGGGTCACCCGGCGCTCCAGGCATAGATGGCGCACCGGGTCCGCCCGGTCCGGCCCGTGTGGCCGAGTACGCCTACGTGTATAACCTCGCCGCGCAGACCGTGGCCGTCGAAGCGCCTGTCCTGTTCGACACGAATGGCGCCACGACCGCCGGCATCACGCACGCCCCCGGCACCGCTGAGATCACGCTCGTGAATGCCGGCACCTACAAGGTCACGTTCTCCGTCTCAGGTAGCGAGCCGAATCAGATGGCGCTCTTCGTAAACGGGGTGGTGGTCCCCGGCACGGTCTACGGCTCCGGGGCCGGAACCCAGCAGAATACCGGGCAGGCGATCGTCGCCTTCGGGGCCGGAGATGTCCTCACGGTCACGAATCACTCGTCGGCTGCGGCGGTCGGCCTTGCCTCGGTCGTCGGAGGAACGCAGGCGAACACCAACGCGTCCGTCGTCATCGAGAAGCTGGACTAGGTCGATGCGCCTGCAATGGCTGGCCCTCCTCGTCGCAGCCGGTGCAGCGGTCAGCGCCTGCGGCTCCTCGGCGTCGCCCACGGTGCTCGACACCGAGAAGCTGGAGCGGGCGATCGAGCGCAGCAGCCGGGCTCAGCGAGGGGTTGACGCCCACGTGAGCTGCCCATCGGGCACGCGCCAGAAGCAGGGACTGACCTTCTCCTGCACGGCGGTCGTCGATCGCCGCACCACGCGGTTCGTGGCCATTCAGGTGGACGGGTCCGGCCACGTCCGCTACGAAGGGCGCTGACTAGAGCGACAGGCTGAGCTGGTCGGCGGGCGCCACCGCGGACTGCTCCTCGTCCAGCCCCGCCACCCGCACGCCGATCAGGCGCACCGGCCGCGGCGGATCGAGGCGGCGCAGCAGGTCGACCGCCACGGCCCAGACCTCGCTCAGGTCGTTCACCGGGGTGGCGACGGAGCGCGCCCTGGTGACGGTGGAGAAGTCGTCGTAGCGCACCTTGATCCCGATCGTCCGCCCGCGCCGCTCCTGGCGCTCGAGCGTCGCGCAGAGTTGCTCGGTCAGGCGCCGCAGCTGCGGCTCGAGCTCGCCCAGGCCGCGCAGGTCCTGGTCGAACGTCGTCTCGCGCGACTCGGACTTGGCCACCCTCACCGTCTCGATCCCGCGGTCGTCCTCGAAGCGCGCGAGGCGGCGAAGCCACGGCCCCAGGCGCGCCCCGAACCACTGGCTCAACAGCTCCTCCGGCGTGTCTCCGAGCGCCCCCAGCGTCGCGATGCCCTGGCGCTCGAGCCGCTCTGCCGTCTTCGGGCCGATCCCGGGCAGCAGGCCCGGCGGCGAGCCGGCGAAGCGCTCGCGGGCGTCGTCGGCGCTGAGCACCACGAAGCCGTCGGGCTTCTCGGCGTCGGAGGCCACCTTCGCGACCAGCTTGCTCGGGCCGATGCCGACCGAGCAGCCCAGGCCGGTCGCCTCCGTGACCGCGGCCTTGACGCGGCGGGCGGCGGCGCGCGGGCGGTCGAACCCGGTCAGGTCCAGGTAGGCCTCGTCGAGGCCGACCACCTCCACTCGCTCCACGTGGGCGCGCAGCACGTCCATCACGTCGCGCGAACGCTCGCGGTAGGCCTCGAAGTCAGGCGTGATGAAGATGGCGTCCGGGCAGGCGCGGCGGGCGCGCTCGGCCGGCGTGGCGGAGAACACGCCGAACCGGCGCGCCTCGTAGCTCGCGGTGGTGACCACGGCGCGCGGGCCGCTGCCGGCCACCACCACCGGCTTGCCGCGCAACTCGGGCCGCCGCTGCAGCTCGACGCTCACGTAGAAGGCGTCCATGTCGATATGCGCGTAGACGCGGGGCAAGCCTTCGCTCACGGCTCGAGCGTACCCCTGAGCCTCGACGGCAGGGCCGCCTTGGGGCGCCTCCCGGTCGGGTCTGGGGGCCGCGGAGCATCACCGGGTCGCCGCGATGGCCCGCGCGGCCTTCACGCCCGCAACCACGTAGACGGCTGCCGCGACCGCCACGACCGCGATCCATGTCCACCAGCCGAGCGGCGGGACCCAGTCCGCCTGGGACGCGAACAGCCAGTCTCCGTCGCGGCCGACTGACACGCGGCGTCCGTTCGCGTACCAGGCGACAACGTGCACCGCCGCCGCGCCGCCGGCGGCCCCCAGCAACAGCCCGCGTGCGTGGGCGGGGCGCAGCCGCTCGCCGTGGCGCTGGAGCAGCTCGCCGGCGGCGAGCGGCAGCAGCAGCGCGAACGGCAGCACGTAGCGGGCCTGCAGCGCGAAGCCGGTCTGCCTGTAGACCGCCGACGTGCCGAGCGTCACGACCACGATGGCAGCCGGCAGGGCAAGCAGCCAGGCCCGCTCGGACCCGCGCCCGACCCACAGCGCTGCCCCGACCAGCAGCGCGAGCATCAGCCACCAGATCAGGTAAGGGCCGAGCGGCATGAACGTGTCCAGGGCGCCGAAGACTCCCACGGCCTCCTTCGGCATCCTCGGCAGCACGTCGAACGAGGGGCCGACCCCGTCGAGTATCCGCCCGGGGCTGTGCGGTACGTGTGGCTGGTAGCGCAGCTCCCACACCAGCCCAGCGACGCAGGCGGCGGCGACTGTCGCCGTCGTGACCGCGGCCGCGCGCGGCGCCTGGCGCAGGACCGCGACCGCCCGGCCGCGCCCCGCCAGCAGGGCGACCGCGGCGAGCAGCAGGACCACGAAGCCCGGGCCCAGCGAGCGGCTCAGGCCAAGCACGGAGCCGCCCGCGGCACAGGCGACCCACGCGACCGGCGGAGCGTCGGAGCCACGCGCGAGCCGGAGCAGCGCCGCCGCGAAGCAGACCGCCCCGGCCAGCTCGGGGCCCGTCGGATTGAGGTTCGCCGCGAAGAACACGACCATCGGCGTGATCGCGACGATCAGGCCAGCGAGCGACAGGGCGCCGCGAGAGCGGTCCCACAGGACGATCGCGGCGAGCAGGAGCAGGCCGAGCGACAGCGCCGCGTTGGCCAGCCTGCCCAGGCGCAACGCGGTGAACGGGTCGCCCGCCCGGCGCATAACGAGCCCCGATGCGATGTAGACGTAGGGCTGATAGGTGCCCACGTAGCTGGACCTGTCGGTCGCCTCGCTGGACGACGTGCCCTCGTCGAGGCAGCGGCCCCAGTCG
Organism: Thermoleophilaceae bacterium; assembly: GCA_034664125.1. GTDB lineage: Bacteria > Actinomycetota > Thermoleophilia > Solirubrobacterales > Thermoleophilaceae > JACVRW01. The sequence goes on along the minus strand of JAXDIG010000038.1, from coordinate 60,022 downwards.
TCGTTCTTCCAGCGCCCGCAGCCGAACGCGTTGAAGGAGAGCCCGGCCGGCACGGTGAACTCGCGCGACGTCAACCGCTGCCACTGCGTCTGAGCGCTGACGGTGCCCGCACCGAGGAACGCCTCGAGCTTCGCCCGCTCCTCGCTGGAGCGCTTGGTTCCGACCAGGGCCTGGATCTCCGCCCGGCCGGGCGCGGGCTTACTGCCGTACAGGTGACCTGCCCCAGCGCCGAGCGCTTTGACATAGTGCGCGCCCTCGTCCGGTCCGGCGCCGGGCGGGTTGGTCAGCGCCCACGCGGTGCCGATCAGGGCTAGGAACAGCGCGATCAGCGCTGGAACCATCCGGTCCGGGTGGTCCCTCATGGGCGCGACAGCTTAGGCGGCCCTGGGAGCCGCGGCGCCGCACGCAGTCAGGCGTCAGCCCGGCTGGTGGATCGGCCGGATCAGGATCTCGTTCACGTCCACGTGCGGCGGCTGTGTCAGGGCGAACATGACGGCGCGGGCGATGTCGTCGGCCTCCAGGGCGCCGGTGGGGCGGTTGTCGAAGAACGGCGTGTCGACCATGCCCGGCTCGATCAACGTGACCTTGATGTCGGTTTCGTGGACCTCCTGGCGCAGCGCCTCGCCCATGGCGGTGACCGCGTGCTTGGTGCAGGAGTAGAGCGACCCGGGCAGCACGCGGCGCCCGGCCACCGAGCTGGTCAGCAGCACGTGCCCCGAGTTCTGCTCCTTGAAGTGGGGGAGGCAGGCGCGGATCGACAGCGCCGCGCCGTACACGTTCGTGTCGATCATGGACTTCCACTGCTCGACCGACTCCTCGAGGAACCCGCGCGCGCCGCCGAACCCGGCGTTCGCGAAGAAGACGTCGAGGCCGCCGAAGCGCTCCAGCGCGGTCGCCACCAGCTGCTGCTGGTCCTCCCAGCTGGTCACGTCGCAGCGCACGGGAATCGCGTGCTCGGGCCCGCCGAGCTCGTCCGCCAGCGCCTCCAGCTTGTCCTGGGAGCGAGCGGCGAGCACGACCCGGTGGCCGAACTCGACCGCCCTGCGTGCGGTGGCGGCGCCGATCCCGCTGCTGGCGCCGGTGATGACGAGGACTGGTGACTGGGGCATGCGGTGGGTTTTATCACCGGGATAGGCTCTGCCCGCCCGTGGCCGCACCGCATCCCACCGAGGCCCGCTTTCCGGCGGTGCCCGTCGAGGCGGGGCACTACGAGAGCTTCTACGTCAAGGCCTGCCACCCGGAGGAGCCGCTGGGGGTGTGGATCCGCTACACGGTGCACAAGCGACCGAGCGCGCTGCCGAACGGCTCGCTCTGGGTGACGCTCTTCGACGGCTCCGCGCAGGGACCGCGCGCGCACAAGGAGACCACGCCGGCGCCGGCCGCCGGCGGCGGCGGCGACTGGATCAGGGTGGGGCAGGCGTCCATGCGGGCGGGCGCGGCGGTGGGAGCCATCGACGGCGCCGAATGGGACCTGCGCTTCGCCACCTCCGAACCGCCGCTCTTCCACCTGCCGCGGGCCTGGATGTACCGCGCGCCGCTCCCGCGCACGAAGCTGCTCAGCCCGGCGCCGGCCGCCCGCTTCGACGGGTCGCTGCGAGTGGACGGCCGGACGCTGACGGTCGACGGCTGGAAGGGCGTGATCGGCCACAACTGGGGCGCCCAGCACGCCGAGCGCTGGGTCTGGCTGCACGGCCTGACCGAGAGCGGCGACTGGCTGGACGCCGCTCTCGGCAAGGTCAAGCTCGGCCGCGTGACGACGCCGTGGGTGGCGAGCGGCGCGCTGTCGCTCGGCGGCCGCCTGCACGCCCTGGGCGGGCCCGGGCGCAAGCTGGAGGTGCGGGAGATCCCGGACCGCTGCGACTTCCTCCTGAGTGGCAAGGGACTGCGCGTCCGCGGCACCGTGGCGGCGCCGCGCAAGGACTTCGTCGGGTGGGTCTACGCGGATCCCGACGGCACGGAGCACAACACGGTCAACTGCTCGATCGCCGACATGCGGCTGCAGGTCGAGCGCGACGGCGGGGGCTCCACGGAGCTGGTGGTGAAGGGCGGCGCGGCGTACGAGCTCGGCATGCGCGAGCGCGACCACGGCATGTCGATCCAGCCGTTCCCGGACGGCTAGGGGCCGAGGCGCTCGATGCGCCAGCCCTCGCCCTCGGGCAGGTAGCGGAAGCGGTCGTGCAGGCGGTTGGGCCGGTGCTGCCAGAACTCCCAGGCCGAGGGTGCGAGCCGGTAGCCGCCCCAGTCCTCGCGCACGGGCAGGTCCGCGCCGGCGTGCTCGCGATCGAGCTCCGCCACGCGCTCCTCGAGCCACTCCCGGCCGGCCACCGGGCGGCTCTGGGGCGAGGCCAGCGCGCTGAGCTGGCTCTGGCGCGAGCGCCCGCGCGCGTAGCGTTCGGTTTCCGCTCTCGGAACGCGGCTCGCCCGGCCCTCGATGCGCACCTGCCGGCCCAGCTCGGGCCAGTGGAACATCAGCGCGGCGTGCGGGTTGGCCTCGAGCTCGTCCGCCTTGCGGCTCCCGTAGTTGGTGAAGAACACGATGCCGCTCTCGTCGAACCCCTTGGCGAGGACCATTCGCACCGATGGCCGGCCGCCGGGCGTGGCGGTGGCGAGGGCCACGGCATCCGGTTCGAACGCGCCGTGGGCGCCGGCCTCCTCGAACCAGCGCCCGAACAGGGCCAGCGGGTCTGGCTCGAGGTCCTGCTCGGTCAGGGGCCTGTCGGCGATTCCACTCACGGAGCGGCAGCGTAGCCTTCACCGACCATGGCCAACCTGTTCGAGCCGGAGTGGGACGCGCAGCGCGACGAGCCGCCCTTCCGCTGGCGCCGTGCGCGCCTCGGGCGCCAGGCGGGGGCGCGCGATCTGGGCGCGTCGCTGTTCGAGCTGCCGCCGGGAGCGGCGAGCTTCCCGCTGCACGCCCACTACGCCAACGAGGAGCTGCTGCTGGTGCTCGCCGGCCGGCCGACGCTGACCGGCGCGGACGGGACGGCGCGCACGCTCGAGCCCGGCGAGGTGGTCGCGTGTCCGCCCGGACGCGAGGGCGCGCACCGGCTGGACAACAACGGCGCCGAGCCGGCACGCGTGCTGATCGTGAGCACCATGAAGGCGCCCGAGGTCAACGAGATGCTCGAGGACGGCACGTTCTGGGTGCGCGACTACGCGCCCGGCCTGACGCCCGAGGATCCCGCGCTAGACGTTCCCGGCCTGCGTACGGAAGATGACTGACCCGTTGGTCGGCGACGTCCTGCTCACGCGGCCGCCGTTCTTCGTGATCGGGGCGCTGCTGGGGCTGACCGTCGTGGGCGTGCTGGCCACGCTCAACCAGCAGCTGGGCGCGCTGGGCGGCTACTCGGCCGTCTTCGAGCGCGCCAGCGGACGCACGCGGGCGCTTGGCTGGAAGGCGTGGTTCCTGCTGGGGATCTTCGCCGGAGCGCTGATCTTCAGGCTGCTGGCGGGCGGTACCACGGCCGGCGAGGGCTACGGGTGGCTGACGCGCACGTTCGCGGACGACTGGGTCGTGGGGCCGCTGCTGCTCGTGGGCGGCGCGCTGATCGGCTTCGGGGCCAAGACGGCCGGGGGATGCACGTCGGGCAACGGCATCTGCGGGACCGCCCTGGGGTCGGCTGCAAGTTTTGTTGCAACGGCAACGTTCATGGCCGTGGCCGTGGGGGTGACCTTCTTCATCGACCTGGTGATCGCGTGAAGGGCGCGCTCGCCAGCCGCGTGGCCGCGGTCGGCTTCGGAGCGGTGTTCGGGTTCGCGATCTCGTGGGGTCAGTTCACGGATCCGGACCGCTTGCGCGAGATGCTGCTGCTCGAGGACCCGTACCTGTATCTGATGATGGTCACGGCCGTGACGCTCGGATTCGTCGGCGTACGGCTGCTGCGGCGCCTGCGCGTGCGGGCGCTGCTCACCGGAACGCCGGTCGCGTGGACCACGACGCGCCCGGAGCCCCGCCACGTGGCCGGCGCGGCCATCTTCGGAGTCGGCTGGGCCATGACCGACTCGTGCCCGGCGCCGATCGCCGGCCAGCTCGCCCAAGGCGTGGCGTGGAGCCTGTTCACGATCGCCGGCGTGCTGGTGGGGATAGGGCTGTTCTTCAGGCGCCAGGAGCGCTCGCAAGCCAACGCTCGATAATCGATGTTACGTAAACCTGGATCGACATTCGCCCGCGGAGGCAGTGGTAGCGCGGAATTCCAGGTCAAGCCCGCCCGTTAGAGGTGCAGCCGCCCGACCGGCGGGGCATACTGCGGGACATGGCAGCAGACCCCTATACGGACGAACCCGCTACCCAGCGCTTCGAGCGCTCGGCCTCGGCTTCCGAGCGGCTGCGCGAGGTGACCTTCCCGATGGTGGTGCGCGGCTACCACCGCCACACGGTCGATGCGTTCCTCTCCGAGCTGCTCGCGCTCGTGGAGGACCTCGAGTCGCACCAGACACGCGAGGGGGTGGTTCAGAAGGCGCTCGGGGAGCTCGGCGAGGAAACCGCGGGGATCCTCCAGCGCGCGCACGAGACGGCCGACGACATCGCATCGCGCTCGCGCGCCCAGGCCGACGCGCGGCTCCAGCGCGCCGAGCGCGAGGCGGAGATCCTCCGCCACGACGCCGACGAGTACGCCGAGCAGGTCATCGTCGACACGCGCCTGCTCTGGGAGGAGCGGCAGCGCCTGATCGAGGACATCCGCCAGCTCGCCGACGAGGTGCTGGGCACCGCCGACGACGCGATGGAGCGCCTGAAGCTTCCCGAGCAGCTGGGCAGCTCCGCTGCCGCCGAGCCGCCGCTGGACATCGCCGATCCCGGCGACGACCCGGAAACGGTCGGGCTCGACGGAGAGCCCGAGGGCGAGCCGACCTTTGACGACCCGGAGCCCACGGAGCCGTTCCGGCTGGGCGCCGTGGGAGACGAGCCGCCCGAGCCCGCTCCGCGTGAGGAATCCGGTCATACGGTGGAGTTCGAGGCCCTGCCCGGCGGCTTGGAGGAGCCGCCGGAGCGCGAGCGCGACTGACGGCCGTGGCCCGCGCGCGGGCGCCGGTTGCGCCCCGGGCCCCCCGGACAGGCCCGCCCAGGGGCAAGCTCGGCCACCAGGCGCGCAACGGCGTGGCGGCCGGGCTGCTGGCGCTGGTGGAGCGCGGCGCGGCCAAGCGGCCTCGGGTGGCGCGCGACCTGCGCGGGCGGGTCGAGATCCGCTTCGCCGAGGACTACGCGCCGGTGCGGCTCCACTTCGGGGACGCGGAGGTGGTCGTAGACGACGGCAACGGGCGCCGCTGGAACTGCGACCTCGTGATCGAGGGATCGCTGCCCGACGTGATCCAGCTCGCCACCGCTCCCCTCGTGGGCGGGCTGCCCAAGCCGACCGACAGGCGCGGTCGCGCCGCGCTGGCGAACGTCGCCGCGCGCCGGGTGCGCATCGACGGCAGCCCGCTGCTCGCCCGGCGTGTGATGAAGCTGCTCGAGGTCTAGGCCGGCGCTCCTTCATCGCTTCTCGGTGAGATAGACGGCGGCTGTTTGTGGCCGTTGGTCTGTCTCGCCGCGAAGCGCAAACAGCGGCGGGGAAGGGCTGGGAATGCACAACCCACCCAACCCCCCGGCTGCGCGGCGGGTGGGTCGGCTTTCGCCGGGATACGAGCTCGGATCCGCCCCGCCCTGCGCTCGGCGCGCGGGCGGGCCGCTTTGAGACGCGCAGGGATGGCAAACGCGGGCCACGCTCGCCGCAGCTGCCGCGAACGCGACATTTAGACCGACCTCGTCCACCCGTCGACGGCCCATGGGCACCTCTTTGCCTGCCGTTCAGCGGTCGCTGAGGGGGTTCCGGAAGATGCGTCCCTATATGTCCCGTTTCTTCCGGAACCCCCAACCGCGGCCCGGACCGACCCCCTTTGTCGCAGATGCTTTAAAGGGGCCGGCGCTAGAGCGGCAGCTTGCCGCGACCGCGCCGGCCCGCCGACGCGCTCTTGTTGGTGGCGCGCCGCGACGTGCCGAACGACTTCGAGAACAGGCGTCCGAGAATCCCCGGCGCCTTGCCCCCCGCGCGCTGCCCGGCGCCGAGCGTGCGGTCCACCCCACGCTGCGGGCCCCTCGACAGCCTTGGTGCGACGAAGCCGAGGATCAACAGGAGGATGCATATGCCAACGATGATCGCGATCGTCATGACGCCGCCTGTACCCATGTTTCCCGTGCGCGCAAACCGGCGGCAGGGCCCGATGGGGGCCGATCTGAGCTCGCGCCGTCTGCGAGACTGCTCGGAACGTGGCCAAGCAGAAGCAGGTCAAGATGCAGATGCAGGTCGGGGCGCTGGCTGCGATCCCGCAGCTCGAGAGCCGCTCCGACGAGCAGCTGCAGAGCGAGTCGAAGCACCGCGTCGCCGCCAAGGCGATCCTCGGCGCCCGCGCGGCGGAGCGCTATGACGTGGACTCGGCGCGCAAGTACTTCAACGAGGCCCTGGCCGGCTGCCATCCCCAGGAGCGCCCGGCGCTGCGGCAGATGATGAAGGCCTCGATGGCCCTCGCCGAGCGCCGCCCGGACGACCTCAAGGCGGCGATGGAGAAGCTCGGCCAGCAGGCGCCCTCCGGCCGTCAGCTGTTCATGCTCCGGATGATGGGGCTGCTGATCCCGCCGGCGAACGCCGGCATCGTGGCCCGCATCCGCGGCATCCTGCTCCTGGTCCTCCTGGTGATCGTGCTGTTGGCGATCGGCTTCGGCCTGGTGCAGCTGATCGCGCTGCCGTTCGGCGGCGTGGGCACCGGCCCGGGAATCTTCTTCGGCTTCCTGGCCGTCGTGATCGTGATCGGGGTGCTCGTGCTGCTCGGCAGACGCCGCCAGGCCCGGGCGCGGGCGGCCCGAGCGGCCGGGCCCTAACGCCCGGCGCCCTAAGCGGCCTGGCTGGCCGTCCGCCCGAATTGGGGGGGCGAAGCCAATCCTCACGGGGGTCCGGGGGGCGCGAGCCCCCGGGTGCCATCAGTTCAGGGCGGCTGACAGCCGGCGGCGGTACTCCCGCGCGAGCGGGTCGTCGGTGCCGAGCTCGGTGAAGATCGCCACCATCACCCGGCGGACGTCGTCGCGGCGCTCGGGGTCGGCCAGCGCGGCCTGGAGCAGCTCCAGGGCGGTTGCGTGATCGCCGCGGTCCCAGGCCTCGAAGGCGGGCGCCAGATCCTCGTCGCCCGCGAGCCGCGCGCGCGCGGCCAGCCCCTCGGCCACGAAGTCGCCGGCCACCCCCTCGAGCAGCTCGAGCGCCTCCTCCGCCTCGCCGCGGCGCAACAGCAGGCGCGCCAGCTCGCCGCGCGCGACGACGTGATCCGGGTCGACCTCCAGCGCGCGCCGCAACGACTCCTCGTCGCCGCTGCCGACCAGCTCGTCCGCCTCGGACGGCACCAGTCCGTCCACGAAGCGCTCGACCATGGCCGGCGGCTGGGCGCCGGTGAACTCGTCGACGACCTCGCCGTTGCGGAAGGCCTTCACGGTCGGCAGCCCGCGGACCCCGTAGCGCGCCGCTGTGGCCGGGTTGCTGTCGGTGTCCAGCTTGGCCAGCTCGACCTTGCCGGGGTGGGCGTCCACGGCCTGCTCGATCACGGGGGCTAGCAGGTGACACGGGCGGCACCAGTCCGCCCAGAAGTCCACCAGTACCGGGACCTCGGAGGAGCGTTCCAGCACCCGCTGATCGAAGTCGGCGTCGGTTACCTCAATCGGCTCTGCCATGGGATCGAATCTAGCGACGAGTGCCCGGGTCCGACCGGGCTACTCGTGGTGGCCGCGGGGTCAGATCTTGCGCACGGTCGCCCGCTCCACCACCACGGGCTGGAGCGGCGTGCCCAGATCGCCGCTGGCCGGATCGCCCAGCTCGCCGATCGCGTCCACCACGTCCAGGCCCTCCACGACCTGGCCGAGCACCGCGTACTCGGGCGGCAGGCCGGCCTCCCCCACGGTCACGATGTAGAACTGGCTTCCGGCCGTCCCCGCCGGCTCGGTCTGGCTCTTGGCCATGGCGACCGTTCCCTTGGTGTACGTGGTGTCTCGCGGCGGCACGTCGCGTGTCGAGTAGCCCGGGCCGCCGGTGCCGCTGCCGGTCGGGTCGCCGCCCTGGATCACGAAGCCCGGCACGATGCGGTGAAACAGCGTGCCGTCGAAGAAGCCCGACTTGGCCAGCGCGACGAACGAGGCCGCGGTCTTGGGCGAGGTCCTCTGGTCCAGCCGGATGCCGATGTCGCCGCAGCTCGTCTCGAGCACGACCTCGTAGGCGGCATCCGGGTCGAGCCCCTTCGACGGGGGCTTCGCGCCCCCGTCGGGCTTTGGCTCGGGCTGGTCGACCTTCCGGCATCCATCCGACACCTGCTGCTGGACCTTCGGCGAGTCCTTGGGCTTGTCGGAGCCGCCGCCGGCGTCGTCGCCACCACCGCACGCGGCCAGGACGAGCGCCATCGCGCAGAGCAGGAGTGCCAGGGGCCGTAACACGGCCGCGTAGGCTAGCGCGGTGCCGTTGACCCCCCTCGCCGCCCGCTACGACCAGTTCATCCTCGACCTGGACGGCTGCGTCTGGGTCGGCGGCGAGCCGACGCCAGGGGTTGTCGAAGCGCTCGATGAGCTGCGCGCCGCGGGCAAGCAGGTGGCCTTCGCGACCAACAACGCCTTCGACTCGGGCGAGGACCTGGTCGCGCAGCTGTGGAAGATCGGCTTGCGGGCCTCGCTGCGCGACGTCGTGACGGTCGGCGGGGCGATGCAGCACGTGCTGGCCGAGACGCACTCCGGGCGGACCGCGTTCGTGATCGGCACGTCGCCGATGTTCAAGCACGTCGGCGACGCCGGCCTGAAGGTGCTCAACGCGACGGACCTCGCCTCGCGCGCGGAGGTGGTCGTGGTGGCCGGCACCACCGACCTGGTGTACGACGACCTGCGCAACGCCATCCAGGCGGTCCTGCGCGGAGCCGACCTGCTCGCCACCGCGCGCGACCCCACCTATCCGCAGCCGGACGGCCTGTGGCCCGGCACGGGCTCGATCCTGGCCGCGGTGGAGTACGGCTCCGGCCGCAAGGCCGAGATCGTCGGCAAGCCCGAGCCCCAGCTCTTCCTGACGGCCATGGACAGGCTCGGAGAGGGCTCGACGCTGGTCGTCGGGGACCGGGTCGGCTCTGACCTCGCCGCGGCGGCAGCGGCCGGCCTGGACGCGGCTCTGGTGTTCAGCGACGCCACCGACCGCGCCGAGCTGACCGGCTTCGAGCCGCAGCCGGTGGCGACGGCGGAGACGCTGGCGAAATTGCTCACGCGATCCGCATAAGCGCCTCCAGCTCCCACACCTCCACTCCCAGCAGCGCGCACGCGTCCGGCGTGACCGTCAGCCCTGCCGCGGCGGCGCGGGCCAGCGCCTCCGCGGGGTCGGCTCCGCGGACCTCGTGCAGGTGGGCCGCGCAGACGGCTGCCACGAAGTCCGTGTAGCTGTCGCCGTGCAGCGCCACCGCCCCCGCCGACTCGAGCTCGTAACGCAGCAGCGGCAGCAGCTCCTCCAGCGCCTGCGCACCGTCCTCGGGCTTGCGGACCGGCACGTGGTGCCAGTCCAGCCCCGCGGCCTCGTAGGCGGCCAGGTTGTGGCGCGTGCGCATCACCGACACCACCATCCGCACGCCGCGGCCGCGCAGGTACTCGACCTCCGCCGCGCGGCGGTCGGCCCGGTGGTTGCGCCCCCCTCCCCCCGGCCGCTCCAGCGCGCACAGCTTGCGCGGGCGCGCCCACCAGATCCGCCTCGGTTCTCGAACCGCAACCTCCATGTTCCGACGAAGCCCGGGCGGGCGCCGATTCGCCCCCGTCTCGCCCGATAAGGTTCGATGGATCATGTGCCGCGTGTTCGGCTGCGTAGCGGCGGAGCCGGCCTCGATCCGGCACGAGCTGATCGAGGCGGAGAATCCCCTGATCCGCCAATCCGAGGAGCACGACTCCGGGTGGGGAATGGCCGTCTACGAACGCGCCAACGGACTGGACCCCCGGCTCGTCCGCTTCCCAGAGGCCGCCTTCGCCGACGAGAGCTTCGCCGAGGCGACCGAACTGAAGGGCCGCATCTTCAACGTCCACGTGCGCCGCGCCACCATGGGCGGGCTCGCGCCCGAGAACACCCACCCGTTCTGCCTCGGCAGCTACTCGCTCGGCCACAACGGCACGATCCTGCGCTACCCCCGCCTGCTCGAGCACCCCAGCGTGACCCCGCCGCGTGGCGACACCGACTCCGAGGCCTTCTTCAACTTCCTCATGACGATCTACGACGCGGCAGACCCGATCGCCTCGCTGCGCCGTGCGGTCCGGATCACCGTCGAGCGCTCGCCGTTCAGCGGCCTCAACTTCCTCTTCTCCGACGGCGACCGCCTGTTCGCCTACCGGCTCGGCCTGTTCGAGCTGCACTGGCTGCACCGGCCCGGGCAGCTGCTGGTTTCCTCGGAGCGGGTCACCGACGAGCAGTGGCACACCGTGCAGCAGGACGTGCTGCTGGTCCTGGATCCGGACTACCTCGGCGAGCCCCACGCGGAGCGTCTGATCGGAGACAAGCTGCTCGCGCAGGCGCGGATACAGAAGGTCGACATGCAGGCGCACCTGCGCGGCGAGGCCCGCGGCGCGGCCGCCGCGGAGCGCGCCCGGGCGGCAGTGGCAGACAGTTGAGCCGCCGCTTCGCGCTGCTGGTGAACCCGGCCTCGGCCGGGGGCAAGGCCCTGAAGGCGCTTCCGGCCGTCCACGAGGCGCTGGACCGCCTGCAGGCCCCTCACCGGACCGTGACCACCCGCAGCAGCGAGCACGCCGCAGAGGAGGCGGCTCGTGCCGCACAGAACGGCGAAACCGTCGCGGCGCTGAGCGGCGACGGCCTGCTGCGTCCGCTGGCCGGAGCGCTCAAGAACACCGGCTCCGCACTCGCGATCATCCCCTGCGGGCGCGGCAACGACCTCGCGCGCGTGCTCGGCATCCCAACCGACCCGGCCGCGGCGGCCGAGGTGGCCGTGCAGGGCCCGGAGAAGCTGATCGACGTGGCGAACGTGGACGGCACGCCGTTCCTCGGCATCGCGAGCTTCGGGTTCGACTCGGACTGCAACCGGATCGCCAACGAGGCCAAGCTGATCAAGGGCAGCGCCGTCTACCTCTACGCCGCCCTGCGCGCACTGGCCGCGTGGAAGCCGGCCGCGTTCACCGTCACCGTCGACGGCGAGCGCCACGACCTGAGCGGCTACTCGGTCGCGGCGGGCAACTCCAAGGCCTACGGCGGCGGGATGTTCGTCCTCCCCCAGGCCGAGCTGGACGACGGCAAGCTGGACGTGCTGATCTCGAAGGATGCCCCGAAGCTGTCCTTCCTGCGCGGGGTGTTCCAGACCTTCAAGGCCGCCCACGTCGACTCACCGCACGCCCAGTTCCTGCGCGGCGCGGTGATCGAGGTGGACTCGGACCGGCCGTTCGAGATCTACGGCGACGGTGACCCGATCGGCGCCACTCCGGCCACGATGCGCGTGGAGCACCGTTGCCTGCGCGTGATCGTCCCGGACTGATGTACCGGCTCGCCCGTCCACTCGCCCGCCTCGTCCGGGCCGCCAGCCGGCGCCTCGGGCGCACGGGCGGCACGACGGCGCCCGGCCGCCTGCTGCTGCGGCTGTCGCCCGCGGCGCTGGGGCGCATGGCGGAAGACCTCGACGAGGGGTCTGTGCTCGTGTCCGCCACCAACGGCAAGACCACCACCTCGGCGATGCTCGCCGCCTGCCTCGAGCGGGCCGGGCGGCCGGTCGTGCACAACCGCGCCGGATCGAACATGGCCTGGGGCGTGGCCACGGCACTGCTCGACGCGGGCCGCGGCTCCGGCCAGCTGGGCCTGTTCGAGGTGGACGAGGCGTGGCTGCCGAGCGTGGCCGAGCAGGTCAACCCGCGGCTGCTGCTGCTTTCCAACCTGTTCCGCGACCAGCTCGATCGCTACGGCGAGCTGGAGCTGCTGGCCGACCGCTGGGCCGAGCTGGTCCAGCGCCTGGACGGCCGCGCCCGCTTCGTCCTGAACGCCGACGACCCGCTGGTCGCGGACCTCGGGCGCGGCCGCGAAGGCGTGACCTACTTCGGCGTGGAGGACGACGCGCAGGCGCTGCCGGGCATGCAGCACGCCGCCGACTCGAAGCACTGCCGCAACTGCGGCCACGCCTACACGTACGACGCGATCTACCTCGGCCACATGGGCCGCTACCGCTGCCCGTCCTGCGGCCGCGAGCGGCCGGTGCCGCAGGTCGCCGCCACGCGCGTGACGCTCGACGGGATGACCGGCTCCCAGGTGGAGCTGCGCACGCCGCAGGGGGACCTGAGCGTGCGCCTCCCCCTGCCCGGCCTCTACAACGTCTACAACGCCGTCGCCGCGGCGGCGACCGCGCTCGAGCTGGGCGTGCCGCTCGCCACCGTCGGCGAGGCCCTCGAGGGCTTCGCCGGCGCCTTCGGCCGGGTGGAGACGATCCCGGTCGGCGGCCGGCAGGTTTCGATCCTGCTGGTCAAGAACCCTGCCGGCGCCAACGAGGTGCTGCGCACGCTCACGCTCGGGGACGACCGGCTGGACCTGTGGCTGGCCCTCAACGACCGCATTGCCGACGGGCGCGACGTCTCCTGGATCTGGGACGCCGACTTCGAGGTGCTCGCCGGCCGCGTGCGCCGCGCCACCTGCTCGGGCACGCGCGCCGAGGAGATGGCGCTGCGCCTGAAGTACGCGGGAATCGATGCGGAGCTGGTGGTGGACCGCGACCTGGAGCGCTCGCTGGACGCGGCAGTGGAGAGCGCCGCCGGCGAGCGGCTCTACGCGCTGCCGACCTATACCGCGCTGCTGGAGCTGCGCGACCTGCTCGCGCGGCGCGGCCTGGCGAGGCGGTGGTCGGAGTGAGCGACGCCGTGGCCTGGCACGACGTCGAATGCGGGTCCTACGCCGCCGACCTGCCGCTCTGGCGCGAGCTCGCGGAGCGCGCCGGCGGGCCGGTGCTCGAGCTGGGCGCGGGCACGGGCCGAGTGGCGCTCGACCTGGCGGCCCGTGGCCACGAGGTCACGGCCGTGGACCATGACGTGGAGCTGCTCGACGCGCTGGCCGAACGGGCCGGCGGGCGCGGCCTGGCGGTGGACTGCGTGACGGCCGACGCGCGGGAGCTCGCGCTCGACGCCCGCTTCGCACTCGCGATCGCCCCGATGCAGCTCCTGCAGATCCTCGGGGGGCCGGCCGGCCGCTCGGCGACCATCGGCGCCGCCGCCGCGAGCCTCGCCGCAGGCGGCCGCTTCGCCGCGGCGCTGGCCGACCTCGACGGGAGCGCCGCGCCCGGCGACGCGGCGCCCCCGGTGCCCGACGTCGGCGAACGCGACGGCTGGGTCTACTCCAGCCTCCCGCTGGACGTGCGGCCCGAGCCCGGCGGCGTGGCCGTCGAGCGGTTGCGCCAGCGGGTGTCGCCCACCGGCACGCTCGAGGAGGAGCGCCACACCCAGGTGCTGGACTCGCTCACGGTCGAGCAGCTCGAGCGGGAGGCGGCCGTGCACGGGCTGCGGCTCGTCGAGCGCCGCGAGATCCCGCCGACCCCCGACCACGTCGGCAGCATGGTGGCCATATGCCGACGTTGAGGGTCTGCTCGCTCTACCCCGAGCTGATGAACATCTACGCCGACCGCGGCAACATCGCCGTGCTGCGCGCCCGCTGCGAGTGGCGCGGGCTGGGCTTCGAGCACGCGGCCGCCAGCCTGGGCGACCCGCTCGACCCCGGCGCGCACGACCTGTTCTACATGGGTGGCGGGCAGGACCGCGACCAGATCGCGGTTGCGCACGACATGGCCGACACCAAGCGCGAGGCCCTGCACGCGGCGGCCGGCCGAGGCGCCGTCGTGCTGGCCGTGTGCGGCGGCTATCAGCTGCTCGGCCACTCCTACGAGCTGGGCGGCGAGCAGCTCCCGGGCGTGGGGCTCGTGGACCTGCACACGGTGCGCGAGCCGGGCCCGCGCCTGATCGGCAACTGCGCGATCGAGGCCGACCTCGGCACCGGCCCGCGGGTGATCGCCGGATTCGAGAACCACGGCGGCCGCACCTACCTCGGCGCCGGAGAGCGGCCGCTCGGGCGCGTGCTATCCGGCCACGGGAACAACGACCGCGACGGCTTCGAGGGAGTCCACCGCGACAACGTGATCGGTACGTACCTGCACGGCCCCCTCCTCCCCAAGAACATCTGGCTGGCCGACCGCCTGATCGAGCTGGCGCTGGGAGCCGAGCTGGAGCCACTCGCCGACCAGGAGCTCGAGGACGGCGCCCACGCCTCGGCCCGCCGAGCCGCCGGCGTCTAGGCCAGCGCGCGGCCGACGCTTCAGGGGGGTCCGGGGGCGCGCGCCCCCGGGTGACATCACGTGGCGGAGCTGCCCGCTACGCGCAGCACCTCCGCGACCGACGTCACGCCATCTCGGATCTTCCGCACGCCGTCCTCGCGCAGCATGCTCATGCCCTCCCCGCGCGCGAACTCGCGCATCTCGTCGGCGGATGCCTTCTCGAGGATCAGCGCGCGCAGGCCGGTGGTGATCGGCATGACCTCGTAGATCCCGAGGCGCCCGCGGTAGCCGGTGTGGTTGCAGCGCACACAGCCGACCGGCTCATAGGCCTTGAAGCCCTTCTCGACCTCGAACCCCTGGTCGGCGAGCAGCTGCTTGGACAGCTCGACCTCGGTCTTGCACTCACAGAGCCGTCGCACCAGCCGCTGGGCGACGACGCACGCGACGCCGGAAGCGACGAGATAGGGCTCGATGCCCATCTCGACCAGGCGCGCGGCGGCGAGCGGCGCGTCGTTCGTGTGCAGGGTCGTGAGCACCAGGTGGCCGGTCAGGGCCGACTCGATCGCGATCAGCGCGGTGTCCTTGTCGCGTACCTCGCCGACCATGATCACGTCGGGGTCGGCACGGACCATGGAGCGCAGCCCGGCCGAGAAGGTGAGGCCCGTCTTCGGGTTCACCTGCACCTGCTTGACGCCGGTCAGCTCGTACTCCACCGGATCCTCGACTGTGATGATGGTCTTGTCCGGAGTGTTCACGGTGGTCAGGCCCGCATACAGCGTGGTGGTCTTCCCCGACCCGGTCGGGCCCGTCACGAGGATCGCGCCGTGCGTGGAGTGCAGGGCGTCGTTGAAGCGCTCGCGGTCGCTCTCCCCCATGCCGAGCACGTCGAGGTCCATCACGACGGCGTCCTTGTCCAGGATGCGCATCACGATCGACTCGCCGCGGACCACCGGGAGGGTGGCCACGCGCAGGTCCACGTGGCGGCCGTCGACGGACAGCCCGATGCGGCCGTCCTGCGGGACGCGCCGCTCGGCGATGTCGAGGTTGGCCATGATCTTCACGCGGGAAACCAGGCCGGCGACGTGCTGGCGCGGGACGGTCGTGGTGTCCATCACCACACCGTCGATCCGGTAGCGCACGCGCATGTCGGATGCGCGCGGCTCGAAGTGGATGTCGGAGGCGCCCCGCCTGACGGCGTCGGCGATGACCGAGTGCACCAGCTTGACGACCGGTGCCTCGTCGGCCTGGTCGCGCAGCTCGATCACCTCGGCGGGGTCATCCGCCTCGTCGATCTCCTCGACCGCGTCGCCCAGCCGCGACAGCTGGCTGATCAGTCCCTCGATGTCCTCCGGCGAGGCGACCGCGCGGCGGACCTCATAGCCGGTCGCCATCGCGATGTCGTCGAGCGCGAGCACGTTCGCCGGATCGGCCGTGGCCACCAGCACCGTCTGCTCGCCCAGGAACGAGATCGGGATCGTCTGGTAGCGGCGTGCCTTGCCGGCGTCGATCAGGTTGGCGGCTCCCTGATCCACCTCGAAGGAGTTCAGGTCGACGTAGTCGAGGCCGTTGCGCTCGGCGAGCGCCTGAGCGAGCTGGTTGGAGTCGACGATCCCGGCGTCGATCAGGCACTGACCGAGTGGCACGCCGTGGGCGCGACCCTCGTCGACCACCTTCTCCACGAGCTCGCGCTCGGCGAAGCCGAGCTGCACGATTACGTCTCCGATGCGGCGCTTGGCGCCTGTTCGCTGCGTGGGCGGCCTGAGTCCAGACACGGGAAACGCGCCGGTGGGGGCGGCAGGACTCTCACTCATGCTCTTGATATCGGCAGCCGGGCGCCGTAAATGAAGTCCGCTCAGGCAGGCATGAGAGCGCGCGTGGCGCTCTCCTGATCCGGACATACGTGCAACGTATCGACCATGTCCGTGATCTCGAAGACGCGACGCAGCGGACCGGGCGGACAGACCACCGCAAAGCCCTTTCTACGCAGCGCCAAGCGGCGGTTGGCGTTGATCAACAGCGCCAGCCCGGTCGAGTCCATGAAGCCCACGTCGGTGAGGTCCACGACCACGGCTTTGATCGCCTCCGCCACCGAGGAGTTGAGGATGCTGATCAGGCGCGACGCGGTGGCGATGTCCAGCTCGCCCTCCACGAGGACCAATTCGACGCCATCCCGCGACGTGCGCTCCACGGCAAGAGGTTGCACAACCACCCGAGACTAACCGACAAGTCGGACCTATGCGCCTATTTGCACACGTGTGGTTCAGCGGCCCGTAGAGCCAAAGCCGCCCACGCCGCGCGCCGTCTCGTCCAGCTCGGCGACTTCCTCCAGCTCCTCCGTCTCCACCTGTACGAGGACGAGCTGCGCGATGCGGTCGCCGGGCTCCACCGCGAACGGCTCCGCGCGGTCCGTGTTGAGCAGCAGCACGCGCACCTCGCCGCGGTAGCCGGAGTCGATCAGGCCCGGCGCGTTCACCACCGAGATGCCGTGGCGCGCCGCCAAGCCGGAGCGGGGTACCACCAGGCCCGCCTGACCCCCGGGGATCGCGACGGCGATGCCCGTACCAACGCTGGCTCGCTCGCCGGGGCCGATCGTGACCGCCTCGGCCGCGTGCAGGTCGTACCCCGCGTCGCCCTCGTGGGCCTGGGCGGGCGGCCGCGCCGCCGCGCTCAGGCGGCGGAAGCGCAGCGTCACTCCGGCGCGCCGCCGTTCGTAGAGAAGCGCTCGAAGCGGGGCGCCGCGGCGGCCGGCACGCGCGCCTTTATGCGCACGCCTTCGGCGGTGTCGGTGCGCTCCAGCTCGCCGGCGAGGTCGTGCAGCTCGGAGAGCGTGCCGCCCTCGCCGTACGGGAGCAGCAGCTCCATCGGGCGCAGGGAGGCGAGGAAGCGCGCCTCGATGGCCTCGCTGAGCGCGTCCAGCCCCTCCCCGGTGGCGCCGGACACCTGCACCGCACCGGGGAAGCGGAACGACAGCTCGCGCCGCCGTTCGTCGTCCAGCAGGTCGACCTTGCTCAGCGCCAGCAGCCGGGGCGTGTCCCCCGCCCCGGTTTCAGCCAGCACGGCGTCAACGGCGTCGAGCATCTGGCGCAGCTCCGCCTCGGCCACCGAGGCGTCCGCCAGGTGCACGATCAGGTCGGCACCCAGCGCCTCCTCGAGCGTGGCCGAGAATGCCTCCACGAGCTGGTGCGGCAGCTTGCGGATGAAGCCGACGGTGTCGGTGAGCAGGTAGGTGCGACCGCCGATCTCGAACGAGCGCGTGGTCGGGTCGAGCGTGTGGAAGAGCCGCTCGCGCACCCCCACGTCAGCGCCGGTCAGCGCGTTCAGCAGGGTCGACTTGCCGGCGTTCGTATATCCGGCCAGCGCCACCGTGGGCAACCCCGCCCGCTCCCGCTCGGCGCGCATGGTGCCGCGCGTGCCCTTGGTCTGGCTCAGCCGCCGCTTCAGCGCGGCGATGCGGTCGCGCGCGAGCCGGCGGTCGGTTTCGATCTGCGTCTCGCCCGGGCCCCTGGTGCCGATGCCGCCGTCGATGCGCCCGGCGCCGAGGCGCTCGAGGTGCGTCCACAGCCCGCGCATGCGGGCGAGGTTGTACTCGAGCTGGGCGAGCTCGACTTGGAGCTTGCCCTCGGCCGAGTGGGCGTGGTCGGCGAAGATGTCGAGGATGATCGCGGTGCGGTCGATCACCGGCATGTCGAGCGCCTGCTCGAGGTTGCGCTCCTGGCGCGGCTTGAGCTCGTCGTCGACCGCCACCAGGTTGGCGTCGGACTCCTCGATCGCCGCCTTCAGCTCGGTCAGCTTGCCCTTGCCGAAGTAGCGGTCTGGGTCCGGCTCGGGGCGGCGCTGGGTCAGCTCCCCTGCGACCGCGACCCCGGCGGTGCGCAGCAGCTCCTTCAGCTCGGCCAGGTCCGCCTCGTGCGGCCCGGCGGCGATCAGGAAGGCACGCTGGCGCGCGCGCGGGTTGCGCACGCCCTCTCCATGGCGAGTCTCGCTGTTGCGGCCGTTGCGGCTGCGTTGCATCCCATCCAGTCTAGGCGCGCGACAGGTGCAGCCGCTCTACGGGCGGCATCACGCCTCGGCGCGTGAAGTCCGACGGGATCGACGCGCCCGGGAGCACCACCACGCCCTCCTCCGGGTCCCCCAGCCAGCTTGCGTGGCCGACCGCGTAGCGGTGCGCGCACAGGGCGCAGACCACCGCGTCGATCTCCTCGATGCGCCGGTGCCAGAGCTCGCCGCCGTCGTCGGTCACGTGGTCGCCGGCGAGCTCCTCGAGACGCATCGACAGGCCGAGCGGGTGGCGCTTCGCCGGCAGGCGCCGGCCCTGCAGCGCGCAGAACACGCCGTCGGCGTTGGTCTCGAACAGAGGGAAGCGCCCGTACGCGCCCTCGTCGACCTGGCCGGTGTGCTCCTCTCCGCCGGGCGCGAAGGCCGGCAGGTCGCGCAGCATGTCGGCCAGCGAGCGCGTCTGCAGCGTGGCCGCCTGCGGCGCCACGCCGCGGCGCAGCAGCAGCGCGTCGCAATCGCGGCCCGGACGCCCGTCGCGGGGGCCCGCCAGCGGCGCGCCGACGGCGATCACGACGTCGGCCAGGGTGTGCAGCTCGCGGGCCACGTCCTCCGCCGAGCCGGGCTCGTAGAAGAGCGCGGTGAGCCGAACCGGCGGCTCGGGGGTGCGCACCTCCTCCAGCATGGCCAGCTGAAGCGAGCCCTGCGCCGCGACGACGCCGCAGTAGTGCATCTACCCGGCCGCCAGGCTGTCGCGCAGGCGCTCGACCGCCTCGGCGAGGCGCGCGTCCGGCACCGTCAGGGAGATGCGGAAGAAGCCCTCGCCGTTGGGGCCGTAGGCGCCGCCCGGCGACACCACCACGCCGGACTCCTCGAGCACCAGCTCGCAGTACGACGCCGAGGTGTGCCCGCTCGGCACCGGAGCCCAGACGTAGATCGTGCCCTTCGGCGGCGTCACGTCCACGCCGATCTCGCGCAGCGCGTCGCAGACCAGGTCGCGGCGGCGCTGGTAGATCGCTCGCATCTCCTCGGGCGGCCCCGCGTCGAGGGCGGCCGCGGCCGCCAGCTGGACCGCCTCGAACATGCCCGAGTCGATGTTCGTCTTCAGGTGCCAGTAGGCGTTCACCGCCTCCGCGTTGCCGACGATCGCGGCGGTGCGCCAGCCGGTCATGTTCCAGCCCTTGGAGAGCGAGAACACCTCGACGCCGACCTCCTTGGCGCCCGGCGTCTCCAGGAACGAGGGCGCGACATAGCCGTCGAACGTGGTTTCCGTGTAGGAGGCGTCGTGCACGATCAGCACGTCGTGCTCGCGCCCGAACTCGACCGCGCGCTCGAACAGGCCGTTGGGCACGACGGCGCCGGTCGGGTTGTTCGGGTAGTTGATGTAGAGCAGCCGCGCGCGCCGGGCCACCTCCCCCCCGATCGCGTCCAGGTCCGGGGCGAAGCCGAGCTCGGGGACGAGCGGCATCAGCACCGCCTCGGCCCCGGCCAGCAGCGGGCCGCCCGTGTAGACCGGATAGCCGGGATCGGCCGCCAGGGCGATCGAGTCGGGGTCTAGGAAGGCGAGGTTCAGGTTGAACACGCACTCCTTCGCCCCGATCGCCGGCATGATCTCGGTTTCCGGATCGAGCGCGACGCCGAAGCGGCGCGCGTAGAAGCGGGTGAACGCCTCGCGCAGCTCCGGCCGGCCGCGGTTGGAGGGGTAGCGGTGGGTGCTCGGGTCGGCGGCGGCAGCCGCGAGGGCGTCGATCACCGGCACGGGCGTGGGCGTGTCGGGATCGCCGATGCCGAGCGAGATCACGTCCACGCCCGCTTCCTTGCGCTCCCGCACCTTGCGCTCGAGCTCGGCGAACAGGTACGGGGGCAGGCGCTCCAGGCGCTTACTCGGTTGCATGCAGCTCCGCCATCAGCTCTTCACTCACCGTTCCTTGGTAGACGGACCTGGCCCAGCCGGTCAGGTCCACGTGCAGATCCTCCCCCACCTCGACCTGAAGCTCACCGCCGTCGAGGCCGACGGTCACCGGGCTCTCGGCGCCGCGCAGCACGGCCGCGACGGCCGCACCGGTGGCGCCGGTGCCGGACGCCATCGTCTCCCCCACGCCGCGCTCGAAGATGCGGGCGCGGATCGCGCTCGCGCCGGTGCGCCGCCAGAACGACACGTTGGTGCGCCGCGGGAACAGCTCGTGGTGCTCGATCGGCGGACCGTAGCGCCCCAGGTCCAGCTCCTCGAGGCCATCGGGCACCTCGATCGCGCACTGCGGGTTGCCCGCCTGCACGAACTGGAAGGCGAACTCGCGGCCGGCTGCGGTGAGCGTGCCGGTGCCGTCGTCGGTACCCGAGGGGAAGTCCTCGGGCGAGCGCAGGCGGGCGCGGCCCATGTCGACGGTGCAGGTGTCGGGTCCCGTGATGCGTGGCCGGATCTCGCCCGCGACGGTGCGCAGGGAGAACGAGTCCTGGTCGGTCCAGCCGTTGCGGCGCAGGTACATGACCGCCTCGCGCACGCCGTTGCCGGACAGCTCGGCCTCGGAGCCGTCGGGGTTGTAGATGCGCAGCTCGGCCACGAAGCCGGGCTCGTCGGTTTGGCGCAGCAGCAGGATGCCGTCCGCCCCCACGCCCGTGTGCGGCGCGCAGAACACGCGGACCCGCTCAGGAGTGAGCTCGAACGGAAGCTCCCGTTCCTCGACGATGGCGTAGTCGTTGCCAAGCGCCTGCCACTTCTCGAAGCGCACGGCGCGGCACCTTAGCGGTGCCGCACCTCTGGCTCAGCGGTGGCCGGTGAACTCGATGAGCTGCTGGATCCCGGTCGGCCGGTTCGTGTAGCGCATCGTGTACGGCAGCAGCCCCGGCGCGAACACGATCCGCTCGCGGTTCGCGTCGGCGCGCCAGGCGTTCGGGTCCGCCCCCTGGGCGGCCTGCAGCTCGGCGCCGGCGGCCTCCATCGCGGCCCACAGCGCGGCGCGGCAGGCGGCCAGGTCGCCGTTGCCGCAGTAGCGGTTGGCGAACTTGCCCTTGACCGGCTTGCCGAGCAGCGTGCGCAGGTCCTTGCTCATGTACATGTGCCAGCCACCGAACTGACCGCCCGGCGGCAGGTCGAAGCGGCGGTGAAGCGTGTTGTTGAGCTGGTCGGCGAGCGACTGCCCGAGCACGGGCGTCAGCGCCGCGTCCGCCAGCCGCGGCCAGGCGGTGTCGAGGACCGCCGCGCCGGGATCGTCGATCTTGCCGTCCAGGTCACGGTCGAGGCGGCTGCCGCCGTTCGCGCGCCAGGCCTCGAGCAGCTCCAGCATGCGCATGCTGCGCGCGCTCGGAGCCGGGCCGCCGCGGAGCACCTCGGACAGGATCGGCACGAACGTGATCGCGCGGACGTCCTGGGTGGCCGCGGCGTTCATGGCGCCGGTGAGCGTGGCCAGCGTGTGCCTCTTGACCTTGTTCGTGTTGCGGTTGAGCAGGTCGACGCGCTGGATCGAGCCATACGACCACTGGTCGTCTGCTGCGGGGAAGCCGAACGCCGCCTTGTTGTTCCAGTTGTTCAGGACCCCGCGACGGAGGACCGCCTGCGGGTGGGCCTTGCCCGCCAGGAAGCCCTTCCACTCGAAGCCCCCGCGACCGTCGGTCGGCAGGCCCGAGTCCACGCCGGCAGCCCGCAGCGGCAGGCGGCCCGTCGTGACCTGGGCGACCTCGTCGCTGTCCGCGTAGAACGTGTTGAACGTCTGCGGGGAGATCTCCGCCGCCTTGATGAAGGCGCGCGCGTTGCGCACCTTGCCGCGCGTGAGGCGCTGGAACAGGAGCAGGTCGATGCCGTCGAGCAGGTAGCTCGAGCGCTTGCGGGAGATCGCCACGCGCGTGCCGTCGACGGTCGCGTAGCCGGTCACCGGACCGTGGACCGTGCGGTTGAAGGTGACCGGCTGGCCGCCGATCGTCCCGGCGTTGAACGGCGTCATCGCGCGGCACTTGCCCTTGTAGAGGTACTTCGTGTCGGTGCCTTCGCAGAGCGTCTCGACGTAGGTGTCCACGATGTCCGCCCCCGCCGAGGTCAGCGTCCAGACGAAGTCCTCGCGGCGGCCGATCAGGATGTAGCCGGGGAACGGCGCGGAGGTCGCCCCGCGGGCGCTCCAGCCGGGCCCGTGCAGGTCCATCTCGAGCGTGAGGCCGGGATAGAAGTAGCCGATCTGAGGTCCGCCGACGAACAGCGGGTGCCCGGAGCGCGAGCGCTTGCCGGCGACCATCAGCACGTTGCTGGCGTGACCGCGCAGCTGGCGCTCGGCGCTCGCCGCGCCGGCCGTGGTGGCGGTCGGGCCGGGGATCGGCTGGAACGAGCCGTTGTCGACGATCCGGTTGCCGGTGCGCGCGGCGGGCAGCGGGGCGTACGGGAAGCGGCCCGGGATCGAGACGGGCGTCTCGGGGTCCTCGCGCTGGCGCAGGTCGTTCCAGACCGAATAGCCGCGGTCCGCTCCAAGCGAGCTCTGCAGGCCGTCCAACAGCTCGGAGGACTCGACCTCGGCGCCGCCGCCCTCGCCGAACAGCTCGCTCTTGACCGCGTTGAGGGCGATCACGTCGCCGCGCCTCCAGGGCTTGTGCTTGGCCTTGATCGACTTGTAGTAGGCGTTGATGCCCTTCACGTACAGGTCGATGTCGTGCAGCAGCCGCCGGCCCGGCCTGCCGTAGGCCTTGAGCTTGTCGACCTCCTTCTGCACCTCGCGCTCGGTCTGGGCGCTCGGGGTGAAGCTCTTGAGGCCGACGATCAGGTCGATCGCCGTCTGGCCGGGCGCGTCCACGACGGCCACGCGGGCGTTGTAGCGCGCCTGCTCGAGCAGCAGCTCGCGGTCGTGGGCGAGCGCCCAGCCGGCGCCCCAGGTGACGTCGTCGTTGGTCTTGCCGTAGATGTGCGGCACGTTGAACCGGTCGCGGATGATGCGCACGCCCTTGCGCGGGACGCGCTCCCGCGTCAGCGGGCCCTGGCCCTTGGTGCCGAGCTTCTCGGATTTGAAGTAGTGGTTGAGGTCCTTCGCGCCGACGTTGTCGAACAGCGGCGTGAGGCCGTCGTAGAGGCGGGCCTGGTCGTCGGCCTGCGGGACGGGTGGCACGCCGCCGTACTGCCCCGACGGGATGATGTTGCGAGCGGTGCTCGAGAAGTCGCGCACCGCGTAGGCGGAAGGCACGATCGCCGCGAAAGCGGCAACGACGGCGGCGGGCACGGTCGCACGAGTCACAGATCCACTCTCCTCTTGGCGCTACGCGACCGGTCCTGGCCGCGCGGCCAGTATATGGGCGACGCGGTGTGCGGCGTCGCCCGCGCTCTGGCTCGTCAGGTCGATCTCGTGGACATCCGGGAGGCGGCGCAGCCAGCTGAGCTGGCGCTTGGCGTAGTTGCGGGTGCGGCGCTTCATCGCCGCGGCGTCGCCATCGAGCAGCTCCGCGAAGCCCAGCGCGGCGCGGGCCGTGCGGGATGCGCCGGCGGCGTCGGCCTGGCGGACCTCCTCGGCCGCCCCGGCGGCGAGCATCTCATCCACGCGGGCGTCGATCCGCTCGTAGAGGGCGGTGCGTTCCATCGTGAGGCCGCAGAGGAGCGTGGGATGGCGCAGCTCGGCCGTCCAGAGCCGCGAGTCCTCGCCGGACGGCGCGGGCCGCTCGCCCATCTCGAGCAGCTCGAGCGCGCGGCCGACACGGGTCCGGTCGCGGGGGTCGATCGCGCTGGCGGCTGCGGGTGCCCGAGCGGCCAGTTCAGCGTGCAGCTGCTCGGCCCCGTACTCGTCGAGCCGGGCCTGGACGAGCTCTCGGACGGCCGGGTCGGGCGGCGGGCGCAGTTCCAGGTCGGTCAGCGCCGCTTGGAGGTAGAGGCCGGTGCCGCCCACCACGATCGGCCGCCTGCCGGCCGCCAGCGCCGCGTCGATCTCCGCGTGAGCGCGCTCGGCGAACTGGCCGGCGGAGAACGTTTCGCGCGGGTCGACGAACGACAGCAGGCGGTGCTCGAGGTGGGTCTGGTCTTCCGGGGTGGCCGCGCCCGTGAGGGTTTCCAGGCCGCGATAGACCTGGAGCGCGTCAGCGGAGACGGCAACGGGGTCCTCGCCGCGCTCGCGCAGCAGCCCGGCGAGCGCGAGCGCGACCGCCGTCTTGCCCACCCCGGTGGGGCCGAACAGTGCCACCACGTGCACGGTCGCTAGTAATACAGGGCCGTGCGACGCCCCACTCCTCGTCTTCTGCTCGTCTTGCTCGCCGCTCTCGCCGTTCTCGGCGTCGGGTGCCAGGAGTCGGGCTTCGACGAGAGCAAGGAAACGGTCAGGCCGCTGAAGGTGCAGCACGTGCTCGGCGAGACGAAGGTGCCGGGCCAGGCCGAGCAGCCGCTCACCCTGACGCTCGACACCCTCGACGACACGCTCGCCCTGGACGTGCGGCCGGCGCGCGCGGCGGTGCCGGAGGGTCGGCTGCCGGCGTACCTGCGCGACCGGGGGCGCGGCGTCTCGGTGATGCGGCCGGTCACGGCCGCGGACCTGGCGGCGGTGGAGGCGGTCCACGCGGACCTGATCCTCGGCAGCGACTCCGGCCAGGGCCGGCTCTACGACGACCTGAGCCGGATCGCCCCCACGGTGATCACCGAGGGCGGCGGCGGCCAGTGGAAGCTGAACGTCCGGCTGGTCGGCGAGGCGCTGGGACGCACCAACGACGCCGAGCAGCTGCTGATCGACTACGACCGTGAGGCGGCCGCGGCGCGGGGGGCGATCCGCGGCCGGCCGCGTGTGGCGGTGGTGCGGATGACCGCTGAGGGCCTCCGCTACGCGAAGCGCGACTCGTTCGCCGGCACGATCCTGGCGGACGCCGGGGTGAGGCAGGTGACCCGCGGCGGGTCCGACGCGAGCGTGGACCTGATGCTTGCCTCCGAGGCGCCCGGGCTGAAGGTGCACGCGGACGGCAGCCTCACCCGGGTCGACGACGCGCTCTGGTGGGGCTCCGGCGGCGCGCTGGCGGCACGAGCGGCGCTGGCGGAGCTGCAGGGGGCACTGGGGGGCTAGGGACTCGGCCGCCCCGCGGGCTCGAGCCGCGCGGGTTGCGCCAGCGAACGGCGCCGATAAGCGGCCCGACCCGCGGGTCCCCCCCGCGGGTGCGGGCGCTCGGCGAGCGGCTGCTCGCTCTGGCGCGCTAGCCGAGCCGGGCCAGCAGGCGCTCTTCGCCTGCCAGGGTCGTGCTTGTGGCCGCGGTCACCTCGACCTCGGTCAGCTCTCCGGGT
Source organism: Thermoleophilaceae bacterium (assembly GCA_034664125.1). Lineage (GTDB taxonomy): Bacteria > Actinomycetota > Thermoleophilia > Solirubrobacterales > Thermoleophilaceae > JACVRW01. Next base: position 34,545 of record JAXDIG010000038.1, on the reverse strand, counting down.
GCTGCCACGCCGGTGAAGTTGATCGTCTTGTTGTGGCGGGTGCGCCCGCGCAGCTTCGCCGGGTCCGTGCGGGACGGGCCTTCCACGAGCACTTCCATCGTCCGGCCCACGAAGCGCTGGGCGCGCTCCGTGGCGTGCCGCTGCACCGCCTCCACGAGGCGGCCCATGCGCTCCCGCTTGACCGGGTGCGGCAGGTGGTCCTCCAGCTCGGCGGCCAGCGTTCCGCGCCGGGGCGAGAACACGAACGTGAAGGCGGAGTCGTAGCGCACCTCCTCCACCACCCCCATCGTCTCGTCGAACTCGGCGTCGGTTTCGCTTGGAAAGCCGACGATGATGTCGGTGGTGATCGCGCAGTCCGGCACCAGCTCGCGGATCATCGCCACGCGGTCGAGGTAGCGCTCGCGGTTGTAGGTGCGGCGCATCGCCTTGAGCACGCGCGATGAGCCCGACTGCAGCGGCAGGTGGATGTGCTCGCACACGCTCTCGAGGTCGGCGTGGGCGCGGATCACGTCCTCGCGGATGTCCTTCGGGTGGGGGCTCGTGTAGCGGACGCGCGTCACCCCGTCGATGCCGTCGACCAGACCGAGCAGCTCGGCGAAGCTGGTCTTCGTCCCCTTGGGCAGGTCGCGCCCGTAGGAGCAGACGTTTTGGCCGAGCAGGGTCACCTCGCGCACGCCGTCGGCGGCGAGCCGCTCGACCTCGGCCACGATCTCGTCCGCCGGCCGCGACACCTCGCGGCCGCGCGTCGACGGGACGATGCAGTAGGAACACGCGCAGTTGCAGCCGACGGAGATCTGCACCCACGCCTGGAACTCCCGCTCGCGCTTCATCGGCAGGTGGCCCGTGAAGCCCTCGAACTCGAAGTAGCCCTGGGCGCTGAGGCTGTCGCTGGTCAGGAACTCGGCGAGCTTGTGCACCTGGCCCGGCCCGAAGGCCACGTCCACGAACGGGAACAGCTCGAACACCTGCTCCTTCATCGACTGCGACCAGCAGCCGCCGATGCCGATCACGCGCTCGGGGTCCTCGGCCTTGAGGCGCTTGGCCTCGCCCAGGTGCCCGACGAGCCGGTTGTCGGCCTTCTCGCGGATCGAGCAGGTGTTGAACAGGATCAGGTCCGCGCCCTCGCGGTCCGGGGCCTCGCCGTAGCCGATCGACTCGAGCATGCCCTTCATGCGCTCCGAGTCGTGCTCGTTCATCTGGCACCCGAAGGTGGTCAGGTGGTAGCTCTTCATTCCGGGCCGAGGATAGTGCGACCGCGCCGCTAACCTGGCTCTCCATGGATTGGCCCGGGGCAGTCGCCGCGACCGAGGAGATCGAGATCCAGACCAGCCGCGGCCAGGACGCGCCCGCCCGCCGGACCACCATCTGGGCGGTCGTCGACGACGGTGAGGTCTATGTTCGCTCAGTACGGGGCGATTCCGGGCGCTGGTACCGGGAGATCGTCGCCGACCCCGAGGCGGCGGTGCTCCTCGACGGCGAGTCGGTTCCGGTGCGCGCCGTGCCCACGCCAGACGCCGGATCGGTCGATCGGATGAATGCGGCGCTGCGGCACAAGTACGGGGACTCCTCGGAGCTCGGGTCGATGCTCCGCGACGACGTCCTGCACACCACGCTCAGGCTCGAGCGCCGCTAAGCGACGCGCTCGGCCAGCCGCGGGTAGCGCACCACCAGGCCGTCCTCGTCCAGCTCCAGCTCGGCGGTGAACCCGCCTTCGAGCCCCACGTAGCGGACGTGCCGAGCGTCGATCGGCTCGTAGCGCTGCTCGGAGCGGAGCACCGCCAGGTCCGGGACCGACACCCACGCCATCACGTGGTCGGCCGGCGCCCCGGCCAGCCGGCGAGCCGGCATGAAGTTCGTCAGCGGCGAGAAGGCGAGGTCGCAGTCCAGCGCGCCTTCGACGTGGGGCTGAGCCTCGCCGTTCGCGGTCCAGCTCCCGTCGTCGGCGCGCCGCAGGTCGAGCGCGCGGTCGCCGCAGCTCACGAACAGGCGCTGCGTGACCCAGTCCGCCCCCGTGGTCAGCTCGTAGTCCGCCCGGTACGGCTCGGGCTCGGCCCCGAGCTGAACGCCCGTGGCATGCAGGCCGTCGCCGTCGAGCGTCAGCTCGCACGCCTCCGCCAGCCACTCCTCGACCCCGCGCCAGAGCAGCAGTCGGCGGCTCACCGCGCGTAGTCGGTGGCGCGGCTCTCGCGGATCACGGTGACCTTGATCTGACCGGGGTACTCCAGCTGCTTCTCGACCTCGCGCGCGATCTCGTGCGAGAGCAGCGCCGCACGGTCGTCGTCCACCTCGTCGGGCTGGACGATCACGCGGATCTCGCGCCCCGCGTGCATCGCGTACACCTTGTCCACGCCCGCGTGCCGGGAGGCGATCGCCTCCAGCTCGTGCAGGCGCTTGACGTAGTGCTCGAGCGACTCGCCGCGAGCGCCGGGCCGCGCGCCCGAGAGCGAGTCCACGATCTGCACGATGACCGCCTCCACGGTCTGCAGCTCCACCTCGTTGTGGTGCGCCTCCATCGCGTGGGCGACCGCTTCCGACTCCTTGTGGCGCCGCGCCAGCTCCCCGCCGACGAGCGCGTGCGGGCCCTCCGTCTCGTGGGACACCGCCTTCCCGATGTCGTGCAGCAGCGCGGCTCGCGCGGCCACGCGCGGGTCGCCGCCGAGCTCCGCCGCCAGCATCCCCGCCAGGCGCGCGCACTCGATCGAGTGGGCGAGCACGTTCTGGCCGTAGCTCGTCCGGAAGCGCAGCTTGCCGAGCAGCTTCACCAGCTCCGGGTGGATCGAGCCGACGTTCGCCTCGAATACGGCCTGCTCCCCCACCTCGACCACGCGCTGGTCGATCTCCGACTTCGCCTGATGAAAGGCCTCCTCGATGCGCGCCGGGTGGATGCGGCCGTCCTGCAGCAGCTTCTCCAGCGTCAGGCGGGCGATCTCGCGGCGGACCCCGTCGAAGCCCGACAGCAGCACGGCGCCGGGCGTGTCGTCGATGATGAAGTCGATGCCGGTGAGCGTCTCGAGCGCGCGGATGTTGCGGCCCTCGCGCCCGATGATGCGGCCCTTCAGCTCGTCGGACTGGAGCTCCACCACCGAAACCGTCGTCTCCACCGCGTGGCTCGACGCGACCCGCTGCATGACCGCGGCCAGGATGCTGCGGGCGCGGCGGTCGGCGTCGTGGCGGGTTTCCTCCTCGATCTGGCGGATCAGGCGCGCGCTGTCGTGGCGCAGGTCGTCCTCGAGCTCGCGCATCATGATCTGCTTGGCCTGACCGACGCTGAGGCCCGCGACCCGCTCGAGCTCGCGCAGCTGCTCGCGCTTGGCGACCTTCAGCTCCTCCCGCCCGTGGTCGAGGTTGCGCTGACGGTCGTCGAGCGTGCGCTCGCGCTCGGCCACCTCCTGGGCCTGGAGCTCGACCGAGCCCTCCTTCGCGCGCAGGCGCTCCTCGAGCCTGGCCAGCTCGTCGCGCCGCACGCGGAGCTCCTCCTCGAGCTCATCGGCCCGCCCTGCCCGCGTGCCGCCGGCGCCCGCCAGCTCGGGGCGGTCGGGCCCGGGGGGCGTGCCGTTGGCCGACTGCGCTGCCCGGGGGCGGTGCAGCAGGAGCGCAACGGACACTGCGACCGCCGCCGCCACCAGCGCCGCCAACACGATCTCCATTCGGGTGTCTCCCTCTGTCCCGGCGCAGCGCGCGCCGGCTCGTCAGTTCCGAGCGGTCCGGCTCGGCGCCGCGAGACACCAGTACGACCTCCTAAAGCGGCGCGCGCGCCTCAGGCGCGCGCAATTCAGCTCTATGGACCCTCCCGAACACTCCCTCTAAGTCGGTCAGATGTGGTCATTCTCCGCAAAAAGAAGGTGATTTGCTGGTGTTTCGATCTCACGGCGGCCTAAGCGACCGCTTTCCCATGAGGGTAGCCGCGCACACCGTCGGTGGCAAGCCGTCTCAGGCCGCTCGGCGGGCGCCGGAGCCGCTCTCGTGCCGCCGGACCGCTTCGTAGGCGAGCTCCGCCGCGTACCCGCGCCGGACCAGCAGGCGCCAGGCGCGGTCGCGCTCGCGGTCGTCCTGCGGGGGCGGCAGGCGCTGGTCGAGCACGAGCAGCGCCGTCTGTAGCTCCGCCTCACGACTGCGGTCGGCCACGGCGAGCTCGATCAGGTCGGGCGGGACGCCGCGCCGGTCCAGCTCGCGAGCGATTCGCTCCGAGCCCCACCGTTCCAGCTCGCGCTTGTCCTGGGTGAAGCGCTGCGCGTAGCGCGCGTCGTCAAGGAAGCCGGCCTCGGTGAGCTCGGCCACGGCGTCCTCGATCGCCTCGGGCTCGACCCGCTTGCGCTCGAGGCAGGTGCGCAGCTCGGCCACGGTCCGCTCACGGCGGTTCACCGCCCGGTAGCCGAGCTGGATCGCTCGTTCGCGCTCGCGCTCCACGCGGTCGTCCCCGGCTGCGGTCAGGTCGTCCATGACCGTGGTGCGCGCCGCGCCCTAGGCCGCTTGCTCCTCCGCGGCCACCTCGGGCGCGGCGTCCGTGAGGCCATCCCGCTCGGCTTCCGCTTCGCCGTCCTCCGGCCGCGGCACCGCCGCCAGCGGCGCCGAGGCCGGCTCCGCCCCGACCGCCTCGTAGATCTTGCGCTCGATCTCGCCGGCGACCTCGGGGTGCTCGCGCAGGTAGCCCTTCACGTTGTTGCGGCCCTGGCCCATCCGCTCGTCGCCATAGGAGAAGAACGAACCGGACTTCTGGACGATCCCGTGCTCGATGCCGAGGTCGAGGATGCAGCCCTGGCTGGAGATGCCCACGCCGTACTCGATGTCGAACTCGGCCTGGCGGAAGGGAGCGGCCACCTTGTTCTTGACGACCTTCACGCGCACCCGGTTGCCGACCGCCTCGGTGCCCTCCTTGAGGGTCTCGATGCGGCGGATGTCGAGGCGCTGGGACGCGTAGAACTTGAGCGCGCGCCCGCCGGGCTGCGTCTCCGGCGAGCCGAACATCACGCCGATTTTCTCGCGAATCTGGTTGGTCAGTAGGCAGAGCGTGTTGGCGCGGTTGAGGTTGCCGGCGAGCTTGCGCATCGCCTGCGACATCATCCGGGCCTGCAAGCCGACCGACTGGTCGCCCATCGCACCCTCGAGCTCCACCTTCGGCGTGAGCGCCGCGACCGAGTCGATCGCGACGACGTCCACCGCGCCGGAGCGGATCAGCATGTCGGCGATCTCGAGCGCCTGCTCGCCGTGGTCGGGCTGGGAGACGAGCAGCTCGTCCACGTCCACGCCGATGCGCTTGGCGTAGGGCGGGTCCATGGCGTGCTCGGCGTCGATGAACGCGCAGATGCCGCCCATCCTCTGGGCGTTGGCGAGGACGTGGTAGACCAGCGTGGTCTTACCGGACGACTCCGGCCCGAACACCTCGACGATGCGGCCGCGCGGAAGGCCCCCCACTCCGAGGGCGAGGTCGAGCGACAGGGCGCCGGTGGGGATGGCGTCGACCCGCACCTGGGCGCCCTCCTCCCCCATCTTCATGATCGATCCCTGCCCGAACTGCCGCTCGATCTGGCCGAGCGCGTTCTTCAGCGCGGACTCGCGCGCCTGAGCGGCCTTCTGCTGCTCCTTGTCCATGTCCGCCATGTCCGTCCTCTCGAAAGCTCTGGAATGTCGAGGGTAAGAACGGCGTCGGACGAATTCGCCCCCGCTGAAGCCTCACAGCCGCCCCCACACCAGCACCTCGGTCCGGTACGGCAGCGTCACCACGCCCTCCCCGGCCAGGGCCCGGGTCCGCGCCAGCACCCGCGCGCGCTCCTCCGGCTCGAGCGACGCTATGTAGCTGATCGAGCCCACGCGTGCCTCCAGGCCGTCCGCGTCGAGCACCTGCGCGTTCTCGAACACGCGCTCCTCGAGCGGTCCGAACTGTGTCTGGGAGTCGAAGGCGCTCCGCCAGGCGTCGCCGCGGAGGGTCGGCACGCTTGCACGGTGCGGGTCGAGCAGCTCCTCGATCGCGCGGTTCACCGGGTCGTCCTCCACCCGCCTGTTCCACAGCACGGCGAGCGACCCGCCCGGACGCAGCACGCGGGCGATCTCGGCCAGGGCCGCGTCCCCGTCGAACCAGTGGAAGGCCTGCCCCACGGTCACGGCGTCGACCGTGCCGCGCTCCAGCGGGATCGCCTCCGCCGTCCCGTCCAGAGCTCGCGCTTCGACCGGCAGCGCCGCCCGCATCTCCGCCACCGGCTCCACGGCGATCACCCGCAGGCCGGCCTCCAGCAGGGGCCGCGTCAGCTTGCCGGTGCCGGCCGCGAGGTCCAGGACCACGCCGTGCGGCGGGAGCCGGCCGACGAGGTGGCGGATCGCCGGGTCGGGATAGCCGGGCCGGCCGCGCTCGTAGGCGTCCGCCGAGCGGGCAAAGCCCTCCGCGGCGGCTCGGTTGATCCTGGCCATCTCAGCTCCCCAGCATGACGCGCTCGAGGGGCTCGTAGACCGCGCCCCGGGGGTTCAGGGTAGACCGGTAGAGGGTCAGCTCGCGTGCCTCGAACGCCTGCCCCGGCGGAGGCGGCGCGGACGCCAGCCCGGGAACCCGCCGCTCTCCGCGCTTCACTCGCGCCAGCGTGACGTGCGGCCAGAACGGGCGCTGCTCGGGGCGGTACCAGCCGCGCTGGGCCAGCGCGCCCGACACGGCGGCCTGGACCGCCGAGGCGCGCCCGCCCTCGTCCTCCAACTCCAGCGCGAACAGGCGCGGGTCCCTCGGCGGCAGCGGCTTCACGGCGCCAGCCCGCAGCACCGGAGCGCCGGAAAGGTCCGCCACCGCCTCGAACCCCACCCTCGCGATCGCCTCCGCGGCCGCCTCGTCCTGCCAGCCGAGGAACACCAGAGTCGCGTGCAACGCCTCTCCAGGCACCGGACGCAGGTCGTGGCGGCCGTCGATCGCCACGTCGCGCCAGGCCGCGAGCTCCGACCGGGCGTCGGCGGGCAGGTCCAGGGCCACGAACATGCGCGTGCGCGGGCCGGTCAGATCTCGAAGTCCTCTCCGCGCAGCAGCCGGCGCAGCAGGTGCATGCCGACCGTCGTGGAGCGGTCGCGCACCTCGGCGCGATCGCCCGGCAGCCGCGCGTCGCGCACGAGCTTCGAGCCGTCGGCCAGCTTCACCGCCCAGCACACGTAGCCGACCGGCTTCGCCTCCGTGCCTCCCCCGGGCCCGGCGACTCCGGTGATCGCCACGGCGGTATCGGCCTCCAGGCGCTGCAGCGCGCCGTCCGCCATCGCCTCCGCAACCTCCAGCGAGACGGCCCCGTGGCGCTCGATCAGCGCCGGGTCCACGTCCAGCAGTTCGGCCTTCGCCTCGTTCGAGTAGCTCACCACGCCTCCGGCGAAGTACTCCGAGGAGCCGGGCCGCTCCGTAAGCCGCGCCGACATCAGGCCACCCGTGCACGACTCCGCGACCCCCGCCCACCGGCCGGCGAGCAGCTCCGCCACCTGGTCGTCGACACTCGAGCCGTCGACGGAGAACAGCGTCTGCCCGTGACGCTCGGCGATCAGCGCGCGCACGGCGTCCCAGGCGGGCCGCGCCGCGGGCTCCCAGCGCGTGACCACCTCCACCTCCGCGCGCCGCAGGCAGGTGGTGATCTCGAGCGCCTCGAAGCCCTCGACCTCCGCCTCCGCCTCCCGCAGCGTCTCGGCGATCTCCGACTCCGGGATCCCGAACAGGCGGAGCGTCTGCTGCTCGTACCGGGTACGGCCGCCGATCGCCTCCTGGAACGCCTCCGTCTCGACCGCCTGCGGCCACATCGCGTGCAGCTCGCGCGGCGGCCCGGGCAGCACCACGATCGTCGGCTTGCCGGGCACCACCAGCCCGGGCGCCGTCCCGGCCGGGTAGATCACGTGGGCCCCCTCGGGCACGAGCGCCTGCTTTCGGTTCGCGGCGCGCACGGCATCGAAGTCGAGGTGGCGGAAGCGCTCCATCAGCGGGCGCAGGATGTCCGCGATGCGCTCCTCCAGGTCCTCGTCGAGGAACAGCGGACGTCCGCTGAACTCGGCCACCATCTCGATCGTCAGGTCGTCCGCGGTCGGGCCCAGCCCGCCGCTCGTGATCACCAGGTCGACGCCCTGCTCCGCCATGAAGGCGAGCTGGGCGGTCATGTCCCCGGGGCGGTCGCCGCAGATCGTGATGTGGGCGAGGTCCACGCCCAGCTCGAGCAGCCGGTCGGACAGCCAGGGACCGTTGCGGTCGCGAACGCGGCCGGTCAGCACCTCGGTGCCCGTCACGACGATGCCCGCGCGGGCCGCCATCAGGCGCAGGGACGCTCGCCCAGCGGCAGGGACCGCCGCGAGCCCGGCGTGAACGCGAAGCCGACCGGTTCCGGGCCCGGGTCGATCTGCACGGCCTTCCCGTTCACCGTCACCTGCACGTCCGTCTTGCCGAGGTTCACCCGCAGGCGGCGCCCCCGGAAGGTCCGCGGCGAGTCGAGGATGCCATCGAAGGTCACGTCGGTCCCGGGGCCGGTGTCGAGGCACACGTAGACGGGGTTGTTCGGCACGATGCGCAGCACCACACGGCGCGGGCGCGCCGGGCGCGCCGGCTGGGTTTCCGTGCGGGGCTGCGTCTCCGTCGTCGCCGCCCCGCCCGCCTGCTGGCCCTTGCCGCCGCCGTCGTCGCCGCCCACCAGCCCGATCACGAGCAGCGCGGCGACCACGGCCACCACCGCCACTCCGATCAGTACCCAGGGGCCACGCGGCGGCCCAGCGCCGCGCCTGCGATCCCTCGCCACCGCCGTCGGGCTCAGCGGCTGGAGCTGCTCGGCCTCGTCGCGGGACTCGTAAGTCGCGCGGTACTCCTCCACCAGCACCTGCGGATCGAGCCCGAGCGCCTCCGCGTAGGTGCGCAGGAACGTCTTGACGAAGGTCGGTCCGGGCAGCATCCCGAACTCCTCGTTCTCGAGCGCGCGCAGGTACTTGGCGCGGATCTTCGTCCTCGTCTCGACATCCGCGATGTCGAGGTGCTGCCGCATTCGCGCCTCACGGAGCGTGTCCCCGATGGTGGGCATCCGCCGCCCATTCTGTCGATTAGCGTCAGTCGTCGGCTGGCGACGCAACGGCCGGTTCACCCAGCTGCTCCAGCACGCGTGGCAGATCCGCCTCGGTGATCAGCACCTGACGGGCCTTGGAGCCCTCGTAGCCGGAGATCGCGCCGCGCCGTTCCATCATGTCGATCAGCCGCCCGGCGCGCGTGTAGCCGACCCGCAGGCGGCGCTGGAGCATCGAGGTGGAAGCGGTGCCCATCTGCACCACGGTGGCGATCGCGTCCGGCAGCAGGTCGTCCTGGTCGGGGTCGTAGTCGCCCTCGGCGCCCTCGCCGTCCGACTCGCTCTCGACGGCCTCGAGCAGCTCCTCGTGCAGCTCCGGCTCGCCCTGGCGGCGCCAGTGCTCGGTCAGCTTCTCGATCTCCTCCTCCGCGATGAACGCGCCCTGGATGCGGGCCGAGCGCGACTCGCCGGAGGGGCGGAACAGCATGTCGCCCTGACCGAGCAGGGACTCGGCGCCGTTCTGGTCGAGGATCACGCGCGAGTCCGTCTGCGAGGACACCGCGAAGGCGATCCGGGCGGGCACGTTGGCCTTGATCATGCCGGTGATCACGTCGGCGCTCGGGCGCTGCGTGGCGAGCACCAGGTGGATGCCCACTGCGCGCGACTTCTGCGCCAGCCGGATGATCGAGTCCTCCACGTCGGCCGGGGCGACCATCATCAGGTCGGCCAGCTCGTCGATCACGCAGAGGATGTACGGCAGCGGGCGCTCGCCCTGCTTCAGTCGCACCCGGTTGAGCTCGACCAGGCTGCGCGTCTTGGCCTTGCTCATCACGCCGTAGCGCTCCTCCATCTCCTTGATCAGGTTGGCGAGCACGTTGGCGGCCAGCCGCGGCGAGGTCACCACCGGGGTGAGCAGGTGCGGGATGCCCTCGTAGTGGTTGAGCTCGACGCGCTTGGGGTCGACCAGCACGAGGCGCACCTCGTTGGGATCGGCGCGCAGCAGCAGCGACGACAGCATCGCGTTCACGCAGCCCGACTTACCGGAGCCCGTGGTACCGGCGATCAGGATGTGCGGCTGCTTGGCCAGGTCGGTGCCGATCGCCTTTCCGGCGATGTCCTTGCCGAGCCACACCGACAGCGGTGACCAGCCCTTGGGGGCGTCCTGGAAGACGTCGCCGAGGTGCACCATCTTGCGGACCCGGTTGGGCACCTCCACGCCGACGGCCTGCTTGCCCGGGATCGGGGCGAGGATGCGGACCTGCTCCGCGGCGAGCGCATAGGCGAGGTCGTCCTTCAGCTGCGAGACCTTCGAAACCTTGATGCCGGGCGCCAGGCGCAGCTCGTAGCGGGTCACGTGCGGGCCGGTCACCGTGCCGATCACGCGCGCCTCGACGTTGAAGTGGCTGAGCGCCTCGGTCAGCTGGGTGCCGGTGCGCTCGATGCCCTTGGTGTCGACCTTCTGCGGGCCGTTTGAGCGCTTCAGGAACGAGGGCTTCGGCAGGCGGTAGTCGTAGTCGTCCGCCTCGGTGACGGCCGAGCGCCGGTTGCCCATCGGCGTGAGCTCCTCCTGCTCGGGCTCGCCGTCCTCGGCATCGAGCTGGGGCTCCCCTAGAGGCTCGGGCTCTGGCACGTCCCACGCGTCGTCGGGCTCCTCCTCGGGCTCGGGCTCCTCCTCGTCGCCGTAGAGGTCGGGATAGCGCTCCGCGGCGTCGAGGGCCGGCGCCTCCACGTGGGTGGCGCGCACGACCGGCTCCTGGTCGTCGGGCTCGGGCGGCTCCACCGAGTCGACGCCGGGGATCGGGTCGCCGGGCAGCGGCGCGGTGGCCACCGTGGAGAAGGTGCGTGTGGTGCGCCGCACGCGCTCGCCGGTGGTGGTGGCCGCGTCGCGGGTGGCCTGCACGACGCCGGCGATCGAGGCCCCGGTGATAAGCAGGACGCCCGCCAGCAGCAGGAAGACGAACAGGATGTGCGAGCCCGCCTCGGAGAAGAGCTTGGCCGAGGCCCAGAACAGCGACTCGCCGACCAGCCCGCCGTGCTCGCGCAGGTAGGCGGCGTCGAAGAAGCCGTCGCGCGGGGTGTCGCCCGGACCCAGGCCGAGCGAGCCCGCGGCCAGCCCGAGGGTCAGGGCGGCGCCCAGGCAGAGCGCGCCCGTCTTGAGCGGATGGAGCGCCGGCAGCATCGGGCGGACGACGATCGCCGCGCCCGCCGCGAACAGCGCCACCGGCGCGAGGTAGCCGGCCCCGCCGAGCAGGAAGAGGACGCCGTCCGCCATCGCCTCACCGACCTCGCCCCCGGCCCAGCCGAAGTAGAAGACGCAGGTGAAGAACGCCCCGAAGGAGACCAGGGCCAGGCCAATCAGGTCCCAGTGGCGCTGTTCGAGGCGGGGCAGCTCGAACGGCGGCCAGGATCTCCGCGATCGGCGGCGCTTGCGGCGACGGCTTGCCATCCAAGGGGATTTCGACGGAAAACAGCCGCACCCTCCCTACCATGGGGGACATGTCGGGACGCCCGCGAGTGCTTGTCGTCGAGGACGACGTGGACATCGCCGGCGTGTTGCGCCGGTCATTGGACAAGGAGGGCTATGACGTGCGCGTGGCGAGCGACGGCGAGGCGGCGCTCGACCAGGCCGGAGTCTTCGAGCCCGACGCGGTGGTGCTGGACCTCGGCCTTCCCCGGCTCGACGGCGTGGAGGTCTGCCGGCGGCTGCGCGACGACGGCGACGTGCCGATCCTGATCCTGACCGCCCGCGATGCCCTGGACGCCCGCGTGGACGGTCTGGACTCGGGCGCCGACGACTACCTGGTCAAGCCCTTCGAGCGCGACGAGCTGCTGGCCCGCCTGCGCGCGCTGCTGCGCCGCCGGCCGCCGCGCGGGAGCGCCTACCTGGTGGTCGGCGACCTGCGCCTGAACCCCGACACGCGCGAGGCGCTGCGCGGCGAGCGCGAGCTGGAGCTGACCGCCCGCGAGTTCGAGCTGCTGGAGCACCTGATGCGCAACGAGCGCATCGTCGTGTCGCGGCAGGCCCTGCTCGACGAGGTGTGGGGCTACCACCCGTTTGCCGAAACCAACACAGTCGACGTGTTCATCTCCAACCTGCGCCGCAAGCTCGAGGCGAACGGCGAGGGCCGCGTGCTGCACACCGTGCGCGGAGCGGGCTACGTGCTGAGGGACGCATGAGGACCCGCCTGCCCGTGCGCTTCAAGCTGGCCGTGGTCACGGCGGCGCTGACGTTCGGGATCCTGTGCGTCTTCGCGGTCGTGATCGGCGCGGTGGCCGAGCAGCGCATCCGGGCCGGGTTCGACGACGACCTGCGGGCGACGGTCGCCGACCTCTCGAACAGCATCGACGCCCAGCGCACCGCCGACGGGTCCGTGCGCTACAACGACGCGCCGCTGCGGGGCGTAGCAACGGGCGGCGCCGAGGTGCGCCTCGTGAGGCGCGACGGCGAGGTGGTCTACCCCGCCGGCCTGTATCCGCTGGCCGCCGTCGGCGTCGAGGGCTTCACCGACTTCCAGGGCCTGCGCGTCGCGTCGCGCGCCGTGACGATCTCGAACCCTCGCACCGCGGGGGCGTTCGGCCCGCTCACCGACGAGTCGGTCGCGCCCGTCGTGGGCTTCGTGCAGTTCGCCAAGCCGCTGGCCACCGTCAACCGCACGGTCAACCGCGTGCGCCTGTTCCTCGGCCTGGGCGTGCTCGGGGGCACGCTGCTGGCCTTCCTCGCCGGCCTCTACGTGGCGGAGCGCGCCATGCGGCCGATCGCCGGGCTGACGCGCGCCGCGCGCGAGGTGGCGCGCACTCGCGATCCCGACATCACGCTGCCCAAGCCGCGCGCCAACGACGAGGTTTCGGACCTGGCCCACACCTTCGAGGACATGCTCGGCGAGCTGGCCGCCGCCTGGGCCGAAACCGAGACGACCCTGAGGCGCCAGCGCGACTTCGTGGCCGACGCCTCGCACGAGCTGCGCACGCCGCTGACCAGCATCCTGGCGAACCTCGAGCTGCTCGAGAGCGAGCTGGAGGGCGAGCAGCGCGAGATGGCCGAGTCGGCCCTGCGCTCCTCCAAGCGCATGCGCCGCCTGGTGGGCGACCTGCTGCTGCTGGCCCGGGCCGACGCCGGCCGCGAGGCGCCGCGCGGTCCCGTGGACCTCGCCGCGGTTGCGCGCGAGGCGGCCGACGAGGCCGGCGCCCTCTCCTCCGACCACCCGGTGTCCCTGGACGTGCCCGAGCCGGTCACGATCACCGGGGTCGCTGACGACCTGCACCGGCTCGCCGGGAACCTCGTGGAGAACGCCCTGATCCACACGGCCGCCGGGACGCCGGTCACCGTCTCCGTGCGGCGCGAGGGCGGCTCGGCCGTCCTCGAGGTGGCGGATCGCGGCCCCGGCGTGCCCGCCGACCTGCGCGAGCGCGTCTTCGAGCGCTTCGCCCGCGGCCGCAGCGACACGGCGCGCGCCGGCGGCAGCGGGCTCGGGCTGGCGATCGTGAAGGCCGTGGCCGACGCCCACGGCGGGCGCGTGGAGCTGCTCGACGCGCCCGGCGGCGGCGCCCGCTTCGTGGTCACGCTGCCGGCCGCCGCTCCGGGTTCGGTGCGCTCCGATCGCGCGGCTAGCGTGTTCGGGACGTAAAGCCGCAAGCGCCCGGCCCGGCCGGGAGCGCGCGGACGCAGTAGTCCCCGACTCACCCGAGGAGCCTCCCCCGTGAAGTCCATCCTGCGCCGGCGTCCCTCGCCGGCCCTCGTGATCGCGTGCATCGCACTGTTCGTGTCGCTCAGCGGCGTGTCCTACGGCGTCGCCACCGGCTTCATCGACAGCCGTGAGATCAGGAACAACTCGGTCACCGGCACCGACGTGCGCAACAACACGCTGCGCACGTTCGACATCCGCAACAACGAGGTGCGCGGGTTCGACATCCGCAACTCCACGATCCAGGGCCGCGACGTGGCCTTCAACACGCTTACCGGCGCCGACATCGCCGAGTCCAGCCTCGGGCAGGTGCCGAGCGCCGTACAGGCCGACACGGCCGGCGCGGTGCCGGCGCTGAAGCCGGTCGCTCCCACGACCCTCTCCGAGGGCGCCGCTCCGGTCACGCTCGCCGCGCACGGGCCGCTCACGCTCACCGGCGCCTGCGAACCGGACGGCGTCAACACGAGGGCGAGGCTGTACGTGCAGACCACCGAGGCCAACTCCGCGGGCGGGGGCGAGATCGACGACCCGACGATCGACCCGGGCGACGGCCCGGTGCTTCTGGCCGATGTGCTCGACCTGGCGGCCGCGCCGCGCACGGTCGACGACCGCACGGTGTTCGCCTCCGCGCCCAGCGCGAAGGCGTTCACGGCTCAGATGGGACTGATCGCGGACGCCTCCGGCGCCGGGTCCTGCCAGTTCCTCGGGCACGTGGTGCTCGAAGGCTGAGTCGGACCCGGGTCAGACCTCCACGACCACCGGCAGGATCATCGGCCGGCGGCGCAGGCGCTCGTAGACGAACGCCGCCACGTCGTCGTGCAGGTGGTCCTGCAGGAGGTCGATCTCGCGGATCTCCTCCGCGGCCGACCGTTCGAGCGAGGCGTCCACCGCCTGCCGCAGCTCCTCCACGAAGGCGTCCGACTCGTCGACGAACGGCACGCCGCGGAAGATGATCTCCGGCGGGGCGACAGAGCGGCCGTCCTGCTCGGACACCGTGGCCACCACGATGAAGATGCCGTCGGCGGACAGCATGCGGCGGTCGCGCAGGGCCACGTCCTCGATGTCCCCCACGTCCACGCCGTCCACGAAGATCATGCCCGCCTGCTCGGGATCGCCGAATCCGGCGCCGGAGGACGTGATCTCGAGCGGGAGGCCGTTCTCGCCCCTGAAGATCGACTTGGGCGGGATCCCTACCGCCTCCGCCAGCTCCGAGTGCAGGCGCAGGCGGCGGTGGTCGCCGTGCACCGGCATCACGTATTCCGGCTTGGTCAGGTTGAGCATCAGCTTGAGCTCCTCCTGGTACCCGTGCCCCGAGGCGTGCACGGGCACGTCGGCCGCAGTGATCACGTCGGCGCCGAGCCGGTAGATGCGGTTGATCGTGTCGTTCACCGCCCGCTCGTTGCCAGGGATCGGCGTGGCGGAGAAAATCACCGTGTCGCCGTCGTGGAGCTCCACCTGCGGGTGGTCGCCGTGCGCCATGCGCCGCAGGGCCGACAGCGGCTCGCCCTGGCTCCCGGTGGAGATCACCACCAGCTTGTCGTCCGGGAAGTCGTCGATCTCCTTGGGCCCGACCAGCATCCCCTCCGGCACGTCGATGTGCCCGAGCATGCGGCCGATGTTCACGTTCTTGCGCATCGACCGGCCCACCAGCGACACCTTGCGGCCCAGCACGGAGGCGGCGTCGACCACCTGCTGCACGCGATGGATGTTCGACGCGAAGGAGGTGACCACGATGCGACCCTGGCAGCGGGCGAACACCTCCCGCAGCTTGGGCCCGACGCTCGACTCCGAGAGCGACACCCCGGGCCGGTCCGCGTTGGTCGAGTCGCCGCACAGCAGCAGCACGCCGTCGCGCCCCAGCTCGGCGAGGCGCGCCACGTCGGCGGGCACACCGTCGACCGGGGTCTGGTCGAACTTGTAGTCGCCGGTGACGAGCACGGTGCCGAGCTCGCAGGTGAGGGCGACGCCGAACGAATCGGGGATCGAGTGGGCCATCTTCACCATCTCCACGGAGAACGGCCCGGCCTCGAAGGTCTGCGTGGCGAGCACGTCCTCCACCGCCACGTCCCGCAGCCGGTGCTCGTCGAGCTTGGAGCGGACCATGGCGGCGGTGAGCGGCCCGCCGTAGATCTTCGGCGTGCGGCCCAGCTGGCGCAGCACGAAGGGCAGCGCGCCCACGTGGTCCTCGTGGCCGTGGGTCAGCACGATCGCCTCGATGTCGTCTTCCCGCTCGCGCAGGTAGGCGAAGTCGGGCAGCACCAGGTCGATGCCGAGCTGGTCGGGCGTCGGGAACATCAGCCCGGTGTCCACGACCACGATCCGGCCGTCGTACTCGACGACCATCATGTTCTTGCCGATCTCGCCGAGCCCGCCGAGCGGCAGGATCCGCAGAGTCCCGCGCGGGGTCAAACCGCCGCGAGCAGCTGGTGGCGCTCGAGCGCCGTGCGAATCACGGCCTTCTCCTCCTCGGTGGCCTCCACGAGGGGCAGGCGCAGGCCGCCCACCTCCTGGCCCGCGAGGTTGAGCGCGGCCTTCACCGGGATCGGGTTGGTCGTGACCTCGAGCGCCTCGTAGAGGTCGCGCAGCCCGCCCTCGATCTCATGGCGGCGCTCGGGCTCGTCGATGATGCGGCGCATCTCGCGGCCGACCAGGTGAGAGGCGACCAGGATGCCGCCGGTCCCGCCCAGGTCCATCACCTTCGCGAGGACGTCGTTGTTGCCCGCGAGCAGGTCGAGCCCGTCCACCGGCGCCATGTCCTCGTAGCGAGCCTGCTTGACGGCTGCCACGTTGTCGATCTGGCCGAGCTCCGCGAGCAGGTCGTTGGGCATGTCCGTGGCCGTGCGGCTGGGGATGTTGTAGGCCACGATCGGCCGGTCGGTGGCCGCGGCGATCGCCTCGAAGTGGGCCTTGATGCCGCGCCGGTTCGGCCGGACGTAGTACGGCGTCACGACCAGCATGGCGTCGACGCCGATCTCCGTGGCGCGCTCGGTCAGCTCGACGCTATGGCGGGTGTCGTAGGTGCCCGTGCCGGCGATGACCGTGGCGTCGCCGGCCTCTGCCACGCCGAGCTCCCACAGACGCGCCTTCTCCTCGTCGGTCAGCGTGGCGCCCTCGCCGGTGGTGCCGGCGAGCACGAGCCCGTCCGAGCCGTTCTCGAGGAGGTGGTGGATCAGCCGGACCGTGGCGTCCTCGTCCAGGCCCCCATCGCTGTCGAAGGGGGTCACCATCGCGGTGAGGATGCCGCCGATGCGCGTCACTGCTGGAGTGGCTTGAACGGGTCGGGGCTGGCGTTCGCCGAGCCGCCACTGCTGCCCTCCGCGGGCGCGGGCGGAGCGGGCGCGGGGGGCGGCGGAGCCGGCTCGGAGGCCACGGGCACCGGAGGCGCGGGCGCGGGCGGCGGCGCCGGGGCCGGCTCTCCGGACGGCGGCGGCGTTGCGCCGGCGGGCGGGGCGTCCGCGACCGGCCGTCCGTGCTGGTCGTAGGTCGTTCCGCCCTGCTGGCCCGGGGTCGAGCCGCCCTTATTGAAGTTCTGCTGCGCCTCGTCGAGCTTCTGCTGTGCCTGCTCGGCGAGCTTCTTGGCCTTGTCCATGAAGCCCATCGTCGCCTCCCGCGTTGATCTCGCAGGAGCGTATCGCGCGGACCGGTTTCGCGGGATAGCCGCTGCAAACCGCCCAGAACACCCCCGGCGAATGTCAGAATTGCTGGCCCGCCATGGCGCAAGAACGCGACTACACCCACAGGACCGCGGTCCAGAAGCTCGGAGTGAAGCCCCAACACCGGGTGGAGATCACCGGCGACGTGGGATCGGGCCTCAGGCGCGACGTCAAGGAAGCGGTCGGGCGCGGGCTCGTCCGCGCCGGCGATCTGGACGGCGCGATCGTGCTGGTCGAGTCGGAGGACGAGGCCAAGGAGGCCCTGGTCCGCTACCGCGCCCGGCTGCGCGACACCGGCTACCTCTGGGTGATCACCCGCAAGCGCGGCCACGAGAGCTACGTCAACCAGATGACGCTGGTCCCACACGCCAAGACGCTCGGGCTGATCGACAACAAGACCTGCTCGATCGACGACGACCGCAGCGGCATCCGCTTCGTGGTGCCGCGTGCGCTGCGCAAGCAGGCGGCGGCGTAGAATCCCGCCATGGCAACCGCCGATGCCCCGACCCCGATACCGGGGCGCGCATCAGATGCGGACCGCAGGCGGATCGCAAGACTGCTCCAGGAGCGCTCGACCCAGGGCAGCCTGTCGCGGGACACGTTCGCCGCACGCGTCGAACGCGCCCTCACGGCACGCAGCCGGGCCGAGCTCGACGAGCTGGTGGCAGACGTGCGCGAGCCCGGCCCGCTCCGACGTGCGGTCCTCGCGGTCGTCGGCTGGCTGTCCACGCTGAGCGCCGATGTGGAGAGCGCCTGGCAAGCGGGCCGCATGCCGGTGCTGGCCTTGCCCACGCAGCCCACGCGGCCTACCACGATCGGACGCTCTCCCGATTGCGACTGCGTGGTCAGCGACCCGAGCGTCTCACGCCGCCACGCCGAGCTGCGCCGGCACGGCGAAAGCTGGCTGCTGCGCGACATCGGCTCGCGCAACGGCACGCGCGTGAACGGGATGCGGGTCACCGAGGAGACGGAGGTCCGCCGCGGCGACCACCTCAGCCTGGGCGGCGTGCGCTACCGGCTCGGCGAGCGCTGAGCCCGGCATTTCGAACAGCAGCAACCAAGGGCGTCCCGCCGCCGCCTGGCGCGGTCAATCGACTTTTCGACATCTATTTGATGCTCAATATTCGATTCGTCCCGGCCGGCGCCCTCGGGCCGCCCTTTAGAGCAGCTGTTCGAGCCCTACCACCGGCGAGCGGTCGAGCGACCCCACGCGGCGGATCGCCAGCAGCACTCCTGGCATGAATGACTCGCGGTCCACGGAGTCGTGGCGGATCGTCAGGGTCTGGCCGGGCCCGCCGAACAGCACCTCCTGGTGGGCCACCAGGCCGGGCAGGCGCACCGAGTGGATCGGCTCGTGCACGTTGCCGCCCGCGGCGGCGATCAGCTCGGCCGTCCGCTTGGCCGTGCCGGAGGGGGCGTCGAGCTTGCCGTCGTGGTGAAGCTCCACGATCTCGCACTCGGGCATGTGGGCGGCCGCCTCCACGGCGAACTTCATCATCAGCACGGCGCCGATCGCGAAGTTGGGCGCCACGAACAGGTTGCCCTCCCCCACGCCCTCAAGCGAGGAGAAGTCGGCGCCGGTCGTGCCCATCACGCAGTGCACGCCGGCCTCGAGGCAGGTCCGCGCGTTGGCAAGCGCCGTGTCCGGCGTCGAGAAGTCCACCACCACGTCGGCATCGCCGAGCACGTCGGCGAGCGCGGTCTGCAGGTGCGGATCGGCCCGGCCTACCAGGGCCATGTCCTCAGCCCCCTCCACCGCGGCGCAGACCGTCTGGCCCATGCGGCCCGCGGCGCCCGAAACCGCGACGTTGATCACGCCGGGGCGGCGAGCACCGGGCTGACCGCTTCGAGCGCCGAGCGGAACGTCGCCTCGTCCGCCCCCACGCCGGCCGCCGACAGGCGCTCCGGGGACCAGAGCTCGCGTGCCAGCCCCATCACTTCGTCGAGCGTCACCGCGTCGTACCGGGCGAGAATCTCGTCGACAGTCAGCACCGGAATGCCCATCAGCACCGAGCTGCCGAGCCGGTTCATGCGGGTGGCGCTCGACTCCATCGACAGCACGGTGCGCCCCTTGACGTTGTCGCGCGCCCGGTCGAGCTCCTCCGCGGTCACGCCGTCCTCCTGCAGGCGGCGCAGCTCGGTACCGATCACGCCCATCGCCTCCTGGACGTTGTCGGGCCGCGTGCCTACGTACAGCGCCACCTGACCGGTGTCCAGGTACTGCGACGAATAGGAGAAGACCGAGTACGCCAGCCCGCGCTTCTCGCGCACCTCCTGGAACAGGCGCGACGAGGTCGAGCCGCCCAGGATCGTGTCCAGCACGCGCAGCGCGAAGCGCCGGTCGTCCCCGCGCGGGATGCCCAAGCCCCCGAGCGCGAGGTGGTACTGCTCCGTTTCCTTGCGGTGGAAGCGGACGGCCGGCGAGAACGCGTCCGGGCCGCCCGCCTGAGCGGGCGCGGGCGGCGCCTCTCCGACGGCGGCGTCCACCATCTCCACGATGCGGTCGTGATCGAGGTTGCCGGCAGCGGCCACCACGATGTTGCCGGGCACGTAGCGGCCGTCGTGCCACTGCGCGATCTGCGGCACCGGCACCGAAGAGATCACCTCGGCGCGGCCGATCACGGGCCGCCCGAGCGGGTGGTCGCCGAAGATGGCGCCGGCCAGGACGTCGTGAACCTTGTCCGACGGCTCGTCCTCGTACATGGCGATCTCCTCGATCACCACCTGGCGCTCGGAGTCGATGTCCGGGTAGGCCGGCCGCAGCACCATGTCCTGCAGAACATCGAAGGCGCGCTCCAGGTGCACGTCGAGGAAGCGCGAGTAGACGGAGGTCGTCTCCTTGCCGGTGCCGGCGTTGACCTCCGCCCCCATCGCGTCGAATAGCTCGTCGATCTCCAGCGAGCTGAAGCGCTCCGTCCCCTTGAAGAGGAGGTGCTCCAGGAAGTGCGAGATGCCGGCCTGCTCGCCGCCCTCGTCCCTCGACCCCGCCCGGATCCAGAACCCGAGCGCGATCGACCGCACCGAGGGCATCGTCTCGGTAACGATCCGGACGCCCGAGTCGAGCGTCGTCAGCTGGGCCTCCTGCGACGGGCCAGGCATCAGCGGGGGTCGGTCGGTCGCGCTGCCGCGCGATGCCAATCTTCGCGGGGGCCCGGGGGCGCGCCCCCCCGGATGCCATCCGCTGTCACTCGGTACGCTCGCGCGGCCGGCGGTCGCGCTCGCGCGGGCGACGGCCGCCGCGGCCGTTGCCGCGGTCCCCGCGGTCGCCGCGGTCGCCCCGGGCCTTGTCGCCGGTGCCCATCGACGCCAGCTCCTCGGCCGACTTGCCGGCGATGTCCGGGTCGTCGGCGAGGCGCAGGCCGATACGGCCACGCTCGCGGTCCACCTCGACCACCTTGACGCGCAGCTCGTCGCCCCGATTGACGACGTCCTCCACGGCGTCCACCCGCTCGCCGGGCTTGATGTTCGAGATGTGCAGCAGGCCATCGGTGCCCTTGGCGAGCTCGACGAAGGCACCGAACGTGGTGGTCTTGACCACCTTGCCGGTGAACTCGTCGCCCAGCTCGACCTCCTTGGTCATCGAGCGGATCCGGTCGACGAGCGCATCGCCCTGGTCGCCCGTCTGGGCGTAGATGCGAATGGTGCCGTCGTCGTCGATGTCGATCTGCGCGTCGAACTCGTCCGACAGCGCCCGGATCGTCTCGCCGCCCTTGCCGATCACGGCACCGATCTTCTCGGTGTCGATCTGGATGGCGCTGATGCGCGGCGCGTACTGCGACAGCTCCGCGCGCGGCTCGGCGATCGCCTCGCGCATCTTGTCGAGGATCGTCATGCGCGCGTCCTGGGCCTGGGCGAGCGCGTCGCGCAGGATGTCGAACGTGACGCCGGTGATCTTGATGTCCATCTGCAGGGCGGTGATGCCCTCGGACGTGCCCGCGACCTTGAAGTCCATGTCGCCGAGGTGGTCCTCTACGCCCGCGATGTCCGTGAGGACGATGTAGTCGTCGCCCTCCTTGAACAGGCCCATCGCCACTCCGGCAACCGGCGCCTTGATCGGCACGCCGGCGTCCATCAGCGACAGCGACGAGCCGCAGACCGAGGCCATCGAGGACGAGCCGTTCGACTCGAGGATGTCCGAGACGACGCGGATCGTGTAGGGGAAGTCCTCCACCGACGGCACGACCGGCACGAGCGCCCGCTCCGCGAGCGCGCCGTGGCCGATGTCGCGGCGCTTCGGGCCGCGCATGAAGCCGGCCTCGCCCACCGAGAACGGCGGGAAGTTGTAGTGGTGGAAGTAGTGCTTGGACTCCTGGAGGCCAAGGGTGTCGAGCCGCATCTCGTCACGGGTGGTGCCGAGCGCCGCGACCGAGAACGCCTGCGTCTGGCCGCGGGTGAAGATCGCCGAGCCGTGCGTGCGCGCGGCGACCCCGACCTCGATCCAGATGTCGCGGATCTCCTGCGCGGCGCGGCCGTCGGGACGCTTCTTGTCCACGGCGATGCGCTTGCGGATGATCTCCTTCTCGAGCTTGTCGAAGGCAAGCTGCACGGCCTGGCGGCGCGCGACCACGATGCCCTCGTCGCTTTCGACCTGCTCGCCGAGCGCCTCGAGGACCTCCTCCTCGACGGCCTTGGTCGCCTCCTGGCGCTCGAGCTTGTCGACGACCTGCGTCGCGGCCTCGAGGGCGGCGCCGAAGCGGTCGCGCAACTCGGTCGCGATCGACTCGTCGACCTGCGGCGGGGTGACCTCGACCTTCTCCTTGCCGGCCTGCGAGCGCAGCTCGTGCTGAGCCTGGCAGAGGTCCTTGATCGCCTGGTGGGCGATGTCGAGCGCGTCGAGGATCTCCGCCTCGGTGATCTCGTTGGCGCCCGCCTCGACCATCAGGATGGCCTCCTCGGTGCCCGCGACCACGAGGTCCAGCGGGGACTCGAGCAGCCACTCCTCGTCAGGGTTGACGAGGAAGTTGCCCTCGGCGTCCTGGCCGATGCGCACGGCGCCCACGGGCGCCGGGAAGGGGATGTCCGACACCATCAGCGCGGCGCTGGCACCGTTCATCGCGAGGATGTCGTAGGGGTGCTCGTGATCAACCGACATGGGGATCGAAACCAGCTGAGTCTCGCGCCGCCATCCCTTGGGGAAGAGCGGGCGCAGGGGCCGGTCGATCATGCGGGCCGTGAGGGTGGCCTTCTCCCCGGCGCGGCCCTCGCGGCGGAAGAAGCTGCCGGGGATCTTGCCCGCGGCGTACATGCGCTCCTCCACGTCGACGGTCAGCGGGAGGAAGTCGACGTCGCGCACGTTGCCCGCGGTCGCGGTGCAGAGCACCTTGGTGTCCCCTGCCGTGACTACAACCGAGCCGGACGCCTGCTTGGCGTACTTGCCCGTCTCGAACTCGATCGAGGTGCCGCCGATCTCCAAAGAGACCCGGCTCGCTCCATCAGTCATGTGGTACTTCCTTTCAGCCGCCTCCGGTTGGCGGCATGGCTTTCGTACGTTCCGTTGCGAACCCGCCCAAGGCTAGCAGCGGGTCCGCAACCGAAACGTTCGCCCCTTAGCGCCGGGTCTTGCAGTCCCCGCGCAGGTCGAGGGTGCGCCGCTGGCCCCTGGCCACGAAGACCTGGCGTGCCGAGCGGATGGTGCCCTCGGGCTGCTCGCAGAAGAGCGTGTAGGTCTCCTGCTGAGGCGCCTGGCCGGGCGGCGGCCCCTCGAACGTGACCCTGCCCGTCCACGGGTCGGCGCCCGCGTAGTTGATCACGCGGACGACGTACGAGCCGACCGGATCCAGCACCGCCGCCTCCTCGTAGCCGAGCTCGAGGTTGGTGGCGCCGTTGCCGGAGCTGGCGACCGGGTCCCCGGTCGCGTTGCCGGAGGCATCCGCCTTGTAGACCTTCATGTCGTAGTCGCTGGCGGCCGAGAACTCGATCCTGAAGGTCGCCTTGGCGTTGTCGATGCCGGTGCCGCTCGGAACCGTGATCAGGTGGTCCTCGTAGCAGCCGGCCGGAGGGTTCTCGAACTCCGCGCACGGCGTGGTTCCTCCACGCGAGGCGAACTGGATCGGCGCACTCGGGTCCCCGTGGGCGGGCCGGCCGGAGCCCTTGGCCACCAGTGGCCGCGTCGACGGGTTGGTGTGCCACTCGAAGACGCCGTTCGAGCCGACCTGGATCGTGCTGTCGAGCGTGTCGGTGAACGTCGACCCGTCGTAGGTCGGCGTCTGGAACGTCTTCTTCAGCCGCAGCACCGCGCCGGCGGGCGCCCTGCCGGCCAGCACCGAGTGCTTGGTGGCGTCGGCGGTGTTCTCCTGGGCGTGGTAGTACGCCGCCCGGTTGCCGCCGCCCGTGGCGTCATCGCTGGTCCCCTGCCACTCGTCCAGTGTGTCCGCGAAGGGCGGGTGGAATCCGATGTCGCCGATCTCGAACGTGAAGCCGAGGCCGCCGGTGGCGTTGTACGACCAGTCCTCGGTGGTCCCCGTCGTGTCGTAGAGCTCGTAGCCGTACTGGCTCTTGTAGCCGTTCTCGGCCGCCATTCGGTCGCCGAGCGCCTTGTAGATCGGCTCGTCCACCGTCGTGCCCTGCTCCGCCAGGCCGGGCGGCCGGAGCACGAGGCCCGAGAACGTGTGGTTGGTGATCAGCGTCGTCACCTGGCGGGTCGACACCAGCTCGCGGACGTTCTGCGACTCGGGCTCCGAGAACGGGCCCGGGCCGGCGTAGGTCTGCGTCAGCGGGTTGGTGGTGTCCGCTCCGGGTCCGCCCCAGAACGCGCCGTAGTTGCGGTTCGGGTCCACGCCGGGCCCGAAGACCCCGGTGTCGACCTGGGCGCAGCTGCCGCCGTCGCCCTGCGGGAAGCGGCAGTTCTTGCGCCGGTACTCGTTCGGGTGGGCGGCCGCCGCGAGGATGAACTCCGGATCGCTCACCTCGCCGTCGCCGTCCGCGTCATCCGAGGCGCCGTTACCGCGCAGGTACAGCTCGCCCGCCTCGCGTGAGGCGTTGAAGCCGTCCGGGTTGATGATCGGGACCACGATCGTGCGGGTGGTCGACACCAGCCGCTTGACCCGCGCGTCGCCGCGGCGGTAGCCGGTGATCAGCTCGTACGCCCACTCCATGGCGTGCTCGCCCGACGGCCATTCGCGCGCGTGGTGCGCTCCCACCTGTAGGAACACCGGCCGGCCGTCGCGGGCGTTCGGGTTGGTGGCGATCTCGATGCCCTCCACCGGCCTGCCCTCGTAGGTCATGTGGTTGAGCGTGATCGGGCGCACCAGGTCCGGGTGCTCGCGAGCGAGCCGCTTCATGTCCTCGCTGTAGTCGAACAGGCGCCTGTACGTCGTGCGCCCGCTGGGGAAGCCGGACACCGCGGTCGTGGCGGCGAAGGTACGGTCGGCGCGGGCGTCGCGCCGGGCCTGCACGTTGAGGTCCGGGACCTGCACCGTGTAGGTGAAGTTGTTCGCGGTCAGCTTCGCCGCGTCGGCGGCGCTGTAGAGGACCACCTCGATGAACCCGTCGCCGCCGTGCTCGGTCACGTCGAGGCCGAGGCTGTTGAGCTTGCGCTCGCGGTCGGCGTTAGGGGTGGAGACGCGCACGAGCTTCGGCGCGGACACGTTGGTCGTGTCGATCGCCGAGGACTCCACGCTCAGGCCGGCGCTGGACGCGCCGCCCGACAGCCGGCAGGCCTGAATCACCAGGCGCTGGCCGGCGACGGCGTACCCGGCCGCGATCTCGCGCGCCCCTCGAGAGGCCGACCCGGCGACCACCTGGCCGGTGTCCGCCTTGAAGATCGCCACGTCCCAGTCGCCCGAGGCGGCGACGAGATGCGCGACGACCGACCCCGCGGTCGGCATCGTCACGGTTTCCTGCGCGTAGCCTGGACCCGCGCTCAGCTTCTGCGCGGTGCACGAACGGTCGACCGCGCCCGCCGCGGTCACGTCCTTGCGGAGCAGGTCTCGCGCCGACGCCGGACCCGCCCCGGCCAGCAACGCTCCCACGACCACGACCACGACCCCCAACCGGCCTGCCTTCATGCATTCCCCCTAGTCGATCTGCGCCAGCTTTCCCCACTGGACGCGAAACCAAAACGGCGGAGTTTCTGAAAGGGCCGGCTAGGCGGCGCTGCGCTGATCGAGCGCGGCGAAGATCAGCTCGGGTCCGGGCAGCTCGAGCGGCGGGGGCTGATACGACCACTCCACTCTTCCATCCGGGCCGACCATCACGAGCGCGCGCGCCGACATGCCCCAGTCCTCCGACCACACGCCGTATGCCTGCGCGACCTCGCCCTTCGGGTGGAAGTCCGCCAGCAGCGGGATGCTCAGGTGGAGGTGGTTCTGGAACGCCTTGTGGCAGAAGGCGCTGTCGACCGAGATGGCCACGAGCCGCACTCCCCTGCTCTCGAACTCGCCGAGCACGTCCTGGTAGACGGTCAGCTGGTCGGTGCAGCCGGGGCTGAAGTCAGCCGGGTAGAACGCGAGCACCACGGTGGCGCCGCGGAAGTCCGCGAGCGAAACCGCCTTGCCGTCCTGGTCGAGGAGGGTGAAGTCCGGCGCCTGCTCGCCGGCTTCGATCACCGCCGCAGGCCGAGCTGACCGATCAGCACGCGGTAGCGGTCGATGTCGCTCGCCTGCAGGTACTTGAGCAGGCGGCGGCGCTTGCCGACGAGCATCAGCAGCCCGCGGCGCGAGTGGTGGTCCTTGCGGTGCTCGCGCAGGTGCTCGGTCAGCTCGTTGATGCGAGCCGTGAGCAGCGCGACCTGGACCTCGGTCGAGCCCGTGTCGGCGTCGCCGTGGCCGTACTCGGCCACAATCTCGCGCTTCTTGTCCGCCGTCAGCGTCATCGAGCCGGAAACCGTAGCAGCAGCTCAGACCAAGGACTGGCGCCCGCGATGTCGCCGGCCTGGAGGAGATCTCGGTTCATCTGCTCCACCAGGGCCTCCACGGAGTCGAAGCGCGTCTCGCCGCGCATGCGCTCCAGGAAGGCGATTCGCAGCTGCTGCCCATAGAGGTCGCCCGCGAAGCCGATCAGGTGCGCCTCCACGAGCAGGCCGCGACCGGTTTCGAACGTAGGCCGCACGCCGACGTTGACGGCGGTGGGGTAGCCCGAAGCGCGCGGCTCGGCCGCGTGCGCAGGGGATGGATTCACGTTGGCCCAGGCGGCGTACACCCCGTGTCCGGGCGCCAGGTGCACGTCGTCGGGCACGAGGTTGGCCGTCGGCATGCCCAGCTCCTGGCCGCGCTTGTCGCCGGGCACCACCTCGCCCTCGAACAGGAACGGCCCGCCGAGGAACTCGGCCGCCTGCTGGACGTCGCCCGCCGCGACCAGGCCGCGAATGTGGCTCGACGACACCGTTTCGCCCGCCACCTCGACCAGCGGCACCACGCGCGTCTCGAACTGGTCGTGCGAGCGCAGGAAGTCTGCGGTGCCGCGCGCGCCCTGGCCGAAGCGGAAGTTCTCGCCGACCGACACGCGCGTCGCGCCCAGGCGGTCGATCAGCACGTCGTGCACGAAGCTCTCGGGGCTCTGCTCGGAGAAGCCGCGGTCGAACGGGATCACCACGAGCTCCTCCACCCCGAGCCCCGCGATCAGGTCGCGCTTGACCGCGGCGGACGCGATCAGCTTCGGGGGGGCCTCGGGGTGGATCACGGCCAGCGGGTGCGGGTCGAAGGTGAGCACCGTGTCGGCGCCGCGGATCACCTCGCGGTGACCCAGGTGCACGCCGTCGAACGTGCCGATGGCGACGTCGCGGGGGCCCGAGCCGGGCTCCACGTCGGAGAGCGTCGTGACCTTCATGCGGGCTCGAACACTACGACGGGCTGGAGCTCGCAAGGGCGAGCCTCGCCGATGGCGATCAGCGTGTCGCCCGCCATCATCCTCACGTGGCTCGCGCCCGCCCCCGCGCCGGGCACGCGCCGCCCGTGGCGCACGTGCTCGGCCTCCGCCGCGCTCAGCGCCCGGGCCGGCAGGAAGGAGAGCGCCTCGCCGAGCGGCACGAGCCGCTCCGAGCCGGCGTCCTGGAGCGTGAACGGACCGATCGCGGTGCGCTCCAGCTCGTCGCAGTAGGCGTCGGCGAGGTCGGCGACCAGCGCGCGCACGTAGGTGCCGGCCGAGCACTCGATCTCGAAGCCGGCGCGCTCGCCCTCGTGCCAGAGCAGCTCGGCGCGGTGGACCGTGACCGGCCGCGCCTGCGTCACCACCGCCTCGCCGCGACGCGCGAGCGCGTACGCCCGCTCCCCGCCGATCCTGACCGCGGAGTACGCAGGCGGGCGCTGGAGCTGCTCGCCGACCGGGATCTCCAACCGCTCGGGAAGGCGCCCGGTCTGGACCAGCTCGCCGTCGCGGTCGCCCGTGTCGGAGGTCCAGCCGAGCCGCGCGACCGCGCGGTAGGTCTTGGGCAGGCCCATCAGGAAGCGCTGCGCGCGCGTGGCGGGGCCGACCAGCACCAGCAGCAGCCCGGTGGCGAAGGGGTCCAGCGTCCCGGCGTGGCCGACCTTCGTGCCGCGCGGCAGCGAGCGCCTCACCTCGGCGACGACGTCATGCGAGGTCACTCCCGCCGGCTTCGCGCGGAGCAGGACCCCCGCGGAAGTCAGCGGGCTTCGAGCTGCTCGCGAACGTGCCCGCGCAGCTTCTCGACGAGCTGGGGGTACGGCAGCGGCGTCGCGAACCCGGCCGCCTGCGGATGCCCGCCGCCGCCGAACTCGCGCGCGATGCGCGACACGTCGACGCGGCCGTCGGTCGCGCGCAGGCTGACCTTGCGCGTGCCGTCGCGGTCGTCGGAGAGCAGCTCCCGCACGAGCACGGCCACGGCCGTTCCCTCGACGGAGCGTAGGTGGTCCACCACGCCCTCCGAGTCGTTCTCCTGCGCTCCAGTCTGCTCGTAGTCGTCCTTGATCAGGTGGGAGATCGTGATCGCGCCGCCGTCGTGGCGCTCGATGCTCGAGAGCGCCCGCTGCAGCAGCTGCAGGCGCCGGAAGGGCAGGTCCTCGTAGAGGCGGCGGTACACCTGGTGCGGCTCGACGCCCGCCTCGATCAGCTCGGCGGCCATGCGGTGGGCCTCGGGCGTGGTGTTCTCGTACATGAACTTGCCCGTGTCGGTCACGAGGCCGGTGTAGAGCGCGTCGGCGATGCGGGGCGTGATGTCAGCCCCCAGCTCCTTGCCGAGGTGCCACACGATCTCGGCCGTGCAGGACGCCTGCGGATCCACGAGGTTGACCGTGCCGAAGCGGGTGTTGTCGTGGTGGTGATCGATGTTGAGGATGTGCAGCCCGTCGGCCTGGAGGAAGTCGACCGGCATGCGGTCGATGTTGCCGCAGTCCAGGAAGACGATCGTGCGCTCGGCGACGTCCTCGGGCGGCGTGCCCGCCAGCCGCTCGAACGTCCAGCCGCGGTACTCCCACGGCAGCGGAAACTCGTCCGGCGACATGAACATCAGCGTGTCCTTGCCGAGCTGCTCGAGGATCCAGTGCATCGCCAGCAGCGAGCCGAGCGCGTCGCCGTCCGGGTTCTCGTGCGTCGTCAGCAGCAGCTTGTCCGAGCTGCGCAGCTCCGCGAGCGCCTCTTCATGTCCGGTGGCGATACTCATTCGTCGTCCAGCAGCTCCGTGATCCGCATTCCACGGTCGATGGACTCGTCGAACACGAACTGCAGAGTAGGTGTGCGTTTCATTCGGAGCTCGCGTCCGATTGCCTGCTGAAGCAGGCCATGTGCCGACCCCAGCCCGGTCAATGTCTCGGCGCGCTGTGTCTCGTCGCCGAGCACGCTCACGTACACGCGAGCGTGGGTGAGATCGGTGCTGGTGTCTACGGAAGTCAAAGTCACAAAGCCAATGCGAGGATCATTGAGTCCTTCGGCGATCCGTGCCGAGAGGACTTCACGGACCGCCTCGTTCACCCTGCGCATGCGGTCGCTAGCCACTCTAGTG
Source organism: Thermoleophilaceae bacterium (assembly GCA_034664125.1). Taxonomy (GTDB): domain Bacteria; phylum Actinomycetota; class Thermoleophilia; order Solirubrobacterales; family Thermoleophilaceae; genus JACVRW01. The sequence continues at coordinate 5,336 of JAXDIG010000038.1, read as the reverse complement.
CAGGTCCTCGGTAGATATGAGCTGGCTGTCCACAGTGACTCCATCTCCAAATTTGCCCCATACGTAGCGTTCGACCTCGGCCGCTCGATCCTTGAGCGACCCGGCGTCGCGGCCGACGAGCGCGGCGGTCAGGCCGGCGCGCTGCCACAGGTCGTGATGCTCGGTTTCGGCAACGGCGGCGCCGAAGCGCCGCTGCAGCTGTGCCTTCACCGAGGACAGCTCGCGGCGCTTGCCCTTGAGGCTGCCGTTCTCGGGGAAGTGCAGTTCGATCTTGAGGAGGCAGACGAAGGCCACGGCGCCCTAGGCGAGCGTCTGCTCCACCTGCTTCTTCTCGTACACCTCGATCACATCCCCCTCCTTCACATCGGGGTAGTTCTCGAGCACGATGCCGCACTCCATCCCGACGGTCACCTCGCGCACGTCGTCCTTGAAGCGCCGCAGCGACCCGATCCGCCCGTCGTAGACGACCGTGCCGTCGCGCACCAGGCGACACTGGGCGCCGCGCCGGACCACGCCGTCGGTCACGTAGGAGCCGGCGATCGTGCCGACGCGCGAGGCCTTGAACGTGGCGCGCACCTCGGCGCTGCCGACCTGCTCCTCGACCTCCAGGGCCTCGAGCAGGCCCTCCATGGCCGCACGCAGCTCCTCGACGATGTTGTAGATCACCGAGTAGTGGCGGATCTGCACGCCCTCCTGGTCGGCCACCTGGGCGGCGTTGCCGACCGGACGTACGTTGAAGCCGATCACGACCGCGTCGGACGCCGCCGCGAGCATCACGTCGGACTCGGAGATGCCGCCCACGCCGTCGCGGATGATGTTGACGGTCACCTGCTCGTGCGGCAGGCGGGCGATCTCGTCGGCGACCGCCTCGAGCGAGCCGGCGACGTCGGCCTTGATGACCAGGTTCAGCTCCTTCTCGCCGCGCTCCGCACGGGCGAGCACGTCCTCGAGGGAGACGCGGCGGGTGGCCTGACGGGCGAGCGCCGCCTGCTTGAGCCGGATGCCCCGCTCGTTGGCGACCCTGCGTGCCTCGCGCTCGTTCTCCACGACGCGGAAGTGCTCACCGGCGGCCGGGACGCCGTCGAAGCCGAGGATCTCCACCGGCATGCCGGGAGTCGCCTCCTCGACACGCTGGCCGCGGTAGTCGTTCATGGCGCGCACGCGGCCCCAGTGCTCGCCGGCCACGATCGCGTCGCCGACCTGCATCCGGCCGCGGTGCACGATCAGGGTCACGACCGCGCCGCGACCGGGGTCGAGCTTCGACTCGATCACGAAGCCGGATGCGTCCGTGTCCGGGTTGGCCTTCAGCTCCTGGATCTCCGCGAGCGTGACCAGCGTCTCGAGCAGGTCGTCGAGGTTCTGCCTCGTCTTCGCGGACACGTCGACGAACTCGGTGTCACCGCCCCAGTCGGCCGGCGTCAGGCCCTGCTGGGCCAGCTCGCCGCGCACGCGGTTGGGGTCGGAGCCCTCCTTGTCGATCTTGTTGACCGCGACCATGACCGGCACTCCGGCCGCCTTGGCGTGGTCGATCGCCTCGACCGTCTGCGGCATCACGCCGTCGTCGGCGGCCACGACGATCACCGCGATGTCGGTGACCTTGGCGCCGCGCGCGCGCATCGCCGTGAAGGCCTCGTGGCCGGGCGTGTCGAGGAAGGTGATCGTGTGCCCGTCGTGGTGGACCTGGTAGGCGCCGATGTGCTGGGTGATCCCGCCTGCCTCGCCGGCGGCCACCTCCGTCTCGCGGATCGCGTCGAGCAGCGACGTCTTGCCGTGGTCGACGTGGCCCATGATCGTGATCACGGGCGGGCGCTCGATCAGGTCCGCGTCGCTGTCCTCGTAGGTCGGGTCGGCCTCGGCGTCCTCGGTGGCCCCGACCATCTCGACCCGCTTGCCCAGCGCCTCAGCGAGCACCTCGATGGCCTCGTCGGAGAGGGTCTGGGTGAGCGTTGCCATCTCGCCCAGCTCCATCAGCTTCTTGATCACCTCGGGAGCGCCCAGCTGGAGCGACTCGGCGACCTCCTTGACGGTCGAGCCGGAGCGCACCTGGACAGCAGGGTCCTCCTGCTGCTCGGCCTCCAGCTTCGCCCGCGCCTCCGCCTCTAGATCGGGCTCGACCCACTGGGGCCGGCGCCGCCGGCCGCGGCCGCGGCGCGGGGGCTGAGACTGCTGAGGCGGGGGTGTCCGGTCGCGCCTGGCGGCCTGCGAGTCGATCACCACGCGGCGGCGGCGACCGCCACCACCGTCGCTGGCGCCGGCCTCGCCGCGGCCTCCGCGGCCGGGGCGCGGACCGCGGCCGCCGTCACCGCCGCCGGGGGCGGCAGGGCCCGGGCCACGGTCGCCACGCGGGGCGGCATCGGAGCGAGAACCGCGCGCGCCTCCGGCACCGCCCTCGGAGCGGGGACCTCGGTCCTGGGAGGCTTGGCGCTCCTGCGGGGGCGGGGCGTCCTGAAGGATGCGCGGGCCGCGGCCCTCGGGACCGGCGCGCCGCACGGGCTCGCCCTCGGGCGGGCGGATATCGGGCCGCGCGGGCGGCGGGCCGCCGCCGGAACGGCGACTGGCCTTGCCGTCGTCGGCCTTGCCGTCGTCCGCCTTGCCATCGTCGGACTTCGCGGCGTCCGGAGCGGCGGTGTCGGCGGGCGCTTCCGCGGCGGGCGCTTCCGCGGCGGGAGCCTCTGCGGCGGCAGACGCTTCCGCCGCCGGAGCGTCGGCCTTCTTCGCCTTCTTGGCCTTCGGCGCGCTTTGCGCAGGGGCGCTCGCGCCGGCTCCATTGCCGAACGCTCTGGCGGCCTCCTCCTCCTCGACGCTCGATGCTGCCACCTTCACGTCGAGTCCGGCCGCGCGCAGGACCTCCAGCGCTTCCTTGCTGGTGATGCCCCGTTCCTTCGCTATTTCGTGGACGCGCTTCTTTGCCATTCGTGAACTAATTCTATGGACTCCTGATTGACTGTCACCGGCGCCCCAAAGGCACGCGCGAGCGGTCGGCCCGCAGCGATGCTTTCGGCGCACTCCGGGCGGTGGCACACATAGGCGCCCCGCCCCTCCGCCACCGCGGCGCGGTCCACTCGGACCTCGCCATCGCCGCGCACCAGTCGCAGCAGCTCGCCCTTGGGCAGCGAGCGGCGGCAGCTGACGCAGCGGCGCAGTGGATCTACGACTCCTCTTTCTCCAGCTGGGCTTCCGCCGTGGTTTCCGGAACCGGCTCTGGCTCGGTTTCGGACTCGCCATCCTGCTCGGCCTCGGCGTCCTCGACCTCCACCGGCGGCTCCTCGACCGGTGGTTCCTCCACCGGCGGCTCCTCGACGGGCGGCTCCTCGACGGGCGGCTCCTCGGCCGGCGGCACCTCGCCGGCGACCTCGTCCGCCGCGCTCTCCTCCGGCTCCTCGGCCGGCTCCTCCCCACCCTCCTCGGGCGGGACCAGGTAGTCGGTGTCCTGGCCCTCCAGGGCCTGGTGGGAGGGCAACCCGCAGTAGCGCGAGCCGGGCAGTGAGGCGTTTGGGCAGCGCTTGCCGTTGGCGAGGATCGCGGCGCAGCGGCCGGCCACCTCCTCCTCGGCGTAGCCCATCTCGGCTTCCTCCTCGGCGAACTCAGTCTCCGAGCGGATGTCCACGCGCCAGCCGGTCAGCCGGGCCGCCAGCCGGGCGTTGAGCCCGTCCTTCCCGATCGCCAGCGACAGCTGGTCGTCGGGCACGATCACGGTGGCCTGCTTGGCCTCGTCGTCGACCAGCACCTCGCGCACGCGCGCGGGCGAGAGCGCCTTGGCCACGAACCGGGCCGGCTCCTCGTTGAAGGGGATGATGTCGATCTTCTCGCCGCGCAGCTCCGACACGACCATGCGGACCCGCGAGCCGCGCGGCCCCACGCAGGCGCCCACCGGGTCCACGCCGGAGGCGTGCGACACGACCGCGATCTTCGAGCGGTAGCCGGGCTCGCGCGCGACGTTCTGGATCTCCACCAGGCCGTCGGCGATCTCCGGCACCTCCAGCTCGAACAGCGAGCGGATCAGCTCGGGCGAGCGGCGCGACACGATGATCGACGGCCCCTTGGACTGGTTCGAGACGTCGGTGATGATCGCCTTGATGCGCTGGCCGTGGTCGTAGCGCTCGCCGTGCACCTGCTCGCCGCGCGGCAGCAGCGCCTCCACGCGCTCGCGCAGCTGCACGAGCGTGTAGCGCGAATCGGACTGCTGGACGATGCCGGTGATCAGCTCGCCGACGCGGTCCTGGTACTCGTTGAACATCATGTCCCGCTCGGCCTCGCGGATGCGCTGCAGGATCACCTGCTTGGCGGTCTGCGCCGCGATGCGGCCGAAGTCGTCCGGAGTGGCGTCGCGCTCGTCGATCTGGTCGCGGTACTGCATCAGCCGCTCCTGGCCGATCTCGGGCGGCTCCGGGTAGACCAGCTCGCCCGTCTCGGGATCGACGGTCGGCTCGCCGGCCTCCTCCTCGACCTCGTCGAGCAGCTGCTCCTCGAGGTCGGGCGGGAGGATCAGCTCGTAGACGCGGAAGTCGCCGCTCTCGCGGTCCACCTCCACGCGGGCGTACTTGGCAGCCTCGGGCGTCTTCTTGTAGGCCGAGAGAAGAGCATCCTCCAGCGCCGCCATCAGGCGATCAGCGGAGATTCCCTTCTCGCGCTCGAGGACTCCGACTGCCTCGACGATCTCCTTGGTCATCCGTCTCCCTCCACCAAGTTGCTCCGGTTGATCTCGGAGTACGGAATGGCCACCACTCCGTCCTCCGCGGCCACGGTCACCTCGTCGTCGGACGCGCCGACGAGCTCCCCCGTGTAGCTCTTGTGACCGCCGCGCGGCTCGCGCAGGCGCACGCGCGCGCGCCGGCCGATGAAGCGCCGGAAGTGGTCCGGCTTTGTGAGCGGCCGCTCCGGGCCCGGCGAGGACACCTCCAGGCCGTACTGCGTCAGCACGTCGCGCAGGTGCTCGGTGACCCGCTCGCACAGCGCCAGGGTGACGCCGTCCGGGTGGTCGATGAACACCCGCAGGCGCTCCGTCCCCACCTGCTCGCACGCCAGCACCTCGACCTCCGGCTCCGCGGAGGCGAGTCGCTTCTCGATGTCGCTTTGAAGTGGGGTGGTCTGCATATCTGGCCTTACTCGTAAAAAAGGTGGACCGTGAGGCCCACCCTTCAGGCGCCGCCCCGGCTCGGGGCGGCGTACGGCTGAAAGTCGACTGTCGAGTATAGGCGCTTCCTGCGCAGCCGACACGGTCGGCTGCTCCGGACACGGCGGCGCTTCCTGCGCAGCCGACACGGTCGGCTGCTCCGGACACGGCGGCGCTTCCTGCGCAGCCGACACGGTCGGCTGCTCCGGACACGGCGGCGCTT
>JAXDIG010000037.1:0-28098 GCA_034664125.1 Thermoleophilaceae bacterium | reverse complement strand
CGCGCTCGGTGAAGTACATGCCGGTGTGCTTCATGTCCGAGCCGTCCTCGGCGGTGATGATGTCGAGCGTCTGCTTGGTGAGCCGCCCGCCGAGGTGGATCGGCACCCACTTCACGCGCGCGTCGCGCCGGATCTCGACCCGGCGCGTGGACAGGTCGTAGACCTCGCCGCGGCCCCAGTCCTGGTAGTGGGCCAGGTCGACCTGGGCGCCCGGCAGCGCGTACAGCTCGAAGGCACCCGAGTGGAGCGCCTGGCCCTCGAAGTCCGGGGCACGGAAGAACTCGCGGATCTTGACCTCGGCGTGCTCGCCGACCACGACCAGCGTGTGCGCCCACTGGGCGGTGCCGGGCTCGTCGATCAGCCACACGATCTGGATCGGGTTCTCGATGCGCTCGTTGGCGGGCACGTGCACGAACACGCCGCCGGTCCAGAAGGCGGCCGTGCCGGCGGCGAACTTGCCCTCGTCGTGGGGAAGCCGCTTGGCGAAGTACTCGCGCACCAGGTCCTCGTGCTCGACGACCGCCTGCTCCAGCGGCATCACGATGATGCGCTCGTCCACGACGTCGGTGTGCACCACGTTCGCCCCGCGCTGCACGATCAGGGCGGCGTGCTCCTCGTCGCCGAGGTCGAGCTGCGGCAGGCCTTCCTCGTAGCGCTTCGGCTCGAGCGCGTCGAGGTCGAGGCCGCGCAGGCTCGTGGTCCAGAAGCCGGAGCGGCGCCAGGTCGGCACCGCCTCGGCCTCGTAGGCCTCGAGGGCTGCCTTGCGGCGCTCCTCCACGAAGGCCGGGCTGGCCGGCACGGCGGGGCTAGCCGGCACTACCGGCCACCTCCTCGCGCACGAACTCGTAGCCCTTCGCCTCGAGCTCGTCGGCCAGCTCGGCGCCGCCCTGACGGACGATGCGCCCGTCGAGCATGATGTGCACGAAGTCCGGGCGCACGTAGCCGAGGATGCGCGTGTAGTGGGTGATGATCAAGAAGCCGCGCTCGTCGCCGCGCATCGCGTTCACGCCGTCCGAGACGATCCGCAGGGCGTCGATGTCGAGCCCCGAGTCGGTTTCGTCGAGCACCGCGAAGGCGGGCTGCAGCATGGCGAGCTGGAGGATCTCCGCGCGCTTCTTCTCGCCGCCCGAGAAGCCCTCGTTGAGGTAACGCTTGGTGAAGTCGCCGGTGATCTTCAGCAGGTCGACGTTCTTGCGCAGGAGCGCGCCGAACTCCTTGACCTTGATCGGTTCCTCGCGCCCGGCGTTGACGGCCATGCGCAGGAAGTTGGCCACCGACACGCCCGGGATCGTGGCCGGGTACTGGAACGCCAGGAACAGGCCCGCGCGGGCGCGCTCGTCTGGGTCGGCCCCCGTGATGTCCTCGCCGTCGAGCACGATGCGACCCTCGGTCACCTCGTAGTTGGGGTTGCCCATCAGCGTGTTGGCGAGCGTGGACTTGCCCGAGCCGTTCGGGCCCATCAGCGCGTGCGTCTCCCCCCGCTTCACGGTCAGGTCGACGCCGTGGAGGATCTCGCGGTCCTCGGTACGGACGTGCAGGTTCTGAATCTCGAGCGTCATACGGCTACGTGTTCCTTCTTCCTGAGGGGCTGGACGAGGTCATCCAGCGTCATCTCGTTCAGGGTTCGGACGATGGACCCCTGGACCCGGGTCCACAGAAGCTTGGTGGGGCAGGGCTCGGCGCCTTCGCGGACGCAGGTGAGCACGCCGTCGGCGTCGGCGGTGATGCACTCGATCGGGGCGATGTCGCCCTCCAGCGCGGCCACCACCTCGGCCATCGTGATGTCGATCGCGGGCCGGGCGAGCGTGTAGCCGCCGTGCGCCCCGCGGCGCGACTCGACGAGCTCAGCCTTGCGCAGCCGCTGCACCAGGTGTTCGAGGTAGGCGAGCGGCAGCCCCTCGGCGTCGGCGATCGAGCCGAGGCTGATCGGCTGGCTCCCGTCGTGGCGCGCCAGATGCGCCATCACGCGGATGCCGTACTCGGCTTTTGTGGAGAACATCACCCACCCAAATCCTACCCATTGGGTAGGAGAAGTCCGCCTACTCCGCCGCCAGCAGCCTCAGGTCGTGCGCCAGCGTCTCCGGGGTGGCCCGGTCGCCGGGGAACCCGATGCGCTGGAAGCCCCTCTTGTCGACCAGCGTGAAGCGCGCCTGGTGCTCCTCGTTGATCGACTGCGGGCGGATGAAGAAGCCCTTCCAAACCGGCCGCAGCTCGGCCCGGCTGCCCAGCACGAAGTCGATCCGCCCGAGCGCTCGCTGCTTGGCCAGGAACACGCGCGCGCGGTCCGCGGTGTCGCGCGGGGGGTCGACCGCGATCGCCAGCGCCGGGATGTCCCTGCCGAGATCGTCGAGGGCGCCACGCACCGTCTGCGCCTGCGCCGGGCAGGTGTCGTCGCAGGTCGTGTACAGGAACGTGACGATCACCGGGTGTCCGCGCAGGTCGCGCATGGACACCCGCTTGCCGTCCTGATTGCGCAGCGTGAAGTCCGGCGCGCGCACGCCCGCGGGCATCGCCGCTCCCTCGAAGCTCGTAGCTGAGCCGGCGATGTTCGCCCCGTCGTGGGAGTCGGCCGCGAGCACCGCGGCGCCGAGGGCGAAGACCGCCACCAGGAAGAGCGAGATCATCACGCGCGCGTGCACCTGGGTCAGGCTAGTGTGCCGCGGCACCCATGGACGAGCGCGCGCTGACCGTCAGCTGGAGCGACCCCGCCGAGCTGGCGCGATCGGCGGGTTCCATGAGCGGGCTGGAGTTCCTGAGAGCCATCGTCGCCGGGGACCTGGCGGCGGCGCCGATCCAGGAGCTGCTCGGCTTCCAGCTCGAGGAGGCCGAAGAGGGACGGGTCGTCTTCTCGATGGAGCCCGGCGAGCAGCACTTAGGGGGGCAGGCCCCCCTACGGCCGCTTCGCGGCCCACCCCCCAGCTAGTCGTCCACGGAGGGGTGGCCGCCACGCTGCTCGACAGCGCCATGGGCGCCGCCGTCCATTCGACGCTCCCGCAAGGCTCCGGCTACGCCACGCTCGAGGTCAAGTTCAACCTGGTCCGCCCGATCACCGCCGACACCGGGCGCGTGCTGGCCGAGGGCCGGGTGATCCACGGCGGCAAGACCGTCGCCACCTCGGAGGCCGGCCTTCGGGATAGCGCGGGCAAGCTGCTCGCGCACGGCACTTCGACCTGCCTGCTGCGCTAGGGCTCGACGAGGCCGCGCCTGATCGCGTAGCGCACGAGCTCGACCCGGTCGCGCATCGCGAGCTTCGAGAGCACGTTGGCGCGGTGCGACTCGACCGTCTTCTCGGACAGCTTGAGCGTCTCGGCGATCTGGCGGTTGGTGTAGGCCTCCGCGATCAACTTGACCACCTCGAGCTCGCGCGGCGTGAGTGGGTCGTTGGGCTCGGACCGCCCGCCTTCGAGCCACTCGTCCATCAGGTCCCGCTGGCCGTCGGTCGAGAGGAAGGTCCGTCCGCCGGCCACGGTGCGCACGGCGCCGATCAGGTCCGTATCGGCCGCTCGCTTGAGCACGTACCCCGAGGCGCCCGACGCCAGCCCTTCGAGGAAGTAGCGCTCGTCGTCGTGCATGGACAGGAGCAGCACGCGCGTCTGGGGCACGTGCGAGCGGATCTCGCGCGCGGCCTGAAGGCCCGTCATGCGCGGCATCGACACGTCCAGCACGGCGACGTCCGGCCGGTGCGACTGGGCCGACTCGAGCGCGGCCACGCCGTCGTCCGCCTCGGCCACGACCTCCATGTCGAGCTGGCGGTCGATCAGCATGCGCAGGCCGGAGCGGACGATGCCGTGGTCGTCCGCGATCAGGACGCGGATCACGAGGGCACCCGCAGCGTGATCGTCGTGCCGCCGCCCGGGGCCGAGCGCACGTCCAGCTCGCCGCCGACGAGCCGGGCGCGCTCCGCCATGCCGACCAGCCCGAGCCCGCCGGCCGCGCCTTCGGAGTTCGTGCGCGCGACGACGGTCGGGTCGAAGCCGCCGCCGTCGTCGCGCACACGCAGCTCCGCTCCGCTCTCGTCCTCCTGCAGGTCCATCTCCACCACGGTCGCCCCGGCGTGGCGCGTGACGTTCGTCAGCGCCTCCTGGGCGACGCGGTAGATCGCCGTCTGCACCATCTCGGGCAGCGTGTCGGGATCGCCCCGGGTGTCGAGCCGCACCTCGATGCCGGTGCGCGCGGAGAAGCGCTTGAGCTGCGTCTCGACGGCGGGCACGAGCCCGTGGTCGTCGAGCGCCGAGGGCCGTAGCTGGCGCGCCAGGTTGAGCAGCTCGTCCATCGCCTGGTTGACCAGCCGCTTGAGCTCGGCCACCTCGGGCGCGCGCTCGGGCGGCGTCTCCTGCGCGAGCGCCTCCAGGCGCAGCAGGATCGCGGTGAGCGCCTGGTTGACCTCGTCGTGGAGGTCGCGCGCGAGTCGCCGGCGCTCCTCCTCCTGGGCGCGCATCGCGAGCTGGCCCGAACGGCGGCGCTCCTCCTCGATGCGCTGGAGCAGGCCGTGGAACGAGCTCGCGAGCCTGTCGATCTCCTCGACCGGATCGCTGCGGCGCAGCTCGAGCGGCGCCGGCTCCGCCGGGTCGATCGCCTCGATCTCGTCGATCAGGCGCTCCAACGGCCGGAAGCGACGCTGCAGCATCCAGAGGTTCGTGCACAGGGTGAGGACGATCGCCAATGCCAGGATCAGGAAGTCCCAGCGCTTGTCGCTGTTGCCGAGGTCGAGGCCGGCGGCGAGGCTGGCGGCCAGCAGCGTGAGCGTGAACAGCACGACGTTGGCCGCGACAATCTGGCCTATGAGGGAGTCGTCGCGGCGGGTCATGCGTGGTCTGTCCATAGATCGGAGTGCGCCCATCGAAGAGAAATGGGGTCTGCACCCCATATCGGCAGCCGGCGTCAGGGCCGAAACTGTTGATGAGGCTTCGATCAGGCAGACGGTTTGCCCCGGAGCTTCCGCAGAGGAAAATCTAGGTCTGGGTCTTCACCGGGGCGCTCGAACGAGCGCCCCGGTGTGCTTTCGGGGCGCTACACTTTCTGAAGTGTTGAATCACGACCCGGTTTATGAGGTTTTCTGAGATGGCTTCCGGCGCAGATGTGATCCGCAAGATCAAGGAGCAGATCGAGGAGGTCGACCCCAAGGTCGTCCACGATCTGAGCCACAACGGGAACGGCAACGCTCCCGTGATCGTCGACGTCCGCGAGCAGCACGAGTTCGAGGAGGCGCACCTGCCGGGTGCCGTGCACGTGCCGCGCGGGCACCTCGAGTCGCGCATCGAGGGCGCCGTGAGCGACCGCTCGCAGCCCGTGGTCCTCTACTGCGCCTCGGGCAACCGCTCCGCGCTGGCCGCCCACACCATGCAGGAGCTGCTCGGCTACGAGGACGTCACCTCCATGCGCGGCGGCATCACGCTCTGGAAGGACCGTGGCTACGAGGTCGAGGTCCCGCGCGCGCTCACCGGTGAGCAGCGCGAGCGCTACTCGCGCCACCTGCTCGTGCCGGAGATCGGCCTCGAGGGTCAGATGAAGCTGCTCGACGCGCGCGTCCTGCTGCTCGGCGCGGGCGGCCTCGGCTCGCCGGCGGCGCTCTACCTCGCCGCGGCCGGCGTCGGGACGATCGGGATCGTCGACAACGATGTCGTCGACCTGTCCAACCTGCAGCGCCAGGTCGCCCACTCCAACGACCGCATCGGCGTGCCCAAGGTCGACTCGGCCGAGATCGCGATCCACGAGATCAACCCGGACGTGAACGTCGAGAAGCACCAGGTCCGGCTCGGCGCCGACAACATCATGGAGATCGCCGAGGGCTATGACGTGATCGTCGACGGCCTCGACAACTTCCCCACGCGCTATCTGCTCAACGACGCGAGCGTGCGGCTCCAGATCCCGGTCGTCTCCGCTTCCATCCTCGGCTTCGAGGGCCAGCTGTCGGTCTTCCACCCCTACGAGGGGCCCTGCTACCGCTGCCTCTACCCGACGCCGCCGCCGGCCGAGCTGGCGCCCTCGTGCGGGGCCGCCGGCGTGCTCGGCGTGCTGCCCGGCGTGATGGGCCTGCTGCAGTCGGTAGAGGTGATCAAGCTGATCACCGGCGCGGGCGAGACGATGGCCGGCCGCCTGCTGCTCTACGACGCGCTCGGCACCACGTTCACGGAGCTGAAGGTGCGCCGCGATCCGGAGTGCCCGATCTGCTCGCGCGACCCGGCCTCGATCTCGGACGACGAGATGGGCGTCTTCCCGGACTACGAGCTGTTCTGCGCCGGTGCCGGCTAGCGGTTAGTCTGCCCGCCGCATGAGCACGGTCAAGATTCCGCCGGTCCTGCGCGCGTCCGTGGGCGGCGCCAAGGAGGTCGAGGCGTCCGGTGCCAAGGTCGGCGACGTGCTCCGCTCGCTGGCCGAGCAGCACCCCGCCACCGAGTCGCAGCTGTTCTCGGAGGAGGGCGAGCTCAACCGCTACGTCAACGTCTACCTCAACGACGAGGACGTGCGCGTGCTCGACGGGCTCGAGACGAGCGTCTCCGAGAGCGACACGATCGTGATCCTGCCGGCCATGGCCGGCGGCTGCCGCTGATCCGGCCGGCGGTCCGCGCCGACGCCGACGCGATCGGCGAGATCTGGGATGCGTCCGCGCGCGAGGGCTTCGCAGAGCTGCTGCCGGCCGGATACGAGTTCCCCCAGTTCCTCCCCGAGCGCTTCCTCGGCCTGCTCGAGGATCCCGGCGTGCGCATCCTGGTGGCCGACGAGCAGGGTGACCTGCTCGGGCACACGGCCTTCGGGACGAGCCGCGACGGCGATGTCGAGCCCGGCGTGGGCGAGGTGCGCAGCTTCTTCGTCAGCCCGAAGGCCTGGCGCCGAGGCATTGGACGCGCGCTGATGGCCGGCGCGCTGGCCGAGTTGCCCGAGCTCGGCTTCGGGCAGGCAACGCTCTGGTCGTTCGACGCCAACGCGCGCGCGAACGTGTTCTACGAGGCGCATGGCTTCGCGCGCGACGGCACCGAGCGCCGCGAGCAGGTCTGGGCGGACATCCTCGAGGTCCGCTACCGGCGCGCCCTTCCGTAGCCTGCCTGACGGAGTAGGTAGGGCAGTACTACACTTTCTGAAGTCTTGGCGCCTCGGCTCGACAACAGGCCGTGCGGGGGGAAGTACGGCGACATCGTTCAGGCGATCGGCAACACGCCGCTCGTCGAGCTGCGCCGCCTTGCCCCCAAGCCGGGCGTGCGCATCTGGGCGAAGCTCGAGAGCTACAACCCCACCGGCTCCGTCAAGGACCGCGTGGCGCGCTCAATGATCGAGCGCGCCGAGGAGGAAGGGCTGATCGCCCCCGGCCAGACCGTCCTCGAGCCGACCTCCGGCAACACCGGCATCTCGCTCGCGATGATCTGCTCGCGCAAGGGCTACCCGCTCAAGGTCGTCATGCCCGACAATGTGACGGCGGAGCGCACCCAGCTGCTGCGCATGTACGGCGCGGAGATCGTCTACTCCCCGGGTGAGCAGGGCTCCAACGGCGCGGTGGCCATGGCGCTCGAGCTGGCCGAGGCGGACGCGTCGGTCTACATGCCCTACCAGTACGGCAACCAGGCCAACCCCGACGCCCACTACCACGGCACCGCGTGCGAGATCCTCGAGGAGCTCGACGACGTGCGCGCCTTCGTCGGCGGGCTCGGCACGGGCGGGACGTTGATGGGCAACGCGCGGCGCCTCAAGGAGGAGAACGACGAGACGCTGGTGGTGGCGGCGGAGCCCCTGCAAGGGGAGCTCGTCCAGGGCCTGCGCTCACTCGAGGACGGCTACATCCCGCCGATCATCGACCTGTCGCTGCTGGACCGCAAGATCTTCGTCTCCAACCGCGACTCGGTCGTGTGGACCAAGAAGCTGCTCGAGGAGGAGGGCCTCTTCCTCGGAGTCTCGAGCGGGGCGATCGCCGCGATCGCCGTCCGGGTCGCCGCCGAGCTGGATGAGGGCGACGTCGTCTTCGTAGCCCCCGACGACGGCTGGAAGTACCTCAGCTCGGGCGTCTACTCGAAGACGGTCGAGGAACTCGAGGACGAGGGCGTCCTCGAGGCCGCTTCGTTCTGGTAGGGAGCTAGGGAACCGGCTTCGCCGCGGGCCGCTCGTCGTCGAGGTCGTCCGTGTAGGCGTCGTCCTCGTCGTCCTTGCCCTGCAGCGATTCCTTCAGCTCGCGCATCCCCCTGCCGACCGAGCGGGCCGCCTCCGGCAGACGCTGGGGGCCGAGCACGATAAGGGCGATCACCAGGATCACCATCATCTCGAGTGGACCGGGAGCGGAGATGAACCCCATGATGGCAGGCTACTCCACCGGCGTGGGAATTGGCGTGGGAATTGGGCTCCCTTTGCAGGAGTCGTACATCGCCGAGCTGAGTGGAGGATCGAGGGCGTCGACCGCGGCGCGATCGAGTCCCCGCTCGCGCGCCACCTCCTCCACGACCACGTGCCAGGCCGGCCGGGCCGACCCGTTCGAGCGAAACCACGCGGAGTCCCAGCCGTACGGGTCGCACCCCGCCTGCCACTGGTAGGCGTAGAGCCGGGTGATCCGCGGCGAGCGGCGGGCGAAGGCGAACATGCGGCGCGTGGCGTCGGCGGCGCGCTGCTCGTCGTACCTGGTGTACCGGCGCGAGACGACCACGCCCGCCGTCTCGGTGATCCAGAGCCGGCCGCGGGTGAGGTGCAGCAGCTTGCGCGTGCCTGAGCTGCGCCACGTCCGCGGGCGGTTCACGTCGAGGTAGTTGTGGATCGACCACAGGCGCGGCCGCCCGCGCAGGTGGGGGCGGTAGCGCTCGAACCAGCGCACGAGGTGGCTCCAGTCGAGCAGGTCGCCCGCGGCCACCGTGCACGTCGGGCACGCCCGGCGCATGGCGTTGTAGAAGCCGGCCGCCTTCTTCGGGTGCCGGAACGTGGGCTGCGACGAGTGGTTGGCCTCGTTCCAGGGGTTGAAGTCGCGCACCTGCGGGAAGCGGGCGCGGAACGCCCGGAAGCAGTTCAGGAACGTGCGGTAGGAGGGCAGCTTCCAGCGCTGGCCAGGGCGCGGGCTGAACGAGAAGGCCACGAGCGGCCTGGCGCCGGTGCGCGCCGCGCCCGCGAGCCACGTGTCGAGGTAGTACTGGTCCGCGCCCGGGCGGCAGGCGACGTCGTACGGCGTCACGACGCGCACGTGCTCGAGCCCAAGGGCGGCGAAGCGCGGGTCGTCGAACATGGGCGGTTGCTGCTCGCCGATGCCCAGCTCGAAGTGCCAGGCGGCCTGGGCCGGCGGTGCGAGCCCCAGGACCAGCGCGAGCAGGAGGATCAGACGCATCTCTACGTAACCGTTTCGGCCGGCGCGAGTTGCGGCTACAGCAGGTCCTCGCCCAACACCTGGCGGAGCGCCACTTCGTGCTGCGCGCCGCAGGCCATGATCGAGCCGAGCGGCTGCAGCAGGCGGTCGTTGCGAAAGCCGGTGAGCACCTCCTGGTAGGCGGCAACCGTCTCCCGCTCGAGCGCCAGGGCAGAGCGGGCGAAGGCCGGCCGGCCGGCGAAGTCGATGTCCACCTTCGGCGGCGGTGCGGTGGCGCGCGGGCGCCGGCTGCCCAGCGCCTGCTCGAGCCCCCGCACGTGCTCGCGCTCGTGGCCGAGCAGCAGCTTGCCGAGCTCCGGGTCGATGGCATCCCGCGCGAGGGCGGCCTCGTAGGCCGCCTGCAGGCGCCGCTCGAGCCCGAGCAGGCGCTCGAGCTGCTCGGCGTCGGAGGGCTCGGCCGCGGCCGCCGGCCCGGCCACCGCGAGGGACGCGGCCGCCGCGCCGAGGAGGAGCTGTCGGCGGCTCGCGCTCACGCCGTCCCAGTGACGAACGGCTGGGGCGCAGCCGTGCCGCCCGCCACCGCGTGCACCACCGCGAGGTCCTCGGCCTCGTCGGCGGCGATCTCGGCAGAGGCGCGGCGCTGCTCCGAGTCGGGCAGCAGGCGCAGCCCCTCGAGGTAGGCGCGCACGAGCCGCTCCTCGAGGTCGCGCGCGAAGTGCAGCGCGTCGGCCTCGGTGCGCAGGGTCGGGAACAAGCGGGCGTAGTCCTCGGCCGAGCGCGCCCGCGGCGGATCGCCGCCGAGTTGGCGCACGAGCGCGGCGATGCGGTCGGCGTGGGCGATCTCGCGCGCGCGGATGGCCCGCGCGTAGCGGCGCGGATCGCCTCGCAGCACCTCGGCGATCGCCGCCCAGGCGGCGATCCCGGCGTGCTCGAGCGCGACGATCGAGCTGAGCAGGCCAGCGCCGGAGCCCGCCCGCGGCTGACCGCTGGGCGGCGGGTCGCCGCCGCCGCAGGACGCGAGCGCGAGCGCCGCCGCGCCGCCGAGCGCGCCGCGCCGGGTGAGCGTGGATCGCATGCCGGAGCACCATACGGAACCGTGCGCGCTCGGCCGAGCCGAGGTCCTCGCGGCTAGCCTTCCCCCGGTGAGGATCTCCCGCGCCGCCTGGGACGAGCTCGTCGCGCACGCCCGCGAGGAGGCGCCGAACGAGTGCTGCGGCTACCTGCGCGCCAGCGACGGGGTCGTCGAGGACGTCTTCCGCGCCGTGAACAGGCGGAAGTCGCCGTACGGGTACGAGTTCGAGTTCGAGGCGCTGCGCGCGGCGAACGAGCTCGACGACGAAGGGTTCGAGGTGGGCATCTATCACTCGCACCCGAAAAGCGCGGCGGAGCCCTCGCAGACCGACATCAACCTGGCCCACTATCCCCACTGGCGCTACCTGATCGTGTCGCTCGCGGGCGAGCCGGAGGTGCGCGTGTGGCGAATCGCGGACGGCAAGGTCGAGGAGGAACCCCTCGAAGTCGAATGAGCTCGTGTGCCCGGCGTGCGGCGACGTGCCCACCGGGGACGAGGCGTTCTGCGTCCGCTGCGGCATGCCGCTCGTGACCCCCGGCGGCGAGCCGCTCGACCAGCCCCTGAGCGAGGCGCACGAGCGCGCCCGCAAGATCGACCCGCGCTACACCGAGGGCGAGCTGGTGCGCGTGGCGGGGGGACGCAACCAGGCCGAGGCCGAGCTGATCCAGGGGCTGCTGCTCGAGGAGGGTGTGCCGAGCATCCTGCGGCGCACCGCCGGCTTCGACGTGCCCGACTTCCTCGCCGCCGGCCCGCGCGACGTGCTCGTGCCGGAGGCCGGCGCGGCCACGGCGCGCGAGCTGCTGCACGAGGCCGACATGGGCCCGGCGACCGCTGCGGCGGCGCGCCCGAACCCGGTCAAGCTGGTCGCGGCGATCGGGCTCGGAGGCGCCGGCGCAGCGCTGATCGCCTGGTTGCTGCAGGGCAGCTAGGCGCGGCCGGCGTCCGTCCTGTCGTAGAAGCGCTGGAGGCGCTCCATCGTCTCCTCGGGGTCGGCGCAGGCGTAGGCGTTCAGGGCTTCGGTGCGCAGCTGGTCGTCCAGCGGCCTGCCGATCACGTCGAGGATCGTCTCCTTGGCGGAGCGCACGGCCACCTGGGAGTTGCGGAGGATCGAATGGGCAACCTGTTCCGCAGCCGAGAGCAGCTCGTCATGCGGCACCGCGCGTGAGATCAGATTGCAGCTCAGCGCCCGCTCGGCGTCGATCGGCTCGGCCGTCAGCAGCATCTCCAGCGCCACGCCCGCCCCGCACACGTTGACCAGCCGCACGATGCCGCCGTCGCCGTGGTGGTAGCCGCGGCGCGCCTCGAACGAGCCGAACATCGCCCTATCGGAGGCCACGCGGATGTCGCAGGCCAGGGCGAGCTCGAGCCCACCCGCGAGCGCCCAGCCGTTCACCGCTGCGATCGTGGGCTTGGGGATGCGGTGCAGCCCGCGCGTGAGGCCGCCGAGCCCGGTGGCGACGTTGTCGCGCACCTTGCGCGGCGTGGCGTCCTGGATCCAGGGCGGGATGTACGTCTTGAGGTCGGCGCCGGCGCAGAAGGCGTCGCCGGCGCCGGTCAGGATCGCCACGTCCACCGAGTCGTCGTCGCGGAAGTCCTCCCAGGCCCGCCAGAGCAGCTCGTGCGTCTCCGGGTCGATCGCGTTCTTGGCCTCGGGCCGATTGATCGTCAGGTAGGCGATCCGGTCGCGCTTCTCGGTGAGCAGCTTCGGCATCGGGCGGCGCCACCATAGCGCTAGGCTGCCGTGCCATGGATTTCGCACCGTCCGACCGCGTCGCCGCACTCCTGGACCGTGTTCGGGAGTTCATGGAGGAGCACGTCGACCCAGTCGAACGGGAGGCGGTGGAGGCGCTCGACCGCGAGGTCCGCCCGGGTGTCGCCTATCCCCAGATCCTGGTCGATCTGCGCGAGCGCGCACGCGCGGAGGGGCTCTGGAACCTGTTCCTCGGTGACGAGCGCTTCGGCCCCGGCCTGACCAACTGGGAATACGGGATGCTCTGCGAGCTGATGGGCCGCAGCGGCGTCGCGCCGATGGTCTTCAACTGCGCGGCGCCGGACACCGGCAACATGGAGATCCTTGCCGAGCACGGCACCGACGCCCAGAAGGAGCGCTGGCTGCAGCCCCTGCTCGACGGCGAGATCCGCTCGTGCTTCTCGATGACCGAGCCGAACACGAGCGGCTCCGACCCGACCCAGCTGGTGTCGCGCGCCGAGCTCGACGGCGACCAGTGGGTCGTCAACGGCCACAAGTGGTTCACGTCCGGCTACAACGGCGCCTCCGTGGCGATCGCGATGGTGGTGACCGACCCCGACGCGGCGGCCCACAAGCGCGCCAGCATGATCCTCGTCCCGATCGACACGCCCGGCTTCACGGGCGTGCGCCCGGTGCCAGTCATGGGCCACGACGAGGGCCCGGGACACTGGGAGGTCCTCTACGAGGACTGCCGCGTGCCTGCGGACAGCCTGCTCGGCGAGCGCGGCGCGGGCTTCGCGATCGCCCAGGACCGGCTCGGCCCGGGGCGCATCCACCACTGCATGCGCGCCATCGGCTCGGCCGAGCGCGCGTTCGAGCTGATGTGTCGGCGCGCGCACGAGCGCGAGTCCTTCGGCGGCCCGCTGGCCGAGAAGCAGTTCGTGCAGGACTTCATCGCGAAGTCGCGCATGGAGATCGACTCGGCGCGCCTGATGGTGCTCCATGCCGCCTGGAAGATGGACACCGAGGGCAAGCGCGCCGCGCGCCAGGACATCTCGATGATCAAGGTGATCGCGGCGCAGATGCACCAGGAGGTGCTGGACCGAGCGATGCAGGTGCACGGCGCGCTCGGCATGTCCGACGACGTGCCGCTGGCCGCCCAGTGGCGCCAGGGCCGCTGGCTGCGGATCGCCGACGGGCCCGACGAGGTCCACAAGATGGTCATCGCGGTGCGCGAGCTCAACCGGTTCAAGCCGCGCGAGCCTGTTCAGGCGTGAAGCTCACTCACGAGCAGGACGCGTTCGTCGAGGCGATCCGCGACTTCGCGGCGCGCGAGCGCTTCGAGCGGCCCGAGGACGGGCACTCCGACGAGGTTGCCGCCCGGATGGGCGGGCTGGGCTGGTACGGGCTTCAGATTCCCGAGCGGTACGGCGGGTCCGGCGGCAGCTTCCTCGACGCGACGCTGTTCCTCGAGGAAACCGCGCGGGGTCGGATTCCGGTGGCGGCCTACGGGGTGACCTTGATCGTGGTCGGCGCCTTGAACCGGTTCGGCAGCGAGGAGCAAAAGCAGGATCTGCTCGGCCGCGTGGTGGCTGGAGGGACGCTCGCGATTGCCATGTCCGAGCCGGAGGCCGGCTCCGACGTGGCCGCTTTGAAGACGCGCGCCCGGCGCGACGACGGGTCGTGGGTGCTCGACGGGGCGAAGATGTGGTGCTCGTACGCCCACAAGGCGAGCCACATCCTGATCGTCTGCCGCAGCGGCCCGGGAGAGCGCCACGAGGACATGTCGATGATCCTCGTCCCGCGCGACGCGGACGGGATGACGATCACGCCGATTCCGACGCTCGGCGGCGAGGAGACGAACGAGATCCACCTCGACGGCGTGCGCGTGCCCGAGGAGGCGCTGCTCGGCACGGCCGGCGGGGGCTGGACACAGCTGATGGCGGGGCTCAACTACGAGCGCACGATCCTCGCCGCCACCGCCCTCGGGCTGGCGCAGCGCACGTTCGACGACGCGCTCGCCTACGCCAAGGAGCGGCGCCAGTTCGGACGGCCGGTCGGTGCGTTCCAGGCGATCTCACACAAGTTCGCGGACCTCGCGACCGAGCTCGCCCAGGTTCGGTTGCTGGTGCGCTGGGTGGCGTCGCTGACCGACGAGGACCCGAGCCGCATGCTGCCGCAGGAGGCGTCGATGGCGAAGCTGGCGGCCACAGAGCTGGCCAAGAAGTGCGCCCTGGAGGGCATGCAGATCATGGGCGGGTACGGCTACGCCACCGAGTACCCGATGGAGCGCTACCTGCGCTCGGCGGTCGTCGGGACGATCTACGGCGGCACCTCCGAGATCCAGAAGAACATCATCGCGAAGACGCTCGGGCTGTAGCCGGCGCTTCAGGAGGCGGTGAGGGAGTCGAGCAGCTCGCGCCAGTCGCTCTCCACTCCGGTGAGCTGGCGGCCGAAGGCGTCCACCAGGACCGAGCGCGGGCCGCGCTCCAGGTCGCTCGTGGCGAGGGCGGCCGCCGCGCGGGAGCCGTGCTCTCGCTCGAGCAGCGTGAAGATCGTGCCGCCGAGCAGCATCGCGTCGCGCTTGTCGGGCGGGAACGCCGGCCGGCCGCCCTCGCGCAGGCGCCGCACGATGGCTGGGCGCAGCAGCGGCGCCTGCCCGGAGAGCCAGGTGGCCGCGCCCTCGCACAGCCACGCCCAGCGCACGTAGCGGCGGAAGGTCGACATCGAGAACGGCGGCGGCAGGTAGGGGTTGTTGGCCCCGACCACGAGATGGGCGTACTCGTGCTGAGGGCTCAGCAGCAGCGCCTCGCGCGAGGCGGGCACGCCAGAGGCGCGCTTCTCGAGAGCCGGCGCGGCCAGCACGTGGATCTCGTGGTCGCCGAACCAGCCCGCGTAGTAGCGCCGGCTGGCCGGGGCGGCCACGCGCCGTGCGAGCGGCAGCCACGGGTGCGCCACCGCCAGCGCGGCGGGGCGCGGGTGGATCACCACAGCCACGTCGCCGGGGACCTGCTCGTACAGGCCGCTCAGCTCGTCCCGCAGGACCTCCAGCCCCGCCAGCACCGCAGCGGCCTCCTCGGCCTGGTCGGACTCGTGGCGGGCGGAGAAGGAGAGTGAGTGCGATTCGACCCAGGCCACGGCGCTGCACTCTGCCACGCGCCGATCCTGCCGTCCGCGGCCGGAGGCGCCCCGATCGCTGATTTGCAGCTTTTTCCTACCTATAGGTGGGGAAATCCTGCAAACGTCCCGTCTCCGCGGTGGCGATCGACATGACCGTGCCGCCTGGGGCGATTGGAAGCGGCACGGCGTGCTCGGCCCCGACGCGCCAGCCGAGCAGACGCGTGTTCGAGGCGGTGAAGTAGAGCCACTGCCCGGAGGGCGACCAGGCGATCGCGCGGTATCCGCCGAGCCGGGCGCCCGGCACGGCGATCCAGCGACGGCTGTCGAGGTCGACCACCGCCACCTGATCGCGGCCGCGGACGGTTACTCCGACGGCAAGCCGCCGTTCGTCAGGGGAGAAGGCGCCGACCGCCACGATCGGCCGGACCCCGGCCGGCGGCTTCAGCGGCCGGTCCCCGGCGCGGCTCGACACGTGGAAGGCGCGGCAGCGGCCGCGACACCAGGCGAAGCTCGAGCTGCCGGCGGCGGCGAACCACCCGTCGCGGACGCGCAGCTGCGGCCGGTCGCGGCCGGGCCGCCGGAGCGTCAGCCAGAGCCCCTCGGTTGCGACGAAGCCGCCGGCCGTAGCAGCGTGCAGCCAGGCGAAGCGGGGCATGAGCGTGTGCGTGCGGGCGCTCACCCGTCCGGCGGCGTCGACCTCGTCAAGAGTCACCCGCGCCGGGTGGTTGCTCCAGCGGCGCACGCCGCTCTTCGGCCGGCGCCAGCGCCCCAGCCACAACCGGCCCGGGGTGGAGGAGGGCGTGACGTTATCCGCGGCGCCCAGCGTGCGGGCCGGCCCGCGCAGCGTCAGGGGCAGAGCGCGCGCCACCGTCCGGCGGCCGCGGTACCCGCTGAAGATCACGTTGCCGCCGACCGCCAGCAACTGGCCGTGGCACAAGGTGCCGCCGTCGAGCCGTCGTTTGCGCGTCGTGCCGCTGCGCGGATTCGCGACCGCCGCCCACTCGCGCGAAACCACTCGCGAATCGGGGGAGTGGCCGGCCACCCCGAGCACGAGCATCCCGTCCGCCTCGACGGGATCGCGGCTGCCCGTCGGCGCGGCCAGCAGGCCGGACAGCACGAGGGCAGCGAAGAGGGACCTCGCCATCACCCCTCATACGTCGCGAGCCGGCCAGAAGGTCCCGAGGGACGGCGCGGCCGCTAAGCCAGCACGGGCAGAGCGGCGCCTGAGGCGATCGACTCGATCTCCTCCGAGGCGCGCTCGAACTCCTCGTCCGACAGCACGGGCGTGCCCTCGAACGGGAGGTCGCGGTACAGCTCGATCCACGAGCGGCAGCCGTGGTACTCGGGCCGCACCTTGACGGTCACCGGCCGCGGAATGCGGTAGGTGCGCAGGACGATCACGTGCAGCGGGTGGCGCCGCTTCCAGGCGAGCCGCTTCTCGGCGTAGTCGGTCGTCCAGATGTAGTACGGCGACAGCGCGTCGATCGCGCGCGGGTCGGTGATCAGGTAGCTGGCGGCGACCTCGGCCCAGGAGCGGATGCGCACCCGGTCCGGCTGCGGGATGCCGCCGTCCTGGACGAGCGCCTTGGCGGGCGGCTCGTTGTCGGGCCAGACGCCCTCCTCGAGCGCGCGGCCGAGCTCCGGCACGTGAGCGTCGCGGACGCAGTCGTTGCGCTGGTGGTCGAAGGTGGGATAGAGGAAGAAGCGGTCGTGCTCGATCTCGAAGTGCTTGTTCTCCTCGCGGATCCCGCCCTTGCGCAGGGTCAGCAGCTGCTCGCCCTCGGCAAGCGCGCGCACCGTGATGGCCCATTCCTTGAATGCAACTGGCATAGAGAGAAAAACCTCGAAAAGTCGTCGCGCCCGGCTTCGATTGCCCTGCGGCGGCGAAGGGCGCGGCGGCTCATTGTTGCGAAACGTGTACCCGGTTTCAAGCGAAATATCGTGCTTAGTGCAACGATCCCGGGCGGCTTCAGCCGCCGGCGGGCACGGCAAATGCCGCAACTGCCGTGAAATGCGCGGCTGCGGCCACCACCACCAGCACGTGGAAGATCTCGTGGTAGCCGAAGGTGGCGGGCCGCGGATCGGGGCGACGGCGGGCGTAGACGACGGCGCCGGCCGTGTACGCCACGCCGCCCGCCGCGAGCAGCGCGAGCGCTCCCGCGCCGGCCCGCGCGGTGATCTGGGGCACGGCGATGATCGAGAACCAGCCGAGCGCGACGTAGGCGCCCGCCGTCAGCCAGCTCGGAGCGTCGGCCCACAGGAGGGTGAAGACGATCCCGGCGGCGGCGCCGCTCCACACGCCCACCAGCACCACGTCGCCGAGCGTGCCGTCGAGCACCAGGAGCGCGAACGGCGTGTAGGTGCCGGCGATCAGCACGAAGATCATCGAGTGGTCGAGCCGGCGCAGCCAGGCTCGCGCGCGGGGCGGCCAGGTGACGCGGTGATAGAGCGCGCTGGTGCCCAGCAGCCCGGCCAGCGCCACCGCGTAGATCGCGGCCGCGGCCGTGGCGCGCCCGGCCGGTGCGAGCACGATCAGCGTCACCCCGGCCACGAGCGCGACGAAGAAGGACCACTGGTGGACGACGCCGCGAAAGCGGGGGCGGGCCGGGAACGAGGGCGTGGCTTCCATCGAGGTCACTGTAGTTGGCCGTCTCACTCGAGCGCGCGATAGACCGCGGCGAAGTCCTCCTCGGCGTGGCCCTCCTCGGCGGCGCGCGCGTAGAGGCCCTCGGCCAGGGTCGGCAGGCGCAGCTCGATGCCGAGGGCCCTTGCCTCGTCGAGCGTGTGGCGCACGTCCTTGAGCATGTGCTCGAGCTTGAACAGCGCGGGCTCGAAGCGCTCCTCGAACATCGGGCGGCCCTTCAGGTTGAGCATCCCGCTGGCGCCCGCGCTGCCGGCGGCCACCTCGAGGAAGGCGTCCTCGTCCAGGCCGGCTGCCTTAGCCGTGCGCACGGCCTCGGCCAGCACCGCCGCGTGCACGGCGCCCATGGTGTTGGTGAGCAGCTTGGCCATCTGCCCGTGTCCGAGCGGCCCCACGTGCACGATCCGCTCGCCCATCACCTCGAAGAGGGGAAGCGCGCGCTTAAACGCGGCCGGCTCGCCGCCGCCGAAGATCGTCAGGGTGCCGTCCTCCGCCTTCGGCTTCGAGCCCGACACGGGCGCCTCGACGAAGCGCTGCGGCCCGACGCGCTCGGCGATGGCGCGCGACGCGGTGGGGGCGATCGTGGACATGTCGACGACCAGCGCGTCGTCCGGCAGCGTCTCCATCGTGCCGCCCTCGGCGAACAGCACCTCCTCCACCTGCGGGGCGTCCGGCACCATCGTGATGAAGGCGTCGGCGCCCTCCGCGGCCTCGGCGGGCGTCGCGGCCGCGCGCGCTTCGTGCTCGGCGGCGAAGCGCTCGGCCTTCTCCCGCGTGCGCGTGTAGACGGACAGGTCGAAGCCCGCCTCGCGCAGGTTGCGCGCCATCGGCCCGCCCATGATCCCCAGCCCCGCGAAGCCCACCTTTTCAATGCCTGCCATGTCCGCCACCTCCTGGGGTTTCGATTCGCAGCCGGTCGCCCACGCGCAGCGTGCCCGACGCCTTCGCGGGCAGCTCCTCGCCGTTGACGAGGTTCCTACCCCGGGCGCCGGGCTCGCCACCGTCCGCCCCCGGAGGGGCGTGCCGGCGCCGCTCGGTGATCAAGGAGTAGCGCATCTCGGCGAGCGCCTCGAGCTCGCGCACCACGCCGTCGCCGCCGCGGTGGCGCCCGGCGCCGCCCGAGCCGCGCCGCAGCGCGTACTCCACCGCCCGCAGCGGGAACTCCAGCTCGAGCGCCTCGACGGGCGTGTTGAGCGTGTTCGACATCGCCACGTGCACGGCGCTCGGGCCGTCCGCGTCGGGGCAGGCACCCTGACCGCCGCCCAGCGTCTCGTAGTAGGTGAAGTCGTCGTTTCCGAGCGTGAGGTTGTTCATCGTGCCCTGCCCGAGCGCGTGGCCGAAGGCCGACAGCACCAGGTCCGCCACGCGCGAGGAGGTTTCCACGTTGCCCGCCGCCACCGCGGCCGGGGGGCGGGCGTTCAGCAGGCTGCCCTCCGGCGCGATGACCGTGAGCGGGCGATAGGCGCCCTCGCAGGGCGGCACGTCAGGGTCGGTGAGCACACGCAGGGCGAAGTAGCAGGCCGACAGCGTCACGGCCAGCGGGCAGTTGAGGTTGCCGTCGTGCTGGGCGGACGAGCCTGAGAAGTCGAGCACCAGCTCATCGCCGTCCAACCGCGCCTCGAGCTGGAGCGGCAGGTCGCCGTCGGCGGCTTCGAGCACGTCGCTCGCCGTGCGGACGCCGTCGGGCAGCTCGGCGATGCGGGCGCGCGTGCGCCGCTCGGCGTAGTCGAGCGTCTCCTCGAGCCCCGCGCGGAAGCTGTCGAGGCCGAAGCGGTCGATCAGGGCCTCCACTCGCTCGGCCCCGGCGCGGCCGGCGGCCAGCTGGGCGCGCAGGTCGGCTTCGCGCTGGCGCGGGTTGCGCATCCGCGCGGCGAGCGCGCGCACGGTGTCGGCGTCGAGCCTCGTGGGCGGGATCACCACGCCCTCGTCCGCCAGCGAGCGCGAGTCGGCCGGCATGCTGCCCGGCTCGGCGGCGCCAACGTCGGCGTGGTGGGCGCGGCTGGCCGCGAAGCCGACCAACTCGCGGGACGCTGATCCGCGCGCACCCGGCCGAGCCGGGCGCTTGCGGCTATGGAAGAGCGGGCCGATCACCGTGATGTCCGGGAGGTGGGTGCCGCCCCTGTAGGGGTCGTTCAGGATCCAGGCGTCGCCGGGCTCGTGGCGCTCGTCGAGCACCGCGGCCACCGCCGACGGCATGGCGCCGAGGTGGACCGGGATGTGCTCGGCCTGCATGACCATGCGGCCGCGCTCGTCGAAGAGCGCGGTCGAGGCATCGCGGCGCTCCTTGATGTTGGCCGAGTGAGCCGAGCGCACGAGCACGGCGCCCATCTCGTCGCAGGCTGCGCGCAGCGCGCCCAGCATGACCTGGAGGGTGACCGGGTCGAGGCCGCTCACCGCTCCATCACCACCCCCTCGGCATCCGAGCGCGCGTGCCAGCCGGGAGGCACCACGAGCGTGGAGCCGGGCAGCTCGAAGATGGCCGGCCCGTCGACCTCGGCCTCGCCGGGGCCGAGCACGGCGGTGTCGACCCGGCCGCCGTCGAAGACGGCCAGCCGCGCGCCGCGACGCTCGGCGGGGGCGGCGGAGGCGGGCGGCGGCTCGGCACCCGGCAGGGCGGCGGCCACGCGCACCGTGACGAGCTCGAGCTGGGCGTGGCGGTCCGAGTAGCCGTAGCGCTCCTCGTGCGCGCGGTCGAAGGCGGAGCGCAGCTCCGCGGGGTAGGGCTCGAGCGCGCCGTCGACGGAGAGCTCGAAGGCCTGGCCGGCGTAGCGCAGGTCGTAGGTGGCGCGCAGCTCGGCCTCTGGGCTGAGCTCGCGGCTCGCCCGCTCGCCCAGCCGGGCGACCGCCTCGCCAACCGCCTCGCGCGTCAGCGCATCGCCCCCGAGCAGCACGCTCTCCACGACGTCCCGGCGCCGCTCGGACACGATCAGGCCGAGGGCGGAGAGCACGCCGGACGCGAGTGGCGCGACCACCCGGCGCATGCCGAGCTCGGTGGCGATCCGCGCCGCGTGCAGCGGGCCGGCGCCGCCGAAGGCGACCAGCGCCAGGTCGCGCGGGTCGATGCCGCGCTCCACCGTCACCACTCGCACCGCCTGCGCCATCTCCGCCCCGGCGACGCGCGCGATCCCGGCGGCGGTCTCCTCGGCGCTCAGCCCGAGCTCGGCAGCGAGCCCGCCCACGGCCCGCGCCGCGGCGCCGGCGTCCAGGCTCACGCCCCCGGCCAGCGGCGAATCCGCATCGAGCCAGCCGAGCAGGAGGTCCGCGTCGGTCACGGTCGGCTCGGTCCCGCCGCGGCCGTAGCAGGCCGGGCCCGGGTCGGCTCCGGCCGAGCGCGGGCCCACGCGCAGGGCGCCGCCGGCGTCGCGCCAGGCGATCGATCCGCCGCCGGCGCCGACCGTGTGGACGTCGACCATGGGGAGCGCCAGCGCCCGGCCGCCGACGCTGCGCCCGCCTCCGACCGCCGCGGCCCCGTCCAGCAGCAGCGACACGTCACAGGAAGTCCCGCCCATGTCCAGGCCCACCGCCGCCGGGGCGCAGGCGCGCGCGGCCACCCATGCGGCGCCGACCGCTCCACCGGCCGGGCCCGAGAGCACCGTCCACGAGCCGTGCCGGGCGGCCGTGGCCGCCGCGGCGGTGCCGCCGCTCGACAGCATCACCTCCGGCTCGGGCAGCCCGGCGGCGCCGGCGCGCTCGGTCAGCCGCTCGAGGTAGCCGCGCAGGAGCGGGGACAGCGCGGCGTCCACGATCGTCGTCGCGCAGCGCTCGTACTCGCGGAACACTCCCGCGGTTTCGTGCGAGGTCGAGACGTGCACGTCGCCGAGCGCCTCGGCGGCGAGCTCGGCCACGCGCCGCTCGTGCCCGGGATGGCGAAATCCCCACAGCAGGCAGACGGCGATCGCGTCGCAGTCCAGAGCGCGCAGCGTCTCGCGCAGCGCCTCCTCGTCGAGTGCCCGCAGCACGCCGTCGGGGCCGGTGCGCTCTGGCACAGCCAGGCGCAGCTCGGCGGGGACGATCGGGGGTGCGTGGCGGGCGCAGAGCCTGTACAGCTCGGGGCGCGCCTGGCGGCCCAGCTCCTCGAGGTCCGTGAAGCCCTCGGTGGCGAGCAGCGCGGTGCGAGCCACGCGGCCCTCGAGCAGGGCGTTGGTGCCGACGGTCATGCCGTGCACGAAGCGCTCGACGTCGGCGGGCTCGGCATCGGCGGCCGCGAGCGCCTCGCCGACGGCGCTCATCACGCCCTCTGACTGGTCTGCGGGGGTCGTCGGCGACTTGCCGGTGACCAGGCGGTCGGCGGTCAGCAGGGCGGCGTCGGTGAAGGTGCCGCCAACGTCCACGCCGAGGATCATCGGCGTGGACGCTAGACGGCGAGGGTCCCGCTAGGCCGCCGCCACCTCGAAATCGTCGTCGAGGTGCTTGTGCGATGGGCAGTACTTGCTGCCCGGCAGCGGCACGCGCTGGCACGCCGTTCCTCTACGTGTGCTGGCGTGACAGCACGCTGGGCTACCGTCGAAGGTCACGCCTTCGCGCAGCTGGCTGTCGACGTATTCCGTCGCCAGCCGCATGTGCTTCTCGCACATCCGGTAGACCCGCATCTGGTCCGTCATCGGGAAGTAATGACGCACGTCGTTGAAGAGCGTGCGCACTGGCTTCGCGAAGTAGTGCCTGTCGAGCGCGAGCCGCTCCATCGACGACTCGCACGCCCGTAGGAACTGCATCCGCGTTGCAGCGATGTCTTCGCCCCTGCCGGAGACGACATCCTGCGCCAGCTCCCGATAGAGCGAGCGGCTGAACTGGTACATCGGGCCTCCCTTACCCAGTCATCTTTGCCGCGGGCTTGCCGTGCCCGAGACGGTGCGGCGATCAAAAGCTACCCCAGGTCCGACGCCCTCAGTATTGATTTGGCGTTAAACCGACCGAACGTTCAGTTACCCCTGTTATGGCTATTCGAACCTGACTCGCAACCAACTTAACGTGGATTTGGCTGGCCGGCCAGCCCGGGAGCGCGCCAACCGGGCCCGGGGGCGCGCCTCAGGGCATCATCGGCTGCATCAGCCAGTCCATGCGCCTGCGGGAATAGACCAGGGGTTCGCCCTCTCGCAGACGGCCGGTTTCGAGGTCGCCGACCAGGATCGTGTGGTCATATCGGACGAAGTTCTCCGCCCGGCGGCAGCGCAGGTAGGCGAGCGTGCCGGCCAGCTCTGGCACGTCCTCGTCCCAGCGCCAGTCGGCCCCGGCGAACTTGTCCTCGGCCGAGCGGTCGGCGAACCGCTGCGCCAGCTCCAGCTCGTCCGCGCGCAGCAGGTGCACGCCGAAGCGCTCGCACTCGGCCAGCGCGACGTGGCAGCGCGACCCGTGCCATACGCACACCAGCAGCGACGGCGGGTGGGCGCTGTAGGAGACGAGCGAGGTGGCGGCGATGCCGCAGGGGCGCCCATCGGAGCGCCGGGCCGTGATCACGGCGACCCCGGACGCCAGGTGCGACATGGCCTCGCGGAAGAGCTCGTCGAGTTTCAATCCCATTGCTCGAATCGCGGCGGCGCGGCTCCAGCCACAAGCGTATGCATGTGGTCCAGGGCGGGGTCCGTGTCGGGGTGGTCGGCGCGCTGGTGGGCACCGCGGCTCTCCTCGCGCGCGAGGCACGAGGCGGCGATCAGGCGCGCGAGCGGGAAGGGGTCGTCGAGCAGGCGGCGCAGGCCGGCCGGCTCGCGCCGCAGGCCGGCGTGGCGCCAGAGCGCCGCGCGCGTCTCGTCGGGCGGCGGCGTTGTGTGGATCGCCTCGTCGAACGCCACGTAAGGCGGCGGCTCCGGGTCCGAGACGGCGGCCAGCGCGGCGCGCCGGCCGAACACGAAGCACTCGGCCAGCGAATTGCTGGCCAGCCGGTTGGCGCCGTGCAGGCCGGTGCAGGCCGACTCGCCGACCGCGTACAGGCCGGCCACCGACGAGCGCCCGTCCAGGTCGGTCGACACGCCGCCCATCGTGTAGTGCGCGGCCGGGGCGACGGGGATCAGGTCGCGGCGCGGGTCGATCCCGACCTCCTCGAGCGCGGCCGCGATGTTCGCGAAGCGCGCCACGTCCACCGAGCGCATGTCCAGGCTCACGGCCGTCTGGCCGCTGCGCTCCAGCTCCGCCTGGACCGCGAGCGCGACCTGGTCGCGCGGGGCCAGCTCGTCGACGAAGCGCTCGCCTTCCGCGTTGTGGAGCGTCGCCCCCTCGCCGCGCACAGCTTCGGTGATCAGGAAGCCGTCGCCCGGACCGTCGTGGCGCAGCGCCGTCGGGTGGAACTGCATGAACTCGAGGTCGGCCAGCTCGGCGCCCGCGGCGTGCGCGAGCAGCAGGCCGGCGCCCACGGCGCCGCGCGGGTTGGTGGTGCGCTGCCAGAGCGCGGCCATGCCGCCGGTGGCGAGCACCACCGCGCGTGCCAGCACGGGCATCGGGTCGCCCCGGCGCGGGCGCGCCACCAGCCCGACGCAGCGGCCCTCGTGCATGGTCAGCGACGTGGCGGCGCGCGGCTCGAGCACCTCGATGCGGTCGTCCACGGCGGCGAGCGCGGACAGCTCGCGCGTGATCCGCCTGCCTGTCGCCGAGCCGCCGGCGTGCACGATGCGCCGGCGCGAGTGGCCGCCCTCGAGCCCGAGCGCGAGGTTGCCGTGGCGATCCGCGTCGAAGCTGACGCCGAGCCGCTCCAGGTCGCGCACGCGCGCCGGCGATTCCTCGCACAGCACGCGCACGGCGCTCGTCCGCGCCGCCTCGCGGCCGGCCGCGAGCGTGTCCTCGATGTGCTGCTCCGGCGAGTCGTCCGCCGCCAGCGCCGCGGCGATCCCTCCCTGCGCCCAGAAGGAGGCGGTCTGGGCCAGCGGCGAGCGGCTTACCAGCGCCACGCGGGCGCCCTCGGCCGAGGCGGTCAGGGCGGCGTAGAGGCCGGCGGCGCCGGCACCGACCACCGCCACGTCCACTCGCAGCGGGTGCGCGGCACTCACCGCAGGTACCGTACCGGCGCGCGTGCCCGTCTACTTCGACCATCCATCGTCGCTCGAGCACGACACGGGCTCCGGCCACCCCGAGCGCGCCGCGCGGATCCGGGCGATCGAGGCTGAGCTCCAGGGGCGCGACTGGCTCGGCTACGAGCGGCGCCGGGCGCCCGCGGCGACGGATGAGCAGGTGCAGGCCGTGCACCCGCGCGAGTACGTGGAGGCCGTGCGCGAGACGAGCGCGCGCGAGGGCGCGTTCGACCTCGACACGCCGACCTCCACCGGCTCCTGGGAGGCGGCGCTCCATGCCGCCGGCGGCGCGTGCGCGCTGGCGGAGGTGCTACTCGGCGGCGAGCGGGTCGGCTTCTCGGCGCTGCGCCCGCCCGGTCACCACGCGGAGCCCTCGCGGGCGATGGGCTTCTGCCTGTTCGCCAACGTCTCGATCGCCGCCCGCCACGCGCTCGACTCGCTGGGCGCCGAGCGGGTCCTGGTGCTCGACTGGGACGTGCACCACGGCAACGGCACCAACACGATCTTCCACGAGTCCCCCGAGGTGCTGTTCGCGAGTCTCCACCAGTTTCCGTTCTGGCCCGGCTCCGGCCCGCTGTCCGATGTCGGCGCGGGGGCGGGGGAGGGCTACTCGATCAACCTGCCCGTGCCCGGGGGCTCGGGCGAGGAGGAGTTCTGCGGACTGATCGAGCACATCGTCCTGCCGGCCGCGCGCCGGTTCGACCCGGACCTCGTGCTCGTGTCGGCCGGCTTCGACGCGCACCGCGCCGACCCCGTCGGAGGCTGCGCGCTCGAAACCTCCTCGTACGCCGAGCTGGCGCGCCAGGTCCTCGCGCTCGGCAAGCCGGTGGGCTACGTGCTCGAGGGCGGCTACGACCTGGACGCCCTGGCCGGCTCCGTGGCCGCGTCGATGGAAGCGCTCGCCGCCGGCGGCGAGCCCGCCTCGCACCCGCGCGGCGCCCTGGTGGAGCAGGCCGCGGCCGTGATCGGCCGCTACTGGGACCTGGCCTAGCCGGTGGGCTTGACGAGCGTGGCGTAGGCGCCCGGATAGCGCTCGCCGAGGTTGCTCGCCTGGCGCTCGGCGCTGGCCTGGTTGTCGAACCGCCCGGCGAAGACGATCCACAGATCGGTGCCGAGGTCGAAGTCGTCGGAGTCCAGCAGGCCCGCCTCGAGCCCCGACTGGGCGGCCTCGCGGGCGACTCGCCGGGCCGCCGGGCGGTCGCCCGTGGTCACGATGACGACGGTGTAGCCGGTCAGGTCCTTGGGCCACGTCATCAGCAGGCTCTGGCTCGGCTGCTGGGAGGCGCCGTCGGTGTCGGTCTGAGGCGCGCCGGTTTGGGCCGCGGGTGTGGACCGGTCGGCGGCGGCGGAGTCGTTCCCCGAGTCGCCGGTCAGCTCGCTCAGGGCGAAGCCGATCGCGCCCGCCCCGATCACCACCACGCACAGCAGCAGCACGACGGCAGGCAGGTTCTCAAGCGAGCGGCGCTCGCCGCCTTCCTCCTTGAGGGCGATGCGGTTGCCGCACTCCAGGCAGACGAGCTGACCGCGCTCGGCCGGCTCGCCGCAGCGCGGGCAGGAGGTCACGCGTGCCGCTCCTCATGCTCGGCGAGGGCGGGCTCGTCGTCGGTGAGCTGGTCGGCGGCGCCGGGCTCGTCCGCGACGTCGCCCTCGGCGAGGGCCGCTTCCAGCTCGGCTGCATCGACCTCGTCGGTGGCCGGATCGCCAAGCTCCGGATCGCCAAGCTCCGGATCGCCAAGCTGGGGCTCGGCGCGCTCCGTCTCGTGGGGCGTCCCACCGTCGAGCGCCTCCTCCAGCTCGCGCACCTCGTCGTCGATGACGGTCAGCTCGGCCGCCTTCTGCTGGAGCAGCTCGGGCGCCCGCTTGCCCTGGCGGTGCAGCTCGTAGACGAGCGCGCCGAGATCCAGCAGCAGCGCCTCGCGCACGCGCCGCCGCTCGCGCAGCCGCCGCCGCTTCTGTCCCAGCTCACCCACGCCTGGCCAGCGCCTCGTCCACCACTCGCAAGATCCCGTCCCTCCGACTCTCCATCGGGAAGGTCGTGAGAATACGCTCGCGTGCAGAGCGATTCGCGTCCGGGCCCAGCGCCAGCGCCTGCCGCACCCCGGCCGCGACGTCCTCGGGGCGCTGCGATTCGATCAGGACCCCGGCGTTCCCGACCACCTCGGGCATCGCGGTCACGTTCATCACCACCGGCACGCAGCCGGCCAGCATCGCCTCGGCCACGGCCAGCCCGAAGCCCTCGTGGAGCGAGGCCTGCACGTAGACGCCCGCGCGCCGGTACAGGCCACGCAGCTCGTCGTCGGACAGCCAGCCGGTGAACTCGACGTTTGGGGGCGCGACCGCGCGCAGCTCCTCGACGGCGTCGTCGAGCCACTTGCCGGCGAACACGAAGCGCACGTCGGGCAGCTCGCGCGCCGCCTCTACGAAGGGCAGCTGCCCCTTCTGAACGAGCGTGCCGCGGTCGATGGCACCCACGGTCAGGGCCAGGCGCTCCTTCTCCGGCACGGCGTCCCCGAACGGGTCGGGCACG
This sequence comes from Thermoleophilaceae bacterium, assembly GCA_034664125.1. Lineage (GTDB taxonomy): Bacteria > Actinomycetota > Thermoleophilia > Solirubrobacterales > Thermoleophilaceae > JACVRW01. Next base: position 785 of record JAXDIG010000037.1, on the reverse strand, counting down.
CCGTGGTGAACGACGGTCACCCGGCTCGGCGGGATCGGCGTGTTGCTTTCGATTTCCGCCGCGCTGTAGCGCGAGTTGGTGATCAGCCGGCCGGCGCGGCGCATGATCCAGCGGCTCGCCCAGCGGCGCAGCCCGCCCTGCTGGTAGCCGTAGCCGATGTCCGGCATGTCGGCCGTGTCGAAGCCGCCGACGATCAGCACCGACGGCTTGCGCAGCAGCCAGGCCAGCGCGATCGGGAAGAAAGTGTGCCAGGAGGCGAACCAGCCGAACACGACGTCGGCTCTGAGCACGCCGCCGACGACCTTGACCGGGTTGGGCAGGCGGCCGGGCTGGTAGAGGTCCTCGATCTCGAAGCGCTCGGCGAGGATGTCGCGGTCGATCGCGACGAAGCTCGCCTTGCGGGAGTGGACGTAGAGGAGCCTCACGCCGCGACCGGCTCGCGGGCCTCTACGAAGGAGTGGTGCCACTCGGACAGCTCGAGCAGGCAGTAGAGGACGCTCTTGTGGTCGGCGCGGCCGCGGCGGTGCTCGGCCACGAGCCGCGCCACGGCCTCGGGCCGGATGATGCCGGCCAGCGGCTCGCCGGGCGCGTAGCGGCGCTCGACCTCCTCGCCGAGCGAGTCGCGCAGCCAGCGGTCGTACGGCGTGGCGAAGCCGTGCTTCGGGCGGTCGACGATCTGCTGCGGCAGGAGCTTCGCCAGCGCCCGGCGGTGGAGGCGCTTGCCCTGGCGGGGGCGCACCTTCAGCTCCGCCGGGATCCGCTCCACGAAGCGCATCAGGTCGCGG
>JAXDIG010000033.1:0-68323 GCA_034664125.1 Thermoleophilaceae bacterium | reverse complement strand
GTCCGCCACCTCGCCAAGATGCCAGGCGTGGACCTGCCTGCCGCCGACGCCGAGCGGGTTCTCGCGGCTCTGGCTCGGCCCGGCGACGAAGCCGTCGAGCGAGATGGACATGTGGCAGGTAGTCAAGGTCATGGCGTCTTAGACTGGCACGAGTCGCGGAACTCGATTCCGGTCGGCGCCTCTCCGCGCTACCCCCGCGCCCGCAGTGCCTCCAGCCCCAACCCCTCCGGGCCGTGCAGAGCCAGCATCGTCTCCTCGGTCCCCACCGGGCGCTCGGAATCGCGCAGTGAGACTCCGATCATCGTCGCGAAGGCGATCGGCACGGACACCACCGCGGGTTGGGCCAGCAGCGCGCCCAGCGTGGTCGGGGCGGGGTCGGCCACGAGGGTCGCCACGATCCCGCTGCTGGCCACCAGGCCGCCGGCTGCCATGCCGGCGATCGCCCCGCGTGCCGTCAGGCCCCTCCACCAGATCCCCAGCAGGAACAGCGGGCAGAACGTGCTCGCCGCCAGCGCGAACGCCCAACCGACCAGCACGCTGATGTCCAGCTCCCGGGCCGACAACGCGATCAGCGCCGGCACCACCATGCCCCCCACCGCCGCCCAGCGGAAGCGCCTCATCCGCTCGACGGGTTGGTCGCCGGCCGCGCTCGCGCCGCCCCCGCGCACGCGCCGCACGTCGTGGGAGAGCGTCCCGGCAATCGACACCAGCAGCCCCGAGGAGGTCGACGTGAAGGCCGCGAACGCCCCCGCCGCGGTCAGCGCGGCCAGCAGCTCGCCGCCGAGCCCCGGCCACGCCGCCTGCGGCAGCTCCAGCACCACCGAGTCGGTCTGCCCCGTCACGTAGAGCTCGGGCGTGAGCGCGCGGCCCAGCGCCGCATAGACGGCGGGGAACAGGTAGAAGAGCCCGAGCAGCCCCAGCACGCGCACCGTCGTACGCCGTGCCGCCGACCCGTCCGGGTTCGTGTAGAAGCGGACCAGGATGTGCGGCAGCCCCATGGTGCCGAGGAAGGTCGCCAGCAGCAGCGAGTAGACGAACACCGGCGAGGCCGGCCCCGAGCGCTCGATAGGCCGCGCCCAGTCCTCGCCGCGTTCCGCGTCGGTGCCCTCCGCGACCGGCACGACGGTTCCGGCCGGCAGCACCAGCCGGCCCTCGAGCACCCGCTTCTCGCCCGCCTCGGCGCGCATCGGCCGACCGTCGAGCCTGAACGCGGCTCTGGCAGGGAACTCCACGCGCTGGGGATCGTCGAGCTCTACCACCAGCCCGTCCGCCGGTGCCTTCGGCAGCTCCCGGCCGAACAGCGCCGCCCGCTCGGGCAGCCCGCCCAGGTACACGAGCAGGATGCAGGCGGGCAGGGCGATTCCGAACGTCTTGACCCAGTACTGGTAAGCCTGCACGTAGGTCACCCCGCGCATGCCGCCCAGCGCCACCGTGAGGGCGACCAGCGCGGCCACCGCCACCACCCCGACCCAGTACGGCGTGCCCGCCACGCTGCCGATCGTCAGCCCCGCGCCCTTGAGCTGCGGCACCAGGTAGAAGCCGCCGATCGTGAGCACCACGGCCGCGGCCACCAGGCGCACGTGAGGGCTCGACAGCCGCGCCTCGGCGAAGTCGGGGATCGTGTACGCGCCGAAGCGCCGCAGCGGCGCCGCCACGAAGAAGAGCAGCGCCAGGTAGCCGGCGGCGAACCCCAGCGGGAGCCAGAGCGCGCTCGCGCCGAACTTCATCCCGAGCCCGGCGATGCCCAGGAAGCTCGCCGCCGACAGGTACTCGCCCGAGATCGCCGCGGCGTTCCACCAGGGAGTGATCGCCCGCGACGCCACGTACAGGTCGGAGGTGGTGCGCGCCAGCCGCACGCCCCACAAGCCCAGGCCGATCGCCCCGGCGGCGACCGCCACCACCGCCGCGGCGGCGATCATTCGTGTGAGACCACGTCGCGGAAGGTTTCGTCGAGCGCGTCCGCGCGGCGCTGGTAGAGCAGCCCGATCACCACGATCAGCGGGAACAGCGGCGCCGCCAGGACCACCACCGGAAGCGGGACGCCGAAGAGCTCGACGTCCTCGATCCCCGGCCACAGCAGGAACAGCAGCGGCAGCGAGCCCACCAGCCCGCCAAAGGCGCCCAGCGCCAGCAGGGCCAGGCGCAGCTGCGCCCGGATCAGGCGGCCGAGGTACACGTCGCCGTGGGGCGTGCCCTCGGCGAGCTCCTCGCGCGGGCTGCGCGGGCGCGGCCCGCCGGGCCCGTCGCTCACGCCACGAGCTCCCGCCGCAGCTCGGCGACCTTGCGCCTGGCCACGGGGATCTCGCGACCGTCCGAGAACGCGAGCACAGCGGTGCCGTTCAAGTGGGGGCGCACCTCCACGGCCCGGCGCAGGTTGGCCACGTAGCCGCGGTGCACCTGCACGAACCCATGCTCGCGCCAGCGGCGGGCGAGGTCAGACACGCGGCCGCGCATCAGGAACCGCTCCTCGTCGCAGATCACGCGCACGTAGTCGCCGTCGGCCTGTAGGAACAGGATCGACTCGCGCGGCACCAGTCGCGTGCCGCCTCGGAGAGTGGGGAGCGGCACCACGTCGTCGGAGCGCGACGGCGCGGCCACGCCGCGCGACTCGCGCACGCGGTCCACCGCCTCGGCCAGCCTCCTGGAGCTGACCGGCTTCATCAGGTAGTCGAGCGCCTTCAGCTCGAAGGCGCCGACGGCGCCGGTTTCGTAGGCGCTCACGAACACGACGGCGGGGGGCTGCTCGAAGCGCCTCAGCACGCGGGCGAGCTCGAGGCCGTCGATGCCCGGCATGCGCACGTCCAGGAAGACCGCGTCGAACGGGCGGCCGGCCAGTGTTCGCAGCGCCTCCTGACCGCTCGCGGCCGTGGAGACTTCGCCGGTCGCGGGGAGGGAGCGCAGCAGGCGCGCGAGGTCGGCCAGAGCGGGCGCCTCGTCGTCGACCACCAGCACGTCCAGCGCCCGCTGAGTCACGCCGCCCTCACGCCCGGGTGCGACTTCGGCACCGTCAGCCGCACCTCCGTGCCCTCGCCCTCCGTCGACTCGATCTCGAGCCCGTACCCGGGCCCGAAGCTCGTCTCGAGCCGGCGGTGCACGTTCTGGAGGCCGATCCCGCCCGAGACGCCGTCCAGCGCCGCCCGGACCGCCGCGGCGGACATGCCCGCCCCGTCGTCGCGCACGCGCACGCGCGCGTCCGCGCCCAGGTCTTGCCCCAGGATCTCGATCAGCACCGCGCCCGAGCCGGCCTCGTGCATGCCGTGGCGCACGGCGTTCTCCACGAGTGGCTGCAGCGACAGCACCGGCACGACCGCCGGGAGGATCTCCGGCGCCACGGCGAGCCGCACGCGCAGGCGGTCGCCGAAGCGCGCCCGCTCCAGGTTGAGGTACTTCTCGACGTAGTGGAGCTCATCGGCGAGCGTCACGTACGGGCGCTCGCGCCGGAAGGCGTAGCGGGTGAATTCGGCGAAGTCGGTGAGCAGCTCGCGGGCCTCGTCCGGCCGCGTGTGGATGTAGCTCGCCACCGCCGCGAGCGCGTTGTAGATGAAGTGCGGCGAGATCTGGGCGCGCAGCGCCCGCAGCTCCGCCTGCGCCAGCCGTTCCTCCTGCTCCTCGACCGCGGCGAGCTCGAGTTGGGCGGCAACCAGGCGGGCCGCGTCGCCGACCACGCGCGTGTCCTCGGGCCGGATACGCCGCCCGCGGGCGTAGAAGGCCGCCAGCGAGCCGACCCTCCGGCCGCGCACGAGCAGCGGGGCCACCACGGCCCCGCCGAGGTGGAGCTCGGGCATCTCCATGCGCGGGTCCACGTGCACGCGGTCGTCGGGCCCTTCCTCGAACAGCGCGTCGATCGGCGAGCCGGCGAGCGCCCGGACGGCCCCCGATCCGTCGAGCGCGAGCAGCGTCTCGCGGTCGGCCAGGGCGAGCGCCGTGCTCTGGGTCAGCGCGCGCAGATGGGGCACGGCCTTAGCGGCGGTCGCCTGTCCGAGGCCGCGGCGCAGGTGAGGCAGCGTGGCGGTGGCCGCGTGCAGCGCCGCGCGCATGGCGAGGCCCTCCTCGCTCAAGACGGTGCCCGGGGACGAGATGAAGCGCGACGCCGCCCACATGGACGCGACGACGACGGCTCCGAACACCACTCCAAGCGCGATCTCCAAGGCGGTTGCTCCCCTCCGCGGACATATTCCCCGTTGGGACCTCCGCCACGCCGAACGGCGCCGTTCGTCGCGCCGCAGCCACCGTCCGCCGCAGAGCGGGGCCGGTGACCGGACCGGACGTTTTCGGCCGGCGTCAGTACGGGCACTGCGCGCGGAGGAGCTTCTACGAAGGGGGAGAGTGAGATGGCAACGACCGGGGCGGGTCCGCCTGCACACTCGGATCACCATGCCGACATCGACTGGGTGGCCGCGGAGCGGTCGCCGGAGTTCCAGGACCTCGTCCGCAAGAAGAGGGCGTTCGTGGTGCCGGCCACGATCTTCTTCCTGGCCTGGTACTTCGGCTTCGTGATCCTGGCCGGCTACGCCCCCGACTTCATGGGCCGGGAGTTCCTGACCGACGGGCTGACGGTGGGCTACGTGCTCGCCCTCTCCCAATTCGTGATGACCTGGGTGCTCGGCGCCTGGTACGTCCGCAAGGCCGACCGTGAGTTCGACCCGCTCGCCGAGCGCGCCGCCCAGGTGGCGCTGCGTGCGCGTACTGAGGAGAGGAGGCTGCCATGACCCCGATCGCGGCAGTCAACGAGACAGCCCTGGTGGTCTTCGCGGTGGTTGTGGGGGTCACCCTGCTGATCAGCTACTACGCCTCCAAGCGGGTCCACAACGCGACCGACTTCTGGGCCGCGGGACGCGGCCTGACCGGCCCGCAGAACGGGTTCGCCATTGCCGGCGACTACATGTCGGCGGCGTCGTTCTTGGGCATCGCCGGGCTGATCTACCTGTTCGGCTTCGACGGCTTCCTGTACTCCGTCGGCTTCCTCGTCGCCTTCCTGACGGTGCTCTTCCTGCTCGCAGAGCGGATGCGCAACTCGGGCAAGTACACGATCGCCGACGTGCTGGCCTTCCGGCTCAAGCGCCAACCGGCCCGAGCGGCCGCCGCGCTCGGGACGCTGACCGTCGTCGCGTTCTACCTGATCGCCCAGATGGTCGGCGCCGGAGTGCTGATCGAGGGCCTCGTGGACATTAACTTCTCGCTGGCGGTGATCCTCACGGGGACCTTCATGGTCACCTACATCATCCTCGGCGGCATGCTGGCCACGAGCTGGGTGCAGATCATCAAGGCCGGCCTGCTGATGACCGCCGCGCTGGTGATGACGGTCTGGGTGCTGGTCAAGATCGGCGGCAACCCGCTCGACCTGTTCCGGGACGCTCGGGCGGAGTCCGCCGACGGTGAGGCGTACCTGAAGCCGGGCCTGTTCCTCTCGTCGCCGCTCGACACGGTTTCGCTCGGACTTGGCCTCGTGCTCGGCACGGCGGGGCTGCCGCACATCCTGATGCGCTTCTTCACCGTGCCGGACGCGAAGGCGGCCAGGTCGTCGGTGATGTGGGCGATGGTGCTGATCGGCGCCTTCTACGTCATGACCACGGCACTCGGCTTCGGGGCGCGCGCGATCCTGGGCCAGGGCGGCGAGGAGGCGGCCGGGGCCACCGGCAACTTCGCGCTGCCGCTGCTGGCGGACGAGCTGGGCGGCGAACTGTTCCTCGCGATCGTCGCCGGCGTCGCCTTCGCGACGATCCTGGCGGTGGTGGCCGGGCTGGTGATCTCGGCATCCGGGGCCGTCGCGCACGACATCTGGTCGAACATCGTCCGGCACGGCCGCGACTCCGAGAAGGAGGAGGTCTGGGTCGCCAAGCTGTCGGCGGTCGCGATCGGCGCGGTCGCGATCGTGATCGCGATCCTCGGCGGCGAGGACCTGAACGTGTCCTTCATGGTCGGGCTCGCCTTCGCTGTGGCGGCAAGCGCCAACTTCCCGGCGCTGCTGCTGGCGCTCACCTGGCGCCGCTTCAACACGACCGGCGCGGTCACCGGCGTGCTGTTCGGCGTGGTCAGCTCGGTGGCGCTCGTGATCATCAGCCCGACGGTGTGGCCGGGGCCGAACTCCGAGGGCGGCCTGTTCTCGTGGTACGACCTCGCCAACCCGGGGATCATCAGCATCCCGCTCGGCTTCATCGGGTGCTGGCTCGGCACGATGCTGTCCAAGGAGCAGGTCGAGGAGCGCACCTTCGACGAGCTGTACGTGCGATCGGAAACAGGCCTCGGCGCCGAAGCCGGCACCGGCCTGACGCTGACCGGCCGGGTCAACGGCGGCGGCACGGCCGACGAGGCGGGGGATCTGGTCGGATCCGGCCGTTAGCTGCGAGCGGTAGGGGAATGGAGGGGCGCGCTGAGACGGTGCGCCCCTCCTGACAGCAGCCGGGGGATGCCATCGGGGGGCCTCGGGCCCCCGCACCCCCGCGGACCGTCGGACAGGTACGGTTTTCTCGACGCCAGACACGCTTCGGAGCCCCGAGAGGACCATGAGGTAGAAAGCGAGCTATGGAAGCAACCGCGAAGCCGTCCGCCGAGCAGGTCGAGCGCGAGATCGGCGAGCTGCTCGACCAGGAGACGTTCGACCCGCCGTCCGGCTTTCGCGACAAGGCGCTGATAGGCGACGAGTCCCAGCACGAGGCCGCCGCGAACGACCCGCAGGCGTGGTGGGCGAAGCAGGCCGAGGCGCTCGACTGGTTCGAGCAGTGGGATGGGGTGCTCGACGACTCCGAGGCGCCTTTCTACAAGTGGTTCACCGGCGGCAAGCTGAACGCCTCGTACAACGCGCTCGACCGCCACGTCGAGGCGGGCCGCGGCGACAAGGTCGCCTTCCACTGGCGCGGCGAGGAGGGCGAGGAGCGCGACATCACCTACGCCGACCTCCTGCGCGACGTGAAGCGCCTGGCGAACGTGCTCAAGGAGCGCGGCGTCGAGCCCGGCGACGTGGTCGGCATCTTCCTGCCGATGATCCCCGAGGTGGCCGTGGCGATGCTGGCGTGCGCGCGCATCGGGGCGCCCCACAACGTCGTCTTCGGCGGCTTCTCGCCGGACGCGGTCAAGGAGCGCATGGAGTTCTCCGATGCCAAGGCGCTGATCACCGTCGACCAGGCCCGGCGCAAGGGCAAGGCGGCCGACATCAAGCCGGCCGTCGACGCCTTCCTCGACGACGTGCCCTCGATCGAGACGGTCGTGGTGGTGCGCAACACCGGCGCCGACGTGCCGATGACCGACGGCCGCGACGTCTTCTACGACGAGGCGATCGAGGCCGCCGACGAGGACTGCCCTGCCGAGCCGCTGGACGCGGAGCACCCGCTGTACGTGCTCTACACCTCGGGCTCGACCGCCAAGCCCAAGGGGATCCTGCACACCACCGGCGGCTACCTGACCGGCGTGGCCTGGACGACCAAGCACGTGTTCGACCTGAAGCCCGACGAGGACGTGTTCTGGTGCTCCGCCGACGTCGGCTGGGTCACCGGCCACTCCTACATCGTCTACGGCCCGCTGATCAACGGGATGACGTCCGTGATGTACGAGGGCGCGCCCGACTATCCGCACAAGGGCATCTGGTGGGAGCTCTGCGAGCGCTACGGCGTGACCGTCTTCTACACGGCGCCGACGGCGATCCGCGCGTGCATGAAGTGGGGCATCACGCATCCGCAGAAGCACGACCTCTCGAAGCTGCGCCTGCTGGGCACCGTCGGCGAGCCGATCAACCCGAAGGCGTGGCTCTGGTACTGGAAGCTGATCGGCGGCGAGCACTGCCCGGTCGTGGACACCTGGTGGCAGACCGAAACCGGCCACATCATGATCACGACGCTCCCGGGCGCGCAGCACAGCAAGCCGGGGTCCGCCGGCATGCCGCTGCCGGGGATCGACGCCGCGGTGCTCGACGAGGAGGGCAACGAGGTGCCCGCCGGCGAGCAGGGGCTGCTCGCGCTGCGCCGCCCTTGGCCGGGGATGCTGCGCACCCTGTTCAGGGACGACGAGCGCTTCAAGGAGACGTACTTCTCGAAGTGGGACGAGACGACCTACTTCGTCGGCGACGCCGCGCGCAAGGACGAGGACGGCTACTTCTGGATCGTCGGCCGCGTGGACGACGTGGTGAACGTCTCGGGGCACCGGCTGTCGACGGCCGAGGTGGAGTCCGCGATCGTGTCGCACCCGCGCGTTGCCGAGGCGGCGGTGATCGGCCAGCAGGACGAGGACACGGGCCAGTCGATCGCCGCCTTCGTGATCCTCGAGGGTGAGGAGAGCGAGGGCGGGGAGGCGCTCGAGAAGGAGCTCCGCGAGCACGTGGCGCAGCGGATCGGGAAGCTGGCCCGCCCGAAGCGGATCATCTGGACGGCCGACGTGCCGAAGACGCGCTCTGGCAAGATCATGCGCCGCCTGCTGCGCGACATAGCTGAGGGACGCGAGCTGGGCGACGTGAGCACGCTGCGAGAACCGGGCGTGATGAAGGACCTCGAGGGTAAGTTCGCCGGCGAGGAGGAGTGATGCTGGCGGGTCCCGCTCCGGCGGGGCCCGTCGAGTCTTAGGATCCCTCCATGCGCTACGTCATCACCGGAGGCTCGGGGTACATCGGATCGCGGCTGGTCGACCTGCTCGAGCGCCGCGACGACACCGAGAAGATCGTGATCTGCGACGTCGCCCCTCCCAAGGGCTACCGGCCGCACACCGAATACGAGCGCATGGACGTGCGCGATCGCGAGGCGGTCCGTTCGGTGCTCGAACGCGTGCGCCCCGACGTGCTCGTGCACCTGGCCTTCATCCTGAACCCGTCGCACGACGAGCAGTTCGCCTACGACGTGGACGTGAACGGCACGCACAACGTGCTCGAGGCGGCCGACAAGGTCGGTACTCAGCAGGTGCTGGTGACCACATCGGGGGTGGCCTACGGCGCGTTCCCCGACAACCCGGTGCCCCTCACCGAGGACGACCCGGTGCGCGGCGTGGCGAGCTTCACCTACGCGCGCGACAAGACCGAGTCGGACCGCCTCTGCCAGCTCTGGGCGGCCAAGCACCCCGATCGCGTGATGACGATCGTGCGGCCGTGCATCGTGTTCGGCCCGAACGTGGACAACTACCTGGTGCGGCTGTGGACCAAGCAGCCGTTCGCGGTGGACGTGGGCACGATCGACAGCCAGATCCAGTTCGTGCACGAGGACGACGTGGTCGAGGGGATCACCGGCCTGCTGCTGGGCCGTCACGGCGGCGCCTACAACGTGGCGGGCGACGGCCTGATGACCAACCGCGAGTGCGCCGAGCTGATCGGCACCCCGATCAGGAGGATGCCGCTGCGCGTGTACCGCGGCCTCGCGCGCGTGATGTGGAAGCTGCGCCAGTCCGAGGTGCCGCCGGGCGGGATCGAGTTCGCGCTGCACTCGTGGCTGCTCTCGAACGAGAAGCTGAAGCTGACGACCGGCTGGGCGCCCAGGTACAGCAGCCGCGAGACGTTCGAGATCACGATGCGAGCGCACGAGAAGATGCCGTCGGCACCGGTCGGCAAGCCCGAATTTCCCGCTGCTACGCTAGCCGCCTGATCAGCTCCCCGGGCCGTTAGCTCAGCTGGGAGAGCGCCGGCTCGACAAGCCGGAGGTCACTGGTTCGAGCCCAGTACGGCCCATGCCCGGGGAGGTTCCGACCGGGTACCTGCGCACCCCTGAGGCCTTAGGATGCCCTGCCCGTGAGGTCCGCCCTCCGTCGACCCACACGTGGGGCTATCGCTGCCGGGGTGGGTGCCGCTGTGCTGGTCCTCGCCATGGTCCTGCCGTGGATCAGCATCCCGGGTGGCGCCCTCGCACGCGCGGTCATGATCGGCCGCGGCGAGCCGATCCCAGCGACCGGTGTCGCGTGGCGGTCGCTCCCGCTCTTGTCCGTCTTCATTGCGCTGCTCGTACCGATGGCGGCGCTGCTGGCATTCCTGACCGCCGCCCGGCACCGGCTCCACGTACTGGTCGCCGCCCTCACCGCCGGCTGCGGGCTGCTCGTCTTCGTGGCCCTCATCGACAAGCTCTTCGCTCAGCGGGTGTCGGGCGAGTACACCGCGGTCGGCGCGGGCGGCTACCTCGGCCTGCTGGCGGTCGCGACGATCGTGGTCGCGGCGTTGGTGGTCATTCGCGAGGCCCGCGCGGGTTCGTCTGCACCGCGATCGGCACGACCCGCCGCCGCCCGCGTCGACGCCCAGCCTCGCGATCGTGGTCCCCGCGAGCTCGGTGCTCGTTCGTGGATCTGGGCGGTCGCGGGCGCCGCGGCAATCGTGACGACCTATCTGGCTACGCACCTGTCGTTCGTGAGTCGCTTCCCGTACTTCCTCGACGAGGGCCTCTACGCGGACTTCGCGAATCAGGCCGCACGGTCGCAGGACAAGCTGTTCGCGGCCCTGGAGATCGGGCAGGGCCCGCTCCTCATGTGGCTGGGTGCCGTGTGGGTCAAGCTCGGCTTCGCCCCCTTGACGGCGATCCGGCTCGTCTCGGTGACGGCGGGCCTGCTGACGATCGGAGTCATCGGGCTGCTCGCCCGCTCGCTCTGGGGAGCGGCCGCCGGCTGGGTGGCCGCGGGGCTGTGCGTGGCGCTCCCGTTCTTCGTCGTCAACGACGGGATCGGCATCTACGAGCCGCTCGTCACCCTCATCATGGCCAGCGCCCTGTTCCTCCAGATCGCGCTGGCACGCCGGCCGGATCCAAGGGTCGCCGCCCTGCTCGGCGTCGTGTTGGCCGCCGGCGTGCTCACGAAGCAGAACACCGCCCCGGCGCTCGCGCTGCTGCCGGTCAGCCTGCTGTGCTTCGACTGGTCGGATCCCGGGCGTCGCCGTCGCGTGATCGCGTGGATCTCGGGGGTCGCCATCGTCGCCGGGATCGTCGTCGCGGCGTACTTGCTGCAGCGCTCCTCGAGCTACTACCCGGATCGCGTAGCGGCCACGAAGAACATCCTGCTGTGGCCGGCTCGGTCGGTCACCGACGTACTCGACGATCCGTTCGGCGTGTTCGGGCAGAACTGGGCCACCTACCGGCCGGCCCTGATCGGCTACCTGACCGTGCCGCTGATCCTGACCACCGTCGCCGGAGCGGTGCTGAGCTGGCGCACGCGACCGGGGTTGACCGCCGTGCTGGTTGCCTGGATCGTCGTTCCGTTCGCCATCGGGATGATGTTCCAGCTGCGGCCTTTCCCGCGTCATGTCATGTTCCTCGTGCCGGCGGCCATCGTGCTGTCCGCGTACGCGGCCGTTGAGGCTGCCCGCTTCGCACGTCGGAAGCTGCCCCGACGGGCCGCCGCGATCGCCTGCTCGGTAGGGGCGGCGCTCCTGCTCGCGCCCGCGCTGATCCTCGATGCGCGCGTCCTTGCCCACCCGGCTACCGCTCGATATCCCGGCCTCGACTACTGGCAGTACGTGGCCGGATGGCCCGCCGGCGGCCCATGGCGCGGCGCGACGGACCTGATCCGGCGCCGGGCAACGGGCCAGCAGGTGGTGATCCTCGTCCCTGGCGCGTACAACGTCCTGCGTCAGAGCCTCGGGGACGATGGCCGGTATGTCCTCACGGACTCACGCTCGCCGCTCGCCGCAAGAGCGCGGTTCGGCCTCTTCGACACGGCCAAGTTCCCCGTCGATCCGACAGGGTTCGACCGGCAGCTGGCCCGTCTGCACTTCACGCGGATCGCGCGCTTTCAGCGACCGCGGGGGCCTTGCTCGGGGCCCCGCGAACCCTCGTGCGGGGGGTCCGTGGTCGTCTACGAGCGTCCGTAGGCACCGTGCCTGCAAGGCCGCCTGCGTGCGGTCCTCCGCAACTCCTAGGTTCCGGCGATGCTGCGCGTCGACAGGCGAGCCGCGTTCTCCGCAGAGGGCGCCTGGATCTGGAAGCGCCACCGCTTCAGAGCGAGTGGGGTCGCGGCCTTGCAGCCGCTCCGGCCGCGGGAGCTCGCCGACCAGGAGGTCCTGCAGCGCCGGCGCCCGGTCCCGCTGATCCAGGCCGATGGCCGCCAGTGGTGGTGGTTTCGCGACTGCTTCTACTGGGAGGACGAGGGGCTGACCCCGCACGACGTGATGGCGCTCGTCGTCGAGCGCCAGCGGCGCCGGCAGCGCAAGCTCGAGCGTGCGCACGCCGCCCTGCGCCAGGAGCTGAGCGGGCCGCCGCGGCGTGAGCCGATCCCGCGCGAGGTCCGCCTCGCCGTGTGGCAGCGCGACGGCGGGCGCTGCATCGAGTGCGGCAGCGACTTCGAGCTCCAGTACGACCACGTCATCCCGTTCTCGATGGGCGGCGCGACGACGGTGGAGAACCTGCAGCTGCTGTGCGCCGGCTGCAACCGCGACAAGGGCGCCTCGCTGTGAGAGCGCGCTAGCGCGCGGCGGGGGTGAGCCTGAGGACCACCGGGGCACCCCCCAGGATCAGCGCGATCCTTCTCGGGTCGGCCCAGCGTTGGCGTTCGCCGTCGGACTCGACAGGGTCGAAGCGCTGGGCGAGTGTGACCGGCTGTCCGAAGACGACTTCCACCCCGGCCGGAGTGGGCAGCAGGTCGAGGCGCGCGACGCGGTCCCACACGCTGACCTCGCGCCAGAGCACGAGCGAGTAGGTGCCGTCGGCGGAGCGCAGCAGCAGCTGGCGCAGGTCGGCCGGCGCTCCCGAGACGGCGAGCCGCAGGCCGCCCGGTGTGGCGACCGGCGCCGAGTCGGCGTCGACCGCGCGCAGCAGGTTGCGCAGCGCGAGGAAGGCCGGCTTCGGGGAGAGGTCGGAGCGCAGCAGCCCGAAGCGGTTCTCGAATCCGGAGCCGCTCGACCAGGGGTCGGCGAGTTGGTAGATGTAGGTGCGGTCGATGCCGCGCCTGAAGCCCTCCAGCGCGAGCCGAGGCGTGTAGATGCCGATCGCGCGCTCAGACGTGCCGTAGTGGCCGCTGGTGGTGGTCAGGTCGGAGTGGTAGCCCGCCTCGGTCGCGACGATCGGCTTGCTCCCCGAGGTCATCGCCGACAGCGGGATCAGGTCGGTGAGGTTGTGCAGCGGAGTGCCGCCGCCCGGGTAGGGGTGCATGTTGCCGCGGTCGAGGTACGGGCTCAGGTTCCCCAGCTGAGCCCACGACGTGGCATGGACCAGCGCGGGGCCGACGACGGTGAGGTGCGCCAGCGCGGCGTTGCCCTTGACGCCCATCCAGAGCTGCTGTTGCAGCGTGCGGGTCTTGGCGATCCATTGCGAGTCGCCCTGCTGGTCCGGTTCGTTGGGCGCCTCGACCGACACGACCGCGCCGCTCAGCTTGGTCCGGATCGCCTGGAGGTTCTCTGCGAGGCGGAGCGAGCCACCGCGCAGGTCCGTGGCGATGATGTTGGACCGGATGCCCGACGCCGCGAGGCGCTGCAACCGCGACACCCACTCGACGCAGGTGGCGCAGAGCCCATCGCGCACGTAGCGCACACCCAGCTCGCGCAGCCGCGCACGCACGGGATCGAAATTGGCGTAGGCAGGGGTGTCAGACCAGCCGATATGCGTATTCACGCCGACCGAATCTCCGAAAGCCCGCGCCGACCGCGCCCCCATGACAGGCAGGGGCGGGTAGGGCGCGCCGGTCACCGGCCGTGGCGCCGTGGGGTCGGGGCCGGGCACGCCCGGCAGCTGTCGGCAGGCCCCAAGCGCGAGGATCGCGAGCAGACCGAGTAGGGCGATAACGGGACGCACCACTACCTTCTGACGCTCGACCGCCCGCGCACCCTGCGTGAGCGCGGCGCCCCAGAGTCGGACATCCGTCCACGCACGCAGCGGGCGCTCAAGTAGCCCATGCCTGTAGCTACCCGGGACGGCCGCCGGCCGCACGCCCAAATAGCGGGCAGGCGGAGGGTGACGCGATCGGCCACGGTCGCGTAACGTGCGCTGCCGTGCTCGGGCTGCTCTACGACGTGCACGGCAACCTCCTCGCGCTCGAGGCGGTCATCGACGACTGCCCGGCGGAGCGCTTCCTGCTCGGCGGCGACCACGTCGGCTTCGGCGCCTGGCCGCGCGAAACCGCCGATCGCCTCAGGCAGCTGGACGCGGAATGGATCCGCGGGAACGTGGACCGCTGGCTCGTCGACGCCTCTGACGCGCCCGAGGCGATGACCGGTGTGATCGAGCGCTCTCGTGAGCTGGCCGGGGAGGAGCTCTCGCACGAGCTCGCCGCGCTGCCCGAGTCCGTGACCCACGGCAGCACGCTCTACTGCCACGCCTCGCCGCTCTCGGACATGGACAGCTTCTATCCCGAGCCCCGCGACACGGATGCGGAGCGGCTGATGGGGGTGGAGGCGCAGCGCGTCGTCTTCGGCCACACCCACCTGCAGTTCATGCGTGAGGGGCCGGGTGGGATCGAGCTGGTCAACCCGGGCAGCGTGGGGATTCCGCTGGACGGCGATCGCCGCGCCGCCTACGCGATCGTCGATGACGAGGGCCGCGTGGAGCTGCGCCGCGTCGCCTACGACTGGGAGAGCGCCGCGCGCGAGGTGCGCGCCAAGGTCGGCGAGCTGCCGGCCAAGCGCATCGAGCAGTCACGTTTCGACGTGTCCTAGTGGTACCTTCCGGCGCGGTGCGGCTTTCCAGCGTCCTCGCCCCGCGTGACCGCGAATTCTTCGACCTCTTCGAGGAGGCCGGCGGCAACATCCTGCGCGCCGCGGGTCTGCTCGACGAGATGCTCATGGACTTCCCCGAGCGCAGCGACCTCGCGCGCGACATCCTGATCTGCGAGCAGGACGGCGATCGGATCACGCACGACATCATCCAGCGGCTCAACCAGACCTTCGTCACGCCGATCGACCGCGAGGACATCTATTCGCTCGCGTCCTCGCTCGACGACGTCGTGGACTACACCGAAGAGGTGGCCGACTATCTCGGGCTCTACAGGATCGAGGCGCCGATGGAGCAGGCGCAGGCCCTGGCGCATGTGCTGCACGCCGCCGCGCGGCAGATCTCCGAGGCCATGCCGCGCCTGCGCGGCTTCAAGGACATCTCGCACTACACCGTCGAGATCAACCGCCTCGAGAACGACGGCGACAGGATCACCCGTGAGGCGATCGCGTCGCTGTTCGACAACGGCATCGACCCGATGGTCGTGATCCGCTGGAAGGACATCTTCGAGCGCCTCGAGGAGGCGATCGACGCCACCGAGCGGGTGGCCAACATCCTCGAGGGCATCGTCATCAAGAACTCGTAGTGGCAGGTCGGTCTGAATGAAGGGCGAGCTGCTCACCGTGATCATCGTCGTCGCCACGGCGCTGGCGTTCGACTTCACCAACGGCTTCCACGACACCGCCAACGTCGTGGCCACGTCGATCTCCACGCGCGCGATGGCGCCCCGACTGGCCGTCGGCTACGCCGCGATGCTGAACTTCGTCGGGGCCTTCATCTCGCTCAAGGTGGCGGCAACGGTCGCGAGCGACGTGGTCGACCCCGGAGCGATCACCCTGCTCGTCGTATTCGGCGGCCTGGTGGGGGCGATCGCCTGGAACCTGACCACCTGGTACTTCGGGCTCCCCTCGAGCTCCTCGCACGCGCTGATCGGCGGCATCGTCGGGTCGATGCTGGTCGCGAAGGGCCCCGACGCGGTCTTCTTCGAGAACGGGATCATCGGCAAGGTGATGCTGCCGGCGCTGGTCGCGCCCACGCTCGCCTTCATCGTGGGCGGCGCGTCGATCCTGGTCCTCTACAGGATCGTCGGCGGCCTGCGCCCGCGCCCGGTCACGCGCGGCTTCCGCACCGGCCAGGTGATCTCGGGCGGGCTGCTGGCGCTCGCCCACGGCACGAACGACGCCCAGAAGACGATGGGCGTGATCGCGCTCGCGCTGGTGGCCTACGGGTCCCTGCCCGCCAGCGACCCGACCCCCCCGACGTGGGTGGTCGTGTCGGCCGCCGGGGCGATCGCGATCGGCACGTACGCCGGCGGCTGGCGCATCATCAAGACGATGGGCAGCCGCATCCACAAGATGGACTCGGCGCAGGGCTTCGCGGCCCAGGGTGCCGGCGCCGCGGTGATCCTGGCCTCCTCGCACGGCGGCTTCCCGCTCTCCACGACACACACGATCTCGGGCGCGGTGATCGGCTCGGGCGCCGCCAAGCGCCTGTCCGCCGTGCGCTGGGGCGTGGCGGGCAACATCGTCGTGGCGTGGATCGTGACGCTGCCGGTGGCGGCCGCCATGGGTGCGCTCACCTACGCCGTCACGCGCCTGTTCGGCACCGGCGCCGCGGGCCCGCTGGTGGTATCGGTGCTGATCGTGATCGGGTCGGCCGTGCTGTTCTCCCGGCGTGCGCAGCAGGCCGGTCCGGTTGCGCAGGCCGAGACGTGATGCCGCTGGCGTTCGTCGACTGGGACGCCCTCCTGACGGTGATCTGGGCGTCCCTTCTGGCCGGCATAGGCGTGACGGCCGCCTACGGGCTGGCAATCCTCGGCACGACGCGGGCGATCGACTACGGGCGCACGGGCCGCGTGGCCGAGGCCGCCGTGTACGCGGTGATCGGCGTGCTCGGCGGGGCCACCGTCCTGGCGGCGATCGTGTTCGGGATCGTGGTCCTCACCCAGAAGTGAGCTCGGCCAGCCTGGCGAGCGCCGCTTCGCTCGACCAGGCCCCGACCGAGGCGCGCACCGTGCCGGTGCCGGGCAGGTCGCGCAGCGCGAACCCCTCGCTGCGCAGGCGCTCCACCTCGGCCTCGGGGTCCGCCACCTCCCAGCTCACCAGCGTCGAGCGCCCGCGCGGCTTGACCCGCGAGCCGAGCCGGGCGGCCAGGTCGTCGGCCAGCTCAGCCGCGCGCTGCTGCACCGCCGCCAGGCCCGGCCGTTCCAGCACGTCCAGGGCGGCCAGCGCCCAGTCCACGTGGTCTGCCGGCGGGAAGCCGATGGACAGGCGGCGGGCGTCGGGGTGCAAGTCGAGCTCGAGCGCACGCGTGGAGTCGGCGAGGCTGGAGTAGCTGGGCCAGGGCGCGGGCAGGGCGCGCGCCAGCTCCGCGCGCGCGTACAGGTAGCCGAGCCCGTTCGGGCCGCACAGCCACTTCTGCCCCGAGGCCGCGTAGAAGTCGCACCCGAGCGCCTCCACGTCGACGGGCACCGCGCCCAGGCCCTGCGCGCCGTCGAGCAGCACGAGCGCCGGCGTGGCGGCCAGCGCGGCGGCGTCAACGACCGCGCCGGTCTTCCAGGAGACGTGCGAGGTGGCCACGAGGCGCGTGCGCGGGCCGACGGCCGCCGCCAGCTCGGCGAACGGCACCACGCGCACGCTCACGCCGCGCCGCTCGCGCAGCCCGCCGAGCGGCGCCAGCACGCCGGGGTGCTCCTCTTCGCTCGTGACGACCTCGTCGTCGGGCCCCAGGTCGAGCGCCGCCAGCACGGCGTTCACGCCGTCGGTGGTCGACCCCGTGATCGCCAGCTCGCCGAGATCCGCGCCGACCAGCCCTGCAACGCGCCCGCGCAGGAGGTCGATCCGCTCGGAGCACTTCTCGTAGAACGCCTTGCCGCTGCGGCCCTCGTCGAGCTGGCGTCGCAGCGACGCCGACGCCGCGTCGTATGCCTCCCGCGGGATCGGTCCGGTCGTGCCGGCGTTGAGGTACTCGATCCGCTCGAACACGGGGAACTGTGCGCGCAGGTCGTCCACGGCCGCCGGATACTAGGCTTCGCCGCCCGTGATCATCGAGCGCTCCATGAACGACGAGTGGCTGTCGAACACCTACCTCGTGGCCGACGAGGAGGGCGGGTCGGCCCTGGTGGTCGACGCCGGCGGCCCGTGCGCGCCGCTGGTGGAGGCGGCCGAGCGCCTCGGGGTACGGGTGCGGACGCTCCTGCTCACGCACCACCACCACGACCACGTGGCCGAGGCCGACGTCTGGCAGGACGCCGAGGTGCTCGCGCACCCGGTCGAGGCGCAGCAGCTGGAGGGCGTGGACCGGACGATCGAGCCCGGTGAGACGCTGGAGCTCGGCGGGCTGCACGTGGAGACGCTGCACACTCCGGGGCACACCGCCGGGATGCTGAACTTCGTGATCAACGGCGGCGACGTGTTCACCGGGGACACGCTCTTCAGGCGCTCGGTCGGCGGCGTGCACGCCCCCGGGTCGACCAGCTTCGCCGACCTCAGGCACTCGATCATGGAAGTGCTGATGAAGCTGCCGCCCGAGACGCGCGTGCAGCCCGGCCACACCGACCCGACCACGGTCGGCGACGAGTGGGAGAACAACGCGTTCGTCCGCCTCTGGCGCGGGCTGGACGAGGAGGGCGACGAGCCCTGCAAGGTGTGGGATCAGGACGCGACGCTCGTCCTCTGGGCGCCCGACTACGACGGCGGGCACAAGGCCTGGGTGCGCTGGGCGGACGGCCGCGACGACATCGTTCCGGGCAGCCAGGTCGTGCGCGGCTGATTCCGTGACGCTCGCCTACGGGGTGCTCGCGGGCGGCGGGGTGTGCGCCCGGGCGGGGGACCGGATCCTGGACCTGAGCTCGCTCGACCCCGTGTTCGCGAGCGACTCCCTAAACGCCTTCATGGCGCGCGGGCCGCAGTTCTGGGAGGAGATCCGCGGCCGCCTCGAGGACGGCGTCGAGGTCGAGGGGGAGCCGGCGATGCCGTTCGAGGTCGCCGACTACGTGGACTTCTACTCGTCGCTGCACCACGCGGAGAACGTCGGGCGCATGTTCCGCCCCGACGCCGAGCCGCTCCTGCCCAACTGGCGCCGGCTGCCGGTCGGCTACCACGGGAGGGCCGGCACGGTCGTGCCGAGCGGGACGCCGGTGCGGCGACCGCGCGGGCAGCTGGGGGAGGGGGAGTTCGGCCCCACGCGCGCGCTGGACATCGAGCTCGAGGCGGGCGTCGCGATCGGGGTCGCGAGCCGGCACGGGGAGCCGGTGCCGGTGGAGCGGGCGCTCGACCACGTGTTCGGCATGGTCCTCGTGAACGACTGGTCGGCCCGCGACATCCAGGGCTGGGAGTACCGGCCGCTCGGGCCGTTCCTCGGCAAGTCGTTCGCGACGTCGATCTCGCAGTGGGTCGTGCCGCTGTCCGAGCTCGAGCCCTTCCGCGTGGCTGCCGAGCCGCAGGAGCCCGAGCCGCTGCCGTACCTGCGAGAGACGCCCTGGGCCTACGACATCCCGCTCGAGGTGGAGCTGAACGGCGCGGTGGTGGCCAGCACGAGCACGCGCCACCTGTACTGGTCGATCGCGCAGCAGATCGCGCACCTCACCTCCAACGGGGCGAGCCTGCGAGTGGGCGACCTGCTCGCCACAGGCACGATCTCCGGGCCAGAGCGCCAGCAGCGCGGCTGCCTGCTGGAGCTCTCGTGGGCCGGCACGGAGCCGATCGAGCTGCCCGACGGGTCGACGCGCACGTTCCTCGAGGACGGCGACGAGGTGGTGCTGCGCGGCGAGCCGCTGGGCGAGGTGCGCGGCCGCGTGGAACCGGCGGGCGGCTAGGCGCGGGCGCCCCGCCCCCGGCAAGCGGCGCCCCCGGCCGGCACGACCGGAAGTACGCTCCCCGCGTGGCCGCCGACCTCCAGCCCATGGCAGTCGCCGCGCGGGCACCGGGCGACTACGCGCCGCTGGCCGGGGGTCGCGCCGTCGAGGCGCTCCAGGATGCCGCGGCGCCCCTCAAAGGCGCGCGCATTCTTCACGTCAGCGCCGCCGGGGCTCCGGGCCCGGTGCCCGAGCTGCTCGGCGGGATGCTGCCGCTGGCGGCCGGGGCCGGCGTGGCGGTGGAGTGGCGCGTGCTGTTCGCCGATCCGGACCTGCGGCGCGTCGGCAGCTCGCTCGAGCACGGGCTGCGCGGCGGCGAGAGCGCGATCGGGGATGAGGACTGGGAGGTCTGGAGCGAGGCCTGCGAGCGCGTCGGCCGCGGCCTCAACGGCACGGCCGACCTCGTGGTCCTGCACGACCCGGGCACGGTCGGCCTCGCGGCCGGCCTCGACGTGCCGGTGGCGTGGCGCTGCCACCTCGACGCCTCGCACGCGGAGGGGGATGCGCTCGAGCGCGTGGTCGGCGTGCTGGACGCGTGCCGGCTGATCCTCGTGCCGCATCAGTCGTTCGCCCCCGAGGCGCTGCGCGACGACCGCCTCCACGCCGCCCCGCCGGGAATCGACCCGCTCGACTCGCGCAACCTCGACCTGGAAGCGCGCCTGCCGGGACGCGTGGTGCGCCCGCTCGGCGTGGACCTCGAGCGGCCGTTCGTGCTCCAGGTCGTCCAGCTCGACCGCTGGGACGACCCGCACGCGGCGATCGAGGCGTTCCGCCTCGCCAAGGCCGAGGAGCCGACCCTGCAGCTGGTGCTGGCCGGGCTGCTCGACCCGAGCGCCGCCGAGGACTGGCGCGCCGCCAAGGAGGTGTCGGACTTCGCCGCCGGGGAGGACGACCTGCTCCTGCTGACGAGCTACGAGGGCCTCGGGAGCCTCGAGGTCGGGGCGCTGCAGCGGCTGGCCCGCGCCGCGCTCGAGCTGTCGCTGCGCGAGGGCTTCGACCTCGCCCCCTGCGAGACGCTCTGGAAGCGCACCCCGGTGGTGGGCCGCGCCGACGGCGGCCTGCGCCTCACCGTGCGGGACTCCGTGGACGGCTTTCTCGCCAACGAGCCCGAGCAGCTCGCCGCGCGGCTCGTGGAGCTGGTCCGTGACCCCGGCCTGGCCGTGGAGATGGGCCGCGCCGGCCGCGAGCGGGTGCGCGAGCGCTTCCTGGTCACCGCCGCGCTGGAGCGCGAGCTGCGCGCGCTCTCAGCGCTCTCGGCTGCCGCCGGATCGAGCGTCCCGGCGCCCGATAGCGTGGAGGGCGCATGAAGGTCACGCTTCCCGACGGCTCCCCGCTCGAGCTCCCCGACGGGGCCACCGGCGCCGACGCCGCCCGCGCGATCGGCGAGGGCCTGGCCCGGGCCGCGCTCGGCGTGCGCCAGAACGGCGACCTGCGCGATCTCGACGCGCCGCTCGCCGAGGGGCCGGTCGAGATCGTGACGGCCAAGGACCCCGATGCGCTCTGGCTGATCCGCCACGACGCGGCCCACGTCCTCGCCACCGCCGTGATGGAGCTCTACCCGGGCGTGAAGATCTCGATCGGACCGCCGATCGACGACGGCTTCTACTACGACTTCGAGTTCCCGGAGGGCGTCAAGGTCTCCGACGAGGACTTCGAGCGCATCGAGCAGAAGATGCGCGAGCACATCGCGGCCGACGAGCACTTCGAGCGCACAGACGTGCCCGTCGAGGAGGCGATCGAGCGCTTCCGGGCCGAGGGGCAGGACTACAAGGTCGAGCTGATCGAGGACCTCGTCCGCGACCAAGGCGTCCAGACCGTCTCGCTCTACCGCAACGGCCCGTTCACGGACCTCTGCCGCGGCCCGCACGGCCCCGGCACCAAGCGCATCAAGGCCTTCAAGCTCACGAGCGTGGCGGGCGCCTACTGGCGCGGCGACGCCGCCCGCCAGATGCTCACCCGCATCTACGGCACCGCGTTCCTGTCCAAGGAGGACCTCGCGGAGCACCTGCGCCGGCTCGAGGAGGCGCGCGCCCGCGACCACCGCAAGCTGGGCCGCGAGCTGTCGCTGTTCATGCTCTCCGACCTGTCGCCCGGGTCGCCGTTCTGGCTGCCCAACGGCACGCACATCTGGAACGAGCTGACCGACCTGTGGCGCTCGACCAACGTGGAGCGCGGCTACACCGAGGTGCGCACGCCGATCCTCTACGACGTGGACCTCTGGAAGCGCTCGGGCCACTGGGACGTCTACCGCGACCACATGTACTTCACCGAGGTCGAGGGCCGCACGATGGGGCTGAAGCCCATGAACTGCCCGGCCCACTGCCAGATCTACAAGCACGAGCTGCGCTCCTACCGCGACCTGCCGATCCGGCTTGCGGAGCAGGGGCTGGTGCACCGCCACGAGCCCAGCGGGACCCTGCACGGCCTGCTGCGGGTGCGCCACATCACCCAGGACGACGCTCACGTGTTCTGCACCGAGGACCAGATCGAGGAGGAGGCGCTGCGCTGCCTGGACTTCGGCTTCTACATCTACGAGCAGTTCGGCCTGAAGCCGCGCCTGGAGCTGTCCACCCGGCCGGAGAAGCGGGTCGGCACCGACGAGATGTGGGACAAGGCGGAGGCGGCGCTGCGGCGCACGCTCGAGAGCAACGGGCTCGAGTACGACCTCAACGAGGGCGACGGCGCCTTCTACGGCCCGAAGATCGACGCCCACATCACGGACGCCATCGGGCGCTCCTGGCAGCTCGGCACGGTCCAGCTCGACTACTACATGCCGGAGCGCTTCGAGCTCGCCTACACGGGCGCCGACAACGCCGACCACCGCCCGGTGATGATCCACCGGGCGCTGATGGGGTCCTTCGAGCGCTTCATCGGCATCCTGATCGAGCACTACGCGGGCGAGTTCCCGCTCTGGCTGGCGCCCGTCCAGGCGATCGTCCTGCCGATCTCCGATCGCCACCTCGACTACGCCCGCCTGGTCGCCGACCGGCTGCGCGAGGCCGGCCTGCGCGTGCAGGTGGACGAGCGCTCGGAGTCGATCGCCAAGAAGATCCGCGAGGCCGAGGTGCTGAAGGTGCCCTACATGCTCGTCGTGGGCGATGCCGAGCAGGAGGCCGAAGCGGTCGCGGTGCGGCGCCACCGCGAGGGCGATCTGGGCTCTCAGCCGCTCGCGGAGTTCGCCGAGCGCGCTCGCCACGAGATCGCTGATAGGCGCTAACATCGCTGGCGAATGACGTACCGATACATCTGCGCGCTTTGACGGCACGGCAAATCCTCAACTAGTGCCGATCCCGCGGAAGTTCGATCGGCGCCCCCCGGAGCGCGACGAAACACGGATCAACGAGCGGATCCGAGTGCCCCAAGTCCGCCTTGTCGGCGAGGACGGTAACCAGATCGGCATCGTGGACACGGCGCAGGCGCTCCGCTACGCCCAGGAGCGCGACCTGGACTTGGTCGAGGTCGCGCCGGAAGCGCGCCCGCCGGTCACCCGCGCGCTCGACTACTCGAAGTACAAGTACGAGCAGGAGCAGAAGGCCAAGGCCGCTCGCCGCCACCAGAAGCAGGTCAACGTGCGCGAGATCAAGCTGCGGCCGAAGATCGCTACCAACGACTACGAAACCAAGAAGAACCACGTGGTGCGCTTCCTCAACGGCGACGACCGCGTGAAGGTCACGATCATGTTCCGCGGGCGCGAGCAGAGCCACCCGGAGCGCGGCGAGAGGCTGCTGATGCGGCTCGCGGAGGACGTGGCCGACCTGGGCACGATCGAGCAGCATCCGCAGCAGGACGGGCGCAACATGACGATGCTGCTGGCCCCGCAGAAGAAAAAGCAGCCGGAGGCCGAGCCGGAGCACGGGGCGGAGCAGGCGTCGGCGGCGGAGCCGGGGCCCGCGGCGGCGGAGGAGCCCGCTGCGGAGCAGGAGCCCGCGGCGGAGCAGGAGCCCGCGGAGCAGGAGCCCGCGGCGCAGGAGCCGGCAGCGCCCGAGGCCGAGGCCGAGACGGAGGCGGAGCCGGCGGCTGAAGGGGCCGCGCCGGAGACGGAACCGCCCTCCGAAGCTTCCTGAGCCGGCGGCCCAGCGGCCGTCTGCTTCAATAAGCCGTCCATGCCGAAGATGAAGACCCACTCCGGCGCCAAGAAGCGGTTCAAGAAGACCGCCGGCGGCAAGCTGCTCGCGCGGCACTCCTTCACGAGCCACAACCTCGGTAAGAAGAGCGCCAAGCGCAAGCGCCACCTGGGCCGGCCCGTCGAGGTCGCAAAGCCGGACCAGAAGCGGGTCGAAAGGCTGCTGCACAAGTGAGCCGCGTCAAGCGCTCAGTACACGGACGCAAGAAGCGCCGCGAGACGCTCGAGCGGGCCAAGGGGTACCGCGGCCAGGCCTCGAAGAGCTACAAGCGGGCCAAGGAGGCCCTGCTCAAGGCGGACTCGTACGCGTACCGCGACCGGCGCAACCGCAAGCGCGACTTCCGGCGCCTGTGGATCGTGCGCATCAACGCGGCCGCCCGCCAGGAGGGCATGTCCTACAGCCAGTTCATGCATGGCCTGAAGGAGGCCGGCATCGAGGTGGACCGCAAGGTACTGGCCGACATCGCGGTGCGTGACCCCGAGACGTTCCGACGTTTTGCCGAGAAGGCCCGGGAGGCCGTGGCCGCCTAGCGCGACCACGGAACCTAACTTCTCCCGGGCGCCCTCAGAGGCGCCCTTTTTCGTTCCATGATCCGATCCCCAGACAACGACAAGCTGAAGATGATCCGCAAGCTCGCCCAGAAGCGCTGGCGCGAGAAGCTCGGCCTGTTCGTCGCGGAGGGAGAGGACCTCGTGACAGCCGCGGAGCGCGCCGGCTGGGAGCCGCGCTTCGTGCTGCGCGCCGGCGAGGACGTGGAGCCGGAGCTGCTCGCCGCGGTCGGCACGCTCGGCTCCGGTAGCCGGGTGATCGGCGTCTACGAGCAGCGCTGGGCCGAGCCCGGCGGCGAGCTGAGCGTCTGGCTGCACGCGGTCGAGGACCCCGGCAACGTCGGGACGATCATCCGCTCGGCCCACGCGCTCGGCGACGGCCCCGTGATCCTCGGGCCGGGCTGCGCGGACCCGTACTCGCCTAAGGCCGTGCGCGCGACGATGGGGTCGCTGTTCGCGCGGCCGCCCGCTCGCGCGCGGCTCGAGGAGCTGCCGGGCCGGCCGCTCGCGCTCAGCGCCCACGGCAGGCGAACGCTGCGCGAGGCAGAGCTCGAGCCGCCGCTCGTGCTGTGCCTTGGCGCCGAGCGCGGGGGGCTGCCGGCCGAGCTCGAGCGCGACGCCGTACGCATCGAGGTGGGAAGCGAGTCGCTCAACGTCGCGATGGCGGCCACGGTCGCCCTCTACGAGGCGGCAAATAGGATGGCCGGCCATGCCTGACCTCGCCCAGCTGCGCACGGAGGCCGAGCAGGCCATCGCCGCCGCGGGCTCGGCCGCCGAGCTGGAGGAGCTGCGGGTCCGTTACCTGGGGCGCAAGTCGGAGCTGACCCAGGCGCTGCGCTCGATCGGCGAGCTGCCGCCCGAGCAGCGCGGGCCGGTGGGCAAGCAGGCGAACGAGGTGCGCCAAGCGCTCGAGGCCCTGCTCGAGCGGCGGACTGCGCAGCTGGAGGGGTCCGAGCTCGACCACCGCCTGGTCGAGGACCGCGTGGACGTGACCCTGCCTGGCGACCCGCCGGTGCCGGTCGGCCACCTGCACCTGGTTTCGCAGATCCGGCGGCGCATGGAGGACATATTCGTCGGGCTCGGCTTCTCCGTCGTGGAGGGACCCGAGATCGAGTACGAGTACTACAACTTCACCGCCCTCAACCACCCGCCGGAGCACCCGGCCCGGCTCCCGCGGGACACCTTCTATCTGGCCGAGCACGTGCTGCTGCGCACGCACACGTCGCCGATGCAGGTGCGCGCGATGGAGCTCCAGGAACCGCCGATCTACATCGTCGTGCCGGGGCGCGTCTACCGCCCGGACACCGCGGACGCCACCCACGTGCCGATGTTCCACCAGCTCGAGGGCCTGGCGATCGACGAGGACCTCACGCTGGCGGACCTGCAGGGCACGCTGCTGGCGTTCGCGCGGCAGATGTTCGGCGAGGACACCGACGTGCGGCTGCGTCCGGGCTACTTCCCCTTCACCGAGCCGAGCGTGGAGGTGGACGTGTCCTGCTTCCGCTGCGGCGGCACGGGCTACGCGGGGTCCGAGCGCTGCCCGACGTGCAAGGGCGAGGGCTGGATCGAGATCCTCGGCTCGGGGATGGTCGACCCGAACGTGCTCGACTACGTGGTCGGCGGCGGCTACGACAAGGAGCGCGTACAGGGCTTCGCGTGGGGGATGGGCATCGAGCGCATCGCGATGCTCGTGTACCAGGTGCCCGACCTGCGCATGCTGTTCGACAACGACCTGCGCCTGCTCGAGCAGTTCGGGGCGGGGCCATGAGGGTCCCGTTCTCCTGGCTGCGCTCGTACTGCGACCCCGGCCTGGCGGCCGAGGAGGCCGCGGACCGGCTCACGATGGCCGGCGACAAGCTCGAGCGGCTGCACCGGGTCGGCGTCGGAGCCGGGTCCGAGTTCGTGACCGGTCGCGTGCTCGATGCGGAGCGGCACCCGGACGCCGACCGGCTGACGGTCTGCAGGGTCGACGTCGGACGCGGCGAGCCGCAGACGATCGTCTGCGGTGCGCCGAACGTCGCCGCCGGGCAGACGGTGGCGGTGGCGCTGCCGGGCGCGATCATGCCCGACGGCTCCACGCTCGGCGAGGCGAAACTGCGCGGCGTGGTGTCCAGCGGGATGATCCTGGCGGAGGACGAGGTCGGCATCGGCGAGGACCACCTCGGGATCATGGTGCTCGACGGCGACGTGCCGGTCGGCGCGCCGCTGGACCAGCACATGCCGATCGCCGACGAGGTGCTCGAGCTGGAGGTCACGCCCAACCGGCCCGACCTGATGGGCGTCTACGGCGTGGCGCGCGACCTGCACGCGGTCACGGCCGCGCCGCTCGCCCCGGACCCCACCGAGGCCGACGCCGTCCCGCGCGGCGACGACTCTGCCGAGGAGCACGTCTCGATCGAGATAGACCCCGAGATCTGCCTGCGCTTCACCGCGCGCGTGTTCGAAGACGTCCAGATCGGTCCGTCGCCGCTGTGGCTCAAGCAGCGGCTGACGGCCGCCGGCCAGCGGCCGATCTCGAACGTCGTCGACATCACCAACTACGTGATGCTCTGCACCGCCCAGCCGCTGCACGCGTTCGACCTCGACGAGGTGCGCGGCGGGCGCATCGTCGTGCGCCGGGCGGCCGACGGCGAGCGCATGGTCACGCTCGACGGCACGGAGCGCGTGTTCACCTCCGAGATGGCCCTGGTCTGCGACGCCGAGGGCCCGAGCGGCATCGCGGGGATCATGGGGGGCCAGGTTTCGGAGGTGTCCGACACCACCACGCGCGTGCTGATGGAGACGGCCACCTGGGTGGGGCCGAACATCATGCGCACGTCGAAGGCGCTCGGGCTGCGCACAGAGGCGTCGGCGCGCTTCGAGAAGCAGCTCCACCCCGAACAGGCGATCGCCGCCCAGCGGCTGGCGGCGCGACTGATGGTGGACCTGTGCGGGGCGCGCCTGGTGCCAGGCACCGTTGACGTCTATCCGCATCCGTCGCCGCCGCGCAACGTGGAGCTGCGGCTTGCCCGCATGGAGAAGCTGCTGGGCAAGCAGGTGCCCTCCGAGGACGTTCAGGGAATTCTCGACCGGCTCGGCTTCGCGCCGCGGCCGGAGGACGGCCGCTTCGCGGTCACCGTCCCGCCCTGGCGCGACAGCGACGTGCAGCGCGAGGCCGACCTGATCGAGGAGGTCGCCCGCATCCACGGCCTGGACAAGCTGCCCACCACGCTGCCGGCACGCCGGGCGGCCGTCGGTCGCCTGACGCCGAGCCAGCGGCTGCGCCGGCGCGTCGAGGACCTCCTGCGCGACCGAGGGCTCGACGAATGCATCGCCTATTCGTTCACGTCGCCGCGCGCGCTCGAGCGGCTGCGGCTCGCCGATCAGCCGGTGCTGCGCCTCGAGAACCCGCTCAGCGAGGACCAGAGCGCGATGCGGCCGCTGCTGCTGCCAGGGCTGCTCGACGCGGCCCGCCACAACGCGGCGCACGGGCGACCGGCGCTGGCGCTGTTCGAGTCCGCGCACGTGTACCGCCCATCGGGGCCGCTCGACGACCCGCCCAACGGGTCGCCGGGTGGAAAGCTGCCGGCGGACGAGCGCCACCACCTCGCCGTGCTGCAGACGCAGGCGCTCCCGGGCGGGTGGCGCACCGAGGCCCGCGCGGCGGACTTCTTCAGCGCGCGGGCAGTGCTGGAGGCGGTGCTGGAGGTGGCGGGCGTCGAGTGGCGCGCCGAGCCCTCGGCGGAGCCGTTCCTGCACCCGGGCCGGGCCGCCTCCGTGGTGGCTGCCGTCGACGACCGGAACATCGGCTGGGTAGGGGAGCTCCACCCGACCGTCGCCGCCGGGTGGGACCTTGGTGGCCCGGTCGCCGGCTTCGAGATCGACATGGACGCCGTGGCCGATCTGACGGAGCACGCCGAGCGCGTCTACAGCGACGTGACGAGCTTCCCGTCGGTGCTTCAGGACATCGCGGTGGTGGTGCCCGACGAGACGCCGGCCGCCGCCGTGGTGGCCGCGATCCGGGACGGCGGCGGTGCCCTGCTGGCGGGAGTGGAGATCTTCGACGTGTACCGCGGCGAGCAGGTGGGGGAGGGTGAGAAGTCGCTGGCACTGCGGCTGGAGTTCCGCTCTCCGGACCGCACCCTCACCGATCCCGAGGTGGCCGAACGCCGCGTGTCGATCGAGGCGTGGCTGGCGGCGCTTGGGGGGCGGCTGCGTGGTTGACGGTCCGAGCAGCGGCAACCCAGGCGGCCCGCGGCAGGGAGGTGGGCGGCATGGCCGGTGAGCACCCGGTTGCCGTCGTTGGGGCGGGCGGCTTCGGTGGCGCCCTGTGCGCCCACATCGTGAACGAGCACCCGTCGCTTGAGCTCACGGCGCTCACGGCGCGCAGCGATGCGGGGCGGCGCCACGACGAGGTCTACGCGCGCTATCGCGTGCCCCTCACGATGGAGGAGTTCGATCCGGACGTCGTCGCCGAGCGTGCCGGCGCGGCGCTCGTCGCCTACCCGCACCAGGCCGCCGCCCTGGCCGTCAAGGCGCTGCGCGAGCGGGGTCTGAAGGTGGTCGACCTGTCCGCGGACTTCCGGCTCGACCAGGCGCGCTACGAGCGGTGGTACCAGCCCCACCAGGCGCCCGAGCTGCTCGACGAGGCCGTCTACGGCCTGCCCGAGCTGCACCGCGAGCAGATCCGCGCGGCCGACCTGGTGGCCGGCCCGGGCTGCAACTCGACCGCCGCGCTGCTCGCGTTGCTGCCGCTGCGGGGGCGCATCGACGAGGCGGCCGTCGACATCAAGGCCGGCGTGTCCGGGGCCGGCCGGGAGGCCACCGAGGAGACGCATTTCGTGTCGGTCGTCGACAACGTCAACGCCTACAAGGTCGAAGGTCACCGCCACAGCGCGGAGCTCGAGCAGGAGCTGCCCGGAGTCCACTTCAGCTTCGTGGCGCACCTGCTGCCGATCGACCAGGGAATCCTCGCCAGCTGTTACGCGCGTCCGTCGCAGCCGATCACCGCGGCGGAGGCCCAGGAGCTCTTCCACGAGGCCTATCGCGACGAGCCGTTCGTCGACGTCGTGACCGGCCCCCCGCGCACGCGCGACGTGCGCGACACCAATCGGGCCACGGTGCAGGTGACCGTGGTCAACGAGCGGGTGCTGGCCTTCTGCGCGATCGACAACCTCTGGAAGGGCGCCGCCGGCCAGGCGGTTCAGGATCTCAACCTGATGCTCGGGTTGGGCGAGACTGAGGGGCTTCGGTGAGCGCCGCCACCAGCTTCTTCCGCTCGCGCTGGATCGACGCCCCAGAGCACGTATCCGAGCTGGACTCGCATGCCCTGCCGGCCGGCTTCCGCGCGGCCGGCGTCGCGGCGGGCCTGAAGCCCGAGGGCCTCGATGTGGGTGTGCTCGTGTCGGACGGGCCCGACACCGTCTCCGCCGCGCGCTTCACGACCAACGCCCGCGTCGGCGCGCCCGTGATCGTGTCGAGGCAATCCGACCTCGGCCGCCTGCGGGCCGTGGCGGCCAACTCGGGCGGCTCCAACGTGGGCGACGGCCAGCGCGGCCTCGACACGGCGCTGGCGATGCAGGCCGCGGCTGGCGAGGAGCTCGGGATCGAGCCGGCGCAGGCGGGCGTGGCGTCCACGGGGGTGATCGGGATCGAGCTGCCGCGCGAGCCCGTCTTAACCGGGGTGCGGGCCGCGTGCGCGAGCCTCGGGGACGACGCCGCCGACTTCTCCGCCGCGATCCTCTCGAGCGACAAGGGCCCCAAGCGCGCCTGCCTGGAGGTGGAGCTCGGCAGCGGGCGCGTGCGGCTCGCGGCCCAGGCGAAGGGAGCCGGAATGATCCAGCCGCGCCACGCCACCATGTTCTGCTTCGTGCAGACCGACGCCGAGCTCGAAGCCGAGACGATCGACCTGCTCACCGGCGTGTGCGTCAAGCGCTCGTTCGACCGCATCTCGGTGGACGGCCAGCTGTCCACCAGCGACACCGTGTTCGCCTTCGCGGGCGGGGCATCGGGCGTGCGCGTGGAGCCCGAGAGCCCCGACGAGCTGCTCCTCGGCGAGGCGCTGGACGCCCTGCTGCGCCAGCTGGCGCTCGAGATCGTGGCCGACGGCGAGGGCTCCCGGCGCGTGGGGCGGATCGTCGTGGAGGGCCGGCCCGACGCGGTCGAGGCGATCGCGCGCTCGATCGCCAACTCCCCGCTGGTCAAGACCGCCCTGCACGGCGGCGACCCCAACTTCGGCCGCATCCTGCAGGCGGCCGGTCAGGCCTGGCCGCCCGGCGACCCGTTCGTCGCCGACCTCGAGATCGAGGGGCGCCAGCTGGTGTCGGCGGGCGACGCGATCGGCCTGTCGGCCGCCGACCTGCGCGAGCTGGACGACCTGGTGTCCGGCGACGAGGTCGAGTACCTGCTCACAATCCCGGGCGAAGGCGGGGCGAGCGAGGTCTTCTTCAGCGACCTCAGCCCCGAATACGCCCGCTTCAACGCGGAGTACACGTCATGAGAGATGTCGCGACCCTCCTGGAGGCCCTGCCCTACATCCGTGACTTCCACGGGAAGACCGTGGTGATCAAGTACGGCGGCGCGGCCATGACCGATCCCGAGCTCAAGGAGGAGTTCGCGCGCGACGTGGTCCTGCTCAAGTACGTCGGGCTGAACCCGGTGGTGGTGCACGGGGGCGGTCCCGACATCACCAGCTACATGGAGCGGCTCGGCATGGAGGTGAAGTTCGTCGACGGCCTGCGCGTGTCCGACGCCGCGACGGTGGAGGTCGCGAAGATGGTGCTCGTCGGCAAGCAGAACAAGGACATCGTGCTGCGCATCAACCGGCACGGGCAGCCCGCCGTCGGGTTGTGCGGCGACGACGGGCTGCTGTTCACGGTGCGCAAGCAGCTCGCGGCGGACCAGACGGACATCGGCTTCGTCGGCCAGATCGAGCAGGTGGACGCCGGCGTGCTGCTGCACATCGCCGAGGACTACATCCCGGTGGTGGCGTCGGTCGGCGCCGACCGCGAGGGCAATTCCTACAACGTCAACGCCGACGCTGCCGCCGCGGCCGTGGCGAAGGCGCTCGGCGCCTTCAAGGTGATCTTCCTGACCGACGTCGAGGGCTGGCGGGCCGACCCCGACGACCCGGACAGCCGCATCTCCGAGGCCACTGCCGCCGAGGTGCGCGAGCGCCTGCCGAAGGTGGCCGGTGGCATGCGGCCCAAGCTGGAGGCTTGTGTGCAGGCGCTCGAGGCGGGGGTCGGCAACGCGCACATCATCGACGGCCGCCAGCCGCACTCCCTGTTGCTGGAGCTGTTCACGAACGAGGGCATCGGAACCAAGTTGTGGCCCTGAGCAGCCTGCAAGAGCTGGAGCGCGACGCGGTGATGGGCACCTACGCCCGCAACCCGGTCGAGTTCGTGCGCGGCGAGGCCACGCGACTGTGGGACGACGAGGGCAACGAGTACCTCGACTTCCTGTGCGGGATCTCGGTGTCGCTGCTGGGCCACTGCCACCCGGGGGTGGTGGATGCCGTGCGCGATCAGGCGGGCCGCCTGATGCACGTGGGCAACCTCTTCTACACCGAGCCGCCGATGCGGCTGGCCGCGCGGCTGTCCGAGCTGTCGCTGGGCGGCAAGGTGTTCTTCGCCAACTCCGGCGCCGAGGCGATCGAGTGCGCGCTCAAGCTGGCACGCAAGCGGCGCGCCGGCGGCGACTTCGTCGTGCTCGAGCGCGGGTTCCACGGGCGCACCTATGGAGCGCTGTCGGCCACCCCGCAGGAGGCCAAGCAGGCGCCGTTCGCGCCGCTCGTGCCCGGCTTCCGGGCGGTGCCGGCGGACGACCCCGAGGCGCTGCTCGGGGCCGTCACCGACCGCACCGCCGCGGTGATCGTGGAGGCCGTGCAGGGCGAGGGCGGCATCCATCCGCTGGAGAGCGGGCTGCTCGAGGCGGCCCGCCTGGCCTGCGACGAGCACGGGGCGCTGCTGATCTGCGACGAGATCCAGTGCGGGCTCGGGCGCACCGGAGAGCTCTGGGGCTTCGAGCACGCGGGGGTCAGGCCCGACCTGATGACGCTCGCGAAGGGCCTCGGCGGCGGGCTGCCGATCGGGGCGTGCATCGCGACCCCCGAGGTGTCCGACGTGCTCGAGCCTGGCGACCACGGCTCGACATTCGCGGGCGGGCCGGTGGTGGCGGCCGCGGCCAACGCCGTGCTCGACGTCGTGGAGGACGCCGGCTTCCGCGCGGACGTCCGCTCAAAGGGCGAGCGGCTGCGGATCGGGCTGGAGCGGCTCGGCCTGGACGTGCGCGGCATCGGCCTGATGCTCGCCTTCGCCACGCCCGACGGTCCCGGCCTGGTGGCGCGCGCCCTGGCGGAGCAGCGCCTCGTGCTGAACGCAACCGGCCCGGACACCGTGCGCCTCCTGCCGCCGCTGAACGTGAGCGAGGCCGACATCGACGAGGCGGTCCGCCGCATCGCCGCCGTGCACTGAGGCTCGACCATTCGTCCAGCGGCGGGCGCGGATGTTCATGCAAGCTGGCGGATTCGCGGGATCTGTCGCACGCTGGTCGGATGCCGTCACGCCACCCCAGCCCGAAGGACACGCGGATCCCGTGGTGAGCCCGCCGCCACTCGTGGGCGTCTCGACGTCCGAGGTCCGGTCCGCCGGGGACCGCGAGCTGGTCGTGCAGGGCGAGCCGCCTCGCACGGAGCTGGCGCTCGGCGAGCGCTACCTCGAGGCGGTGCGCGCGGCCGGCGGGATGCCCGTGATCCTCGCTCCGGTCGACGCGGACGCGATCGACACGCTGCTGGGACGCCTCGACGCGGTCTGCCTTTCCGGTGGGCCCGACCTGCACCCGTCCTCCTACGGGGCGCTGCCGCACTCCGAGCTCGGCCCGACAGAGCCCGAGCTCGACAGCTTCGAGCTGGCGCTGGCGCGCGCCGCCGTGGCGCGCGGCCTGCCGGTGCTGGGCATCTGCCGCGGTATGCAGGTGCTCAACGTGGCGCTGGGTGGCTCGCTCCACCAGCACCTGCCCGACCTCGAGGGCGCGGTCAACCACCGCCAGGGGAGCGCCAGCGGCGACCCTTCGCACCGGGTAACGCTCGCGCGCGCCAGCCGCCTGACCAAGGTGATCGGCAGGCGCTACGTGGAGGTCAACTCCTTCCATCACCAAGGGCTGCACGCGCTCGGGCGCGGGCTGGCCGTCGCGGGCCGCGCGCCCGACGGCCTGGTCGAGGCCATCGAGGCCCCCGGCCGCCGCTTCACGTTCGGGGTGCAGTGGCACGCCGAGTGCCTGGTGGATCGGCCCGAGCATCTGTCGCTGTTCCGCGGCATGGTGAGGGCCGCGCGCGGGCACGACGTGGCGCCGCGCATGGTCGCCTGACCCGCTGCCAAAGGCAGTCGCGGCGCAGCTGGCCGAGCCCGCTGCTTGCGCTACCGTCACGGCCGCGATGGCCGATACACAGCGCCGCACCCTGAGCAAGACCGCCTCGTACGAGGCTGAGCCCGGCGAGGTCGGCCGCGTGCTGCTGCTCTACTCGGGCGGGCTCGACACGAGCGTGATGCTCAAGTGGATCCAGGACGAGTACGAGGCGGAGGTGGTCGCGCTCACCGTCAACCTCGGCCAGCCCGACGAGGACTACGAGGTGATCCGAGGCAAGGCCCTCCACCTGGGGGCGCTCGACTGCCACGTGGTGGACGCCCGCGAGGAGTTCGCGCGCGACTACGTGCTGCCGGCGATCAAGGCCAACGCGCTCTACGGCGGGGGCTACCCGCTCTTCACGGCGCTGGGGCGGCCGCTGATCGCCAAGCTCGCGGTCGAGTACGCCCGCAAGACCGGCTGCGACACGATCGCCCACGGGTGCACCGGCAAGGGCAACGACCAGGTGCGCATCGAGTCCACCGTGATCGCGCTAGATCCGGCGATGAAGATAATCGCCCCGGTGCGCGGCTGGCAGATGGGGCGCGAGGAGGAGATCGCCTACGCGCGCGAGCACGGGATACCCGTCAAGGGCGGCACGGAGACGCCGCCGTACTCGATCGACGACAACCTCTGGGGCCGCTCGTCCGAGGGCGGGCCGATCGAGGACATCGAGGAGCCGCCGCGCGACGACGTGTTCAACCTGGTGACGCGTCCGGAGGAGGCGCCCGACGAGCCGGAGGACGTGACCGTGGGGTTCGAGCGCGGTGTCCCTGTGTCGCTGAACGGCGAGTCCCTCGGGCTGGTGGACCTGCTCGAGCGTGCCGGCGAGATCGGTGCCCGCCACGGTGCGGGAATTGTCGACCACATCGAGGACCGCATCGTCGGGCTGAAGGTGCGCGACATCTACGAGGTGCCGGCGGCGGCGATCGTCCTGACCGCCCACAAGGAGCTGGAGAAGCTGGTCGGCACGATCCACCAGAACACGTTCAAGCCGCGCATGGACGAGCACTGGGCCTATCTCGTGTACGCGGGGCTCTGGTATGAGCCGCTGCTGAGCGACCTCAACGCGTTCATGGACGAGGTGAACGAGCAGGTGACCGGCGAGATCACCGTGCGGCTGTTCAAGGGCAGCGTGCGCCCGGTGGCGCGCCGCTCCCCCAACGCCCTGTACGACCCGGCGCTGGCGGGGTTCGGCGAGTCCGGCGGGCTGTTCTCGCAGCAGGCGAGCCCCGGGTTCATCGAGATCTGGTCGCTGCAGTCGCGCATGGCTTACAACATCCGCAACCGGGAAACGGAGAAGGAATGAGCTCCAGGGGCTACACCGTGCTGGGCTGGGCCGTATGGCAGATCGCCACGCGGGTCGCGAAGCGCAAGATGGCGCGCAACAAGGTCAAGCTGGGAGCGGCCGCGACGGTGCTCCTTGTACTGATCGGCGGGCTGGCGATCGCCAAGGCGAGCGGCGGGGACGAGTAGGCCGTCCAAGCCGCTGTGGTGGCGGCTATCCGGCCGTCAGGTAGTTGTGCACCTCGTAGAAGGTCACCTGGGGCGGGCCCTGGATGCCGACGGCAGCTGTGATCGGGCCGATCTGCTCCTCGGCGAACTGCTCGAACTGCTCGCGCGAGTTCCAGACGTCGGTGACGCGAATGCCGTTGCCGGTTCCGGTGACCCAGTGGAACAGCCCACCGGGTGCTCCGGGCCCGCCAGGTGAGAAGCCCATCCGCTCGATCACCTGGTCGTACTGATCCAGGGTCGCACCGTCGAAGTCGAGCACTACGCCTACGGCCATGGCACTACCTCCGGTCTGCGGGGCGGAAACGAAAGTGCCAGCCGACCCTAACCGCTGCGAGCGGTCCCATGTGATCGCCCGCCGAACAACCCGCAGATAGCGGGGAGGGCCCGGTCGCGCCGCCCGGGACCGGTCCGATCGCGAACCTATATTCCAGGCCGGTGCCGTCCGCGTCGTTCGCCCATCTCCACGTCCACTCGGAGTACTCCGTCCTCGACGGGGCCTGCCGCATCGATGCGCTTGCCGAGCGTGCGGCCGCCTTCGGGCAGCCCGCTCTGGGGCTGACCGACCACGGCGTCATGAACGGCGCCGTCGAGCACTACCAGGCCTGCAAGCGCCACGGGATCAAGCCGATCGTCGGCCTCGAGGCCTACTTCGTGGACGACTGCAAGACCGAGGACATGCGCTACGAGCGCAACCACCTCACGCTGCTGGCCGCCAGCGACGAGGGCTTCCGCAACCTCGTCAAGCTCAGCTCGGCCGGCTATCTCGAGGGCTACAAGCGCGGCAAGGCGAACGTCGACCTGCCGCTGCTGGAGCGCTACTCGGACGGCGTGATCGCCCTCACCGGCTGCCTGCAGTCCCGCTTCTGCCGTCGCCTCGTCGACGACGTGAGCACCGAGGCGCGCGCCCACGTGGACGCCCTCATGGAGATATTCGGGCCCGAGGACGTCTACTTCGAGGTCCAAAAGAACGGCGTGCCCGCGCAGGACAAGGCGAACGAGGGCATCGTCCGCATCGCTCGCGAGCTCGGGCGGCCGCTCGTGGCCACGGGCGATGTCCACTACCTGGGCCGCGACGACTTCGACAACCACAAGGCCCTCTTGTGCGTGCAGACCAAGAGCACCCTCGCCGCGCCGAAGCTCTCCTTCGACACGAATGAGTTCTACCTCAAGGACTCCGACGAGATGGCGGCCGCGTTCGCCGAGTGGCCCGAGTCGGTCGCCACCACGCTCGAGATCGCCGAGCGCTGCGAGATGGAGATGGAGCTCGGCAAGATGCTGATCCCGCGCTTCGCCACTCCCGCGGGCGAGCCCGAGGAGGCCTACCTGCGCCGCCTCGCCCACGAGGGTCTGCGCCGGCGCTACGGCGACCCTCCGCCGGCCGAGGCGGTCGAGCGGCTGGAGCTGGAGCTGGGCGTGATCGAGAAGATGGGCTTCTCGGCGTATTTCCTGATCGTCTGGGACTTCGTCAAGTTCGCCAAGGACAGCGGGATCGCGGTCGGCCCCGGGCGCGGGTCGGCGGCCGGCTCGATCGTCTCGTACGCCCTGCAGATCACCGACGTCGATCCGATCGAGTACGAGCTGCTGTTCGAGCGCTTCCTCAACGCCGAGCGCATCTCGATGCCGGACATCGACATCGACTTCTCGGTGAAGGGCCGCGACCGCGTGATCCAGTACGTGGCCGACAAGTACGGCCGCGAGTCGGTCGCGCAGATCATCACGTTCGGCCGCATGTACCCGCGTGCGGCCACGCGCGACGCCGCACGCGTGCTCGGCCTCGACTACGGCGCCGGCGACCGCATCGCCAAGCTGATCCCGGAGCCGATCATGGGCCGCTCCAAGTCGTTCGACCAGTACCTCACCGAGGAAGCCGACCTGCGCCGCGTCTACGACTCCGAGCCCGAGGCGCGCCAGATCATCGAGGTCGCCAAGGGGCTCGAGGGGATCGTGCGCAACTCGTCGATCCACGCCGCCGCCGTCGTGATCGCGGACCGGCCCCTGACCGACATCGTGCCGCTCCAGCTGGCGGAGGATAAGGGCGCCTCGGCCGGTGACGGCGAACGGGCCTACCGCACCGTCACGCAGTACCCGATGAAGCCGATCGAGGAGATCGGCCTGCTCAAGATGGACTTCCTCGGGCTGCGCAACCTCGACGTGATCGAGGCCGCGCTGGACATCATCGAGCAGTCGACCGGCGATCGTCCGGACATGACCACGCTTCCGCTCGACGACCTCAAGACCTACGAGATGCTCGCCCGCGGCGAGTCGATCGGCGTCTTCCAGTTCGAGTCCGACGGCATGCGCGACGCCCTCAAGAAGGTCCGGCCGACCGACTTCAACGACATCGTGGCACTCGGCGCGCTCTACCGCCCGGGCGCGATGCGGTTCATCGACACCTACGCGCGCAACAAGCGCAACCCGGAGGCGATCACCTACACCGACGAGCGCCTGCGCCCGATCACGGAGTCGTCGCGCGGGGTGATCCTCTACCAGGAGCAGTCGATGCAGATCGCCAAGGGGATCGCCGGCTTCTCCGGCCCCGAGGCGGACGATTTGCGCAAGGCGATCGGCAAGAAGCAGCGCGACCGCATGGCGGCGCTCAAGGACCGCTTCTTCGAGGGCGCGCGCGCCAGCGGCACGTCGGAGCCCGTGATCGCGGAGCTGTGGGGCGTCAACGAGAACGCGGCCGACTACTCGTTCAACCGCAGCCACGCCGCGTGCTACGGCCTGATCTCCTACCGCACCGCGTGGCTCAAGGCCAACTACCCGGCCGAGTACATGGCGGCGCTGATCTCCTCGGTGATGTCGACCAAGGACAAGGTGCCGTTCTTCGTGGCCCAGTGCGAGGACATGGGCATCGAGGTCCTGCCGCCCGACGTGAACCAGTCGGGGCACGACTTCAAGGTCGTCGAGGGCAACATCCGCTTCGGGCTCGATGCGGTCAAGGGGCTGGGCTACCTGGCCGTCGAGGCGATCATCCGAGCCCGCGAGGAGGACGGCCCGTTCACGTCGATCTGGGACTTCTGCCGGCGCGTCGACTGCCAGGCGGTCAACAAGAAGGCGAGCGACTCGCTGGTCAAGTGCGGCGCCTTCGACTCGCTGCCCGGCACGCGCACCGGCGTGGTGCAGGTGCTGCCCCAGGCACAGGCGGCGGGCGGCCAGTCCCAGCAGGACGCCCTCAGCGGCCAGAGCTCCTTCTTCGACCTCGACGGCGGCAGCGAGGAGGCCGTGGCCCACCACGACCTGCCGATCCCGGCGCTGCCCGACGACCGCAAGCAGCTGAACGGCTGGGAGAAGGAGACGCTCGGGCTGTTCCTCTCGAGCCACCCGCTCAAGGAGGTGCGCCACGCGCTGCGGGCGAAGGTGGACTGCTCGCTGGCCGACCTGGCGGGCAAGAAGGACGGCGAGTGGGTGACGGTCGGCGGCATGATCGCCGAGTGCAAGCGCATCCGCACCAAGAAGGGCGACCCGATGATGTTCGCCACGCTCGACGACCTCGAGGGCCAGGTCGAGCTGCTGGTGTTCAACTCCGCCTATGCCGCGAACGCCGACAAGGTCGACGTCGACAAGCTCGTGATCGTGCGCGGGCGCGTCGACCACAAGGAGGCGGGCGAGACCAAGCTGGTCGCGCAGGAGGTCGAGCCGTTCGACCCCAGCGAGGAGGAGGTCCTGCGCGCGACGGAGGCGGCCGTGACCGAGGCCATCGTCCGCCGCGTCTGCCTGCACGTCTCGCCGGGCGTGCCGGACACCTTCCTGGAGGAGCTGAAGGAGGTCGTCGGCCACCACCCGGGCGAGCAGGAGCTGCTGCTCGCCGTGGGGCCGCGGCGGCTGGTCCTGGGCCCCGAGTTCAAGGTTTCCGGCTCGACTGCCTGCCAGTCAGAGCTCTCGGCGCTGCACGGCGCGGCGCGCGTAGTCGCCTGAGCGCCAGCGCGCTACTACACTTTCCGAGTGGCGCCTATTCCCGCCAGAACGTCCACAGAGCTGCATGAGTGCCGCCAGTGCTGCTCGTTCTGCGACCGCGTCGTTCACCCGTCCGGCTGCATCGCGTCGGGCTGCCAGTTCCTCTACCTGTACGACGACGAGGACACCGGGCGCCGCTTCATGGGCTGCATGAACAAGGTCTTCCGCGGCGAGATCGACGTGGAGCTGTTCGAGCAGGCCGAACGCACCCGCCACGGTTTCGGCGGCGTGAAGATGACCGGGATGCCGCTGCCCCAGTGCCGGGCGACCGTCGAGCGCGCCTACGACGGCTACACCGAAGCCTTCGACTGCGTGAACCCGCGTTTCTTCCGCAAGCCGGAGCTCGACGACTTCGACGAAGCGTTCGACCTGCGCGACGAGCTGTAGGCCCGTCGCGCCGGCCGGCTAGCCGCGCCGCTTGCGCGCCCGCAGCCCGTTGGCGCGCAGCTTGCGCATCTCGTCGACGTCCACTTTCGCCGGCGCCTTGCCCTCCACGCCCGGGCCCTCGAACAGGACCGGCAGCTTCTCGAAGCGCGGCTCCGATAGGAAGGCGGCGCAGCCGCGCGGGCCCAGCTCGCCGCCGCCGGGCGGTGCGTGGCGGTCGCGGTTCGAGCCGAGCGGCGTTTGCGAGTCGTTCATGTGCAGGCAGCGCAGCCGGCGCAGGCCGACGATCTTCACGCAGTCGTCGATCACAGCGCCGAGCTTGTCCGCGCTGCGGATGTCGAAGCCGCTGGCGAGCATGTGGCAGGAGTCGAGGCAGACGCCGATGCGCTTGTCGCCGCCCGCCAGGTCGATCAGCTCGCGCAGCTCCTCGAAGGAGCGCCCCAGCGTGTTGCCCGCCCCGGCGGTGTTCTCCAGCAGCAGGCGGCACGAGTCCGACTCGGAGAGCGCGTGGCGCACCATGTCACCCGCCCGCGGCAGCGCCTCGGCGTGGGGCTCGCCGAGGGTGGAGCCGGGGTGGAGCACGACGCCGTCGGCCCCGATCTCGTCGCCCATGCGCAGGGCGTGGATCAGCGAGTCTGCCGACTTGCGGCGCATGTCGCGGTCCTTGGTGGCCGGGTTGATCAGGTAGACGGCGTGGATCGTGGCCGACTTGATCGGCCCGCCCTCGATCAGCTCGAGGAACCGCGCGACGTCGTCAGGCTTCCAGCGGGTGGGGCGCCACATGCGCGGCGACTGGTTGAAGACCTGGATCGCGTCGCACCCGCGCTCGACGCCCCGCTCGTGCGCCTGCACGAGGCCGCCGGCCGTCGAGACGTGGGCGCCGATTAGCATCGAAGGGGAATGAGAGTTCGCTTCGCACCGTCACCCACGGGCGTGCTGCACATCGGCGGCGCGAGGACGGCACTGTACAACTGGCTTCTCGCGCGCGGTCAGGGCGGCGAGTTCGTGCTGCGCATCGAGGACACCGACCGCGAGCGATCCACGCCGGAGAACGTGGAGCAGATCCTCGACGCGCTGCGCTGGCTCGAGCTCGACTGGGACGAGGGGCCGATCTCGCAGGCGGAGCGGGCGCCGGCGCACACCGCCGCGATCGAGCAGCTGCTCTCGGCCGGGCACGCCTACGAGGACGATGGCGCGGTGCGCCTGCGCGTGCCCGACGAGGGCGAGACGGTGATCCACGACCAGATCCGCGGCGAGATCGCCACGCCCAATCAGGCGATCCAGGACTTCGTGATTCGCCGCTCGGACGGCAGCGCCCTCTACAACCTGGCTGCGGCTGTGGACGACCGCGACATGGGCATCACGCAGGTCGTCCGCGGCGAGGACCAGATCTCCAACACGCCGCGCCAGGTGATGATCCTGCGCGCGCTCGGCGAGGAGCCGCCGGCCTACGCGCACCTCCCGCTGCTGCACGGCCCCGACGGCAAGAAGCTCTCCAAGCGCCACGGCGCCGCCTCGGTCCAGGAGCTGCGCGACTCCGGCTACCTGCCCGAGGCCGTGCGCAACTACATCGCCCTGCTGGGGTGGGGCTACGACGAGTCGACCACCTTCTTCACCACCGACGAGCTGATCGAGCGCTTCGACCTGTCGCGAGTGTCGAAGAACCCGGCGGTGTTCGACGAGCAGAAGCTGCGCTGGATGAACGGGCGCTACCTGCGCGAGCTGCCCGTCGAGGAGCTGAAGGGCCGGCTCGAGCAGCTGACCGGCCGCGAGCTGCCCACCGAGGCCGTCGAGATCAGCCAGGACAAGATGCAGACGCTCGCCGACTTCTGGCCGCTGGCCGGGTTCCTGGTCGAGCGCCGGGACTTCGACGAGCAGGCCTGGAGCAAGGTGATGCGCGACGGTGCTCCGGAGCGGCTGCGCGCCGCGCGGGAGGCGCTGGAGCAGGCCGAGCCGTTCGACGTGGAGACGGTCGAGCGGGCGCTGCGCGGCGTGGTCGAGCGCTTTGACGCCAAACCAAAGGACGTCTTCCAGCCGGTGCGCGTGGCGATCGCCGGCACCACCGTCTCGCCCGGCATCTTCGAGTCGGTGGCCGCGCTGGGGCGCGACGAGACGCTCGCGCGCATCGATTCTGCGCTGGAAAAAGCCTCCGCCAGCTGATCGGCGGCTCTCAAGCGTTTGTCGCGCCCTGCCGATAGCCAGTGGGACCGCACATGCCAGCTGCCGCCACCACCACAGCCGCCGGCTCGCAGCCGGTGGTTTCGCCGAACAGCGAAGGCCACGGCCGTCGCCTGACCGCCGCCTTCGATGCACTGGAGGCCTTCCCCGCCCTCGCGGAGTCCCGCGACAGGGTGCTGCGCGTCGTCCGTGAGGACCGCACGTCCGTGGGCGAGGTGGTTGCGGCGGTCGAGTCCGACGTGGCGCTGGTGATCACGGTCCTGCGCATCGCCAACCGCAACTCGCCGCGCAAGAAGGGCAAGGTCGCCGGGATCCCCGAGGCGATCGAGATCCTCTCGCCGGAGGGCGTCGAGACGCTCGCCGCCCGGGCCACCACCTTCGACTTCTTCGAGCGCACCCCGGGCTGGGACCTGATGCCCGAGCGCTTCCGCCTGCACGCCGTGGCCACCCAGGCCGCAGCGGACCGGCTCGCCCGCGAGCTCGAGTACGAGGATCGCGACGAGCTGCTCTGCTCGGCGCTGCTGCACGACATCGGCAAGCTCGTGCTGAGCCATGCCTACCCCGGCTATCCCTCGCAGATCCACGGCAACGCCCGCACTCCGGAGCAGCGCCTGCACAAGGAGCGCCTCGAGCTGGGCGTGGACCACGCGCTGGTGGGCGGCGTGCTCGCCCGGCGCTGGGCGCTTCCCAACCGGCTCGCGATGGCGATCGAGCGTCACCACGCCGACGACGCCGAGGGCGAGCCCGCGCTGGTCCGGCTGGCCGACATGCTCGCCCACTACGGGCACGCGCAGCCGGTCAACCCCAAGGAGCTGCTGCAGGCCGCACACGCGTGCGACCTGACCACCGCGCAGCTGCGCGAGGTCATGTATGAGCTTCCGAACGGCAACGGCCAGGCCAAGCGCCACGTCGACCCGTGCCCGCTCTCGGCCCGTGAGGTCGAGGTGCTGAAGCGGCTCGCGGAGGGCAAGGTCTACAAGCAGATCGCCCACGAGCTCGAGCTGTCGACGAGCACGGTGCGCACGCACCTGCACAACACGTACGCGAAGCTCGGCGCCGTGGACAGGGCGCAGGCGGTCCTGATCGCCACCGAGCGCGGCTGGCTATAGCCCCCCGGATAGTGTCCCCCTCCAGTGAGGGGACGATGGATCGCCGTGACACTTGCGCTGCTGGCCGCATGGCCCGGCGCCGCTGCTGAAGCCGCGGGTCGCTGCGGCGACCACCCGTGGTGCGACACCTCCATGTCGCCCGACCGCCGCGCCCAGTTGCTCCTGGATGCGCTCACCCCCGCCGAGCGGATCAGCCTGCTCGGCGGCGACGACGCGAGCGGCGTGGCCGGGCTGCCCGGCACTCATACCGGCACCGGCCTCGGCGTGCCGCGGCTGGACCTGCCGCCGCTGTACCTGACCGACGGACCGGTGGGGGTGAGGCAGGGGCCGAGCACCGCGCTGCCCTCCTCGCTTGCGCTGGCTGCCAGCTTCAACCGGCGGCTCGCCCGGCGCGACGGCGGCCTGGTGGGCAACGAGGCCAGGCTGAAGGGCAGCGACGTGGTCTACGCCCCGACGATCAACCTGCTGCGCACCCCGCTCTGGGGTCGCGCGTTCGAGAGCCTCGGCGAGGACCCGCTGCTCACCGCGCAGCTCGGGGTCGCGTGGATCCGCGGCGCGCAGGCGC
The DNA here is from genome assembly GCA_034664125.1 of Thermoleophilaceae bacterium. GTDB lineage: Bacteria > Actinomycetota > Thermoleophilia > Solirubrobacterales > Thermoleophilaceae > JACVRW01. Next base: position 25,122 of record JAXDIG010000033.1, on the reverse strand, counting down.
AGGGCGTGATCGCGAACGTCAAGCACTTCGCGGTGAACAACCAGGAGGGTCAGCGCCGGGCCGACGGCACGACCGCCGGAAGCCGCTTCAAGGTCGACGCGCGCGTGGACGAACGCACGCTGATCGAGCTGTACCTCTCCCAGTTCGAGGCCGCGGTCAAGGACGGCCAGGCCGGCTCGGTCATGTGCTCCTACAACCGGCTCAACGGCCCGCACGCCTGCGAGAACACGTGGCTGCTGCAGCAGGTCCTGCGGCGTCGCTGGGGCTTCCGCGGGTTCGTGCTGGCCGACTACGGCGCCTCGAAGCGCATCGGCAGCGGGTTGCTGGCGGGCCTGGACTTCGAGCCGTTCCCGTTCTTCGATGCGGACGGGGGCGAGAACTACACGCCGGCGGCCGTCCAGGCCGCGCTGGCGGCGGGGCGCACCCGCCAGGCGCTCGTCGACCGCGCGGTCGGCAACCTGCTGCGGACGCTGTTCGCGCACGGGTTCTTCGACAGGGCCGCCTACGTGGACGACGACTCTCGCATCGACAGGACCGGCCACGCGCAGGAGGCGCGCCGCCTGGCCGAGGCGGGGACGGTGCTGCTCAAGAACGATCGGGCGCTGCCGCTCGACCCGGCGCGGCTGAAGTCGCTCGCGGTCATCGGCGCCGACGGCGACGCCTACAAGAACGGCGGCGGCTCCTCAAACGTGCAGCCCTACTCGCTGGTGACCCCGCGCGCGGGCATCGCGACCCGTGCGGGCCGCGGCGTCGACGTGCGCTACGACCCCGGCGACGACCTCCAGCGCGCCGCCGACGTGGCGCGCGACGCCGACGCCGCGGTCGTCGTGGTCGCCGACACAGCGGGCGAGGGGGAGGACAAGCCCTGCCTCGCGCTGGACTGCGGGGCCGGCGAGGGCCTGAAGCGCGACCAGCTTGTCCGGCGGGTGGCCGCAGCCAACGATCACACGATCGTGGTCCTGGAAACCGCCGGCCCGGTGCTGACGCCGTGGCGGGACCGCGTGGAGGGCATCGTCGAGGCGTGGTATCCGGGCAGCGGTGGCGGTGCCGCGATCGCGCGCGTGCTGTTCGGGGACGTGGACCCGGGCGGGCGGCTGCCGGCCACGTTCCCGCGCCGCGAGGGCGACCTGCCCACGGCGGGCAACCGCAGGCGCTATCCCGGCGTCGGCGATGTCGTGCACTACACCGAGGGCGTGCTGGTCGGGTACCGCTGGTACGACCAGCGCCGCATCGCACCGGCCTTCCCGTTCGGGCACGGCCTCTCCTACACGCGCTTCGCGTTCCGGCGCCTGCGGTTGGGGGCGCCGCCGAGCGGTGTCGGCGCGCGGATGTCCGTCGAGGTGGTCAACACCGGTCGCCGCACCGGCGTGGCGGTGCCGCAGCTCTACCTCGCGCTGCCGGGCGCGCCGGGGCGCCTTCAGCCACCGCTCCAGCTCAAGGGCTTCGAGTCGGTGACGCTGCGCCCGGGCCGTCGGACGCGGATTCACTTCCAGCTCGGCGCTCGCGCGTTCTCGTTCTGGAACGCCCGCCGCGACCGCTGGCAGGCGGCGCCGGGCTGCTACGGCGTGCTGCTCGGCCGTTCCTCCCGCGACATCGTCGCCCGCGCCACGATCGCCGTGAGCGGCGCGCACTGCCCGGGAGCGGCGACGGCAGTTCCGCGCTAGCTGGTGTGATGAGTCGACTGGTGGGGGAAGACTGCGCATGTGGCGAGCGTGCCGAATGCGCGAGGCAATGGCTCGTCGCTGAACGCGCGCGCGTTCGCTCCTCTGCTGGGCCTGGTTGCGGCGATCCCCGTGATCGTCGCGACCGTCCACGCGATCGACTTCGGCTGGTATCCGAGCAGCGACGACGGCATGATCGCCCTGCGCGCCTTCGACGTGCTCAGCGAGCATCCGCCGCTGGTGGGGCAGTACTCGCAGTCGTCTCCGCTGATCCACGAGGCGACCTACAGCCTGGGTCCGATGCTGTACTGGCTGCTCGCGGTTCCGGCCCATCTGGGGCCGAAGGCGACCGTGCTGACAATGGGCGCGGTCAACGTAGCGTGCGTCCTCGGCGTGGTGGTCCTCGCCGGTCGGCGCGGAGGCCTGGCCCTCGCGATCGCGGCGGCGATCGCGGTCGCTCTCATGTCCCGCTCGCTGCCGGTCGAGGTGCCGTACGAGGTCTGGAACTGCTGGGCGGGGGTCTTCCCATTCACGCTTCTGCTGTTCGTGGCTTGGTCGGTGGCCTGCGGGGACTATCGCCTGCTGCCCGTGCTCGCCGTCGTCGCCAGCTACGTCGCGCAGGTCCACTTCACCTACCTGATCCCGACGGTCGCAGCCCTCGGGGTGGCGGTGGGCGGCCTGGTGGCCTGGAGGCGGCTTCGCCCCGCTGCCCGGCTGCGCCGCTGGGCGATCGCGGCCGCGTTGATCGGGTTGGTCTGCTGGAGCGCGCCCATCTTCGACGAAATACGTCACGACCCCGGCAACCTCACCCTGGCTTATCGGATCGCGACCGACGACCATCCGACCGGCGGGGCGAAGGCCGGCTGGAAGACCGCGGCTCGGGCGATCGGAGTGGTGCCCTGGTGGGTCAAGCGCTCCCGGGCGCAGTACGAGCGCGTCGTGGAACCGATGCGGGTGCCGGTGGCAACGACGGTGTCGCTGGTCCTCCTACTCGCCGGCCTGCTGGTGCTGCTGGTGGTGGCGCTGCGGCGAAGACGGCACGAACTGTCGGCTGGGCTTGCGCTCGCGACCCTGCTGATCCTGTCGGTGGCGTTGGTGGCAGGGTCGATTCCGAGCAGCACACTCGGGTTCGCCGCCCTGACCTACGTGCTGGTCTGGACCTCACCCGCCGGAATGTGGGTGTGGCTGATGCTCGCCTGGTCGGCGTGGGCCCTGCGCCCGACGTTCCATCGTGAGATCGCGCGGCGCACGGTCGCCTCGGGCCTCGCGGGGCTGGTGGCGGTCGCCGCCGTTGCCACCCTCGTCGCCTTGGGCCGCGACTACGATGACCCCGAGCGCTTGCCGCCCGGGCTCAAGGACTACCCCCGGGTCGAGGCGACGAGCGCCCGCGTGGCGGAGGCGGTCGCAGGCAGCCGCGGCGTCCTCCTGGACGTGCCGATCCAGGTCCGCAACAGCCTGACCTTCCAGTCGGCGGTCGCCTACGCCTTGCGGCGCAAGGGCATCACGATCTATGCGCCCAGACGCCTGTCGAGGGAGATGGGGAGGCAGTATCAGCCGAGCCCGGGCGCCTACGACCGAATCGTGGTCATCCGCGACGGGGATGCCCCAATCCTTCCGGGCAGCCGGCCGGTCGTGCGAATCCCAGAGGTCACGATCACAATCGCGCCGGCTCGATGAAACTGAGTTGCCTCACAGGCGGCGCGAGGCCGGCACGAGCACGAGCACGCGTGTGCCGCGCTCCGAAGTCTCGATGTCGAGGCTCCCGCCGAGCAGCTCGGCGCGCTCGCGCATCATCGCCAGGCCCAGGTGGCCGGGCTCCGAGGCGCCGAGCGGGTCGATCTCGCCGAACCCGCTGCCGTTGTCGGTCACGCGCAGCTCCAGGCTGGAGTCGACCCTCCTCAGGTTGATCGACACGGCCGCGGCGCCAGAGTGTCGCCCGGCGTTCACGACCGCCTCCTGGGCGATGCGGAACAGGTCGCCGGCCACGTCGGGCGCCAGCTCGATGCGGTCGATAGTCGCGAGCACCTCGACGCCGTAGCGACGCTTCCAGACCGGCAGGCAGTTCTCGATCGCGGTTTCGAAGCTGAGCTCCTCGAACGCGTGCGGGCCGAGGTCCACGAGGCCGTCGCGCAGCACGCGGATGTTGCGCTCGGTCATCTCACGCGCCTCGTCGAGCAGCCGCGTGGCGTCCTCGCCGCGGCCCTCGAACGCGGCCTTGCGCGCCGACGACAGCATCATGTCCAGCCCGATCAGCTCCTGGACGGGACCGTCGTGGATCGCCTCCGCCACGCGCCGGCGGACCTCTGCCTCGGCCTGGATCGTGCGGCGCGACAGGCTGCGCGCTCGCAGCCGGCTGGCCGACTCCGCGGTGCGCAGGCTGCCGACCACCAGCCCGGTGGCCAGGCACGAGAGCACGAAGACCGTCTCGTAGAAGGCGTGGACGTCGCCGGGCACCGGCGTGTCACCGCGCACAGCGGACGCGGTGACCAAGGCCCCGGAGCCGAGCGCCGCCACCATGACTCCACGCCGCTCACCCTGGAAGTGCGCATGTACGGCGATCAGGAACAGCGCCGCGGCTCGTACCGCGCCGTAGGTGTCCGGGGCGACCGTTTCGAGGATGATCAGGATCAAGAGGTCGCCGGCCGGCACGAGCGGGCTCAGCACGAGCCCCGGCTCGCGCCGCGCCACCACGAGGCAGCCGATCGCCCACGGCACCGCCAGCCCGCCGATCACGGCGAGGCCGCTGCCGTGGTACGGGAAGCCCAGGACGACGATCGCGAACAGGGCCGCGACCGCGATCGCGAGGCGCGCGACCGCGAAGACCACCAGTGGCTGGGCGGACTCGATCGGAAGGCGGCGGAGCCTCACGTCGCCGCCCGGTCGCGTCGCAGCAGCCGATGCGCGGCCAGCGCCGCGCCGGCGCTGTCGATCGCCCAGTCGAGCGGGGTCCCATGGCGCCCGTCCACGAACGTCTGGTGGTACTCGTCGGTCGCGGCGTACGCGCTCGCGACGAGGAACGCGAGCACGACGGCCCGCCGGGCGGGCAGCCCGTCCGAGAACACGCGCCACCAGAGCAAGCAGAGCAGCGCGTACTCGCCGAAGTGCACGAGCTTGCGGCCGATCGTGTCGAGCAGGCCAAGGCCCGAGTCGAGGCTGGGCTGCCCCGAGAGCACGAAGATCACGCCCATCAGAACGAGCGGCGGCACCCACAGGTCCAGGCGCCTCGGCGGTGGCATCCGCATACCGTAGAGTGACGCCCGGTGCTGGTGATCACCACCAAGTCGCCGTATGCGGTACGAGCACTCGCGGAGCTGGCCCGCCGTGGGCAGTCCACGCCCGTCCCGATCGGCGACATCGCGCGGGCGCGCGACATCCCCGTGCAGTTCCTCGAGGGCCTGTTCGCGAGCCTCCGCCGCGCCGGCATCCTGCAGTCGCAGCGCGGGGTGAAGGGCGGCTACACCTTCGCCCGCCCACCGACGGAGATCACCGTGCTCGAGGTCGTCGAGCTGCTGGAGGGCGAGCTGGGCGCCGACGCGTCGGCGAACGGCGCGGTGTGGACGGAGGCCGTGGAAGCGGTGAAGAACGTGCTCGGCGGATCGACGATCGCCGAGGTAGCGGAGCGCGAGGCCCAGGCGGCCGGCGCGCCGATGTACTACATCTAGGAGACGCCAGGCCCGGGGCTGGCCGATCGATACCTAGGGTGTCTTTCCAGGCCGTTGGTTGGGCGGGATGCTTGGCCTGTAAGCGATCCCCGAATCCCGGAGGCCACATGTTCGCCAAGCTCACCAGCCGCTACACCGCCCTCAAGGTCCTGTCCCTCACCGCGCTCGTGTTCGCACTGCCCGCCGCAGAGGCCCTCGCGGGCGCCCGGCACCCCTAGGACAGACGTTCCGGCAGGCCGGATAGAGAGGGGCCTTTCGAGGCCCCTCTCTCTGCCCTGGCGGCGAAGCGCCGAGCCCGTTCCGCGTGGATGACGTACTCCCACTCCGCCCGTCCGGCCACGCGCAGGAAATGCTCGCGCAGGCCTTCATCGACCTGGCGCAGCGCGAAGCGCTGGGCTCCTTGGGCCCGCTCGCGCTGGCCGCGCGCGAGTTCGCTCTCGCGCCGGGCCTGCTCGAGGTACCGGTCCGCCTCCACAAGCCCCACTTACCCAGGACACGCCCCCGCGAGACGCCCTCGCGGCTACAGTCGGGCCATGACCGTCCCGCCGGTTACCGGCGCGATTCCCGAGAACCTGGCCGACCTCGTCGGCAATACGCCGATGGTGCGGTTGACGCGGCTCGCGCCCGATTGCGACGCGGAGCTGCTCGGCAAGCTCGAGTCCCACAACCCGGCGGGGAGCGTCAAGGACCGCATCGGAGTGTCGATGATCGACGTCGCCGAGGCCGAGGGCAGGATCGAGCCCGGCCGCAACACGATCGTCGAGTCCACGTCGGGGAACACCGGCATCGCGCTCGCGTTCGTCTGCGCCGCCAAGGGGTATGACCTGGTCCTCACCATGCCGCAGGGCATGAGCCGCGAGCGCGAGAACCTGCTGCGCCTCTACGGAGCCGAGGTAGTGCTCGTGGAGTCCATGGGCGGCATGGACGAGGCGGTCCAGGCGGCCCGCCGCATCTGCCGGGATCGCGGGGACTGCTGGGTGCCCAACCAGTTCTCCAACCCGGCCAACCCGGAGATCCACCGCCGCACGACGGCAGAGGAGATCTGGCGCGACACCGACGGGCGCGTGGACGTGCTGGTGGCCGGCGTGGGGACCGGAGGAACGATCACCGGCTGCGGCGAGCGGCTCAAGGAGCGCAATCCCGACCTGTGGGTGGTCGCCGTCGAGCCGAAGGCTTCGCCTGTGCTGTCGGGAGGGCTGCCGGGCCCGCACAAGATCCAGGGCATCGGCGCGGGCTTCGTGCCCGACGTGCTCAACCGCGACGTGCTGGACGAGATCATCGCCGTCGACGACGAGGACGCGATCGAGACGGCGCGTCGCAGCGCCGCCCGCGAGGGCGTGCTGGCGGGGATCTCCGGCGGGGCGGTCCTGCACGCCGCGATCGAGGTCGGCTCGCGTCCCGAGATGACCGGCAAGCGGATCGTCGCGATCGTCCCCGACTCGGGCGAGCGTTACGTGAGCACGCCATTCTTCGCGCCATGATCGGCCTCGCCACATTCGCCCGCGTGGCGCAGGAGGTCCGCGAGGACCTGACCGCCGCCCAGCAGCGCGACCCCGCGGCACGGGGCGTCAGCCGGGTCGAGATCCTGCTCACCTACGGCGGCGTGCAGGCGCTGCTCGCGCACCGCGTATCGCACGCGCTGCACGAGGCGCGCGTTCCGCTGCTGCCCGGCATCCTCGCCAACCTCATGAAGGTCGTGACGGGCGTGGAGATCCACCCGGCGGCGCGCATCGGCCGCGGGCTGTTCATCGACCACGGCGCGGGAGTCGTGATCGGCGAGACGGCCGAGGTCGGCGATCACGTGACGATGTACCAGGGCGTGACGCTCGGGGGCACCGGGTTCGCCCGCGGCAAGCGCCACCCGACCGTCGGCGACCAGGTGATGATCGGCTCCGGCGCCAAGCTGCTCGGCCCGATCGCGGTCGGCTCGCGCTCGAAGATCGGCGCCAACTCGGTCGTGATCCACGACGTGCCCGCGGACGCCACCGTGGTCGGCAATCCCGGGCACCCGGTCCGCGTGGACGGCCGCCGGCCCGAAGGCCCGGACGCCGACTGGGCCCACCTGCCCGACCCGGTCGCCGACGCGATCAGCGGCCTCGCCAACCGGCTCACCGAGCTCGAGGAGCTGGTGGCCGAGCAGACGGGGCGCAAGCCCGGCGGCGCCGAGGTCCGGCGGCTGGAGCGCCGGCGCGGGCCGGACTCCGTGGGCGGCTGAGCCGGTCAATAGTGCCCGCAGCTTTCGACTGCCGCGAGCTGTCCAAGCGCTACGGCGGGACCGTGGCGCTCGCTGGCGTAGATCTCGAGGTGCAGCCGGGGGAGCTGGTCGGGCTGCTGGGGCCCAACGGGGCCGGCAAGTCGACGCTCGTGAAGATCGCCTGCGGGCTGGTGCGCCCCTCCGCGGGGGAGGCGCACGTGGTCGGCGAGCCGGCTGGATCGGCGGCGGCCCGGGCGACGATCGGCTACCTGGCCGAGCTGTTTCGCTTCCCCGAGTGGCTGCGCGCCCACGAACTGCTCAGCCTGCACCAGCGGCTGGCGCGTTCCGAGGGCGGGGAGGCGGAGCGACGCGAGCTGCTCGAGCTGGTCGGGCTGGCCGACGCGGCCGGCACGCGCGTCGGCGCGATGTCGAAGGGCATGCAGCAGCGGCTCGGCATCGCGCAGGCGCTGGTGGGCACTCCCGGCCTGCTGATGCTCGACGAGCCCACGAGCGCGCTCGACCCCGTCGGGCGCCGCATCGTGCGCGACCTGCTGCTGGAGCTCAAGCGGCGCGGGGTGGCGGTGCTGCTCAACTCGCACCTGCTCAGCGAGGTCGAGCGAGTCTGCGACCGCGTTGCGATCCTGGTCGGCGGGCGGATCGTGGCGCGCGGCAGCCCGGCCGAGCTGGCGCGAGCGGGCGGGGTGGAGGTGGAGCTCGAATCCGGCGTGCGCTCCTTCCCCGAGGCGAGCCGCGAGCAGGTGCCGAAGATCGTCGCCGAGCTGGTCGCGGCGGGCGAGCGCGTGTACGAGGTGCGCGTCCTGTCGTCGACGCTGGAGGACACCTATCTCGAGGCGGTCGAGGGCGTGACGGCCTCTTGAGCGGCGCGCTGACGGTCGCCGCCTACGCCCTGCGCGAGTCCACCCGCCGGCGCGTGTTCGTGGTGGTGCTGCTCCTGACGGTAGCTTTCCTGGCGCTGTACGGGGTCGGCACCGAGGCCGCCTTCGACTCGATCGACGCCCAGGCCGCGGGCGCCGTGCTCGACGTCAACGACGAGGTGCTCACAGGCTCGACGCTGCTCGGCCTGGCGATGTTCACCACGCTGTTCCTCGGGTGCGTGCTGGCGGTGTTCCTGACGCTGGGTGCCGTGCGCGGCGACGCCGAGCGCGGCCTGCTGCAGCCACTCGTTGTGCGGCCGCTGGGCCGAACGGCGCTGCTCGGAGGGCGCTTTGCCGCCGCGGCGGGCGTGTGTGCGCTCTACGTCGCCGCCGTCTATACGGGGGCGATGGTGATCACCGGCGTCGCGGGCGGCTGGTGGCCCGCGGACCCGGTGAGCCCGGGCCTCGGCCTGGTCGCCGGCGTGGTCGTGATCGCGGCGCTGTCGCTGCTCGGCTCGATCTTCCTCTCGGCCACGGCCAACGGGATCGCCGTGTTCATGGCCTTCGGCGCCGGGCTGGCGGCCGGGCTGCTCGGGCAGATCGGAGACGCGCTCAACGTCGAAACGCTGAAGAACATCGCCGAGGTGGCCTCCTGGCTGCTGCCGTTCGAGGCGCTCTACCAGGGCGGCCTGAACTCGCTCACCGAGAGCATCGGCGGGAACACCGCGCTGATCGTGCAGCTCGGGCCATTCGGCGGGGCTCAGGAGGCCGGGCCGTTGCTGTGGCCATGGGCCGCCGCCTACCTCCTGCTGATCGCCGCGGCGGCCCGGGCGGCGTTTGCGCGGCGGGACCTCTGAGCGGTAGATTTCCGTTCATCGGCAGGGGGCCCTCACCGCACTCGGTCGCTGCTTGCGGTCGCATGCACGGGCTGCGCGACCGGGTTGACCGGAAACCCGGACGCTGTGTCGGGGACCCAGGCGCGTTTCCTGGGCGGCGTGGTCAGCAACACGGGCGGTGACGTCGAGTACTGGATGGAGTACGGCGAAACCATGGCCTACGGCTCCGATACGGCGCACTCGACGGTCTCGACGCAGGTGAACGAGCCGCGCACGGTCTTCGTGGGTGTCACCGGGCTTCAGCGCTCGACCACCTACCACTACCGGCTATGCGCCCAGGACTCCCAGCAGGGCGGTGGGCCGGGCTGCGGTGAGGACAAGAGCTTCACCACACCCAATCTGGAGTGCGGCGACGTGATCACCCGCGACTTCACCTTGAGCGGGTTCGTGGACTGCGAGCACTCTCCACCGACGGGCCTGGTCATCGGCGCGGACGGCGTGGACATCAACCTCAACGGCAAGGCTCTGAACGGGCCGTCGGGGAGGGCCGCCAAGGAAGCCAGCGGAACCGGCGTGGACAACACCGGCGGCTACGACGACGTGACGATCCGCAACGGCAGCGTGCAGCGGTGGGCCACCGGCGTCCGCCTGGCGGATGCCAGCTTCAACCTGCTTCGCAACGTCGACCTGCGCGTGGGGAACAACAGCGTCCGTATTGACGGGGGCGAGTCGAACACGATCCGGTCGTCCGTGATGACCGGCACGGTCTTCGCGCCTGGCCTGCTTGCCAGCGGCAGCGAGGGTCTGGTCGTCGCCGACTCCTCGGGGACGCAGTGAACGATCTCCGGGGACTCCGCGCGAGTCGTCAGAAACCAGATCGACAGCGGAAGCGACTTCTTCGACTGTCTCCGCGTATCGGGGAACCGCGGCCGAATCGCCGACAACCGCGTGCTCGGATGCCCGCTTGTGATCGCCGCGGGTTCCGACAACCAGGTGATCGGCAACGAGGCATCCGGCACCTCGGACGGCATGTCGGTGGGACCTTTCACGGCTGGCACGCTCCTGCAGGGCAACTACGCGCACGGCAACGGCGACGACGGCATCGACGTGCGCGGCACCGCCACCCGGCTGCAGGGCAACCGCGCCGACGACAACGGCGACTTCGGCATCGACGCCGTGGCCGGGGTCACCGACGCGGGCGGCAACACCGCGGCCGGCAGCGGCAACCCGCTGCAGTGCCGCAACGTCTTTTGCGCCGCCTCGCCTTGACCGGTCGCTAGCACAGGGATACGGTCGCCCCATCAGGGGCAGGGTCGTCGTAACCGTGGTACTCGCAGGATTGCTGGCGTCGGGCTGCGCTGCGGCCCAGACCGGCAACCCGCACGAGGTCAACGCCACGCGCGCGGACCTCTCGGGGAGCGTGACCAGCGACTCCGGCGGCCAAGTGGAGTACTGGTTCGAGTACGGGCTCACCAGCGCCTACGACGCGCAGACGGCGCACGCCTCTACGACTGTTGCGGTAAACACGCCGCGGCAGGTATCCGAGCGGGTGCAGGACCTCCAGCGCTCCACGACCTACCACTACCGGCTGTGCGCGAGGGACTCCCAGCAGACGGGCGCTCCCGGCTGCGGCGAGGACAGAGCATTCACAACGGCGAACCTCGAGTGTGGCGACACCGTGACCGAGGACGTTCGGCTGAGCGATGACCTGAACTGCCGCGAGTTCGGCGAGGGCGGGCTCGTCATCGGCGCCGACGGAGTGGACCTCGACCTGGGCGGACACGGCATCGACGGCCCGCTGCTGTCCACGGCGGACCCAGTGCCGGACACCGGCATCGACAACAGGGGCGGCTACGACGGCGTCACTATCCGCAACGGCGTCCTGGGCGGGTGGGGAACGGCCGTGGCCATGCGGGACGCCAGCTTCGTGACGATCCGGAACGTGCGCGCGAGCGGCTTCACGGGGATCAGCATCAGCGGCGGTGAGGGCAACGCCGTCAGGCACAGCGAGGTGTCGTTCGGCCGGTCCGGCAGCGGGCTCTCCGTCGGCGGGTCGCCCGGCTTCGTGGTGGCCGACTCGACCGGGTACAGGTTCTCGATCTTCACCGACGGTGCCCGGATCGTGCGCAATCAGATCGACGGCAGCGGCCCCTTCAGCGCGTGCCTCGAGATCTCCGGAAACAGCAACCGTGCGGCGGAGAACCGGGTCGGTGGTTGCGGCAACGGCAGCATCGTCGTGCGCGCCGGCTCGAACAACGTCCTCGTGGACAACGAGGCGTTCGGCTCGGCGACGGGACCCGACTCCGAACCGGACGGCATCCGCGTCGGCGGCTTTACGGCCGGCACCGTGCTGCGCCGCAACTACGCGCACGACAACGGCGACGACGGCATCGACGTGAGAGGCACCGCCACCCGGCTGCAGGGCAACCGCGCCGACGACAACGGCGACTTCGGCATCGACGCCGTGGCCGGGGTCACCGACGCGGGCGGCAACACGGCCAGCGGCAACGGCAACGCGCTGCAGTGCCGCAACGTGTTCTGCCCGTAGCCACAACCCCGCCGCCCGCGCTTCTATCCTCGCCAGGGTGAGCGCACCAGTCGCAACCGAGAGCCTGCTCGAGGGGCTGAACGAGCCTCAGCGGCAGGCCGTGCTGCACGGCGAGGGTCCGCTGCTGATCCTTGCCGGAGCCGGCTCGGGCAAGACACGCGTGCTGACCCACCGGATCGCGCACCTCGTCGGCACCGGCCAGGCCGGGCCCGGCGAGATCCTCGCGATCACGTTCACGAACAAGGCCGCGCAGGAGATGCGCGAGCGCGTGGAGCTGCTGGTCGGTCGGCGGGCCCGGGCGATGTGGGTGATGACCTTCCACTCCGCCTGCGCGCGCATGCTGCGCGCAGACGCCGAGCGGCTCGGCTACACGCGCGGCTTCACGATCTACGACGAGCAGGACTCCCTGCGCTTGGTCAAGAACTGCGTCGACGAGCTGGACATCGATCCGAAGCGGTTCCCGGCGCGCGGCATCCGCCGACAGATCTCGGACGCCAAGAACGCGCTGCTCGACGCCGAGGCCTACCGGCTCAAGGTCGGCAGCTTCTTCGAGCAGACCGCGGCGGACGTGTACGACCTCTACGAGCAGCGGCTGCACTCGGCCAACGCGATGGACTTCGACGACCTGCTGTTCCGCTGCGTGAACCTGTTCGAGCTGTTCGACGAGGTGCGCGACCGCTACCGCCGCTCGTTCCGCCACGTGCTGGTCGACGAGTACCAGGACACCAACCAGGCGCAGTACCGCTGGCTGCAGCTGCTCGGCGAGGAGCACCGCAACCTCGCCGTGGTCGGCGACGACGACCAGTCGATCTACCGCTTCCGCGGCGCCGATATCCGCAACATCCTCGACTTCGAGGACCACTTCCCGGACGCGACGGTGGTCAAGCTCGAGCAGAACTACCGCTCGACACAGACGATCCTGAACGCCTCCAACGCGGTGATCTCCAACAACCGGTCGCGCAAGGAGAAGTCGCTCTGGTCGGAGCTCGGCGAGGGCGACCCGGTGCACGTGCGCGAGCTGGAGGACGAGCACGCGGAGGCCCGCTTCGTGGTGTCCGAGATCGAGCGCCTGGTGGACGAGGGCGGCTCGCGCGACGACATCGCCGTGTTCTACCGCGCCAACGCGCAGAGCCGCGTGCTCGAGGACATGCTGGTTCGCTACGGCGTCTCCTACCAGGTGATCGGGGGCACTCGCTTCTACGAGCGGGCCGAGATCAAGGACGCGATGGCCTACCTGACGCTGCTGGTGAACCCGTCCGACACGGTCGCCTTCGGGCGGGTCGTCAACTCGCCGCGGCGCGGGATCGGGCAGACCTCGCAGGCGCGCCTGGTCGGATACGCGAACACGATCGGCGCTCCCGTCTGGGAGGTGGCCGCCGCGCCCGAGAAGGTGCCCGGCCTCGGGACCGCCGCGGTCAAGGCGGTCGGGCGCTTCATGTCGGTGATGGAGCGGCTGCGCGAGCGCGTGGATGGCGCCGTGCGCGAGGGCGCGGGCTCGGCCCGCGCCGGAGCGATGGCCTCCATCGGGGTCGGCGACCTGCTGGCCGAGACGCTGGAGGAGAGCGGCTACACCGAGGCGCTCCAGGCCGAGCGCACCGTGGAGTCCCAGGTGCGGCTCGAGAACCTCGAGGAGCTGGTCGGCGTCGCGCGCGAGTACGACGCCACCGCCGAGGAGCCGTCGGTCGAGCAGTTCCTGCAGCAGATCGCGCTCTTCTCCGAGCAGGACAACCTGCGCGACGAGCAGGGCCTGGTCACGCTGATGACACTGCACAACGCCAAGGGGCTCGAGTTCGGCACCGTCTTCATCATCGGGATGGAGGACGGCGTGTTCCCGCACTCGCGCTCGATCGAGGCGGGCGACCTCGAGGAGGAGCGCCGGCTCGCCTATGTCGGGATCACGCGCGCCAAGCGCGAGCTGTACCTCACCTACGCGCGCACACGCGCGCTGTTCGGCAACCGCGACTGGAACCTGCGCAGCCGCTTCGTGGACGAGATACCGATCGAGCTGACCGACCGCGAGGAGCAAGGGCCGGTGGGCCGCGAGGCCGCGGCCACCTGGGGCAGCGGGACGGCCGCGGCACCGGAGCCCGCCGGGCCCGGAGCGATCTTCGCGCTGGGCGACGACGTGACGCACGCCAACTTCGGCGAGGGCGTGGTGGTCGGGGTGGAGCCGGGCGGCCTGGTGGTCGTGCGCTTCGCCTCCGACGGCTCGGAGCGCAAGCTGATGGCGGACTACGCGCCGCTGAAGCGGCGCTCCTGAGTAGGCTGCGCCGCCGTGAGCGCCGAGATCATCGATGGCAAGGCCGTCGCGGCCCGTGTAAAGGAGGAGGTCGCGCGCCAGGTGGCCGAGCTGCCGGTCAAGCCCGGCCTTGCCACCGTGCTGGTGGGCGACGACCCCGCCTCGGCCATCTACGTGCGCATGAAGCGCGAGGACTGCGCCGAGGTCGGGATCGAGTCGTTCCACCACGAGGTGGACGCGGACGTGGCGCCGGGCGCGCTGGCGCGGCTGCTTGGTCACCTCAACGAGGACGAGCGGGTGCACGGCATCCTGCTGCAGCTGCCGCTCCCGGGGCACCTGGACCAGGACGACTTCATCGCACTGATCGACCCGGTCAAGGACGTGGACGGTCTGACCGCCGTCAACGCGGGCCTGTTGATGCAGGACCGCGAGGAGGCGATGGTGGCCTGCACGCCGGCCGGGGTGATGGAGCTGCTGAAGGAGGCGGGGGCGGAGCTCGAGGGCGCCCGGGCGGTGGTGATCGGGCGCTCGATCCTGGTCGGCAAGCCGCTCGCGCAGCTGCTCCTGGCGGCGAACGCCACCGTCACGCACTGCCACTCGCGCACGCGCGACCTGCCCGCCGTGTGCCGGGAGGCGGACGTGCTGATCGCCGCGGTCGGATCGCCGGGGCTGGTGACCGGTGACATGGTGCGCGAGGGCGCCGTCGTGATCGACGTCGGCACCAACCGCACCGACGCCGGCCTGGTCGGCGACGTGGACTTCGAGTCCGCCAAGGAGCGGGCCCGGGCGATCACGCCGGTGCCCGGCGGCGTGGGGCCGATGACACGCGCGATGCTGCTGGTCAACACGCTGCGCGCGGCACGCCTGCAGAGCTGAGCGGGTACGGCTAGCCGTACCCCCGGACGCGGGCAGTCCCTACTGCGACGCGCACATCGCGGTGGGAACCTCTGTGCTGCTCGGACGTAGCGTCCCAGCGGGTCGCCGGCAAGAACCGTTCGAGCCAGCCGGCGGGGCTTCGGCTTCCCCCGCGGCGGCCCCGCCGCTCCGGCCCGTCCGCTCCCGGCGCCTCCCTCAGAGCCGGGGGCGGCGGCGCCGGAACCGTCCGGCGCCGTGCGGCGGTACGCTGCCCGCCGGATGGATCTGCGAAGGCTGCGCGCCGGCGAATGGATGGCGGCGGCGTCCGGCGTGGCGCTGCTCGTATCGCTGTTCGTGCCGTGGTACAGGCCGGACGGCCTCAGCGGCTGGGAGTCCCTTGCCGCCATCGACGTCCTGCTCGCCTTCCTAGCGGCGAGCGGCGTGCTGTTGGCCATCGTCACCGCGGGGCACAGCGTGCCCGCCGTCCCAACGGCGCTCTCGGCGCTCGTGGTGATCGGCGGGCTGGTCGGCGTAGTGCTGGTGCTGTTCCGGGTGGTGGCCATCCCCGATGAGGCAAGCGGGCGCGAGTGGGGACTCTGGCTCGGCCTCGCGGGCGCCGTGGGCATCGTGGCCGGCGCCGCGCTCGCGATGCGCGACGAGCGCCTCTCCACGCCCGGCCGGTGGACGGACCTCACGGGCCGGCCGGGGCCGCCGCCCGCCGAGCTCGACCCGATTGCGGCCCCGGGCTCGTCCTACAATCGCGAGCGATGATCGACCGCGACCAGGTGCTTCACGTCGCTCGCCTGTCCCGGCTGCGGCTGACGGACGAGGAGCTCGAGCGCATGCCGGGCGAGCTCTCCAAGATCCTCGAGCACGTCGAGAAGATGGACGAGCTCGACTTGGACGGGATCGAGCCGACCACGCACGTGGTCGAGCTCGACAACGTGCTGCGCGAGGACGTCCCGCGTCCGAGCCTGCCGCGCGAGCGCGCGCTCGCGGGGGCACCCGACGTGGCCGACGGCGGCTTCCGGGTGCCCAGCCCCGGCGCCTCGTGAAGGACCTGCTCGGCCTCACCGCCGCGCGGCAGGCGGAGCTGATCGCCTCGGGCGAGGTTTCGGGGGCGGAGGTGTTCGAGTTCTGGCGCGACCGCGCCGCGGAAGACGACCTGGGCGCCTACCTGTGGGTCGCCGAGGAAACGCCGGCCGACCCCGGCACGCTCCCGCCGGTGGCGGTCAAGGACCTGTTCTGCGTGGAGGGCGTGCCCAGCTCGGCCGGCTCGCGCATCCTCGAGGGCTACCTGCCCGTCTACACCGCCACCAGCGTGCGCAACCTCCAGGAGGCGGGCGCGTCGGTGCTCGGCAAGACCAACCAGGACGAGTTCGCCATGGGGTCGTCCAACGAGAACTCGGGCTTCGGCCCGGTGCAGAACCCCTGGGACCGCGGCAGGGTGCCGGGCGGCTCCAGCGGCGGCAGCGCCGCCGCCGTGGCGGCGGGCCTGGCGCCCTGGGCGATCGGCACCGACACCGGCGGGTCGATCCGCCAGCCGGCGTCGCTGTGCGGGATCGTCGGGCTCAAGCCCACCTACGGCGCGGTCAGCCGCTACGGGATGATCGCCTTCGCGTCGTCGCTCGACCAGTGCGGGCCGCTCACGCGCGACGTGACCGACGCCGCCCTGATGCTGCGCGCGCTGGAGGGCCGCGATCCGTGCGACTCCACGTCACTCGGCCTGCCCGAGGGCGTCACGCTGCCGACCGCGGAGCGCCTCGACGGCCTGCGCTTCGGCGCCTGGGGCCTCGCCGAGGAGGGGCTCGACCCGGGCGTGGCCGAGGTCTGCCGCCGCACGCTCGACCGGATCGAGGAGCTCGGGGGCAGCGTGCGGGAGATCGACCTGCCCAGCGCGGGCCACGGGATCTCGGCCTACTACGTGATCGCCCCGGCCGAGGCGAGCGCCAACCTGGCCCGCTACGACGGCGTGCGCTACGGGTACCGCACGCCGCACTACGACGACCTGCTCAGCATGTACGAGAACACCCGCGCCGAGGGCTTCGGCGAGGAGGTCAAGCGCCGCATCATGATCGGCACCTACGCGCTGTCCTCCGGCTACTACGAGGCCTACTACGGCACGGCGCAGAAGGTGCGCACGAAGATCGCCCGCGACTTCGAGGCCGCCTTCGAGCAGGTCGACTTCGTGGTCACGCCCACCTCCCCGACGGTCGCCTTCGAGCTCGGAGAGCGCACCGCCGACCCGCTCGCGATGTACCTGTCCGACTACTTCACGGTGCCGATGCCGCTGGCGGGCATCCCGGCCGTGTCGATCCCGTGCGGGCTGTCGGACGGCCTGCCCGTGGGCTTCCAGATCGCCGGGCCGGCGTTCTCGGAGAGCCGCATCCTCGACGCCGCCTACGCGCTCGAGCGGGCGATCGGCTTCGAGGGAGTGCCCGTCTCGTGACCGAGACCGCTCGCCAGTACGAGCCCGTCATCGGGATCGAGATCCATGTCCAGCTCGCCACCCGCACGAAGATGTTCTGCGGTTGCGAGCTGTCGTTCGGCGAGGAGCCCAACACACGCACCTGCCCGGTCTGCCTCGCCCATCCGGGCGTGCTGCCGGTGACGAACGCGGAGGCGGTGCACTACGGGCTGATGATCGGCATGGCGCTCGACTGCGAGATCGCGCCGCGCTCGATCTTCCACCGCAAGAACTACTTCTATCCGGACAGCCCGAAGGCGTACCAGATCAGCCAGTACGACATCCCGCTGTGCAGCGGCGGGCGCCTGGGTGAGGTGCGCATCCACCGGGTGCACCTGGAGGAGGACGCCGCCAAGCTCGTTCACGCCGGCAGCTCGGGGCGCATCCATGGCGCCGAGTCGAGCGTGGTCGACTTCAACCGCTGTGGCACGCCGCTCGTGGAGATCGTCACCGAGCCGGACCTGCGCTCGGCCGCCCAAGCGGCGGAGTTCGGGCGTCTGCTCCAGGCCACCCTGCGGCGCATGGGCGTGTCGGACGTGAACATGGAGGAGGGCTCGCTGCGGGTGGACGCGAACGTGTCGATCCGTCCCGCCGGCCAGGCCACCTTCGGCACCAAGACGGAGCTCAAGAACATGAACTCGTTCCGGTTCCTCGAGCGCGGGATCGAGGCCGAGATCGCCCGCCAGGAGCGAGTGCTCGCCGAGGGCGGGACGATCGAGCAGGAGACGCTGCACTTCGACCCCGACACCGGCTCGCTCACCTCGCTGCGCTCGAAGGAGGAGGCGCACGACTACCGCTACTTCCCGGAGCCCGACCTGGTGCCGATGGCGCCGACCGAGGAGATGCTGGCCCGAGCACGGGCGGCGCTGCCGGAGCTGCCGGCGGCGCGCGCCGAGCGGCTGGAGCGCGACCTGGAGCTGCCCGCCGAAACGGCGAAGCTGCTCGCGTTCCGCTCCGAGCTGGGCGACTTCTACGAGGCGGCGCTGGCCGCCGACGGCGCCAACGCGCGCCGGCTGGCCAACTGGACGATCAACGAGTTGACAGCCGCGATCGGCGACGGCGACCCCGCCGCGACGAAGCTCGAGCCGGCCGACTTCGCGGCTCTGGTGGCGATGGTCGAGGACAAGGACGTGTCGGCCTCCGCCGCCCACGAGGTGCTCGCGGTGCTGATCGCCGAGGGCGGCGACCCCGCTGAGGTGGTCGAGTCGCACGGACTCGGGCGGGCCGGGGAGGACGAGCTGGGCGACATCGTCGAGCGGGCGATCGCCGACAACCCCGACGCCGTCGAGAAGATCCGGGCCGGGAAGGACCAGGCGATCGGCGCGCTGGTGGGCGCCGTGATGCGCGAGACGAAGGGCCGCGCCGACGGTGGCGAGGTCCAGCGCCTGATCCGCGCGAAGCTCGAGGCGTAGCGGCAGCGCCGCCGAACGGCCGGCGCCCGAGCCGCCGCTAGCGCCCCCGCCGCCGCCCTCCGCGACCCTTCTTGCGATCGTCGCCGCCGTGCAGGAAGCCGGCCACGAAGCTCGCCGCCTTGCCCGTCGCTCCGCCCCCGCCGCGCGGCCCTCGCCGGCCGCCACGGTCGAGCACGCGCGTGACCTGGTCGACCAGCCCGGCGACCCCGGTTTGCTGTTTGGTGTTCTTCGCCATGACCCTCGACTACCCGAATGGCCGGGGCGTATCCTCGCTCGAAGCTCTTCGCACTCTCCAAGGAGGCCCGCATGGCGCGACTGATCCGGATGGACGGCACTGGGCACACGACCCTGGCGGAGTGGACCACGGCCGACGACCACGCCTTCACGCAGGCCGTGGACGAGTTTCGCTCGCAGCAGGAGCTCGGCTACATCGGCACGGTCCCCGACGGTCCGGGCAAGGCGACGCACGTGCGCCGGCTGCCGCGCGAGGCCGAGCTGGTGATCATGCGCCGCCCGATCGCGGGCGGCTAGCGGCCGATGACCGCCGGCCAGGCGCTCCCCGAGCTGGCCTCGGTGCCGTGGCGCGCCCGCACCGACGCGCGCTGGCTGCGGCGCTGGGAGCGGATCTGGCACGCCTGGACCCTGCTCTACACGGCCCCGTTCGTCGCCGCCGCGGCGGGGATGCTGTGGCTCGATCCGGTCACGGCTCCGGTCGCCGTGGTGGCCGCCGCGCACGCCTGGATCATCCCCGAGCTGTACGCGGCTCGGGGAGCCACCGTGGCTCGCCCGAAGGGCCCGCGCAACGAGCTGGCCGAGCCCCTGGCGCAGGGGCTGCTGGGCGACCTGCTCGGCCACGAGGAGCGCGACCTGCAGCGGGCCACGGGCCTGGCGCTCGAGCGCGGCGAGCTCGGCGTGTGGCTGGTCGGGGAGGCCGGCGCGCTCGTGGTGACTCCGGGCGGCCGGAGCGTCCACTGCTTCTGCGTGCGGGCCACCGAGCCGGAGCTGCCGCCCTCCGACCGCGTCGCGCACCTGCTGCTCGCGCTGCGCGTCGACGAGGAGGGCTTCGCGACCGTGGCCAACCACGCGTTCGCCGGCGCCCCCTGGCGGGTGCGGCGCCGCCTGCCGCGACTCCTGCGGCCCGCCCTCGACGAGGCTTGCAGGGCGGCGCGGCGCCGCCATACGCCGTCGCGGTAGCCTCGGCGGCTGTGGCATACGACGTCGTGATCGCCGGCGGCGGGTTCGGCGGGCTCTACGCGGCGCGCCGGCTCGAGCGCCGCCTGCCCCGCCACAGCGCCCGCATCTTGCTCGTCAGCGACGTGAACTTCCTGCTCTACACGCCGCTGCTGCCGGGAGCGGCGGCGGGCTCCCTCGAACCGCGCCACGTGGTGGTGCCGCTGCGCGAGGAGCTCGAGTGGGCCGACCTCCAGCTGGGCCGCGTGACGGGGGCCGACCCCGACCGCGACGAGGTCTACGTCGACACCGTGGACGGCCGCCACGAGACGCAGCGCTACGACCAGCTGATCGTCACGCCCGGGTCGGTGTCGCGCGTGCTGCCGATTCCCGGCCTGGCGGAGCACGGCCTCGGCTTCAAGACGCTCGCGGACGCCATCGCGTTGCGCAACCGGGCGCTGCTGAACCTGGAGATCGCCGAGTCGCTGCCCGACGACGACGCGCGCCGCGAGTACCTCAGCTTCGTGTTCGTCGGCGCCGGCTACGCCGGCCTGGAGGGAATCGCCGAGCTGCAGGACTACGTGGCCGACGTGATCGACCGCTACCCGCGCTGCCGCATCGTCGGGACCCGCTTCGTGCTGGTGGAGGCACGCGACCGCGTCATGCCCGAGATCCCGGCCAGCCTGGCCGATTTCGCCATCCGGGAGCTGCGCGGGCGCGGGATGGAGATCCGCACGAGCACCCTGCTCCAGTCCGCCGAGGCGAACGCGGTCACGCTCTCCACGGGAGAGCGGATCCCGACCCGGCTGCTCTGCTGGACCGCGGGCGTGAAGCCCGCGCCGGTGGTGCGCGAGCTCGGCCTTCCGCTGGGTCCGGAGGGTCGCATCGAGGTGGACGCCACCATGCGCGTGGCCGGCAGGCAGAACGTGTGGGCGATCGGCGACGCGGCAGCCGTGCCGGATCCCGCCAAGAAGCGGCGCGCGGCCACGCCGCCCACCTGCCAGCACGCCATTCGCCAGGGGCGCCGGGTGGCCGAGAACGTGGCGGCGGCCATGAGCGGCCGCCCGCCGCGGCCGTTTCGCTACCGGACGCTCGGCGTGTTCGTCGACATGGGCCAGCACAAGGCCGTGGCCACGGTCCTCGGACTGCGCCTGCGCGGGTTTCCCGCCTGGTTCGCCGCTCGCAGCTACCACCTCGCGATGATGCCCGGGCTGGGCCGCCAGGTGCGACTCGCGATCGACTGGACGGTCGGGCTGCTGTTCGGCCGCGCCTCGGCGGAGCTCGGCCAGCTCGGGCACCCCGCCTCGCTGGAGGACCGAAGCGACGAGATGGCGGCGACCCGGTGAGCGTGCTCTCGTTCCGTGAGGGCCGCGCCGGCGACCTGCGCGCCACCTTCGAGCTCGGCGTGGCCGCCATGGACGTCTCGCGCAAGGAGCGCGGCCTGCTGTCGCCCGAGCACCAGCGCCCTCTGGAGGACCTCAACGCCCACTGGGAGCAGGAGCGGGGAATGCTCGAGTTCATCGTGGCCCAGGCGGACGGCGCCTTCGTGATCTGCGAGGACGAAGACCAGATGGTCGGCTACGTGCGCATAGCGCGCTTCGGCGCGATGGACGAGCTGACCGAGCTGTGGGTGGCGCCGTCCCACGCCGGCCTCGGGGTGGGCAGGGCGCTGCTGGAGCGCTGCTGGCCCGAATCTCCGACCCCCGACCTCGGCAGGGTGGTGCTGGGGATCGGCAGACCCGCGGACTTGACGCTCTACACCGAGTTCGGCGTGATGCCCGTGAGCGGCCACTGGCACATGCGCCACCGCACCGAGGAGTACCTGGAGCGCCGCTCGCAGGAGATCGACGCGCCGCCGACCGAGGTGCACGCGCTGACGCCGGAGCGGGCCGTGGCGGAGTGGAAGCGCCTGGAGCCATCCGCGATCGGCCACGAGCGGCCGCTGCTGCACGAGTTCTTCGGGCGCACGCGCACCTGTCTCGCGACGATGGACGCCGAGCGCGGCGAGGCGACGGGGCTCTGCTGGGTCAGCTCGGACGGCGACATCGGCCCGGCGGTGGGGGAGGAGGCCCCGGACCTCGTGCCGGTGGTCCTGGCCGCGCTCGACCGCGTGGCGAAGATGCAGGAGCCCGAGAGCTTCGGGGTGTTCTGCACCACCGACTCCTGGTGGCTGCTCGACCGCCTGCGCAGGCTCGGCTTCCGAGTGCACTGGCCGGGTTGGGTGATGAGCTCGGTGCCTCTGCCCGGGCTCGACCGCTACCTGGCCACGCGCCCCGCCAGATTGCTCTAGGGCGGGCTCCCTAGACTTCGACACATGCGTGAAGCCGCTTCCAACGCCGGCCGCAAGCTGATCGCCGTGGCGATCCTGCTGCTGGCGGCGTACCTGCTCTTCAAGGTCGTTATCGGCACGCTCATGGCCGTGTTCTGGATCATCGTCGCGGTGGTCGCGCTGGTGGCGGTGGTCTGGGCCCTCGGCGTGCTGCGCTGAGCTGAACCCGATGGAGTTCGTCGTGCTTGCCTTCTTCTGCGGCCTGTCGGCCGCCGTGATCGGCAAGCTCAAGGGCAGCTCCTTCTGGATCTGGTTCGTGGTGGGCGCGGTGCTGCCGCTGATCGGCACGGTGGCGGCGGTGCTCTACCGCGTCGAGCACCGCGAGCCCAGGCGTCGCTGCCCCGAGTGCGGAAAGGTGCTGGCCGTGCACGTGCAGGTTTGCACTCGATGCGGGCGCGATCTTGACTGGCCGGATGAGGTAATTCCGGCCCGGTAGACTCCTTTGCCCGCGCCGGCCACCGGGGTCGGCGCCGCATTACCCTCTTGCGGAAGGAGTACGTGCCGTCATGCGAGCCGTCGACGCCATCATGGAGTGCCTCAAGGCCGAGGGCGTCGAGCACGTATTCGGAATCCCCGGCGGCGCCAACCTCCCCACCTACGACGCCCTCTACGACGCGGGCATCCGCCACGTGCAGTGCAGGCACGAGCAGGGCGCCGGCCACGCGGCCGAGGGCTACGCGAAGGCAAGCGGACGTGTGGGCGTGGCGCTCGCCACGAGCGGGCCCGGCGCCACCAACCTCGTCACCGCGATCGCCGACGCGATGATGGACAGCGTGCCGACCGTGTTCCTCACGGGGCAGGTGCGCACCGACCTGATCGGCACCGACGGCTTCCAGGAAGCCGACATCTCCGGCATCACGATGCCGATCGTCAAGCACTCGATCCTGATCCAGGACCCGCGCGACATCCCGAAGGCGATCCACGAGGCCTTCCACATCGCGTCGAGCGGGCGCCCCGGCCCGGTCCTTGTGGACGTGCCGCAGGACCTGTCGCGCGCCGACATCCCGTACGAGCCGGTCACCAAGGTGCACCTGCCGGGCTACCAGCCCACAACGGACGGGAACGCCAAGCAGATCCGGCTGGCGGCGAAGGCGATCGCCAACGCGCGCCGGCCGGTGATCTACGGCGGCGGCGGCGTGGTCAACGCAGGGGCCGGGCAGGAGTTCCGCGACTTCTGCCTGTCGGACAACCTCCCCGTCACGTGCACGCTGATGGGGCTGGGGTCCTTCCAGGCCGACCACGCGCAGTGGCTCGGGATGCCGGGCATGCACGGCACCCGTACCGCCAACTACGCGATGGACGAGGCCGACCTGATCGTGGCGATCGGGGCCCGCTTCGACGACCGCGTGACCGGCAAGCTCTCGGAGTTCGCGCCGCGGGCCAAGTTCATCCACATCGACGTCGACCCGGCGGAGATCTCCAAGAACGTGCCGGCCCACATCCCGATCGTGGGCGACGCCAAGAGCATCCTCCCCAAGCTGACCGCCGAATACCGTGCGCTGGCGGCGGACCCCGCCCGCCTCGAGGGCTGGTGGCAGCGCCTGCACGGCTGGCAGGAGAAGTACCCGCTCCGCTACGACGACTCGGAGGACTCCGAGATCAAGCCGCAGTACATGGTCGAGGCGATGTTCGAGGCCACCGGCGGGCAGGCGATCATCACGTCCGACGTCGGCCAGCATCAGATGTGGGCGGCGCAGTACTACGGGTTCGCGCGTCCGCGCCAGTGGATCAACTCCGGCGGCCTGGGCACGATGGGCTTCGGCCTGCCGTCGGCGATGGGAGCGAAGGTGGCCTGCCCGGACCAGGACGTGGTCTGCCTCGCCGGCGACGGCTCGCTGATCATGAATGTCCAGGAGCTGGCCACGTGCGTCGACGAGGAGATCCCGGTCAAGATATTCCTGATGAACAACGGCTATCTGGGCATGGTGCGCCAGTGGCAGGAGCTGTTCTGGGACAAGCGCTACTCCTCGGTCAAGATGGGCTCGAGCCCGGACTGGGTGAAGCTGGCCGAGGCCTTCGGGGCCAAGGGCATGCTCGTGTCGGACAAGTCGGAGCTGCCGGACGCCTTCCGCTCCGCGCTCGCGGAGGAGGGCCCGGTCCTCGTGGACGTGCGCGTGACCCAGGAGGAGAACTGCTACCCGATGATCCCCGCGGGACAGGCCGCGCGGGACATGGTGGGCTGAGCCATGGGCGAGCCCGGCACGAAGGAAGTGCTGGTCCTCGAGGACCTCGAGGTCACCGGCCGCGGCCGCACCGGCCGCAAGCACATCCTCTCGATCCTCGTGGAGAACAAGCCCGGCGTGCTGGCCCGCATCGCGGGGCTGTTCGCGCGGCGCGGCTTCAACATCGACTCGCTGGCGGTCGGCCCGACCGACGACGAGTCGATGTCCCGCATCACGCTCACCGTCGACGGCGCTGCGCACCCGATCGACCAGGTCACCAAGCAGCTGCACAAGCTGGTCCACGTGATCAAGATCCGCGACCTCGAGCCGGTCGAGACGGTCGCCCGCGAGCTCGCGCTGTTCAAGATCTCGTGCCAGGACGGCGACACCCGCGCCCAGGTCATGCAGTTCGCGGACATCTTCCGCGGCAAGACGGTCGACGTCTCGAAGCGCTCGGTAACCGTCGAGGTGACCGGCACCGACGACAAGATCGCCGCCTTCGAGGAGATGGTCCGCCCGTTCGGCCTGATCGAGATGGTCCGCACGGGTGAGATCGCGGTGTCGCGCGGGCGCGGCGCGACGTAGGCGGCGGCCGGAACTGCGGCAATAAAAGGCGGGCCGGGCGAGTGTGGGTAGCGCATTGCGTCATATACGCGCCGTTTCGCTACCCACACTCGGGCCAGGCGGCCGGAACCGTCATCCTTAGTGCATG
>JAXDIG010000022.1:0-27999 GCA_034664125.1 Thermoleophilaceae bacterium | reverse complement strand
TCGAGAAGGGGCTCAAGCGCAAGCCTTGGGTCAAGACCAGCCTCGCGCCGGGCTCCAAGGTGGTCACCGACTACCTCGACCGCGCCGGCCTCACCGAGCCGCTCGTCGATCTCGGATTCAGCCTCGTCGGCTACGGCTGCACCACCTGCATCGGCAACTCAGGCCCGCTCCAGCAGGAGATCTCCGACGCGATCACGTCCGAGGACCTGACCGTGTGCTCGGTGCTCTCGGGCAACCGCAACTTCGAGGGACGCATCCACCCCGAGGTGAAGATGAACTACCTCGCCTCGCCGCCGCTGTGCGTGGCCTACGCGCTGGCCGGCCGGATGGACGTGGACATGCTCGAGGAGCCGCTGCAGGGCGACGTCTACCTGCGCGACCTGTGGCCCAGCCGCCAGGAGGTCAACGAGGTGATGGAGGCGGCGATCGAGTCGGACATGTTCCGCAAGAGCTACGGCGAGGTGTTCGAGGGCGACGAGAACTGGAACGCGCTCGAGGTGCCCGAGGGCGACCGCTACGCCTGGGGCCCCGATTCCACCTACGTCCGCCGTCCGCCCTACTTCGAGGGGATGCCGGCCGATCCGCCGGAGGGCTTCGAGGAGATCGGGAGCGCGCGTGTGCTGGCCGTGCTGGGCGACAGCGTGACCACCGACCACATCTCGCCGGCGGGCGCGATCAAGAAGGACTCGCCGGCCGGGCAGTACCTGATCGAGCACGGGGTGGAGCCGCGCGACTTCAACTCGTACGGCTCGCGGCGCGGCAACCACGAGGTGATGATGCGCGGCACGTTCGCCAACATCCGCCTGCGCAACCGCCTGGCCCGCGGCACCGAGGGCGGCTTCACCAAGAAGGACGGCAAGGTGACCACGATCTACGAGGCTGCCGTGGAGTACGCCTCCGAGGGCATGCCGCTGTGCGTCCTGGCGGGCAAGGAGTACGGCTCCGGCTCCTCGCGCGACTGGGCGGCGAAGGGGCCGCGGCTGCTCGGGGTGCGCTTCGTGATCGCCGAGTCGTACGAGCGCATCCACCGCTCCAACCTGGTCGGGATGGGGGTGCTGCCGCTGCAGTTCCCCGAGGGCGAGTCGGCGGAGTCGCTCGGGCTGACCGGCGAGGAGACGTTCTCGCTGGAGCCGCTCGAGGACGGCGCGCGCACCCTGAAGGTCACGACCGACAGCGACGTCTCGTTCGACGCGCGCGTCCGGATCGACACGCCCAACGAGTGGCAGTACTACCGCGGCGGGGGGATCCTGCACTTCGTGCTGCGCGACCTGCGCGCCTGAGGCCGAGCGCCGCCTGGCGGCCGCTCTCCCGTGTGGCGCCAGGGGGTTCGTCGAGTTTCTCTCGCATACCGAGAGTTATTCGACAAGCCCCTGCTCGGGCATCGCGGACGGGACGCTACCGCCTCGGGCAACGTGAGATCCTGCTCCACGGTGGCCTCCTCCACTACCTCGAGGGGCAGCGCGCAGCCGCTTGACGTGGCGGCGGTGCGGGAGCGCTTTCCCGCGCTCGCGACCGGCGCCGTCTACCTCGACGGGCCCGGTGGCTCCCAGGTTCCGCAAGAGGTGCTCGACGCGGTCGACCAGTGCCTGCGTGAGTTCAACGCCAACCTGGGCGGCGCGTTCGCGACATCGGCGGCTGCCGACCTGGTGATGGAGCGAGGCCGCAGGGCGGCCGCCGACTTCACCGGCGGCGAGCCGGAGGGGATCGCCTTCGGCGCCAACATGACCACGCTCAACTTCCTGCTCGCCCACGCGGTCGCGCGCACTCTCGAGCCCGGCGACGAGATCGTGGTGACCCAGCTCGACCACGACGCCAACGTGTCGCCCTGGCTGCTGATCGCGGCCGACCACCAGCTGGTGGTTCGCCACGCCCCGATCCGGGCCGCCGACGTGACCCTCGACCACGACGCCCTGGAGGACCTGATCGGGGAGCGTACGCGGGTGGTGGCGTTCACGCTCGCCTCCAACGCCGTCGGCTCGGTGACCGACCCCGCGCGCATCGCGGCGGCCGCCCACCGGGTTGGCGCGCTGGCCTGGGCGGACGCCGTGCACCTCGCGCCGCACCGGCGCCTGCACGCACGCGAGTGGGGGCTCGACGTGCTGCTCTGCTCTCCCTACAAGTTCTTCGGCCCGCACCTGGGCGTGGCGGCCATCCGCCCCGACCTGGCCGAGGCGCTCCCCGCCGATCGGGTGCGCCCCGCCGGGCAGACCCCGCCCGGGCACCGGTTCGAGACGGGCACGCAGTCGCACGAGGCGGTGGCCGGCACGGTCGCCGCCGTGGACTACCTGCGCTCGCTCGGGGACGCCTCGCTGGATCTGGCGTTCGAGCGCATCGCGGCGCACGAGGACGAGCTGGCCCGGCGCTTCCTCGAGGGGCTGCCGGAGGACGTCGAGCTGTACGGCATTCGCGGGGTGGAGGGCCGCACGCCGACCTTCTGCTTCAACCTGCCCGGCCGCTCGCCGCGCTCGGTGGCCGAACGGCTGGGCGAGCGCGGCCTGTACGTCTGGGACGGCGACTACTACGCGCTGGAGCCGATGCGCGCGCTCGGGCTGTCCGAGCGCGGCGGTGCGGTGCGCGCCGGGTTCCTGCATTACACGGCGGTCGAGGAGATTGACCGCCTGCTCACCGAACTGTTCGCGCTCTAGGCGCTAGGACAGGCCCGGGGCTTCTTCTTGGAGCCCCACTTGCACTGCTCGCGAAGCTGGGGCGAGCGGCCCTTGCCACGGACCAGGTAGGTGTCGAACGCGGTGATGTGGCCCTTGCGACTGCTCACGACGGTGATCTTCGCCCCGGCCCGCACGGACCCACGGAGCTTGTCGAAGACGAGCCGCCCCTTCTTCTTGCCGGTGTGCTTGCGGAACGTTCCGCGCGGGCAGCCGCGCCCGGCGCAGTGGACGGTGACGGTCGTCCTCGAGGGGACCTTGACTATGAGGGCCACCAGCTGGATGCCCCAATCCCGAGGGGCCCAGCCGATCGACCGCTTGACGTCCACGGGGGCCTTCAGCGGCTTCGCGCCAACCTTGACCGGCACCGCGCTGGTCGTCGTGGCGCCCTTCGCGTCGGTCACGCGCAGGCGCACGGGGCGCGTGCCCTTCTTCAGCTTCGTGGTCGACACGACGGTGCCGGTGCGCTCGTACCTGCCGTCGTTGTCCAGGTCCCACTCCTGCTTGACGAGCGGGCCGTCCGGATCGTTGGAGGTCGACGCGAACGTCACCTCGCGGCCCTCCAAGGGCTTGACCGGTGCCACGGTGAACGACGCCTGCGGCGGCGCGTTGACGGGGACGGTGGTCTTGGCGATCGCGAAGCCGCCGCTCGCGTCGGTCACCTTGACCGCGACGTTCTTGGGCCCAGGCGTCGCGAAGGACGTGACCACCGACCCACCGGCGGCGTCCAGGGAGAACTCCTGGGTGAGCGGGTAGTCGAAGTCCCACTGCGTGGCCTGGAGCGCGGGCGCGCCCGCCGTGGTCGACGGTGTCGAGGTCGAGGTGAAGGTGACCGCCTGCCCGGGGAGGGGGTCGGCCGGCGTGAACGTCAGACCGGGGTTGGGCCTGGAGGCCTGGACCTGCACGGGCTTGTGCAACTCGGTCTTGGCGTTGTTGTTGTCGGTGACGCGTAGACCCACCGACACCGTGGCGACCGAGTTGTAGACGTGCGCCGGGGGATTGGCGCCCGCCGTCTCATAGGTTCCGTCGCCGTCGAGGTCCCATTCGTAGCCCGTGATCGTTCCACCCGCGAAGTCTCGAGAGCCGGTGGGCTGGAAGGTGACGGGCTCGCCGACGACGGGCGGGTTGGGGTCGAAGGTGAAGTTCGCCTCAGGCAGGAAGTTGACCGTGAGCCCGTTGACGGCCGTGTCCTGCGCACCGTTCGAGTAGGTCACCTGCAGCCGCACGACGAAGGTGCCACCGTCGGTGTAGGTCTTCTGTGCCGTGTTGACGCCCAGCGTGTCGGTTTCGAATGTCCCGTCGCCGTCGAGGTCCCACGCGTAGTTGGTGGCCGAGGCCTGGGGGGTCGCGGTGAACGTGACCGGGTCACCGGGCTGCGCCGGGTTGGGTGCGATCGTGAACGCGGGCCTCGGGTTTTGGACGTCGATCGAGGAGCTCTCGACCGGGCTCGTCGCGCCGCAGGTGTCGGTGACCCTCACTCGGACCGTTCGCGTTCCCGCGGTCGTGTACGTGTGCGCGGCGGTCGCGGTGGTGGTGGTCTGCTCGAAGCCCGCCGTTCCGTCCAGATCCCACTCGTACTTGGTTATGCCGCCGCCCGGGTCGGTCGACCCGGCCGCGGTGAAGCTGACGGCCTGGTTCGGCTGGACCGGGTTGGTCACCGGCGAGATGTCGGCGGTCGGCGTGCTGGCGTTGACGACGTTGAGCGTTCCGTCGGCGAACGACTCGTCCTCGGTCGTGTCGTCGCCGCTGGCCATGTCGAGCACCCGCAGCCTGACCGTCCTCGGCCCCGGCGTGGCATAGGTGTGCACGACCGGGCTTCCCGTCCCGTCCGCTTGGAAGCTGCCGTCGAAGTCGGAGTCCCATTCCGTCGTCTGGATGTCGCCGACACCCTCGGGGTCGGTCGAATTCGACGTGAACGTGAAGGTCCCGCACCCGCCGGCCTGCTGAGCGGAGATGTCGAGAACCGCCGTCGGCGGCTGGGCGAGCACCACCTGCACGACGACGAGCATCGCCGCGAGCAGCATGGGGACGAGGAGACGCTTGACGATACGGGAGGGTGGGATCATGGGTGCTGCGCTGGGGCGAGTCCGCCGGAGGGCCGGACTCGATCCACAGTAGGCGCACTTCTATGGGAGCGCAAATCAGGCGCGTTGGCGCTCCGCGCGCCGGCGGATCGCCCGCAGCCAGGCCATGCGAATCAGGGCGCTGCCGGGATGGATCACGCGCCAGTAGCGGCCGAAGCTGCGCCGCGTCCGATCGTCGGTGGTGGCCACGCGCGTCTCGGTTCTCAGCAGCGTGCGCCCGCCGACCCGCTCCACCTCGAGGTTGAACGCCGCCTTGGCGAAGCCCGGCTCGGCGAAGTCGCGGAAGTCGGCCGCCTCGATCCGGCGCACGCCGCCCGACGGCTGCCAGAAGCGCCCGACCGCGCCGAGAACCAGCTCGTCCGGTTCCTCGCGGAGCGCCACGAACCCGGCCCTGAGAAAGCCGTCCAGTAGCGGGCCCCGCAGCGGCGCCCGGCGCCGGCGCGGCAGGGCCGGCAGCCTGCGGATAGCCATCAGCGCCACCAGCAGCGGCACCTCCCGCGCCGTCAGGGCGCGGATCGCCTCCATCACGTCGGCGGGCTCGGCGCCGGTGGTGATCGAGTGCACCTCGTTCACGTCGTAGCGGGGGAGGAACTCTTCGAGCACCGGCCCGTAGTCTGGCGACTCGTGCACCGACCAGTGAGCGCCCTGCTGATCGTTCTCGCGCTCACCGCCTGCGGCAAGAGCCCCGAGGACAAGTACCGCGAGGAGTTCCCGAAGATCGACCGGCAACTGGTCGCCCTGGCCGCCGACGTGGGGGAGGGCCTGCGCAGCGCCGGCGGGTCGGACGACAGCGCCCTGGCGCGCCGGTTCGGCCGCTACGCAGGCCGGCTGGCGGACCTGCGCCGGCGGCTCGGCGACCTGGAGGTACCGGACCGGCTGAGCAAGGACCACGACGCGCTGCTCGCCGCGATGGCGGCCACCCGCCGGGCGCTCGCCGACGTAGCCGGGGCGGCCGAGCGCGGCGACGCGGCCGCGGCCCGCGAGGCCGCGACGCGTCTGGTGCGGGAAGCCGAGCGCCTGAACGCGGCCCGGGCCGAGCTGGCCGCGGCCGTGCGGCGGCTCTGACTGGGCCGGCCGCGCGTCAGATGTCGCCGCCGAGGCGGTCCTCGACGGCCCGGACCTTGTCGTCGAGCGTCTGGCCGGGCCGGTCGCGGCGCTCGTCGAGCTTGAGGATCGTGTAGACGCGCGGCGCTCCCTGGTCGAACGGCACGGCGTGCAGCTCGGCGACGATCGCGAGGATGTCGCCGGTCGACCCCTCCAGCGAGGTGCCCATCGCGTGCATCTGGAAGCGGACGCGATCCTGGCGCTGCAGGCGCCGCTGGATCTCCGCGACGTAGTCGGTGGCGCTCGGGTTGGAGCGGCCGAGGGCGAGGACGGTCAGGTCGGCGGTCGCCACCCGGCGAGCATAGCCCTGCGCCTGAGCAGCGGCGCGGGCCGGTAGCGCTCCTCGCGGCGCTCCGACCAGAGCCCGTCCAGCACGGCCATCACGTGCTCCAGGCCGATTGCCTCGCCCCACGCGATCGCGCCGCGCGGGTGGTTGAGTCCGAGCACGAGGCCGGTGTCCACGTCCTCCTCCGAGCCGACCCCCTCGCCGACGGCGAACCACGCCTCGTTCACGAGCTGGCAGGCGATCCGCCCGAGCACCAGGCCGGGCGCGTCGTCGACCCATTCCGCGCAGAAGCCCAGGTTGGCGAAGAACGCCTCCGCCGCCTCGGCGGCGAACGACTGCGTGCCGGGCACCCGCGTGAGCTCCACGAGCCGGCTCGCCTCGAGCGGCGGGAGCAGATGGAAGCCGACCGGTCCGTGCTCGCCGCGTGAGGCGAGGCTGCCGGAGGCGCACAGCGCGATCAGGGGGGCCCCGCCAGGGACGGACTCGGCCGGGATCGGCCCGGCGTCCACGACCAGCTCGGCGGGGCCGCCCTCGCGCAACTCGTACCCGGCCGTCCGGGCGCGCTCGCGCAGGCCCTCGGCCACCGGACCGTCGCCGAGGATCGCGACCAGCAGTCCGTCGCCGCCGCCCGGCGCCCTCGGCTCGGGGTCTTTGGGCCGGTAGGCGCCGCCTTCGGGGTAGGCGTAGTACCCGCGGCCCGTCTTGCGCCCGAGACGTCCCGCGGCGACCATGCGTGCCTGGATCGGGCTCGGCCTCCAGCGCGGCTCGCCGAACGACAGCTCCGTGAACGACTTGGCCACCTCGAAGCCCACGTCGATGCCGACCAGGTCCATCAGCTCGAACGGCCCCATCCGGAAGCCGCCGCCCATCCGGCAGATGCGGTCGATCTGCTCGTGCGTCGCCACGCGCTCCGCGAGCAGGCGCAGCCCCTCGCCGGCGAACGGACGGCCGCACCGGTTGACGAGGAAGCCGGGTCCGTCGGCGGCCAGGATCACGCGCTTGCCCATCGCCTCGCCCGCCTCGCGGGCCAGCGCCAGCGCCCGGTCGCCGGTCTGGTCGGCCCGGATCACCTCGAGCAGCTCCATCAGCGGCGGCGGGTTGAAGAAGTGCATGCCCACGACGTTCTCGGGGCGCTCGGCCGCGCCGGCCAGCGACGTCACCGGGATCGAGCTGGTGTTGGTGGCCAGCACGACATCCTCGGCGCAGACGCGCGACAGCTCGGCGAACAGCTCGCGCTTGAGGTCGGGCCGCTCCGGCGCCGCTTCGATCACCAGCTCGCACTCGGCCAGGCCCTCCAGCGACGTGGCGGTTTCGAGCAGCTGCGCCGCCGCGGCGTCCGCCCGGCCTTTCGCGATCCAGCGCTCCAACCCGTCGCGCACGCGCCGCTCGCCGGCCTCGAGCGCCTCCGGCAGCGGATCGTGGAGCACCGTGCGCATGCCGGCGGCACACCCCAGCTGCGCGATGCCGGCACCCATCGTGCCGGCCCCGACCACGCCGAGGATCACCTGCCGCGGAACTCCGGCTTGCGCTTCTCGACGAAGGCGGTCATGCCCTCCACCCGGTCCTCGGTCGCCATGGCCAGCTCGAACAGCCGCCGCTCCGCCTCGAGCCCCGCGCTCAGCGCCGTCTCGTCCGCCGCCAGCACCGCCTGCTTTCCGAGCCGGACGGCGAGCGGCGGCCGGCTGGCCACGACGGTGGCCAGCTCCAGCGCCGAGTCGAGCCAGCCGTCGCGCGGTGCCACGCGGTTGACGATGCCGAGTCGCTCGGCCTCCGCGGCGTCGATGCGGCGGCCGGTCAGCACGAGTTCCATCGCGCGCTGCTTGCCGATCACTCGGGCCAGCCGCTGAGTTCCGCCGCCGCCGGGAATGATCCCCAGCAGGATCTCCGGCTGGCCGAACTCGGCCGACTCGGAGGCGACGATCATGTCGCAGGCCAGAGCCAGCTCGCAGCCGCCGCCGAGCGCGTAGCCCGAGACGGCCGCCACGAGCGGCGTGCGCACGCGCGCCAGGCGCGGCCAGAAGCGCGCCGACGGCGACACCAGCGCCTCCTGGAAGCTGCGCTTCGCCATCGCCTTGATGTCCGCGCCCGCGGCGAACCAGTCGTCGCCGCCCGCGATCACGATGCAGCCGACGTCCGGGTCGTCGTCCCAGCGCTCGAGGAGCGCGCCCAGCTCCTCCATCAGGTCGGGGGAGAGGGCGTTGCGCGCGTCCGGGCGGTTCAGCTGAGCCAGCCCCACGGCGCCGCGGAGCTCGGCGGCGACGAGGCTCACGGCACCAGCGCGTTGATGCCCGTGTAGGCGCGTCCGATGATCAGCTTCTGGATCTGGGACGTGCCCTCGTAGAGCGTGGTCACCCGCGCGTCGCGCAGGTAGCGCTCGACCGGGTAGTCGTCGACATAGCCGGACCCGCCGTGCACCTGGATCGCGCGGTCGGCGCACGCGACCGCCGCCTCGGTCGCGTACAGCTTGGCGATCGAGGTTTCGGTGGTGCTCGGCTTGCCCTGGTCCTTCAGCCAGCCGGCCCGCCACACCAGGCCGCGGGCCGCCTCGGTCTGCACGACCATGTCGGCGATCATCTCCTGCACCAGCTGGAACGAGGCGATCGGCCGGTCGAACTGCGTGCGCTCCTTCGCGTACGCGACCGAAGCGTCGAGCGAGCCCTGACAGATGCCCACGCAGCCGGCCGCCACGCTGTAGCGGCCGGAGTCGAGCGCGCTCATGGCGATCTTGAAGCCCTCGCCGATCTCGCCCATGAGTGCGGAGTCGGGCACCTCCACGCCGTCGAGCGCCAGCGACGCGGTGTCAGAGCCCTTGAGGCCGAGCTTGCCGTGGATCTCCTGGGTGGAGAAGCCCTCCGAGTCCGTCGGCACGAGGAAGCACGCGAGGCCCTTGTGCTTCTTCTCCGGGTCGGTCTGGGCGAAGATCATCGCCAGCTTGGCGTAGTTGCCCAGCGAGATCCACATCTTGCCGCCGTTGATGCGCCAGCCGCCGTCGATCTTCTCGGCGCGCGTCTTGAGGTTCGAGGCGTCGGAGCCCGTGTCCGGCTCGGTCAGCGCGAAGCACCCGAGCGCCTCGCCCGAGCACAGCCGCGGCAGCCACTCCTGCTTCTGCTCCTCGGTGCCCCAGCGGTCGATCGAGGAGCACACCAGCGAGGTCACCACGGACACGACCGTGCGCATGGCGGAGTCGCCGCGCCCGATCTCCTCGACGATCAGCGCGTAGGTGCGGTAGTCCACGCCGCGGCCGCCGTACTCCTCGGAGACGATCGCCCCGAGGAAGCCCATGTCGGCGATCTTCTGGACGAGCTCGGTGTCGAAGTGCTCGTTGCGGTCGTTCTCACGCGCGCGCGGAACGATCTCCCGGTCGGTGAAGTCGCGAGCGGTTTCGCGGATCAGCCGTTGCTCGTCGGTCAGCTCGAAATCGATCATGTGGGCGGGATTCTGCCTACCGCGGACCTGCGGCGCGGCGCAACTTCGTTTGCTCAGCGTGTTAGAACGCAACGTCATGGTCCGGCCGGCCCTCGTGGCGGTGCTCGTCGCGCTCGCGCTCGCGCTCGGCGCACAACCCGCGGATGCGACCTTTCCGGGGCGTAACGGCGCGCTGGTGTTCCTCTCGGACTACGGGCACGGGTTCACCGAGGCCTATGTGGGCTTCGCCGGCCTCGGGGGCGCCCGGCACGACGAGGTCTTCGCCTGCAGCGGCATGTACAGCGGAGCCGACTACTGCCTTTACGCGGGCTGGCCCGCCGTCTCGCCGGACGGCACGCGAGCGGCGCTGTTGACCGACGACGGCGCGCCAAGCGGGAGCGGGTGGGCGGCGCGGAGCTCGCTCCGGATCCTCGGCCTCTCCGACGGCTCGCGCCGCGTCGTGCCGGTCAGCAGCCCGGCGGGCGTTCGCGCGTACCACGACCGGCCCGACGTGACGTGGTCGCCGGACGGGAAAGCGCTGCTAGCCGCCCAAGACGGGGGTCTCTACCGCATTGACCTAGACGGCATCGAGCAGGGCCTGGTCGTCTCGAATGCGAGCGAACCGGACTGGGCGGCGGACGGGCGGATCGCGTTCGTCAGGGGCCGGAACATCTACGTCGGCCCGCCGGAGGGACCATTCCGCCAGCTCACCTCCCGAGGCGGGTGGGCGCCGAGCTGGTCGCCCCACGCCGGCTGGATTGCCTTCTCGCGCGGACACGGCGTCTGGGCGGTCCGCTCATCGGGGGGCAAGGCGAAACGAGTTGTCAGGAGCGGACCCGCGCACCGGTACATCGGCTTCCAGGGACCAGCTTGGTCGCCCGACGGCAAGCTGATCGGCTACTACCGCGAACGTGGCGGAGACGTGTACCTCTCGACGGTTGGCTGGCGCACCGGACGTGTGCGCCGGATCACCGACAAGTTGAGCTCGTGGGAGGCCGGGCTGTCGGTGAGCCCGTTCGCCTGGCAGTCCCTGCCGCGCTAGGCGGCCGGGTTCTCGATCACGCAGGCGAGTCCCTGCCCGACGCCTATGCAAAGGGTGGCCAATCCGAACCGGCCGCCGCGGCGGCGCAGCTCCCACGCGAGCGTGCCCAGCAGCCGCGCGCCGGAGCAGCCGAGCGGATGGCCGATGGCGATCGCGCCGCCGTTCACGTTGAGCTTGTCGTGGTCGATGCCGAGCTCGCGCATGGAGGCGAGCACCTGCGACGCGAACGCCTCGTTCAGCTCGACCAGGTCGATGTCGTCGATGGTCAGTCCGGCCCGTTCCAGCGCCTTGCGCGTGGCCGGCACCGGGCCGATGCCCATGTAGCCGGGGTCCACTCCGGCGGACCCCGTCGCCACGATTCGCGCCAGCGGCTCGCGGCCCAGCTCGCGGGCCCCTTCCTCGCTCGCCAGCACCAGGCACGCCGCGCCGTCGTTGAGCGAAGACGAGTTGCCCGCCGTGACCGTGCCGCCTTCGCGGAAGATCGGCTTCAGCTTGGCCAGGCGCTCCAGCGTCGTGTCCGGTCGCGGCCCCTCGTCCGCGTGGATGGTCACCGGCTCGCCCTTGGGCTGGGGGACGTCGATCGTGACGATCTCGTCGTCGAAGCGCCCGGCCTCGGCGGCCGCGACCGCACGCCGGTGCGACTCCAGCGCGAAGGCGTCCTGATCCTCGCGCGAGACGCCGTAGCGCTCCGCCACGTTCTCGCCCGTCTCGCCCATCGACTCGGTCGAGTGGCTCTCCGCCATGCGCGGATTGACGAGTCGCCAGCCGAGCGTGGTGTCGGCCAACTCGACGTTGCCGCGCGGGAAGCCGCGCTCGGGCTTGGGCATGACGAGCGGCGCGCGCGTCATCGATTCGACGCCCCCGGCCAGCACCAGGTCGGCGTCGCCGAGCTTGAGCTGGCGGCTGCCCTGGACGACGGCTTCCAAGCCGGAGGCGCAGAGCCGGTTGACCGTCACGCCCGGCACCTCGACCGGCAGGCCGGCGAGCAGGCTCGCCATGCGCGCGACGTTGCGGTTGTCCTCACCCGCCTGGTTCGCGCAGCCCATGTAGACCTCGTCGATCGAGTCCGGCGGGAGGCCGTTGCGCTCAACCGCGGCCCGTACCACGTGCGCCGCGAGGTCGTCGGGGCGCACGCTCGCAAGCACGCCGCCGTAGCGGCCGATCGGCGTCCTGAGGGCATCAAGGATCAGTGCGTCTGCCATGGCCGGGGAGCGTACACTCGCCAGATCGACGAGTTTGCGGTGTTCGTCCTGTTCGGCTTCATCGTCGCCATCGGGCTGCTGCTCGCGCTCGGCAAGTGGTACCCGGGCTCCGGTGCGGACCAGGTGGACTGGCGCCCGACGCGCTCACCCGAGGTCGAGGCAGAGCTGGAGCTCGACGACGTCGACCAGATGCTCGAGGCGCAGAACGCGCGCCGGCGCGCGAGCGGCCGGCCGGAGCGCACCGAGGAAGACGTGCGCGTCCAGGTTGCCGAGGACCAGCGCTGGCGCGAGGAGCTGCGCCGCCGGGTGCGCGAAGCGGACGACGGCTAGCGGCCGGACCGAATGGCGCGCGTGCTGATCGTGGGTTGCGGCTGCCGCGGGCGCTCGCTGGCGGCGGCTCTGCGCGCGGACGGCCACGCGGTGCGCGGCACCACGCGCGGCGCGGGACTGGCCGAGATCGAGGCGGCCGGGGCGGAGGCGGTGGTGGCCGACCCGGACCGGCTCGGCACGGTCATGGTCGAGCTGGCCGGCGTGACCGTGGTCTGCTGGCTGATGGGCAGCGCCACCGGCGAAACCGCGGCGGACCTGCACGGCCCGCGCCTGGAGACGCTGCTGGAGCGCCTGGTCGACACCCCCGTGCGCGGGATCGTCTACGAGGCCGCCGGCAGCCTGGAGCCTCAGCTGCTGGAAGGCGGCGCCGCGGCCGTGCGCGAAGCGGCCGTCCGCTGGCGCATGGGCGCCGAAGTGGTCGAGGCCGACCCGTCCGACCACACCGCGTGGCTGGCGGCGACCAAGGCCGCGGTCGACCGGCTGCTCTAGGTCCCTAGAACTGAGCGCCGAGCGCGCCGGCCAGCGCGAGCGCCAGCGAGGCGAGCGCGAGCACCACGGCGATCGCGATCAGCACGTTCCAGGACAGCGCGCCGGCCAGCTCGCGGCGCGGGCGCCGGATGGGGACGGCCGCGGCGGGCGGAGCGGCCGGCTGCGCGGGGGCCGGCTCGATCGCGGCCAGCTCGGGTTGCGGAGCGGGCTCGTCGGCCGGCACGAGCGCGGGCGCGCCGGGCGCCGGCGCCACGCTTGCCGCCAGCGCGTCGGTGGCCTGCACCAGGCGGCGCTCGTGCTCCACGCAGCGCGGGCAGTTGCGCAGGTGGACGTCGAGGCGAGCCTCGTCGCGCTGTGCCAGCGCGCCGTCGATGCGGTCGGAGATCAGGCGCTCGACGCGCTCGCACCAGCCGCTGCCTGGAAGCGGCGCGACCGTGCGCCGCAGCTCCTTGCGCGCGCGCGCGAGGGATTCGGACAGCTGCTCCTGGCCGATCCCGAGTCGCAGAGCCACCTGGGGGCGGGGCTTGCCCGCCAGCGCCGCGAGCGCCAGCGCCGTCCGGTCGCGCTCGCTCAGCCCGGGTACCGCGGCGGCGACCAGCGCGACCGCCGCGGCGTCCGAAACCGGTCCGCTGGGCCGGCCGGGAACGGGGCGAAGCGGGGCGCGTTCCATCGGCTCGCAGCATAGTCCGCCGGGTGGGCGACCGACCCGCGACCGCGGCGGCAGCCTGCTAGAAATAAAGGTCAAATTCCGGCTAGCTTTACTGAGATTCAAGAAAGAGGGGCTCGCATGGCCGACTATGCGAAGGACGTCCTGGTCGACACGCAGTGGGTCGAAGATCACCTGAACGACGACTCGATTCGCATCGTCGAGGTGGACGAGAACCCCGCTCTCTACGCCGAGGCGCACATCCCGGGCGCGATCGGGCTCGACTGGAAGCGCGACCTGCAGGACCAGGTCAAGCGCGACTTCCTCGGCCCGGCCGACTTCGGCGAGCTGTTCGGCAGCCGCGGCATCTCGAACGACCACACCGTCGTGCTATACGGCGACCGCAACAACTGGTTCGCTGCCTACACCTACTGGTACCTCAAGTACTACGGCCACGACAACGTCAAGCTCGTCAACGGGCCGCGCGAGAAGTGGATCTCGGAGGGCCGGCCGACCAGCACCGACGTCCCCAGCTACGAGGCGCAGCAGTTCACGGCGCAGGAGGGCGACGACGCCATCCGCGCGAAGCGCGACGAGGTGGGCGAAGCGCTCGACCGCGACACCCGCCTGGTGGACGTGCGCTCGCCGCAGGAGTTCTCGGGCGAGCTGATCGCGATGGCAGGCTACGAGCAGGAGGGCGCTCAGCGCTCCGGCCACATCCCCGGCGCCGCGTCCGTGCCGTGGGCCCAGGCCGTCCAGGAGGACGGCACGTTCAAGTCAGCGGACGACCTGCGCGAGCTCTACACAGCCAAGGGCGTCATCAACGGCAGCGACCCGATCATCGCCTACTGCCGCATCGGCGAGCGCTCGGCGCACACCTGGTTCGTGCTGCACGAGCTGCTCGGCGAGGACGACGTGAAGAACTACGACGGGTCGTGGACCGAATGGGGCAACATGGTCGGGGTGCCGATCGAGAAGGACATGTGACCAGCCGGGGGCTCGCGCCCCCGGACACCCGTGAAGATTGGCTCGTCGCCTAGATCAGCGGCGCCAGCCGCTCCAGCAGGTCCTGCACGATCCGCGCGGTCGCTCCCCACACCAGGTGGCCGTCGACCGTGTAGGTGGGCGTCTTGATCGGCACGCCCTTGCGCACCAGCCGCTTCATCTCGTAGCCGGCGGCCAGGTCGCGCAGCGAGAACTCGAGGATCTGCGCGACCTCGGCCTCCTGGGGTTGGAGCCGCGCGGGACGCTCGATCGTGCCCACGAAAGGGAAGATCCGGTAGCCGGTCACGAACGTCCCCACCGGCGGCAGCGCTCCCTGGAGCGTGACCGCCGCACGCGGCAGGCCGATCTCCTCCTCGGCCTCGCGCAGCGCGGTCACGCGCAGGTCCTCGTCGGGCTCGTCCTGGCGCCCGCCCGGGAAGGAGATCTCGCCGGCGTGCCGGCTCAGGTCGGCCCGCCGCTCGGTGAAGACCGCCGTCAGCGGGTCCCCGTGCAGCGCCACCAGGACGGCCGCGTCCTTGGTGCCGTGGGCGTCCATCGCTGCCGCCTGCTCCGGGGTCAAGAGGTATTCCCGCACCGGCCTATTATCGGGACGTGGCGCGAGCGCTCCTGATCGTCGACTTCCAGAACGACTTCACGGCAGGCGGCGCGCTGGCCGTTCCGGACGGTGAGGCGATCGCCGATCGGGTCGGAGAGCTGATCGGCTCGGGCGACTTCGACCTGGTCGTGGCCACGCGCGACTGGCATCCGGCCGACCACTCGTCGTTTGCCGATCAGGGCGGGCCCTGGCCCCCGCACTGCGTGCAGGGGACCTATGGCGCCGAGCTGCACTCGTCGGTGCCGCGCGACAAGATCGATGCCGTCGTCGACGCCGGCTACGAGCGCGACCTGGAGGGCTACTCCGGCTTTGAGCGAACCGACCTCGCGTCGATCCTCCGCGCGCGCGACATCGACGAGGTCACGGTCGTCGGCCTGGCCACGGACTACTGCGTCAAGCAGACCGCTGTCGACGCGCTGCGCGAGGGCTTCGGTGTGACGATCGACCAGGCCGCGATTCGCGGCATCGACGTGGAGCCCGGCGACTCCGAGCGCGCGCTCGACGAGTTGCGCGCGGCCGGCGCGACGGTGCGCTGACCGTGTGGGACACCCTGCACAGCTCGATGCTCCACTGGTACCGGTTGGTCGGCGCGGGGTCCGACGGAGCGCGCACGATCGAGCGGGACGGGCTGGTGGCGGCGCTGGTCCCGGCGTCGGCGCAGCGCTCGGTCGTCAACGCGGTCGTCTACGAGCGTCCCGAGACGCTGGCCGCCGCCTACGACGAGCTCGCCACGGCGTACGACGAGATCGGCGCCAAGTGGACCGTCTGGGTGCACGACGGCGATCGCCAGACCGCGGCGCTGCTCGAGCGCGCGGGCCACGTTCTCGACGCCTCGCCCGAGGCGATGGCCGTGGACCTCGCCTCCGCGCCGCCGCGGCGGCCGGCCGAGGACGCGCTCGCCGACTGGACCGCCGAGGGCGAGCTCTCCGACGTGGGCGCGATCAACGACCGCGCGTACGGTCACGGCGGCGATTGGTTCTCGCGCGCGCTCACGGGACTGCCGGCCGGCGCGGTCAACCTCTACGTCGCCCGGCAGGAGGGCGAGGCGATCGGGTGCTGCGCGATCGTCGACGACGGCACGAACAGCGAGGTCCAGATGGTCGCCGTGGTCCCCGAGGCGCGCGGCAAGGGGCTCTCCGGCAAGCTGATCGCCCACGGCCTGGCGGACGCGGTGGAGCGGGGCGCGCGCACCTCGACGCTGGTCGCCACCCAGCTGGGCCGGCCCGTCTACGAGCGGCTCGGCTTCCGCACGCTAGGCGTTCTCGAGATGTGGGAGCGGCGCCTGCAGCAGGGGTAGGGGAGCGGGCTTCGCGACGTGGAAGCCCTGCGCGTAGTCGACGCCCATCGCGCGCAGCAGCTCGAGCGTCTCGGCGTCCTCCACGAACTCGGCGACCGTGCGCTTGCCGAGCCCGCGGGCGATGTCCACGACGGCTTTCACGACCAGCTGGTTGGTCAGGTTCTTGCTGAGGCCGGTCACGAACTCGCCGTCGATCTTGAGCAGGTCGAACGCGAGGTGCTTCAGGTAGTAGAAGGATGCGAAGCCCGCCCCGAAGTCGTCGAGCGCGAACTCGCAGCCCATCGCGCCCACCCGGCCCGCGAAGTCCCGGGCACGGTCGATGTTGACCACGGCCGCGGTTTCGGTCACCTCGAAGCAGAGCCCGCGGCCCTGCGCGCCGTGGGCCTGCAGCTCGTGCTCGATGTGATCCGGGAGCGCCGGGTCCGTGACCGACTTCGCGGACAGGTTCACGCACAGCACCACATCGCGGTCGGCGGCCTGCTGCTCGGCGAGGATCTCGATCGCCCGCGAGACGACCCAGCGGTCGATCTCCTGGATCAGGTCGAAGCGCTCGGCGATGGAGAGGAAGCTGGCCGGGGGGATCACGTCGCCGTCCTCGCCGAGCATCCGCAGCAGCAGCTCACTGCGCGGGATCGGGTCGCCACTCAGCGACATGACCGGCTGGGCGTGCAGCTCGAAGGCTTCGTTGGCCAGGGCCTCGCGGATGCGGTCGGCCCAGGTCATGCGCGAGAGCATGCGCTCCTGGCGGTCCTCGGTGGCGTCGTAGAGGATCGCCCGCGCGCGCCCGGCCTCCTTGGCGTCGTACATCGCGATGTCGGCCTCCACCAGCAGCTCCTCCGCGGTCAGCTGCGCCGCGGCGTGGAACATCGCCACGCCCACGCTCGCCGAAACCTTCCCGCCGCCGCGGCTGCCGAATCCGGCCAGGTCCACCTCGCCCACCGCCTCGAGCAGCCCCTGGGCGACTTCGAGGGCGGTCTGCTCGTCGACGCGGGGCAGGATCACGGCGAACTCGTCGCCGCCGAGCCGGGCCAGGATGTCGGTGCGCCGCAGCCGGGCGCGCAGGGCCGCGCCAACGGAGGCGATCAGTGCGTCGCCGATCGAGTGGCCCAAGGAGTCGTTGATGTACTTGAAGTCGTCGAGGTCGATCGCCAGGACCGCCACGCGGCTCTCGTAGCGCTCGGCGTTCGCGAGCTCCCGGGCCAGCTCCTCCTCGAAGCGGCGCCGGTTGAACAGCCCGGTCAGCGAGTCGTGGTCGGCCAGGTACTGGAGCTGGCCCTCGAAGCGCTTGCGGTCGGTGATGTCCTGCACCTGGGCGATCACATGGAGCGGCTCGTCCTCGGAGTCGCGTACCACCGTGCAGCTGAGGTCGGCCGGTACCACGTGCCCGTCGGCGTGGATGTACCGCTTCTCGGTGCGGTAGTACGGCGAGCGGCCCGCGAGCATGTCGCTCATGCCCCTCTCGTTGCGCGCCAGGTCATCGGGATGCGTGATCGAGCGGAAGTTCGTGGCCTCGAGCTGTTCGCGCGAGTAGCCAAGGATCTCGGTGAGCGCCCGGTTGACGCGCAGGAAGCGCCCGTCCGGTGCGTTCATCGACATGCCGATCGGGGCGTCGTCGAAGGCGGAGCGGAAACGGTCCTCGGCCTGTCGCAGCGCGTCCTCGCTACGGCGCCGTTCGGTTACGTCCTCGATCTGAGAGACGAAGTACAGAGGCTCGCCGTCCTCGCTTCGCACGAGCGACACCGACAGCATGACCCACACCTCTTCGCCGTCCGAGCGCAGATAGCGCTTCTCCATCCGGTAGCTGCGCCGCTCACCGGCGAGCACCTCGAGCGCCCGCTCGGCGTGGGGCCCCAGGTCGTCAGGATGGGTGATGTCCTGGAAGGTGAGCGTCAGCAGCTGCTCGGCGCTGCGGCCGACGATCTCTGGAAAGGCCCTGTTGACGCGCATGAAGCTGCCGTCGAGTGCCACCAGAGCCATGCCGATCGGCGCCTCGTCGAAGGCGTTCGAGAAGCGCTGCTCCGCCTCGTCGAGGGCCCGGTCCATCGTGGGGGTGACCTCCGTGTCGGAGCACGTCCCCAGGTACCCCGTGACCTCTCCCTCGTCGTCACGGATCTCCACCGCCCGGCACCAGATCCAGGAAACCGAGCCGTCCGGTCGCTGGTAGCGGTACTCCAGGCTGAAGTCGCGGCCGGCCGCGCGGCTGCCGTGCCACTCCGCCCGCGCCCGGTCGACGTCCTCCGGATGCACGACGGTCGCCCAGCTCTG
The DNA here is from genome assembly GCA_034664125.1 of Thermoleophilaceae bacterium. Lineage (GTDB taxonomy): Bacteria > Actinomycetota > Thermoleophilia > Solirubrobacterales > Thermoleophilaceae > JACVRW01. The sequence continues at coordinate 9,586 of JAXDIG010000022.1, read as the reverse complement.
CCCGTGGGCGCGCTCGGGGGAGAGGCCGGTCAGCTGGCTCCAACGTTCGTTCACGTACGTGAAGCGACCCTCGAGGTCGGTTTCGTAGACGCCCACCGGAAGTTGCTCCGCGAGGACGTCGAACCGCTTGCGCGCATTGCGCAATGCCGCGAGGGGGCTGCGGCGACTCTTCTGGCCCTGGTCCACCACCCTTAGATCGGCATAAAGGGCCTGCTATTACAGCTTTATCTGAGCTCGACGCTCTCCTCGAACATGACCTCGCCCTCCAGAGCGCGGTGCACGGGGCATTTGGCGGCGATCTGCATGAGCCGGTCGCGCTGGTCCTCGGGTAGCTCCTTGGGCAGCTGAACCTGCATCGCAAAGCGGGTTGGCGACCCTCGCTGCGCCGGCTCGTACTGCACGTCGACCACCATCTCGCCGACGTCCCAGCCCTTGCGCTCGGCGTACATCTCCATGGTGATTGCCGTGCAGGAGGCCAGACTCGCGGCCAGCAGCTCCTGCGGACTGGGCCCGCTGTCCTCGCCGCCGTGCTCGCGCGGCTCATCTGCCGTGATGCGGTGCTCCCGTACGGCTACGTCCTGCTCCAGCTTTCCGCGAACGCGGCGGGAAGTCGCTTTCATCGTCTCCCTTCGAACAGCTCCGGCTCCGGCTCGTCGGCGAAGCGCGCCATTGCGAACAGCGCGTCTGACAGCCGGTTGAGATAGGTCACAACGATCTCGTCGGCGAGCTCGCCGGCGTCCTTGAGGGCGGCCACCCGCCGCTCGGCGCGGCGCACCGCGGTCCGCGCCACGTCGAGGCGCGCGGACAGCTCGGTGCCCCCCGGGATCACGAACTTCGGCGGCAGGTTCACGCGGTCCATGTAGCGGTCGATGTCCGACTCGAGGCGATCGACCATGTCGGGCGTGACCTTGGATACGCCCGCCTGGAGGCGCCCTGCCGCCTCCGGCGCCGTGGCCAGCTCGGCGCCGGCCACGAACAGCTCGTTCTGCACGCGCAGGATGTCGGCGTACAACTCGCCGCCACGCTCGGCGGCGGCGCGCGCCAGCCCGAGCGCGGAGGCCGCCTCGTCGACCGAGCCGTACGCCTCCGGCCGGCCGGCGTACTTCGCGACGCGGCCGCCGTACCAGAGGCCCGTGGTCCCGTCGTCTCCCTTGCGCGTGTAGATCTTCACGTCAGAGGATTGAACACCAGTCCGGTTGGCACCTTGGGGTAGAAGTAGGTCGATTTGGGAGGCATCGACTCGCCCGTCGCCGCCACCTCGCGCACCTGGTCGACCGGCGTGGCGCGCATGAAGAATCCGGCATCGGCGCGCCCGCTCCGCACGGCGTCGATGGCGTCGTCGAGGTCCTTGGAGTAGTCGAGCCCGCGCAGGTGCGAGATGTCGTCCTCGGACATGCCGAGCGCGCCGCGCAGGACGAGCGCCTCCAGCACCGCCGTGTCCAGCCGCCGGTAGGGCGCGGGCATGCCCTCGAGGGCGCGGTCGGCGATCGACTGGTCCTTGAGCGTGACGCGGTACGGCTTCTTGTGGAAGGAGTCCATGTATCCGAAGGCGACCTGCTTCGTGTCGGCCGGAGGCTCGAGCTCGTCAGCGTCGTCCAGCTCCTCGATCTCGAAGTCGCGCATCAGGACCTCCCTGATCGCCAGCTGCTTGGACGTGTCGTCCTTGAGGCCGGTGAGCAGCCGGTGCGTGGGGAACACGAGCAGGCCGGGGTCGGAGAGCGAGCAGAGCAGCATCAGGGCGTAGCGGTGCTCGCCCTCGCCGCCCACCTCGTCCGCGTAGACGCGCGCGGTTTCGTAGCGGTGGTGGCCGTCGGCGATCAGCAGCTCGGCGTCGGCGAGCGCCATCTGCAGCTCGGCCACGAGGTCCTCGTCGCTCGAGCGCCAGAGCGTGTTGTCCGTGCCGTCCAGGTCGGCGGCGGAGGCGAACGGCTCGGCCGCCGTGATCTGTTGCATCGCCCGGCCGGCCACGCCGTCCGCGTCGGGGAAGAGGCTGAAGATGGGGGAGAGGTTGGTGCGCGTGGCGCGGGTGAGCTTGAGGCGGTCCTCCTTGGGACCGGGGTGCGTGCGCTCGTGCGGGCGGATGCGGCCGGGCCCGTACTCGTCCACCCGCACGCGCGCGAGGACGCCGGTGCGCGTGCGGCGCTCGCCGCCAGGGGCCTCGTACTCCTGGCGCAGCACCCACACCGCCGGCTCGTCCTCGCGTACGAGCACTCCGCGCTCCTGCCAGTCGGCCATCGTTGCCGCGGCCTGGGCGTAGCTCGGAGGGAGGTCGATCTCGACCACGTTGTAGGGGCTGCGCGCCGCGAGCCGCGCGCGCAGCTCGTCGTCGATCACGTCGTAGGGCGGTGCGATCACGTCCTCGAGGGAGCCCACCGCGGAGGGCTCGTAGCGCAGCGTGCGCAGCGGCTGGAGGTCGGCCATCGAAGGCGGCACCCTAGCGCTCGCGAGACGGGTATCCGAGTGTCCGGTTCATCGGCGAACATGTGTTCGTCGTGGCGTACCCGGCGTATCTTCGTGAGAAGGCTCGAGCACTACGCCGCGAGCGGCGTCTGAGCATCGTGGAGATCGCCGAGCGGCTAGCCCTCCCGAAGACAACCGTCTACTACTGGGTCGGGGATCTGCCGCTCGGTCGGCCGAGGCGTGAGAACCAGCACCCAGCCACCCGGGCCGGCAGCGGAAGTACCGGCTCCTTCGCGAGGCGGCGTACGAGGAGGGACGGCGGACGTTCGTCACCCTGGCGGAAGATCCGACCTTCCGCGACTTCGTTTGCATGTACATAGGCGAGGGCTCCAAGCGAAACCGCAACGCCGTCGCCATCGGCAACTCGGATCCGCGCGTGCTGATGCTTGCCACGCGTTGGCTGAGAGTGCTCTCGCGGAGGGCCCTGAGTTTCTCGATTCAGTACCACGAGGACCAGGATCTCTCGGAGCTGCGGGAGTTCTGGGGACGGACCCTTGGCATCGACCCGCAGTCCATCGTCATGCAGCGAAAGACAAACAGTGGTCGCTTGGGCGGCCGCGCCTGGCGGTCCCGACACGGCGTCCTCTCGGTCCGGACCTGCGACACCCAGCTGCGCGCTCGCCTCCAGGCCTGGATGGATTGCCTCCAGGAACAGTGGTTAGACTCGCCCGAGCCGGGGCGTAGCTCAGTCTGGTAGAGCGCCCGATTTGGGGTCGGGAGGTTTCGCCGGTTCGAATCCGGCCGCCCCGATGCACATGGCTAAGTCACTCCCAACCCCATTCCGCGTGAGCTCAGTGGCGAAGCGCTTGAGGAAGGCTGCCCGCTGGCGCCGAAGCCAGTTGGTCCGCCGAGAGGTCGCGCGCGTGGCCGCCGATCCTGCGGACCGCGAGGAGATGCGAGTCATTCGCGAGCAGATGGCTCGACTCGCCCGCTAGCCGCTGGCGCGCCGGATAGGCTGGCCTTCATGGCCAAGCGCTTCGGCCTCGCGGCGTTGATGGCGTTCCTCGCCCTCAACATCTGGACGGGTAGCCCGCTGCTCGCCCTGTGGATCGGGTCGCGCATCCAGGGGGAGGACAGCCAGGCCTCGATGGGGGCGTTCGCGGCGGTGATCGGGTGCCTCGCGCTGTTCAGCATCGGGCTCTACCAGGCGCTCAAGTACGTCCTGCACGCCTACCAGGAGGCCACCGGCACGCTGCCCACGGTGCGGGCGCACGCGCCATGGCTGCGCAGCATGCGCGGCGAGCGGCCGGAGTACGGGGAGGGCGCGCGGATCAGCGGGGGCGAGCGGATCGTCGTCGTGACGGTGATCTTGGCCGCCGTGGCCTTCGAGGTCTGGTTCTTCTTCTTCTCCGGCTCGCCGATCGGCGGCGACTCCGGCCGCTAGAAGCCCGCCCGCAGGGCGCCTATCCTCGCGGTGCGCCCCCGTAGCTCAGCTGGAAAGAGCGGCTGCCTTCTAAGCAGCGGGTCGCAGGTTCGAGTCCTGCCGGGGGCATGCGGATCCCGTCACGAGGCGGTGTCGGGCTGCGTGGTACGGGATACTCGAGCCACGATGTCGGAAGAAAACGTGGAGATCGTGCGGCGAGGAGCCGAGTCCTTCAATCGTCGTGACATAGCGGCGATTCTCAGCGACCTCGACGAGGACGCTGAGTGGGTGGAGGATCAGCGGTATCCGGGCGCAGAGACCTTCCGCGGACCATCCGGTGTGGAGCGGTCGATCAGGAAGTGGTGGGATGCGTGGGCCGAGATCGCCATGGAGATCGACGAGACCATCGACCTGGGCGATCGTGTGGTACTGGCCGGTCGCGTGCGGGCACGTGGCCATGACAGCGATGTCGCTGTTGACGCTCCGTTCGGCGGGGTCTACGAGTTCCGCGGAGGCAAGGTGGTTCGCGTCCGGGTCCTCGGCAGTCGCGACGAGGCCCTCGAAGCCGTGGAGCTGTCGGAGTAGCCATGTTGAAATCCCGCTCCAACACTGCAGGAGCAGGCCGCCCGAGGCGTGAGCAGAGCTCCGCCTTCTAAGCAGCGAGTCGGAGGTTTGAGGCCCATGCAACCTCAGCCCCGACCTAGCCTTCGCCGCAAATCGTCGCGCAGCCGCCCGCCCTGCCCGTGGCGGACCATGGAGACGACCTGTCGTGCCTTGCTGCGGGGCTTACCGAAGCCGGTGCGCTTGGCCACGTACGGTTGCTGATCCCAGACTCGATTCAGGCCTGCGTCGCCGATCTTCGTAAACACCGCGGTGCGGCCCTCGAGCTCTGTTTCCAGCCGCCAGCCTGGCTCATTTTGAAGGAAGTTACGCAATACCCGACCGGTCCACACGTGCGTGTCATCGACGATGAGCGTGCCACCGATGCGCAGCGGCTCGGCGATGTAGAACCAGTCGATGAACACCTGAGGGAACGAATGGGACCCGTCGATCAGGGCCAGATCAAGCGGCCCCGGGTTCAGCGTCGGGAGGACGTGCTCGGAGAGCGCGGGGTAAAAGGTCACGCGGTCGAGGCCGACGCTGTGCGTGAGGCAGTAGGAGCGAATGGCAGCTATCTCCGCCTCGTCAGGCACGATGCAGGTGTGTTCGGCCCCCGCGAGCGCGAAGGCTATGGTGCTGTGTCCAGAGCCCGTCTCGATTGTCCGATCGCCGTGCTTGACGGTAGCCGCGATGCGCTCCAACGCCTGGGGAATTAGCCCATGCGTCACGTCCCCGTGTATCGGAGGGGCATCGCGTAACAGTTGGTCGATGTCCATGGTCGGGAGGATCACAGAAGAGGCGCGGGCGCATGCAGAAGGCGCGCCTGAACGCCGCAGGCCGCCTTCTAAGCTGGGTCGGAGATTCGAGTCCTCCCGGGGCGTCTAGGTTTTGGGGCGGGTGCGCCGGGCACCAGGAGCGGGAGCAGGAAGTCTCCCGCTCGCTTGCCTACTGCTTTCCGGCAGGGGAAGACACGGCCCGTCACACCCTGGCGCAACTGGATTCCTTCAGCAGCACAAACCCCAACGAAGGAGTCCAATCTCATGGCAACACACAGCGCCACGGGCGCCGATGGCCGGCGTTCCGGCGGTGCCTTCAGCAGGGCCACCCGTCGTCTCGCGACGGAAACCAAGCAGGCGTTCAAGACGACCGAGTTCTGGGCCATGGTGGCCCTGGTCGTCGCGATCCTGATCGCCGGCAACTCGATCGAGTCGGCCGAAGGCGGCCGGGACAGCTTCGGTGCCGACAAGGTCTGGCTCTACATCACCATTCTGGGCTCGGCGTACATGATCAGCCGAGGCCTGGCGAAGTCGGGCAGCCGCGAGCCGTACTCGCCCACCGGCGGCAATGAGGAGCGGCCCGACAGCGCCGCGGCCGGCATCAACCGGTAGCGGACGTCTCTGTTCACCCGCAATATCGATATGGAGTTGAGCGTTTTGAGTAAGCAGCACAAGCAGAAGATCGTGCAGTACCTGAATGAGGCCCACGGCTCGGAGCTGGCGCTCGTGCGCCAGTTGCAGGCGCAGATCGCGATGACCCCGCGTGGCAGTTACCGCGACGGACTCGAAACGCATCTGCACGAGACTCGGCGGCACGCCGAGCGTCTCGAGCGTCGGCTGAGCGAGCTGGGGCACGGCAACAACCCCCTGCAGATCGGCTTCGGCGCCGTCCAGTCCGTCATCGGGCAGGCATTGGCGCTCACCAAGACCCCCCTCGATTTGGTCCGGGGGACCGGCGGCGAGGAGAAGGTCCTCAAGAACGCCAAGGACTCATGCGCTGCTGAGGCGCAGGAGATCGCCACCTACACGGCGCTGGCCCGGCTCGCCCGCACGGCGGGCGACGCCACGACCGAGCGGTTGGCCAAGTCGGTGCTGGGCGACGAGCAGAAGATGCTCGACCGGCTGCTGCGGGAGATTCCGCGCCTAACCGACGCCGTCGCGCGGGCCGAGTTCGATGGCGAGGGTTCCTACGAAGTGGGCGAGACGGGCGCCGCCGACGCAGTGCGCGAGGTCAGCCGAACGGCGAAGCGCACAGCCCGCCGGGGCGCGGGAGAGGCCAAGCGTACGGCCCGCCAGGCCCGCAAGGTGCCGGGGGTTGCGCGTGCGGAGGGCGCGGCGAAGGGTGCCGTCGCCTCGGCGTCGGACCTCGCGATCGCGAATTACGATTCGCTCAGCGCGGACGAGGTTCAGGACAAGCTCTCCGACCTCTCGCAGGTCGACCTGGCCAAAGTCAACGCCTACGAGCGCAAGAACCAGAACCGCTCCACCATCACCAGCCGGATCGACTCGCTGCAGGCGGCCGAGCCGTGGCCCGGGTACGACGAGCTAGGCGTGGACGAGGTCCGTGCCGTGCTTTCCGAGGGCGACGAAGCGCGGGTCAAGGCGGTCCGCAGTTACGAGCGCAAGCACAAGAACCGCGCGGGCGTGCTTCAGGCGACCGAACGCGAACTCAGCAACGCCTAGCCGAGAAACCCGGCAGCCGCGATGAGGGGGGCTTCGCGGCCCCCCCTCGTCGTGGCGCTGGCGGCTCCCGTGCGAGCCGCTCGGGGTAGCCTCGGATGCGCATGAGGCGGAACGAGTCGGGCGAGGAGACTGCCGTGCGACGTCTTACTCTGCCCGCCGCGGGGGCGCATCTGGCCGTGCTCTGGTCGTTCGCGTTCGCGAAGCCGCTGTTCGACGTGCTCGCGGACAGCCCGGAATTCTTCGTCGCGCGCGGGAACACTCCGGGAGACGTCGTGCTGTTCGCGCTGGCGGTGACCCTCATCCCGCCGGCGGTGCTCCTCGCGGTGGAGCTCGCGCTGGTGCGCCTCCCGGTGGTTCGGCGCGTTGTCCATCTCGTCTTCGTGGGCGCGCTCAGCGCCGCGATCGCCGTTCAGGTGGCGAAGGACGCGCTGAGCGCGGACGGCTTGTTGGTGCCGGCGGTGTCGGCCGTGCTGGGGGCGGCGTTCGCGTTCGCCTACGAGCGGGCGTTTCTTGTGCGCGCAGCCCTGGGGGTGCTCACACCGCTCCCGATCATCTTCTTGGCCGTCTTCTTGTTCATCTCGCCGGTTTCCGACATCGTCTTCCCCGCGCAGGCACGCGCCTCCGCCGTCCGCGCGGACGGCCGGGCGACCACGCCGATCCTGTTGGTCGTGTTCGACGAGTTCTCGGGGGAGTCGCTCATGGACCGCCGGCACCTGGTGGACCGCACGCGGTACCCGAACTTTTCACGTCTGGCGGGGGACGCCACCTGGTATCGAAACGCCACCACCGTGGCTGACTACACGTCGGAAGCGGTGCCGGCGATCCTCACCGGACGGCGGCCGAAGAAGGGCCAGCTGCCGACGGCCACGGACCACCCGGACAATCTCTTCTCGAGCCTCCGGGGGCGCTACTCCTTCAACGTGGAGGAGCCGGTCACCCACCTGTGCCCGGAAGACCTGTGCTCCGAGGGGGGACGGGAGCCGGCGGCCCGCAGGCTGTGGGACCTGACCTCGGACCTATCGATCGTCACTCTCCACCGCCTGGCGCCCAAGCGCCTGGAACGACGTCTCCCCCCGGTGGACGAGACCTTCAGCGGGTTTGGGGGCGGGTCGGCGCAAGGGGATGCCAGCAACGGCGTTCTCGACGACCGAACCCGGAGCTTCAACCGCTTCCTGGGCCGGGTGGGGCGCGGGTCGCGTAAGCCCACCCTGGACGTCCTGCACATCGAGTTCCCGCACCTCCCCTGGCAGTACTTCCCGTCGGGACAGCGCTATACGAGCTCCTTCGTCGGGACGCCCGGCCTGCCGACCAACATCTGGACCTCCGACGTAAGGCTGGTCCGCCAGGCTCAGCGGCGTTACCTGCTTCAGGTGGGCTACGCCGACCGGCTGCTCGGGCGCCTCCTGCGGCGAGCGCGGTCCACCGGCCTCTACGACCGGGCGCTCGTCATCGTGACCGCCGACCACGGCGTGGCCTTCCGCCCGGCGGTGCACCGTCGCGCGATCGGGCTCAAGACGTTTCCGGAGATTGCCGGGGTCCCACTCTTCATCAAGGCGCCCGGACAAAGCCGAGGGCGGGTTTCCGACGCGCCCGCCATCAGCACGGACATCTTCCCCACGATCGCGAGCTACGCCCGGATGACGCTGCCCGGCAGTGACGGAGTGTCGCTCCGGACCACGCCGGAACCCACGCGAAGCGTCGTGTCCGTCTACGAGAAGTACGGCGACCCGGTCGTTCTCCCCTTCGCACGGTTCACGAAGCGGCGCGATCAGGCGCTCGCTGCGCTCGGCACCACTTTCGGCGAGAGCGACGGCGGAAGCGGGCTCTTCGCTCCCGCGCGCTATTCCTCGCTCGTCGGAACCCCGATCGCCCGATACGCGCGCGGCCGCGCCCTCCAGGCCAGCGTGACCCTCGACACCCCGAGCGCCTTCCGCGACATCGACGCTCCCTCCTACTACCTGCCGGCGATGGTCGCCGGTCGCGTGAGCGGTACGGTGCCCGCGGGGCAGCCGCTCGCCCTGGCGGTGAACGGGCGCGTCGCGGCGGTGACCGAGGTGCAGAAGACCGACGGCGAGCTGCGTTTCGACGCCATCCTCGACGCGTCGCCGTTTCGGTCAGGACGGAACGACTTCGAGGCGCTGGCGATCGAGCGGAGCGGCTCGTTCGTGGCCCTCGCGGCGCTTCAGAACCCCAGCCAAGACGTCCGCCTGGCGGACAGCCACGGACACGAGACGATCGCGGGCGTCCTGCCGCAACCTCTTCCAGTCGGTGCGGGCGGAGGCTACGTGGAACTCATGAAGCGCGGCCCGGCGGGGGTCACCGTGTCTGGGTGGGCGGCCAGCCGGACCACCGCGGCCAGCCGGGTCCTGATCTTCGCGGGGCGGAGTCTGGTCGGGGACGTCGAGCCGTCGGTAGACCGGCCCGACGTGGCCAAGGGCCGGAGCCCGAGGACGCTCCGGTCCGGATTCTCGATCGAAGCGGTCCTACCCCCGGACGCGAAGGACGACGACATCCGGGCCTTCGCGGTAATCGGTCAAGAGGCGTTCGAGCTGCCGGGCCCCTGACTTCCGTACACCCGAGGGTGTGGCCCGCCGCGCCGTTGTGGCGTGGCGGGCCACTGTCTGGGTCTTGGTTAGAGGCGTTTGGGGTCGACGTAGAGGTCGTCGATGCGCCAGTCGTTTGAGTCTGTGGTGGTGGTGAAGCG
>JAXDIG010000040.1:0-105257 GCA_034664125.1 Thermoleophilaceae bacterium | reverse complement strand
TCGAGCGCGCGCTCGACGCCGGTCGCTACGAGGACGTGGGCCGGTGGGGCGTGCTGGCGCTCACGCTCGTGGGGACGGTGCTGGCGCTCGGCACCCTCGCGGTCATCGTCGCGCAGCCCTGAGCCGGGCCGCGAGGCGGCTCCACCCGTAGCGGGTGAACAGCACCGCGAGGTCCGCGACCACGCTCCAGAGGTGGCCCAGCGGACCGGTGACGATCCAGGCTGCGGCGCGGTCCCGAACTCTCATGAATCCGCAAGGTATCGTCACCCGTCCCATGGCCACCGCAGTCAAGACGAAGACAACAGAGCTTGGCGAGTCCCGCGTTCGCGTAGAGGTCGAGGTCCCGAGCGAGGCGCTCGAGACGGAGCTCAAGAACGCCGCGGCCGAGCTGGGCCGGGAGATGCGCGTGCCCGGCTTCCGCAGCGGCAAGGTGCCGCCCGAGGTCGTGCTGCAGCAGGTAGGTCGCGAGGCCGTGATGGACGAGGCGGTCCGGCGCGGGCTGCCCGGCTGGTACGAGCAGGCCGTGGCCGACGCCGGAATCGCCGCCGTCGGCGACCCCCAGCTCGACCTCTCGGACCTGCCCGAGCGCGGCCTGCCGCTGTCGTTCACGATCGAGGTCGGCGTGGTCCCGCCCGCCAAGCTCGGCGACTACAAGGGCCTCGAGGTGGGGCGCCGCGAGGCGACCGTGGACACCAACGAGGTGCAGGCGGAGCTGGAGCGGCTGCGCGAGTCGCTCGCCTCGCTCGAAACCGTCGATCGCGCGGCCGGACCCGGCGACTTCGTGGTGATCGACTTCGTAGGGTCGGTCGACGGCGAGCCGTTCGAGGGCGGCGAGGCGCGCGGGCATCTGGTCGAGCTCGGCTCGGGCCGGCTGATCCCCGGCTTCGAGGAGCAGCTCGAGGGCGCCGCCGCGGGCGACGAGCGCGAGGTCAAGGTCAAGTTTCCCGACGACTACCCGGCGGAGGACCTGGCCGGCAAGGACGCCTCCTTCGCCGTCGAGGCCAAGGAAGTCAAGGAGAAGCGGCTGCCGGAGCTGAACGACGACTTCGCCGTCGAGGCCGGCGGCTACGACTCGCTCGACGAGCTGCGCACGGAGCTCCAGGAGCGCATCGCCGAGGTGCACGAGCGCGAGATCGAGGGCGAGTTCCGCGAGGCGGCGGTGGACGGGGCGGTTGCCTCCGCCGACGTGGAGATCCCGCACGAGCTCGTGCACGCCAAGGCGCATGAGATGTGGCATCGCACGTCCCGCCGGCTCGCGGCCCAGGGCGTCGATCCGGGCCGCTACCTGCAGATGACCGGCAAGACGGAGGAGGAGCTGGTCACCGACGCCGAGCCGGACGCCGAGCTGGCGCTGAAGCGCGAGGCCGTCCTGACGGCGATCGTGGAAGCAGAGGGCATCGAGGTTTCGGACGAGGAGGTGTCCGAGGCGCTGCGCGAGGCCGCGGGCCCGGACGCCAGCGACAAGCAGGTAAAGCGCGCCATGAAGCGCGCTCGCGCCCAGGGCGCGGACGACGCGCTGCGTGAGGACATCGCGATGCGCAAGGCGGTCGACCTGCTCGTGGAGAGCGCGAAGCCGATCCCCGTGGAGCAGGCTGCGGCGCGCGACAAGCTCTGGACGCCCGAGAAGGAGAAGGAAGAGCGTGGCACCGGGCAGATCTGGACTCCGGGCTCCTGATGGGAGTCGCCCCTCCGCCGTCGCTAGACTGGCCCGCCCTATGAGTCCACTCGTTCCGATGGTCGTTGAGCAGACCTCCCGCGGGGAGCGCGCCTTCGACATCTACTCGCGCCTGCTCAACGAGCGAATCGTCTTCCTCGGCACCCCCGTCACGGACGAGATCGCCAACCTGATCGTGGCCCAGCTCCTCCACCTGGAGTCGGAGGACCCCGACAAGGACATCTCCCTCTACATCAACTCCCCGGGCGGATCCGTCTACTCCGGCCTCGCGATCTACGACACGATGCAGTTCATCAAGCCCGACGTGCAGACGATCTGCGTCGGGATTGCCATGTCGATGGGCGCCTTGCTGCTTTCGGGTGGGGCGGAGGGCAAGCGCATGGCGCTGCCGAACGCGAAGATCCTGATCCACCAGGTCAGCTCCGCTTTCCAGGGCCAGGCGACGGATATCGAGATCCACGCCAAGGAGATCATCGACGTGCGCAGGCGCCTCGACGAGATCCTCGCGAAGCACACCGGGCAGGAGCTGGAGAAGGTCGCGCGCGACACCGAGCGCGACTACTTCATGAGCGCGGATGAGGCGCAGGAGTACCACCTCATCGACCGCGTTATCCACAAGCACTAGCCGGAAGCACCCGGCTCGGCGGGGTTCACGGGGTCCCTTCTAGACGGGTTTCCTAGTCCGAGGGGAAGGGACCCGGTCCTCGGGGGCGTATTTCTGCGGTACCCTCGTCCGACCGAGCGAGCTCTGACAGCGTGGCCCGACCGACAGACTCAAACGAGCAGCTCCTGTGCAGCTTCTGCGGCAAGTCGCAGCGCCAGGTGAAGAAGTTGATCGCCGGTCCCGGCGTTTACATCTGCGACGAGTGCATCGACCTCTGCAACGAGATCATCGATGAGGAGCTGACCGGCGCTCCCACGTTCGACCTCGAGAACCTGCCGAAGCCGATGGAGATCAACTCCGTCCTGCAGGAGTACGTGGTCGGCCAGGAGCCCGCCAAGCGCACGCTCTCAGTGGCGGTCTACAACCACTACAAGCGCGTTCAGATGATGCAGTCCGAGGCCGAGAACGACCTCGAGCTGCAGAAGTCCAACATCCTGCTGCTCGGCCCGACCGGCTGCGGCAAGACGCTGCTCGCGCAGACGCTCGCCAAGATTCTCAACGTGCCGTTCGCGATCGCGGACGCCACGGCCCTGACCGAGGCGGGCTACGTGGGCGAGGACGTCGAGAACATCCTCCTGAAGCTGATCCAGGCCGCCGACTTCGACGTCAAGAAGGCCGAAACCGGGATCATCTACATCGACGAGGTCGACAAGATCGCGCGCAAGGCGGATAACCCGTCGATCACGCGCGACGTGTCGGGCGAGGGCGTGCAGCAGGCGCTTTTGAAGATCCTCGAGGGCACGGTCGCGTCGGTGCCGCCGCAGGGCGGGCGCAAGCACCCGCACCAGGAATTCCTCACGATCGACACCACGAACATCCTGTTCATCTGCGGCGGGGCGTTCGCGGACCTCGATCGGGTGGTCGAGCGCAGGATCGGCCACAAGGGCGTCGGCTTCGGCGCGTCGGTGTCCTCCAAGCACAACAAGGACACGGGACAGCTGTTCAAGCAGGTGCTCCCCGAGGACCTGGTCGAGTACGGGCTGATCCCCGAGTTCATCGGGCGCCTGCCGGTCGCGTCGGTGATCCACCAGCTCACGCGCGACGACCTCGTCACGATCCTGACCGAGCCGCGCAACGCGCTCGTCAAGCAGTTCCAGCGCTTCTTCCAGTTCGACGGCATCGAGCTCGTCTTCGCGGACGACTCGCTGCAGGCGATCGCCGACCGCGCGCTCGACCGCGAAACCGGCGCGCGCGGCCTGCGCTCGATCCTCGAGGAGACGCTGCTCGACGTGCAGTTCGAGCTGCCCTCGCGCCGGGACGTGAAGAAGTGCGTGGTCACCAAGGAGACGATCGAGAAGGGCCTGAAGCCCACCCTGGTGACCGAGGCGGCGCCCGAGGAAGACACGGGCGAGCACGCCGCCGAATCGGCCTAGCGACGATGCTCCACGTCACCGCCTCCGCGATCGTCCCGGCGTCGCAGGAGCGGGTTTTCGACCTGTTGTCCGACACGGGGCGGTACCCCGAATGGGTGACAGGCACAAACCCCGTAACTCGCACCGATGGAGCGGCGCGGGAGGGGTCCACCTACGACGAGATCAACCCGATTCTCGGACCCTGGAAGGCGAACACCCATTGGCAGGTCGCCGAGTACGAGGCGCCGCGCCGGCAGGTCCACGTGACCGGTGACATACCCCTCAGCACCCACTTCGAGGTGGTCATGGAGGCGGCCCCCGAAGGGGACGCCAGCCGGGTGACGATCACGCTGCGTGGCGAGCCCGCGATGGGCCCGATCGGCGCGGTTTTCGCGCGCTTGATGAGCGGTCAGGTGGACCGCGACAACCGGCGCTCGGTGGAAGCGTTCGCCGCGCTCGCCACCCGCAAGCTGGGCGCGCAGGCTCGCGTGTAGCGGGCGGTGCGACTCCGCGTCCTCGAGCGCGTCGGAAGTGCCCTTGGGTTCTCGCCCGAGGGGCGTTCGGTGCGCGTCTGGGTGAGGGGGATGCCGGGGGGAGACCAAACCGAGGTCGTGCCCGGCACGATCACCGAGCTGCGCGACGACGGAGCGGTGCTCTACCTGCGCGAGCCGGGGCGCGCGGAGCGCTGGATCCTGGTGGTGCCCCACGAACCCGGCTGGGGGTTCGGAGCGCTCTGGTTCAGCTTCATCGCGGTGGACGTGTTCGAGCTCGAGGGGCGCGAGCGGCTGGGGCGCTGGTTCATCCGGCTGGGCTCGGCGTAGCGAGGGTGCGCCGCGGCGCTTCGGGGGGGCGCGAACAGCAGCAACAAAGGGCGGCCCGAGCGAGCGTGGGCCCCCTTCTGCTCCATATGCGTGACGTTGGGCGCCCACCCCTGTAAGGGCGCGTCCGGCTGCCGCTGCGGCCCGGCGCGGACCTAGTTACTCGGCTTCCCCGAGCGCCCGTTTTAGCGCCTTCGGTCCGCCTTGAATTCGCCCGTCTTGCGGCCTTCGCGCCTCTGGCATCGCGATTCGCGGCCGCCAGTGCCTAGCCTCGTTCCGCCTCTCGGTTTCGCGGGGGGCCTGCGGGCCGTCGGTTTCGCGCCTCGTTTTGGCACGTTTGGCGCCCGCCCCTTAGTGCCTCGTTCGTGCCCCGCTCGCGCTTCCGCGCCCCCCGTTCGCGGCCCCCTTCGCGCCCCGCTCGCGTTCCCGTCGCGGCCCGTTCGCGCCCCGTTCGCGACCCCTTCGCGCCCCGCTCGCGCTTCCGCGCCCGCCCCCGTTCACGGTCCCTTCGCCCCTCCGCTCGGGGCTCCGCTTGGGCCTCGCGCGGGGACCTGGCCGCCACGTTTCGCTGGCGCGGTTTCGGTGCAGAGCGAGGTACCCGGCGTGCGCGTCCTTCGGCGCGCGAGGCATCCCCCCGGCGCCCGATTTCGCGCATTTTGCTCGCCGGGTGACCTGTCCCCTCCAAGGCGCCCCGCCATCCCCGCTCCGGGTACATCGGCGGGAGTTGGGTGAGCTGTTCGGCGGCACTTGGTAACCCTCGACCTCGACTTTAGATCAGCCGTCGGGCGCCTCCTGGGGAGCTGACGGGGCCCGAGAAAGTCCGCAAATTGCGGGAAAACTGCCGTCTTGAAGATCACGTTTCCACCGCGTACTGGGTACCGCTTCTGCACAGGTTACGGGCAAAGTTCGGGTACGGAGAGTGCGCACAGTGGGGCAACTGGAGGCAGGCGGAGGGTGAGAGGACGACGACCAGCAAGCGCTGGGCGCGCCGTCATCAGCGCCTTGCTGGGAGTCCTGTTCCTGCTGCTGTCGACGCCCACCTCGAGCTTCGCCGACCTTCCCGCCGGCACCTCTTCGCTGGTGCCCGTCATCCCCGCCGCACCCCCCGCCTCGCTGCCCTCCTCGACCACTCCGCCGCCCGCTCAACCACCCGCCCCGACGCCCACGCAGTCCGCCCCGACGCGCGTCGCCCCGACGCCCCCGCAGTCCGCCCCGACGCACGCCGCTCCCACGCAGTCCGCCCCGACGCACGTCGCCCCGACGCCCCCACCGACGCATGCAGCTCCCACGCAGTCCGCTCCGACGCACGTCGCCCCGACGCCCCCGCAGTCCGCCCCGACGCATGCAGCTCCCACGCAGTCCGCCCCGACGCACGTCGCCCCGGCGCCCCCGCAGTCCGCCCCGACGCACGCAGCTCCCACGCAGTCCGCCCCGACGCCCACGCAGTCCGCTCCGACGCATGCAGCTCCCACGCAGTCCGCCCCGACGCACGTCGCCCCGACGCCCACGCAGTCCGCCCCGACGCACGTCGCCCCGACGCCCCCGCAGTCCGCCCCGACGCACGTCGCCCCGACGCCCCCGCAGTCCGCTCCGACGCAGTCCGCTCCGACGCACGTCGTCCCGACGCCCCCGCAGTCCGCCCCGACGCTCCCCACCGATTCACAGCCCCGCATCCCCGCTGATTCGCAGTCCGTCACGCACGCCCCGACCACCCGGCAGATCGCCACGCCGGTCGACACACACGCCCCCGCGGCGCCGCCCGCCTCGCGCGTTTCCGCGCCCGTCCCGCCCCCGCCGGTCGACACCAACCCCGCGCCCTCCGCTCCGCGGGTCGCTCTGCCGGTCCACTCGCCCGCCGTTCCGGCTACGCCGATCGACACAAGCGCCCCGTCGCCCCCCGACGCACCCGCCCAGCCGGTCCACACCAACCCGGCCCCCGCCGTCCCCGATTCGCCCCCGACAGCCGCGCTCCCGTCGGCGCCGCGGTCGACCGTCGAAGCGGTCACCGACACCGTCGACCACGTCGTGGCTCCGCCGGCCCCCGTCGCCCCGTCCGCCCCGCGGCCGCCGGCACGTGCCATCTCGGGACCCGTTCCCACCCCCCCGGTCGTCGACCAGCTCGTGCACTCGACGGACACGGTCAGCTCCTCGCCGGCCGCCCCCGCCGACACGCTGCCCCCGGCTCCTCCCGCCCTCGAGGACCTGGCCGATGTCGCGGCTCCCGTCATCGACACCGTGACGCACAGCACGCCGACGGTGGACTCGCGCACCACCTCGCCGTTCCCCGGCGTCGAGCAGGGCAGCGAGCCGCCCTCGGCCGACGGGCTTCCGGTCGTCGGCGGGCTCGTCGAGACGGTCGATCAGGCCGACAACCCCGTTACCCCGTTGGTCGGCGATGTGACCGATATGGGGACAGGCCCAATCGAGCCCCCGAATGGCCCGGCAGATGCCCTCACGACACCCACCAACCCGATCACCGGACCGCTCACCCCGGTCGTCGGTTCGGTGACGCCGCCGCCGTCGTCGGGTGGCGGGCCGTTGGCGCCGCTCACCTCGGTCGTCGGTTCGGTGACGACGCCGCCGCCGCCGACGTCGGGTGGCGGGCCGTTGGCGCCGCTCACGCCGGTCGTCGGTTCCGTGACGCCGCCGCCGGCGTCGTCGGGCCATGGGCCGCTGGCCCCGCTGGCTCCGGTCGTCGACTCGCCGAACGCGCCCCGGTCGCCGGCCAGCCTCCTGCCGGTCGTTCCGACCACGCCTCCGCGCCTCGGCCCGCCCGCGACTCCGATGCCCCTCCTCAGCCAGCCGCCCGCCGGCCCGACGCTTCCCCAGCTGGCGCCTCCGAGCAACGGCAGCGGCATCCCGGTCACTCATCTGACCCCGTCCGCCCCCGACGCCCCCCTGGGCGCGCTTGCCATCCACGCCGCCGGCACCCCGGTCGCGCCGGCCGGCCCGTGGGCAGCGGCCCTCGCCCAGCTGGCGGCCGTTGCGTCGAGCGCCGCCCACGCTCCGCAGGCCGGCGCTTCGCCGTCCCACGGGGGCGGCCCGCTGCCGCAAGCGCCCGGGCCCGCCACGTCGTCCGGCTCCGCCAGCGCCGGCGGCTCCGGCGTCGCGTTCAGCCTTCTGCTGGCTCTTCTCTTCTCGATCGCAGCGTTCGCGCTGCAGCACTACAGCCGCCTGCGCCTCCCGCCGGCGCGGCCGCGGCCCCTGGCGTTCATCGCCGTCATCGAGCGGCCTGGCTAGTCCCAACGGGGACCTGACCAGGACTTTCCGGGCGCAAGCGCCCGGGCGGGCGCAGGAAGCGCTCGCAGCACACCGCTCGATGAGGAGACAACGATGCGAAGGACATATGGCGTGCCCTTCAGCAGGGCCGGATTGGCGGGCCTCATGGCCGCGCTCATCCTGCTCTGCCTGCCGGGCACCAGCATCGCGGGTGGCGCGTCCGACACGACCCCTGCCCTCAAGGCCGGTTCGAGCCTGCTCCAGTACGGAGCCGGCTACGACAAGGCCGAGGGGGCTCCGCCCGTGCGCGTCGTTCAGCGCCGGCTGCGGAGGCTGGGCTGGCAGCCTGGCCCGGTGGACGGGTTGTACGGTCCGCGGACCAGAGCCGCGGTCACCCGCTTCCAATCCGCTGCGCGGGTTGGGGTCGACGGGATCGTCGGTCCGCAGACGCGGGGAGCGCTGACGCGCGCGCAGAAAGAGCCGCTCCGGCGGGGAGCCGGCTTTGCACAGCCCGACGGGTCACCGCGGGTGCGCACACTCCAGGTCAGGTTGCAGAGGCGCGGGCTCCGGCCCGGGCCGGTGGACGGCCTCTTCGGGCCGCGGACCCAGGCGGCGGTTGCACGCCTCCAGCGGTCCGGCGGTGTGCCCGTGAACGGCGTGGTCACCAACCCGACGCGGCAGCTGCTGGCGAGTGCCGGCAACAAGCCCGAGGAGAGCGCCACCACGAAGGCCCCGAGCAACGGTGGGACCCAGGCCGACAACGGCCAACCCACCAGCGGCGAGGTCGGAAACGGCCAAGCCGACAACAGCCGCCCCGTCGCCGCGAGCAACGTGGCCAACGGGGATGGCTCCGGCGACGTCGCCGTGCCGATCGCCGTTCTGATCGGGCTGGCCGCCCTGCTGGTCGGTCTGCTCGCTGGAACGCTTTTGGGGCGCCGCAACAGGGTGGTCAGTGGGACCGCGGTTCCGCTGGCGCAGGGTGTCGTGGCCGAGGGGACGGCGAACCGCCGCTCCGTCGGCCGGTTCCGTGGCCCCGTGCACGCGCTCGTGCTCGGGCGGCGCGGATTCCGTCGCTCACCGGAGGCTCGCTATCTGGTGAGCGATCCGGCCAAGGAGGACCCGTTCTGGGTGTCACAGGACGAGGTGACGAACATCGTGCCGCCGGCACGATCGAGGCCATTCGAGAGGGTCGTTGGGGACGACCCGCAGCAGGTACGTGCCCTGGGCTACGTGAGCGTTTCCGCGAACGAAGAGCTCCAGAGCGCGGAGTTCGACGCACAGCTCAGCGCCATCGATCTCTACTGCGAGGAACGCGGTTGGGACATGGTGGAGGTGGTGCGCGACGTCGAGTCCCCGGCTTCCGGGGATGTGGAGCGGCAGGGGCTGCTCTACGCGCTCGAGAAGATCGGGCGCGGCGAGGCCTCGTGCGTCGTCGTCTCCGAGCTCGGACGGCTCAGCAGTTCGGCGGCCGCCCTCGGCGGCATCCTCGACCGGCTGGAGCGCAGCGATGGCCGGCTCGTGGCGATGGACATCGGGCTGGACACGGCCTCGCCCGAGGGCCGCGTGGCCGCTCAGGCGCTGGTCTCGGTCAGCTCCTGGGAGCACGACCGCTCCCGGAGGGGCCTGGCCGCCGCGTCGGCGGGATCGGCGGGGCTGGCAGAGCCACCGGTGGTGCAGGACGTCCCAGCGCTCAAGCAGCGGATCTCGGTGATGCGGGAGGCCGGGATGACGTTGCAGGCGATCGCCGACGTGCTCAACAGCGAGGGCGTGCCGACCCTGCGAGGCGGCACCAAGTGGCGGCCCTCGAGCGTGCAGTCCGCGGCCGGGTACCGGCGGCCACCACGCCGCCAGGAGGAGTGAGGTGACCCCGAAGACATAGGATCGCCCGATGAGGCAGCTGGCCCCCGGCGTGTGGCAGCTGAAAGGGCTGCCGCCGAACGCCATCAACGTGTACCTGGCCGAGGACGTGCTGATCGACGCGGCGACCAGGCGGGCGCCGCGGCGCATCCTGCGCCAGCTCGAGGGCCATGCGGTGAGCGCGCACGCGCTGACCCACGCCCACCCGGATCACCAGGGCGCCTCGGCGGCGATCTGCGAGCGGCTCGGCATCCCGTACTGGGTCGGCGAGGTTGACGTACCGCTGGCGGAGGACCCGAAGAAGATGGAGGCCACCCAGGCGCCGCACCCGCTCAACCGGCTGGTCATGAAGTACTGGTCAGGGCCGGGCCGGCATGTGGACCGCCACCTGCACGAGGGCGACGAGGTGGCCGGCTTTAGGGTGATCGACGTGCCCGGCCACTCGCCCGGTCACATCGCCTACTGGCGCGAGTCGGATCGCGTCCTGATCCTCGGCGACGTGCTCAACAACATGGACGTGATCACCGGGCTGCCGGGCCTCCGCGACCCCAAGCCCTACTTCACGTCAGACCCGGTCGAGAACCGCCGCTCGGCCAGGAAGCTCGCGCAGCTCGAGCCGAAGCTGGTCCTGTTCGGCCACGGCGCCCCTCTGCGCGACACCCGCAAGTTCGTCGACTTCGTGAACGCACTCCCGGCCTAGCCCGGAGTTCCAGCCGCCGGATGGCACACTAGGCGGGCATGTCCGCCGACCGCCTGAAGACGCTCGAGGAGCGCACGCGCTACGAGCCCGCCGACGTGGAGTCGCGCGTGTTCGCCCGCTGGTGGGACGCGCGCATCTTCCACCCCGAGCCCGAGGGGACGGCCGACGAGAACTACTCGATCGCGGTGCCGCCGCCCAACGTGACCGGCTCGCTGCACATGGGACACGCGCTCAACGGGTCGATCCAGGATCTGTGCATCCGCGTGGCGCGCATGCGCGGCAAGCGCGCGAAGTGGATCTACGGCACCGACCACGCCGGGATCGCCGTGCAGCGGCAGGTCGAGAAGGCGCTGGAGGAGGAGGGGCTCACCAAGGAGGAGATCGGCCGCGAGGCGTTCATCGAGCGCGTCTGGGAGTGGCGGCGCCAGTACGGCTCAACCATCACCGAGCAGTTCAAGCGGCTCGGTGCCTCGCTCGACTACGAGGACGAGCGCTTCACGATGGACGACGCCTACCAGCGCGCCGTCGCGATCGTGTTCGTGCACCTCTACGAGAAGGGGCTCGTCTACCGCGACAACTACTTGGTCAACTGGGACCCCGGCCTGCGCACGGCGATCTCCGACCTCGAGGTGGAGCAGCGCAAGGTCAAGGACACGCTCTACTCGATCGACTACCCGCTCGAGTCCGGCTCCGGCTCGATCACGGTCGCCACGGTGCGGCCCGAGACGATGCTGGCCGACACCGCCATCGCCGTGAACCCGGACGACGAGCGCTACTCGCGGCTGATCGGCGAGACGGCGATCCTGCCACTGGTGGGCCGGCGGCTGCCGGTCATCGCCGACGAGCACGTGGACCCCGAGTTCGGGACCGGCGCGCTGAAGATCACCCCGGGGCACGACCCGGCCGACTTCGAGATCGGGCGCAAGCACGGACTCGAGGAGGTGAGCGTGATCGGCGAGGACGGCCGCATGACCGACGCCGCGGGCGAGGAGTTCGCGGGCATGGACGTCGAGGAGGCGCGCGAGGCCGTCGTCGCGAAGCTGAAGGCCGAGGGCCGGATCTCGAACATCGAGCCGTACTCGCACGACGTGCCGCACTCGCACCGCTCCGGCCGCCGCATCGAGCCGCTGATCTCGCTGCAGTGGTTCTGCGACATGAACGAGCAGGCCGGGCCGGCCATGGAGGCGGTGCGCGACGGTCGCATCCGCTTCCACCCCGAGATCCCGCACAAGAAGGTCTATCTCGACTGGCTCGAGAACATCCGGCCCTGGGTCCTGTCGCGCCAGCTCTGGTGGGGCCACCAGCTGCCGGTCTGGTACCGCGGCGACGAAACCTACGTGGGCGTCGAGCCGCCCGAGGGCGAGGGCTGGGAGCGCGACCCGGACGTGCTGGACACCTGGTTCTCGTCCGGGCTGTGGCCGTTCGCGACGCTTGGCTGGCCGGAGCAGACCCCCGAGCTGCGTGCCTTCTACCCGACCGACGTGCTCTCGACCGCGCGGGACATCATCTTCCTCTGGGTCGCCCGGATGGTCATGTTCGGCATCGAGCTGACCGACGACGTCCCGTTCTCCGACGTGAACATCCACTCGGTGATCCAGGCGGCCGACGGGCGGCGCATGTCGAAGTCGCTCGGCACGGGCATGGACCCGCTGGAGCTGATCGACGTGCACGGCGCCGACGCCCTGCGCTTCGGGCTGCTCGCCATGTCGTCGGCCCAGGACGTCAAGTTCAACGAGGAGCGCGTCAAGCAGGGACGCGACCTGGCCAACAAGCTCTGGAACGCGTCGCGACTGATCCTGCTGCGGGTGTCGGAGGTCGAGCCGGACGCGCGCGCGGCCACCGCGGTGGAGGACCGCTGGATCGTCTCGCGCCTGGAGCGGCTGACCGCCCGGGTGACCGAGCTCAACGACAGCTTCCGCTTCTCGCACGCCGCGCTCGACTTGTACGGCGCCTTCTGGTCGGAGCTGTGCGACTGGTACCTCGAGCTGGCCAAGCCGCGCCTGTACGAGGAGGACAACGAGGCGGTGTCGGGCGTGCTGCTGTGGGCGCTGGAGCGCACTCTGCGCCTGCTCCACCCGGTGATGCCGTTCGTGACCGAGGAGATCTGGTCGCTGATGCCCGAAGAGCGCGGGCTGCTAGCGGTGGCGGACTGGCCGGTGGCGGACGAGTCGCTGGTCGACGAGGCCGCGGAGGCCGAGGTCGAGCGCCTGATCGAGGCGGTCACCTCGCTGCGCCGCTACCGCGAGGAAGTCGCCGCCAAGCCGTCCGCGATCCTGCGCGGCCGTCTCACGGCGGAGGGCTACGAGGGCCTGGCGGGGCACCTCGCCCGGCTGGCCCGCATCGAGCTGACCGGCGAGGACACGTCCAACGGCGACGTGCTGGCCACCGTGCCGGTGCCCGGGGGCGGGGTCCAGGTGCTGCCCTCGGACGCGTTCGACCCGGCCGAGGCCGAGCGCCGCCGCGCCGCGCGCCGCGAGCAGCTGAGCGCCGAGATCGAGCGCGCCGAGCGCAAGCTCGCCAACGAGCAGTTCGTGGAGCGCGCGCCGGCCGAGGTCGTGGCGGAGGAGCGCCGCAAGCTCGAGGAGTACCGCGAGGCGCTGCGCCGCCTGGGGACCGAGTGACCTTCCGCGAGGCGGAGGAGTACCTGCTCTCGCTCGAGCTGTTCGGCATGCGCTTCGGGCTGGACCGCATGCACCGGCTGATGACGGTGCTCGGCCTGCCCCAGCGCCGCTTCGCGTCGATCCACGTGGTGGGCACCAACGGCAAGTCCTCGACCGTGCGCTTCTGCGCCGCGATCCTCGAGCGGCACGGCCTGCGCACGGGCAGCTACACGTCGCCCCACCTCACCTCGTTCAGGGAGCGCATCGAGGTGGCCGAAGAGCCGGTGGCGGAGGCGGACTTCGCGGCCGCCGTCGAACGCGCGGCGCAGGCGGCCGAGCTGGTCAACCGCACGGAGCAGTCCGACGACCACGTGACGCAGTTCGAGGCGCTGACCGCCGCCGCCTACCACGAGCTGGCGCGGCGTGGGGTGGAGGTCGCGGTGATCGAGGCCGGCCTCGGCGGGCGCTTCGACGCCACCAACGTAATCCCCTCCAGGGTGCAGGCGCTCACGTCGGTCGGGCTCGAGCACACCCGCTGGCTGGGCCCCACGGTCGCCGACATCGCCGAGGAGAAGCTGGCCGTGGTGCGGGACTACGGCACGCTGGTGGTCGGTCCGCTCGAGCCGGCGGCGGAAGCGGTGGCGGAGCGGATCGCCCACGAGCGCAGCGCGCGGCTGGTGCGGGCGGCCGACGACCTCGGCGTCCCGCTGCGCGCGCCGGGCGGCTTCCAGCGCCGCAACTTCGCGATGGCGGTGGCGGCGGCCGAGGCGTTCCTGGAGGAGGGGGCGCTGAGCGCCGACGCCGTCGTGGCGGCCGGCGCCGAAACCACGATCCCGGGCCGCGTCGAGGTCGTCGCGCAGCAGCCGCTGACGGTCTACGACGGCGCCCACAACCCGGCCGGTGCGCGGGCGCTGGGGGAGTCGCTCGACGACGTGCTCGGCGACCGTCGCCCGCGCGTGGCTGTGATCGGCGTGCTCGAGGACAAGGACGCCGCGGCCATGCTGGCGGAGCTGCTGCCGCGCGTCGACCGCGCCGTCTACACGCGCTCTCAGAACCCGCGCTCGCTCTCGCCCGGGACGCTCGGGTCGCTGGCGGAGAAGCTCGGCGGGCCGCCGTCCGAGGCGGTGGCGGATCCACGCGCCGCGGTGGCGCGGGCGCGCGAGCTGGCCGGGCCGGGCGGCGCGGTGGTGGCCACCGGCTCGATTTATCTGATAGCCGACCTGGTGCGGACCGATCCGAGCAGGCGCGCCTCGATGCTCTAGCGCGACATCGCCCGGCCCGTTTGCCACGATGCGGGCATGGATGGCGACGGTCCCCGCTTCGGCGCGATGATCGCTCTGGTGGCGATTGTCGTGGCCACCGTGATCCTCGTGTTCTTCGGGATCGGGTACGCGCTCGGGCGGCTTTTCCTGTAATCGGGGTCAGTACACTCGCCCCTCCTATGGGCGCCCTGGCCGTCTTCGGCATCGAGAATGACGGGCTGGCCCTCGCGGTCAACCTGCTGCTTCTGTTCCTGGTCGTGATCTGGCTGGCGCTGATCTACTGGACCTTCGCCGACGCCCGCCGGCGCATTGGGGATCCGCTGCTGGTGGGCTGTGCGACCGCGGCCTCGGTGTTCCCCTTCGTGGGCACGGTCGTCTACCTGATAGTGCGCCCGCCCGAGTACCTCGAGGACGTGCGCGAGCGCGAGCTGGAGATCGCGGCCGCCGAGGCGCGGCTGGCCACCCTCGAACACGTGCACTGCCAGTACTGCGGCTTCGAGGTGGAGAAGGACTTCCTGCGCTGCCCGAGCTGCCTGCGGCGCCTGCGGGAGCCATGCACCGTGTGCGCCCGCCCGCTCGACCCGCGCTGGAAGATCTGCCCCTACTGCGAGGCCGAGGTCGGCCAGGCGGCGCCGGAGCCGCGCCCGCGGCGCACGCGGCGCACCGCCGCGGCGGCGCCGGGGCGCCAGGGGACGCAGCGCTCGGCGCAGTCGCGCCCCCCGCGTCAGCAAGCCGACAAGGGGAGCGAACGGCCCGCGGCCGCCGAGCCCCCGGTCACCGCCGAGCGGCCGGTCGCCGCCGAGCGGCCGCGCACGGCGCGCGCCTCGCGCGAGCGCCCACCGTCGGCCGGCTAGGCCCGAAGCGGCCGGCCCGGTCGGACGCGCAGGGGTGGTTACGCTCTCGGCCGGGCTGACCGCCCGCCCTCGACCCGATAGGAGATTTATGGACCGGACCCTGATCCTGGTGAAGCCCGACGCCTTCGAGCGCCGCCTGACCGGGGAGATCGTCGCCCGCTTCGAGCGCAAGGGCCTGACGATCGTCGCGATGAGGCACATGACCGTCGAGCGCGACCTGGCCGAGCGCCACTACGCCGAGCACGCTGAAAAGCCCTTCTTCGGCGACCTGGTGGACTTCATCACGGGCGGCCCGCTGGTCGCGCTCGTGCTCGAGGGCCACGAGGCGGTCACCGCGGCGCGCCAGGTGATCGGCGCCACCAACCCGCTCGAGGCGGCCCCCGGGTCGATCCGCGGCGAGTTCGGGCTCGAGGTCCAGACCAACCTGGTGCACGGCTCCGACTCGGCGGAGTCCGCGGCGCGCGAGATCGGGCTGTTCTTCCCCGAGCTTTGACACGCCGTGCACGAGGGCGCGGGCCGGCCCGCCCCGGAGTGATCCTTTCCTCAGCCTCGCCCCAGCGAAAGGCGATCCTCGAGCAGCTGGGGGTGGACTTCCGGGTCGAGGTGCCCGAGGTGGAGGAGGTCGTGGCGGGCGAGCCGCGCGAGGTGGTCGTCGAGAACGCCCTGCGCAAGGCGCGCGCCCGCGCCCGGCCGGGCGAGCGCGTGCTGGGCGCCGACACGGCGGTCGTGCTCGAGCGACGCATCTTCGGGAAGCCGGCCGACGCCGCGGAGGCCGCGCGCTTCCTGAGGGCGCTTTCGGAGGGCACCCACGAGGTGATGACCGGCATCGCCGTGGTGGAGGACGCAGGCGAGCAGACCGACGTCGCCGTGACGCGCGTCCGCTTCCGGGCGCTCGCCCCGGCGGACTTGGACTGGTACCTGGCCACCGGCGAGTGGCGCGGACGCGCCGGCGGCTACGCGATCCAGGGCAGGGGCGCCGCACTGGTCGAGGAGATCGAAGGCGATTTCTGGAACGTGGTCGGCCTGCCGGTACCCGCGCTTCTGCGCCTGGTGCCCGACCTGCTGCGCACCTAGTCCTGCACCGGTTGCCCGCCTCAGCCGGCCCGCTAGACTGCCTCCTCCGGCCGGGCGCAGCGCACGGCGCCTCTCAGCACCGGGGGGTGCCGATCCTCGCGTGCTGCCGCCTCGGCGCTTATCCTCACTTCTCAACGCGCGAATGGGCTTCTTCTCCTACCTCACTGGCATGGGCGGCCGCGACATGGCCGTCGACCTGGGGACCGCCAACACGCTCGTCTACGTCCGCGGCCGTGGCATCGTGCTGTCCGAGCCGTCGGTTGTCGCGATCGACTCGCGCAGCGGCGAGGTGCACGCGGTCGGCATCGAGGCGAAGCGCATGCTGGGCCGCACCCCGGGCACGATCCAGGCGATCCGCCCGCTCAAGGACGGGGTGATCGCCGACTTCGACGTGACCGAGCAGATGCTCCGTCACTTCATCCAAAAGGTGCACCAGAACCGCTGGGCCCACCCGCGCGTGGTGGTCTGCGTGCCGAGCGGCGTGACCGGGGTCGAGAAGCGCGCGGTCGAGGAGGCGTGCCTCAGCGCCGGCGCGCGCCAGGCCTACCTGATCGAGGAGCCGATGGCGGCCGCGATCGGAGCCGGGCTGCCGGTCGGGGAGCCCACCGGCAACATGGTCGTCGACATCGGCGGCGGCACGAGCGAGGTGGCGGTGATCTCGCTCGGCGGCATCGTCGTGTCCCAGTCGATCCGCATCGGCGGCGACGAGCTCGACGAGGCGATCATCAACTACGTCAAGCGCGAGTACAAGCTCATGATCGGCCAGCAGACGGCCGAGGAGGTCAAGCTCGAGATCGGCTCCGCCTTCCCGCTGGGCGAGGAGGTCCAGGCGGAGATTCGCGGCCGCGACCTCGTCTCGGGCCTGCCCAAGACGATCGTGCTGACGAGCGAAGAGGTCCGCATGGCGCTCGAGGAGCCGCTCCAGGCGATCATCGACGCGGTCAAGGAGACGCTCGACCGCACGCCGCCGGAGCTGGCCTCGGACATCATGGATCGCGGCATCATGCTGGCCGGCGGCGGCGCGCTGCTGCAGGGCCTCGACGAGCGCCTGCGCGACGAAACCCAGATGCCCGCTCACCTGGCGGAGTCGCCGCTCACCTGCGTGGCGGTCGGATCCGGCCGCAGCCTCGAGGAGTTCGAGGCCATTCACCGCGCAAACAAGAATTCCCGAACGAGCCGGCGGCGGTAACGGCCGCCGGCCCCTGGTCGAGGCCTCGCGATGTACGACAGGAATGTGGTCCGCAGGCGGCGGGCGGCGCTCGCCGCCTTCGTCGTGCTGTCGATCGCGATCCTCACCGCCTACTTCGGCGAGTCGGGCGGCGGCTTCTTCCACACTCTCCAGCGTGGCGCGCAGGAGGCGTTCGCTCCGGTGGAGACGGGGGCGAGCCGCGCCCTGAAGCCGGTACGCGACCTCTTCGGCTGGGTCGGCGACACGATCGACGCCAAGGACCAGAACGCGGATCTGAAGAAGGAGGTCCGGCAGCTGCGCGGCGACCTCGCCCAGGCCCAGACGGCGGTGCGCGACGCCGGGCAGCTGAAGGGCCTGGCCAGCCTGCGCGCGGAGGACTACTTCCCGCAGGCCACCGAACCGGTGACCGCACGCGTGATCGCCCGCTCGTCCACGGTCTGGTACTCGACGGTGAAGATCGACAAGGGCTCCAGCGACGGCCTGCGAGAGAACCAGCCGGTGATCGCGGCGGGCGGCCTGATCGGGAAGCTCACGAGCGTCACGGGGGGCACATCGGAGGTGCGGCTGATCACCGACGGCCAGAGCGGCGTCTCCGCGCAGGTGTTCCCGGCCGGGGTGACCGGAGTGGTGCGGCCCGAGGTCGGCAACCCCGACGACCTGCTGCTGGAGCACGTGGAGAGCGGCCGGCGCGTTACCGAGAACACGCTCGTGATCACCTCGGGCTTCACCTCGTCGAAGACCGAGTCGCTGTTCCCGCGCGGCATCCCGATCGGCCGGGTCACGAAGGTGGACCTGGACGAGCTCGAGACGTACCAGCGCGTGCACGTCAAGCCGTTCGCCGACCTGCATCGCATCGACGTGGTTCAGGTGCTGACCCGCAGGGGCGTGGCCCAGCAGGCGGCGTCCGTGGGGGGGAGCGGCGGATGATCCTGTCCGTCGGCGCCTTCGTGCGCGTGGGCGCTCTGCTGCTGCTGGCCGTGTTGCTCCAGCTGTCGGCCCTCAGCCAGCTGGCCGTGTTCGGCGGCCACGCCGACCTCGTCGTGCTCGTGGTCGCCGCGGTCGCCTACTACGGCGGCAGCGTGTCCGGCTGCGCCGCCGGCTTCACCGCCGGGCTACTGCTGGACCTGCTCTCGGGCACGACGATGGGCGCCTCCTCGCTCGTGCTCACGGCGGTGGGCTACGGGGTCGGGCGCTTCCGTGAGGTGCGCGATCCGAGCCACGGCTTGCTGCCGCTCGCCGTCGGCACGGTCGCGACCGCCGGCTGGGTGATCGCGTTCGCCGCGGTCGCCCTCATGCTCGACATCGGCGCGCGCGTCAGCCCGCTGGTGCTCCGCGACATGATCGTGACCATCCTGCTGAACGCGCTGCTGGCCCTGCCCGTGTTCACCGGCTGCCGCAAGCTGCTGCGCCCGTCACTCGCCGTCGACCCGCTCGAGGTGCGCCGGCGCCGGCGCCCGCCGCGCGAGGCCGGCCCGCTCGGCCTGCGCGGCCTGGAGATCTAGGCGATGTACCTCGACAACGAGCGCCGCCCAACGCTCACGCCGCAGCTCGCCGTGCGCGTGGCGATCCTCGGTGGCATCGCGCTGGCCGCGTTCGCCGTCATCTTCTTCAGGCTCTGGTTCCTGCAGGTCCTCTCCGGCGACAAGTACGTGGCCGAGGCGCAGGGCAACCAGCTGCGCCAGATCCGCCTGCAGGCGCCGCGCGGCGACATCGTCGACCGCGAGGGCCGTCTGCTCGTGAGCAACCGCGTCGGCCTGGCCGTCGAGCTCACGCCCGACAAGCTGTCCCCGGACCGGGCCGAGCGCCGCAGGCTGTACCGCCGCCTCGGCAGGCTGCTCGGCATGCGCCCGCGCGCAATCGAGCGGCACGTGAACGAGCAGTTCAAGGAGCAGCGCTTCTCCAAGGCCACCGTCAAGCAGGACGTCTCGCGCGATGTCGTCATGTACATCGAGGAGCGCCAGGAGGACTTCCGCGGCGTGGAGGTGGACCCGGTCTTCCTGCGCCAATATCCCCACGCGCAGATTGGCGCGCACCTGTTCGGCTACGTGGGCGAGGTGAGCGCGGAGGAGCTCAACGAGCCCGGCTTCCGGGAAGTGCGCATGGGCGACCGCGTGGGCAAAGCGGGCCTCGAGTCTGAGTACGACCAGTTCCTGCGCGGCAAGAGCGGGAAGACCCGGGTGCAGGTGGACGCGTTCGGCAACCTGCGCCGGCCCCTCGGCCGGGAACTGCCGACCGCGGGCAGCCAGCTGCGCCTCTCCCTGGACCTGGACGTCCAGCGCGCCGGCCAGGAGGCGCTCGCCGGCGGCACCGGCAAGGGCGCCTTCGCGGTGATGGACATTCACAACGGCGAGGTCCTGGGACTCGGCTCGGAACCCTCCTATGACCCGAACCTGTTCGCCAAGATCGTTCGCGAGCGTGATTTCAAGCGCCTGACCGCGGACGAGACGGGGGCTCCCCTTACAAACCGCGCCGTCGCCGCCGGCTACCCGACGGGGTCCACCTTCAAGCTGATCACGGCCACGGCGGCGCTCGAGTCCGGGCTGATCACGCCCGACACGCCGCTCAACGACCCGGGCGAGCTGACCGTCGGCGATCAGGTCTTCAAGAACGCGGGCGGCGTCGCACACGGGGTGCTGTCGCTGCGCCAGGCGCTGACGGTGTCGAGCGACGTGTTCTTCTACCAGCTCGGCCGCGACCTGAACGAGAAGGGGATGCCACTTCAGCACTGGGCGCGCGAGCTCGGGCTGGGGCATCGGACCGGGATCGACCTCCCCGAGGAAGGGCCGGGTTTCGTGCCCGGGCCCAAGTGGCGCGACCGCCAGTACGCGAAGTTCGAGCGCTGCAAGAACCGCACCCACCCCACATACACCGAGATCACGCAGGGCAAGTGCGGGTGGCAGGACCGCCCGTGGTCGGTCGGCGACAACGTCAACCTGGCGGTCGGCCAGGGTGACCTCGCCGCCAACCCGCTGCAGATGGCGGTCGCCTACGCGGCAATCGCGACCGGCCGGGTGCGGCGACCGCGACTCGGCCAGCGCATCGAGAACTCGGCGGGGCAGGTCAAGCAGCAGCTCGAGGCGCTGCCCGCCCGCAAGCTGGGCGTGTCCCTCGAGTACCGCCAGGCGATCCTCGACGGCCTGCGCGGTGCGGCCAGCGCGCCAGGGGGCACCTCGACTCCCGTGTTCTCCAGCTTCCCGGTGGAGATCGCCGGCAAGACCGGCACGGCCGAGCATCTCGGCAGGCCGGACCAGTCCTGGTACGTCGCCCTGGCGCCGTGGCCAGACCCCAAGTACGTGGTCGCCGTGACCGACGAGGCCGGCGGCTTCGGTGCCGACACGGCGGCACCGATGGCGCGCCGCATCCTGGCCGCGCTCTTCAACGTGGACGAGAAGCAGCTGGTGCAGGGCGGAGGGCCCTCGGACTAGTGGCGCCCTCTTCCTCGACCACGCTCGCGTTCGGCGGCTGCGAAGCTGCGCTGGGCGGCATCCGTGGTGCTCGCCAATGCTCCGCATTGACTGCGCCCACGTGCACCGCCCTGCTTGCTTCTCGCTCGCCGAGCCGCGAGCCTGATCTCGGGCGAGGCCGTTGATGTCGACCGCCGTCCAGGACTTCCGCGACACGGGTCCGCGCCTGCTGCGGCTCGACGCGCTGCTGTTGCTGGCGACGTTCGGGCTGATCGCGGCGAGCGTCTACACGGTGCGCAAGTCGACCCTCGGCGACATCCCCGGCGCCCCGAACTACTACATGAACCGCCAGCTGATCTACATCGGCGTCGGGTTGGTGCTGATGGTCCTGCTGTCGCGCTTCGACTACTCGCGCCTGCGGGAATGGAAGCTCGGCGTCTACGGCCTCATGATCGGCGCCATCCTGCTCGTGTACGCGCTCGGATTCTCCGCGCGCGGGTCGCGGCGGGCGATCGAGTTCGGCTTCTTCAACTTCCAGGCTTCCGAGCTCGGCAAGCTCCTGCTCGTGGTGGCGCTGGCGGGCTTCACGGTCGACCGGGCGCGGCGCCTCGGCGAGCGCGAAACCACCAGCCGGATCGTCTTGCTCGCGCTGATCCCGGCGATGCTCGTGGTCGCGCAGCCGGACCTCGGCTCCGGGCTCGTGTACCTGGCCATCGTGCTGGCGGTGCTGTTCCTGGCGGGCACGAAGTGGACGCACTTCGCGGCGCTGGCAGGACTCGGGACGGTGGCGCTCGTGGTGGTGATGCTGGCCGGCCCGGCTGTCGGTGTCGAGGTGGTCAAGCCGTACCAGGTCGACCGCCTGACCGCATTCCTCAACCCTTCGACCGATCCCGCCGATGAGGGCTATCAGATCAATCAGTCGCTGACCGCGATAGGCTCAGGGGGGAAGACGGGCCGTGGAGACGAATCCACGCAGACGAAGCTCAACTTCCTGCCCGAGCACCACACGGACTTCATATTCTCTGTGGTGGGGGAGGAATTTGGATTCGTGGGAGCGGCGCTCGTGCTGTCCCTGTTTGCGCTCCTAATATGGAGAGCGTTGAGAATCCTGACGATGTCAAAGAACTTCTACGGCGCGCTTGTCGCCGGCGGCATCACCGCGATGCTGATGTTCCAGGTCTTCGTCAACGTGGGCATGACCATCGGGATCATGCCGATCACCGGCATCCCACTACCGCTGATGTCCTACGGCGGCTCGTCGGTGATAACGACATTGATGGCCATTGGCCTGTTGCAGTCGATCCACGCGCAAGCGCGCGAAACGGCTGTGGCCAAGGGCCTCTAACTCTTATGAGAGGGCTAAGTTTTGAGAAAGCAGTTGCTCGTCACGGTGGACCGTGGCGAAACCAGAGTCGCGATCCTCGAGTCGGAGGGCTCACCCTCCGCGAGTAGCGGAGGACGCGGCAAGAAGCCAGCGCTCCGGTCCGGGCAAAGCCCGGCCCCTCGCGCACGGCAGAGCGACGACTGGCGCGTCGCGGAGCTCTACATCGAGCGCCGCGGCTCCCGCTCGATCGTCGGAAACATCTACAAGGGCAAGGTCGACAACGTCCTGCCCGGCCTCGAGGCGGCGTTCGTTGACATCGGCCTCGAGAAGAACGGCTTCCTGCACGCCGACGACGTGGTCTTCCCCGGCGTCGAGGTCGCCCGCCGCGGACGCGGCGGGCGCGGCACCCAGGGCAAGCGCATCACCGAGCTGCTCAAGCCCGGGCAGGAGATCCTCGTCCAGGCGATCAAGGACCCGCTGAAGACCAAGGGCCCGCGCCTGTCCATGCAGCTCTCGATCGCGGGGCGCTACCTCGTGTACGTGCCGCAGGGCGAGGGCGTCGGCGTGTCGCGACGGCTCGACGACAAGGAGCGCGACCGGCTGCGCCGCGCCGCCGGCAAGGCGGACCTGGGCGAGGGCGGCGTGATCGTGCGCACGGCGGCCCAGGGGGCGACGAAGGAGGACTTCGAGCGCGAGATCAAGTACCTGCACAAGCTGCACGACGTGCTCCAGCAGCGCGCGACCGAGACGGCGGCCCCGGCGATGGTGTTCCAGGAGGCCGACCTGTCGGTGCGCGTGGCGCGCGACATCTTCTCGGGCGAGTTCGAGAAGGCGATCGTGGACGACCGCAAGCAGCACCACCGGCTCCAGTCGTTCTTCACCCGGACGGCGCCGGAGCTGCTCGAGCGGCTCGAGTTCTACGAGGACGACGACCCGCTGTTCGAGCGCTACCACATCGAGGAGGCGATCCAGTCGGTGCTCAAGCGCCGGGTGGACCTGCCCAGCGGCGGATACCTGATGATCGACTACGCCGAGGCGATGACGGTCATCGACGTGAACTCGGGGTCGTTCACCGGCCGCGGCAAGGGTGCGAAGCTCGAGGACACGATCACCAAGACCAACCTCGAGGCGGCCGAGGAGGTCGTCAGCCAGCTGCGGCTGCGCGACATCGGCGGCATCATCGTCATCGACTTCATCGACATGGCGCGGGCTCGCAACCGCGACGCCGTGCTGAAGACGCTGCGCAAGTCGCTCGACGAGGACCGCACCAAGACCTACGTGGTCGAGATATCTCCGCTCGGCCTGGTGGAGATGACGCGCCAGAACGTGACCGACGGCGTACGCGAGATCATGACCAAGCCGTGCCCCACCTGCGAGGGCGAGGGCGTGGTGCTGTCCGAGGAAACCGTGTCGATCGAGGTGGACCGCTGGCTGCGCGAGGTCGCGATCGAGCGCCCCGAGTCGCCGGCCTTCCTGATCCGCGTGCACCCGAAGGTGTCGTCGATCCTGGTCGGCGGCCAGGGCGTGCCCGGCCCGATCGTGGAGATAGAGCAGGAAACCGGGCGCCACTTCCACTTCGAGGGGACCGAGGCGCTGCCGATCGACCACTTCGAGATCGTGCTGGAGGGCAGCCGCGAGGACGTCGAAGAACGCGCGCTGCCGTTCCGCGAGGGCGAGGAGGTGCTCGTTCTGATCGAGGAGCCGCACATGTACAACGACGACGACGCCGTGGCGAAGCTGGACGGCTACGTGATCTCGGTGGTCAACGCCGCGTCGCTGGTGGGCGAGCGGACGCTCGTGCGGATCGAGAAGGTGGGGCGCTCGGCCGCCCAGGCGTCGCTGGTCAACCCGCCGGAGGGCGTCGGCTCGAGCTCCGAGGACGGCGAAGGCGACGGCGCGGCCTCGGCCGACGGGCGACGGCGACGTCGCGGGCGCCGGGGCGGCCGCGGGCGCAGGCGGCCGGCGGAGTCCTCCTCGACCTGATGCCGGAGCTGATCGATGCTCCGGTGCGCGTCGAGGCGGCCGGCGAGCCGCCGAAGCTGATCGACGAGTTCGCCGGCCGGGCCTCCGGAGGGGAGGAGCGCGTGAGCATCGCGCGCATGCGCTCGCCCGCCGGCTGGAGCGAGCCTGGCCAGCGACCGGAGTTCGACGAGTACACGGTGGTGCTGGCCGGCACGCTGCGCGTCGATGGCGAGGAAGACAGCCTCGACGTCGCGGCGGGCAAGGGCGTGTTGGTACGCGCCGGCGAGTGGGTGCGCTACTCGACGCCGGATGGCGCCGAGTACGTCGCGGTGTGCCTGCCGGCGTTCTCGCCGGAGACGGTGCACCGCGACGAGGGCTGAGCCCGGCCGCTACTCCGCGTCCGCGATCGCTTCGATCAGCTCGATCAGGTCCGCGGCCGTGCCGGCGCCGTCGAACCAGGCGCCCGCGATCGTGCGGGCCAGGGCGTCCGGGGTCGGTGACCTCATGATGATGTCCGCAGGGAGGGTCAGCCCGAACAGCGCGTTCACCATCTGGGCCAGCTCGGCGGCCTGGGCCTCGCTGCCACCGATCGCCGGGAAGCTCGCGTGGGGGCGCGGGGGAGGGCAGCCGCACGCCGCTCCCATCATCTCCGCGACCACCCCGGACAGCGCGACGTGCACTGTGTCGAGCAGCACGAGCGCATCGTCGGAGCCGCGAGCCGCGGCATCCTGTCCACGGTCGGCGTGAACGAAGGCCATGCTTGGGTTGTCGGACGCGGGGGGCGGAGGGATGAGCACGGCCCCGTCGATCTGGCCGCGCCGCGCCCCCGGTAACGTCGTCCCGAGTGAGTCGTTCCGCCGTCTGGGGTCTATACGCGCTGCTCGTCCTCATCTGGTCGAGCACCTGGGTCGCGATCAAGATCGGGCTGGAGGACTGCCCGCCACTGCTGGGCGCCGGCATCCGCTTCGCGGCCGCCGGGCTTGTCCTGCTCGCTGTGACACGCGCCCGGCGGCGCTCCCTGCGCACCGACGTTCGGCTCGCCGTGGTGCTGGCCTTGTTCCCGTTCGCGCTCGCCTACGGGCTCGTCTACTGGGGCGAGCAGTACATCCCCTCGGGGCTGGCGGCCGTGCTCTTCGGCGTGCTGCCGCTCTACGTGGCCGTGATGGGCGCCGCCTTCTTGGTGGACCAGCCCGTGCGGGGACGCGTGATCGCCGGGGTGCTGGTGGCGATCGGCGGCACGCTGGCCTTCGCGGAAAGCATCGACCTCGGCGATCGCGAGCTGGCCCTGGCCGGCGCGGCCGCGCTGGCGGTGTCCCCGTTCGGGGCCGCCGTGGGCAACATCTCGCTCAAGCTGCGGGCGAGCGAGCTCGACGCGGTCGTGCTGAACGGCTGGGCGATGCTGGGCGGGGGCCTGGTCCTGCTGGTGGCTTCCGGCCTCGGCGAGAGCTGGGGCGACGCCGCCTGGAGCGCCGACGCGGTCGGGTCGATCGCCTACCTCGCGCTGGTCGGATCGGCGGTGCCGTTCGTCGGGCTGACCGTGCTGCTGCGCCACATCAGCGCCCAGGCGATGTCGTACCTCGCAATGCTGCTTCCCTTCGGCGCGCTCGTGTTCGGAGCTGCGCTCTACGACGAGTCGATCACCGGCCGCGCGCTCGGCGGCGCCGCCCTCGTGGCGGCCGGGCTGCTGGTCGCCCAGGGGCCGGGACGCTCCGCCGGAGAGGGCCGCACGGCACCCGCCTACTCCGCTTCGGCCAGGATCCGGTAGAGCGCCTTGCGTGCCTCGGCCAGGATCCGCTTGGCCTCGCCGATCTGCTCTTCGTTGCCCGACTGGACGACCTGGAGCGTGGCCATGCCGAGCTGTCCGATGAGGGTGCGCAGGTCGACGAAGTCGCTCGGCACGTCCTCGCCGGCCTCGTCCCAGGGGCTGCCGAGCGAGTCGCGGTGGTCCGCCACGTAGCTCCGCCCTTCGTCGGTGAGCTCGAACGAGCGGCGACCGGCGCTCTCGTTTGAGCGGATCAACCCCTCGTCTTCGAGCTGGGCGAGCGCCGGGTAGACCGACCCCGGGCTGGGGCGCCAGGCCCCGCCGCTGCGATTCTCGATCTCCTCCATCAACTGGTAGCCGTTGCGCTGGTCCTCCTCGAGCAGCAGCAGAATGGCGGCGCGCACGTCGCCTCGGCGCGCGCGCGACCGCCGGCCGCCGGGCCCGAATCCCATGCCCCGCCACGGCCCGTGCCAGAAGGCGCGCGGGTCGAACGGCGGTCCATGCCCGCCGGGGCCGCGGTGACCGTGGCGGCTCATCCGGTGCATGCCGGGCCCGCCGAACCAGTGTTCTGTCGCGAACGTCGTCACTTCAATCCCTCCACATGTCGAGCTTCTACGACACTCAACGATATATCGCATTAGCTCAGAGGTCAATGCCGACTGGGAAGGATGGAGCGGGAGACGACCCGCTACACTCGCGGTCCGGCGCCGGAACCGACGGGCGCCGTTCCTTTGCCATGAGCTACGCAATCGTCAGAGTGGGCGGGAAGCAATACCGCGTCGAGAAGGGCGACTCGCTCGTCGTCGACCGCATGTCCGCGACCGAGGGCGACAAGGTCGACCTGGAGCCGCTGCTCTACGCCGACGGCGACAAGTCGGTGCTCGAGCCCGGCGAGCTCGGCAAGATCAAGGTGCAGGCGACGGTCACGGGTCACGAGCGCGGCAAGAAGATCCACGGGCTCAAGTTCAAGCCCAAGCGCGGCTACAAGCGCCGCTACGGCCACCGCCAGGACCTGACGCGTATCGAGATCGCCGACATCAAGGTCGGCGCGCGCCGCGCAGCGAAGGAGGAGGACTCGAATGGCTCATAAGAAGGGCCTCGGCTCCAGTCGCAACGGCCGCGACTCGAACGCCAAGCGCCTCGGCGTGAAGGTGTTCGCGGGCCAGTCGGTCAGCGGCGGCGAGATCATCGTGCGCCAGCGCGGCACCCGCTTCACGCCCGGCGACGGCGTGGGCCTCGGCCGCGATCACACGATCTTCGCCGTCCGCCCCGGGGTGGTGCAGTTCGCCGAGGGCCGGCGCGGCCGCGTGATCTCGGTCGAGCCGCTCTCGGAGGAGTAGCCCGCCGCGCCGCCCGCGGGCGGCGGCGGGACTACGATCGCGCCGTGACCTACTCGATCGTCGCGCGCGACGAGGACAGCGGCCAGCTCGGCGTGGCCGTGCAGTCGCACTACTTCTCGGTTGGGTCGCTCGTCAGCTGGGCCGACCCCGGCGTGGGAGCCGTGGCAACGCAGTCCGTCGTCGAGCCCGCGTACGGGCCGCGCGGACTGGGGCTGATGCGCCGCGGGTCCTCGGCGCCCGAATCGCTGCGGCGGCTGCTGCTCGACGACGACCAGGCGGCCGTGCGGCAGGTCGCGCTCGTCGACAACCACGGGCGCGTGGCGGTGCACACGGGCGCGCGCTGCATCCGGGAGGCCGGCCACCGCGTGGCGGACGGTGTCTCCGCCCAGGCCAACATGATGGAGCGCCCGACCGTGCCCGGCGCCATGCTCGAGGCCTACCGGTCCAGCTCAGGCGAGCTGGCCGACCGCCTGGTGGCGGCGCTGGAGGCCGCCGAGCGCGAGGGCGGCGACATCCGCGGCCGCCAGTCGGCGGCGCTGATGGTGGTGGCACCGCGCGCGACCGGGCAACCGACCGAGGACCGCCCGGTGGACCTGCGGGTCGAGGACCACCCCGATCCGGTCGCGGAGCTGCGCCGCCTGGCGGAGCTGCGCAGGACCTACCTGCGTGTCGAGGTGGGCGACGAGCTGGCGGCCGCGGGCGACGTGGAGGGAGCGCTGGCCGAATACGCGGCGGCCCACGCGGAGCAGCCGGAGAACGCCGAGCTGGCGTTCTGGCACGGCGCGACGCTGGCCGCGAACGGCCGCGAGGACGAGGCGCGCGAGCTGCTGGAGCTCGCCTACGCGGACAGGGACGGCTGGCGCGAGCTTCTGAGGCGACTTCCGAAGGCCGGGTTGTTCCCAGACGACGAAGCGCTCGTCGCCAGGATGACGGCCGGGGACTCACGCCCCCGGACCCCCGGTGAAGATCGGCAGCGCCCGGCACCGCCGGCGAGCTAGCGGTGTTCTCGGATCGCGCGAAGATCTTCGTCCGCGGCGGCGCCGGGGGCAACGGGGTCGTCTCCTTCCGCCGCGAGGCGCACGTGCCGAAGGGCGGGCCGGACGGCGGCGACGGCGGTCGCGGTGGCGACGTGGCGATCGTGGTGGACCCGTCGCTGCGTGACCTCGCCGCCTTCCGCCGCAACTCGCATTTCAAGGCGCCGCGCGGCGGCCACGGCCAGGGCGCCAACAAGCACGGCGCGACGCCGGACCGGCTGGAGGTGCGCGTGCCGCCCGGCACCGTGGTGCAAGACCCGGAGGTCGGCGACCGCTGGGACCTGACCACCCCCGGCCAGCACGCGGTGGTCGCACGGGGGGGCAGCGGCGGTCGCGGCAACAGGCACTTTGCCACGGCTACCCGCCAGGCTCCCCGCTTCGCGGAGAGAGGGCTCGCCGGCGAGGAGCGGCAGCTCACGCTCGAGCTCAAGCTGCTGGCGGACGCCGGCCTGGTGGGGCTGCCCAATGCCGGCAAGTCATCGCTGCTGGCAACCCTGACGCGTGCTCGCCCGAAGGTGGCGGACTACCCGTTCACCACCCTCGAGCCGGTGCTCGGCACCTTGGAGCGCGACGACCGGCAGCTCGTCCTCGCCGATATCCCGGGCCTGATCGAGGGAGCCAGCGCCGGCGCCGGCCTGGGGCACGAGTTCCTCGCTCACGTCGAGCGCTGCCGGGTGTTGGTGCACGTGCTCGACCTCGCGCCGCTGGACGGATCGGACCCCGTCGAGAACTACGCGACGGTCGAGGCCGAGCTGCGCGAGCATGGCCACGGGCTGGCCGAGCTGCCTCGCATCCTTGCCCTCTCCAAGGCGGACCTCGTGCCGCCCGGCGAGGTCGAGTCCGCGGTGCGGGACTGGGGGCAGCGCGTAGCCGTCCCGGTCCTCGCCACCTCGGCGGCCACCGGAGCCGGCATCCCCGAGCTGCGCGACGCCATCTTCGAGCGCGTCCCCGAGGAGGAGGCCGAGCCCCAGGACGGCGAGCAGCCCGCGACGCACCGCGTGTACCGCCCGGGGGCGGGCGACTCGTTCGGCGTGGAGCGGGTCGGTCCGGGCGCCTTTCGGGTCGAGGGCGGGCGCATCGACCGGCTGATCGCCCGCCACGACATCGAGAACGCGGAGGCGCTGCGCTACGTCGAGGAGCGCCTGCGCGCGCTGGGGGTGATCCGGGCGCTGGAGGCTGCCGGCTTTACGCCCGGCGACGACGTGGAGATCGCGGGCGTCGTGTTCGAGCTCGACCCGGGCGGTCCCCTCGCGTGAAACCGCGGTTGATACAAGTCCGCGCCGTGGCTCGCCTCGCCCTCGCGCTCGCGCTCGCTCTGACCGTCGCGCTGAGCGCCTGCGGCGGCGGCGACGATGCCAAGGACACGCAGCAGGTCGTCCGCGACTTCGTGCAGGCCACCAACGACCGCGACGGCGACAAGCTGTGCGGCGAGCTGCTGACGCAGGAGTACCTCGAGAAGGCCACCGGTGCGACCGGCGACAGGGCCGAGGAGGCCTGCAAGAAGCAGCTCGACCTGATCACCGGCCTGAAGCTGCGGCTGCTGTCCGTGGAGAAGGCGAAGGTCGACGGCGACAAGGCGACCGTGCGCGCGACGATCGCGACCGGCGGCCAGCGCGGCCGGCGTACGTTCGAGCTCGCCAAGGAGAACGGGCGCTGGAAGCTGGTCGGCGCCTCGTAACCTTGGTCCGCTGATGGCGACCGTGGTGGTGAAACTTGGCTCGAGCATCGTCGCCGACGATGCCGGCGAGGTGCGCACGGAGGTGCTGGCGACGCTCTGCGACGAGGTCGCCGCGCGCCACGCCGCCGGCGACGAGGTCGTGGTCGTGACCTCGGGGGCGATCGCCCGCGGGATGCGCCTGATGGACCTGCCGGTGCGGCCCAGCGCGATGGAGGAGCTGCAGGCCGCCTCGGCGGTGGGTCAGGGCAAGCTCTACCGCCACTACGACGAGCTGCTCCAGACGCGCGGGGTCAAGTCGGCCCAGGTGCTGCTCACGTTCTTCGACATGTCCGCGCGCACGCACTACCTCAACGCCCGCCACACGCTGCGCAAGCTGCTCGACTGGCGCGTCGTGCCCGTGATCAACGAGAACGACACGACCACCACGGACGAGATCTCCTTTGGCGACAACGACTTCCTCGCCGCGCAGGTGGCGATCCTGATCGGAGCCGACCGGCTCGTGTTGCTCACGGACATCGGCGGGCTCTACTCGGCCGACCCGCGCCGCGATCCGGCGGCACGGCTGGTCGAGGAGGTGAGCGACATCGAGGCGCTCGACGGCTTCGACATCGGCGTGTCCACCTCGCCGCTGGGCTCGGGCGGGATGCGCTCGAAGGTCGTGGCGGCGGAGATGGCGACGGCCGCGGGCATCCCCGTGACGATCGCCAACGGCACCGAGCGCGAGCCGGTGGCCCGGGCGCTCGCCGGGGAGCCCACGGGCACCCGCTTCCAGCCGCAGCGTGGGCGCGTGTCGAGCTTCAAGCTGTGGCTGCGCTACGCCAAGCCGTCCCGCGGCCGGGTGACCGTCGACGACGGCGCCGAGCAGGCGCTGCGCGAGCGCGGGACGAGCCTGCTGCCGGTCGGAGTGGTGGAGGTGGAGGGTGACTTCGAGGCCGGCGACGCGGTCGAGGTGCGCTGCGGCGGCCGGGCGGTGGGCAAGGGGATCGTCGGCTACTCGGCGGGCGAGCTGCGCCGGATCAAGGGCCTGAAGACCGAAGAGGTGCGGAAGCTGCTCCCGCGGGCGACCGAGGAAGCCGTTCACCGCGACTACTTCGTGCTCGATTGAGGCTGCGCTCCGCATACGACAGGGAGGCCTACCGGGCCGCCCGGCGCATGATCGAGCCGGCAGCCGCGGCGGGGGCGGTCTTCGCCGTGGTCATGCCGGCCCGGGGATCGTCGGCGTCTGGTGCGGGCTGCTCGGGCTGATCGCCGTGCGGCTGGGAACGTGCGGCTGGCGCTTCAGAGGGCGGCGATGGGCCACCGTCGGAGCGACCCGGGCCCGGGCATAGCCTGGGCGCCGCGCGCGTCGACGTCGGCTCCGCAGCGCTCGCACCGAAAGCGCTCGTCCACCTCGCCGCCACAGTCGCGGTGGAGGATCACGGTCGGCGGCCCGCCGTCGGCCGGGGAGTGGCGGTCGCCCCACTTCAGCAGCGACACCAGGACCGGCCACAGGTCAAGGCCCTTCTCGGTGAGGCTGTACTCGAAGCGCTCGGGGCGCTCGTGGTAGGCGCGCTTCTCGAGGATGCCCTCGTCCACGAGCCGCGCCAGGCGGTCTGTCAGCACGTTGCGCGCCACGCCCAGCTCGCGCTGGAAGTCGTCGAAGCGCCGCACGCCCAGGAACGCGTCCCGGATGATGAGCATCGTCCAGCGGTCGCCGATCCGCTCGAGCGCCCGGGCGACCGAGCAGACCTGGTTGTCGTAGGTGCGCGGCAGCATCGCCTTCGTGAGGGTAGCGCGGTGGGTTGCATGAGACAACTGGGCGCTCAACCGCAGCACTGAGGAGGGCCGGACCGGGGGTTTGTCGACTTTTGGTCGACCCATGCGGAAAACTCGACAAGCCCCGGTGGAACCTGCCCTGGTTGCTGCTTTTGGGCGGTGCCCAAGTGGCGCGCGGAAGCAACAGGCGCAGGCCGGGCGCTACCGGCGCGCGGACGCGCGCAGCTCGCGCAACTCGTCCAGCTCGCGCTGCGTGACCGGCTCGGTGCGCTCGAGCGTCTCGGCCACTCGCAGGTCCCAGCCGGTCGCCTCCCGCGCCTGGTCGACCTCGACTCCGGGGTGCACGGCCACCAGCTCCAGCTCGCCGTCCTCGGCCGGCCGCAGCACGCCCAGGTCGGTGATCACCACGGTGTGGCCGCGCCGGTGCGCCAGCGAGGTGACGAAGTCGAGCCGCTCGACGAACGTGCGCGGCGAGTGGCGGGCGATCACGATCACCGATTTCGCGCAGGCGGCGATCTCGGGAGCGCCGCCGGCGCCCGGCAGCCGCACCTTGGGCTGCTCGTAGGGGCCGATCGCCGTGGTGTTGAGGTTGGCGTGCGGGTCGATCTGGGCGGCGCCCAGGAAGCCAACGTCGATGCGCCCGCCGCCGATCCAGAAGTTGAACATCTCGACCACGGACACCAGCTCGAGGGCCGTTTCGGCGAGGTCGTCGTCGCCGATCGACAGCGGCAGGCGCACGGGCTGGGCGCCGATCGCCCCGGACTCGTAGACCAGCACGCACCCGG
Organism: Thermoleophilaceae bacterium; assembly: GCA_034664125.1. GTDB lineage: Bacteria > Actinomycetota > Thermoleophilia > Solirubrobacterales > Thermoleophilaceae > JACVRW01. The sequence continues at coordinate 72,949 of JAXDIG010000040.1, read as the reverse complement.
GCGCCTGCAGCCGGCGGGCCAGGTTGGCCGCGGCGTTGGGCGGTCCCACGCCGACCAGGCACACCTGGCCGTCGCGCAGCTCGCGCGCGGCGTTGATCGTCATCAGCTCCTCGGGCGAGATCTCCAGGCCCGCCGGTGCCTCGCCCACGCTCACGCCGGCACCTCGGCGCCCGGGAGCACGCGCTCGCGCATCCACTCGAGGAAGCGATCGCGGTCGCGGGAGATCTCGTCCCACGCCGAGTAGAAGTCGTTGTCGCGCGTCGAGTAGCCGGCCGCGTATGACGGGTGGGCGCCGCCGGGCACGTGGCAGACGGCGTCGACCGTCCAGGCGGGCAGCACGACCGAGTGGGGGCGCGGCTCGAGCTCGTCGACGACTTCCTCCACCGTCACGATCGCGCTGCCGGCCGCCAGCACGGCCTCCTTCTGCACGCCGGCGAGGCCCCAGAGCATCACGTTGCCGTGGCGGTCGGCCTGCTGGGCGTGCACGACGGTCACGTCCGGGTGGACGGCGCGCACCGCGCTGACCTGCTCGCCGGTGAAGGGGCAGTCGACGAACGCGACGTCCTCGTTGTGCTCGACGAGGTCCGTGCCGGCGTAGCCGCGCAGCACGCCGAACGGGAGGCCCGCGGCGCCCGCGGCGTAGGCGTTGGCGAGCCCGGCGTGCGAGTGCTCGACCAGCTCCAGCGGCGCCGGCCAGCCGTTCTCCACGGCGTCGCGAAAGCGGTGCAGCGAGCCCACGCCAGGGTTGCCGCCGTAGGAGAAGATCAGCTTGCGCGCGCAGCCCATGCCGATCAGCTGGTCGTAGACCAGGTCCGGCGTCATGCGCACGAGGGTCAGCTCGCGGCGGCCCTGGCGGATCAGCTCGTGGCCGGCGGCAAAGGGGATCAGGTGCGTGAATCCCTCCAGGGCCACGGTCATGCCGTCGCGCACGTGCTCGGAGATTGCCTCCCGAAGATCCACGGGGCAAGAAGGATGCCAGCACCGGCCCGGCGTGGCGAGAGTGGCGGCCAGGCTCCCCGTGGTAGGGTGAGTTGCGTCAAGCAACTTAGGAGTGCAGCTGCCGATGGAACGCCGCTGGAAGGTACTCGCCGTCACCGCCGTCGCCGTCTTCATGGGCTTCCTCGACGTGACGATCGTCAACGTCGCCTTTCCGGACATCGAGCGCGACTTCGCCGACGCCTCGCGGGCGGACCTGTCCTGGGTGCTGAACGCCTACAACATCGTCTTCGCGGCGCTGCTCGTGCCGGCCGGCCGCGTGGCCGACCTGGTCGGGCGGCGGCGCATGTTCCTGGTCGGCGTGGCGGGGTTCCTCGCGGCGTCCGTGCTGTGCGGGTTGGCGTCGTCGCCCGAGGGACTCGTAACCGCGCGCGTGCTGCAGGCAGCGGCGGGCGCGATCCTCGTGCCCACCTCCCTCGCGCTGCTGCTGCCCGAGTTCCCGCCCGAGCGGCGCGCCACGGCCGTGGCGATCTGGAGTGCCACCGGCGCCGTGGCGGCGGCGCTCGGGCCGTCGGCGGGCGGCGTGCTCGTCGATCAGCTGGGATGGCGCTGGGTGTTCTTCGCGAACGTGCCGATCGGCCTGGCCGCGCTCGTGCCGGCCCGGCGGCTGCTGCGCGAGACGCGCGACCCCGGCGGCGCGCTGCCCGACCTGCTCGGCAGCCTGCTGCTGGTGGCCGGCGTTGGCACGCTTGCGCTCGGCATCGTGAAGGGCTCGGACTGGGGCTGGGGCAGCACGCGAGTGCTGGGCGCCCTGGCGGCCGCGGGCGTGCTCCTGCCCGCCGTGATCCTGCGCTCCGTCCGCCACCGCGCGCCGGTGATCGAGCTGGGCCTGTTCCGGGCGCGCTCGTTCGCGGTCGCGAACGCCGGCATGTTCGCGTTCGCGACGGCCTTCTACGCGCTGCTGCTGTGCAACGTGCTGTTCCTGACACAGGTATGGGGCTACTCGATCCTCGAGGCCGGCTTCGCGGTCACGCCCGGCCCGCTGATGGCGGCGCTCACGGCGCCGATGGCCGGACGGCTCGCGGATCGCTTTGGCCAGCGCGTCGTCGCGCTGCCGGGGGCGCTCTTCTTCACCGCGGGCTGCGTCCTGTTCGCCGCGGGCATGGGGGCCACGCCGACCTACGCGAGCGAGTACCTGATCCCCACCATGCTCACCGGCGCGGGAGTTGGCTTCTCGTTCGCCGCCTGGGGCAGCGCCGCGGTGGCGGAGCTGCCGCCGGCGCGCTTCGCGACCGGCAGCGCCGTGCTTGCCTGCGTGCGCCAGATCGGCGCGGTGCTCGGCATCGCCGCGCTGATCGGGGTGCTGGAGGCGGCGCCGCCGGGCGACCCACTGGCCGGATTCGTGCACGCGTGGACGATGATGGCCGTGTCGGGCGGCGTGGTGGCGGTGCTGGCGGTGGCGCTGGGCCGCGTCCGGGCGGGGGCGCCGAGCGGCGTCGCGCCGGCCGAGGCCGCGGCATGACAGGCCCGGTACCCTTGCCTCGATGGCCACCACCGCCCAGTCGGTCGCAGAGGTGTGCGCCGGCGCGCGCCGTGCGTCCCGCCCTCTGGCCCAGCTCGACACGACCACCAAGAACGCCGCGCTGAACGCGATGGCCGAGGATCTCGAGCGCAGGGCGCCCGAGATCCTCGAGGCCAACGCGCGCGACATGGAGGCGGGTGAGGAGGCCGGCCTGCACTCCGGGCTGCTCGACCGCCTCGAGCTCACCGAGGAGCGGCTGGCGGGCATCGCCTCCGACGTGCTGGCGATCGCGGCCCTGCCCGACCCCGTCGGCCAGGCGATCGAGGGCTTCCGGCTGGCCAACGGCCTCGACGTGCGCCGCGTGCGCGTGCCGCTCGGGGTGGTGGCCGTCGTCTACGAGGCGCGCCCGAACGTGACCGTGGACTGCTCGGCGCTCTGCCTCAAGTCCGGCAACGCGATCGTGCTGCGCGGGTCCTCCACGGCCGCCCACTCCAACACCGTGCTCGCCCAGGTCGCCTCCGAGGCCGCCGCCGCCGCCGGAGTGCCCGACGGCGCGATCTCGATCGTCACCGGCGGCGACCGCGACGAGCTGCGCGAGCTGGCCAAGCAGGACGGCGTGGTCGACCTGATCATCCCGCGCGGGGGAGAGGGTTTGAAGAAGGCCCTCAAGGAGCACGCCACCGTGCCGGTCATGTACGCCGCGGCGGGCAACTGCCACGTGTTCGTGGACGCCAGCGCCGACCTCGACGACGCGCTTGCGATCACGATCAACGCGAAGGTGCAGCGCCCTTCCGTGTGCAACGCGGCCGAGACGCTGCTGGTGCACGCCGACGCGGCGGCCGAGTTCCTGCCGCGCGCCCTGCGGCAGCTGCGCGAGCGCGGCGTCGAGCTGCGCGTCGACGGCCGCACGCGCTCGCTGGCCGGCGACCTGGCCGACTCGCTCGCGGACGCCACCGAGGAGGACTGGGAAACCGAGTACCACGCGCTGATCCTGGCCGTGAAGGTCGTCGACTCCGCCGGCGAGGCGATCGACCACGTCAACCGCTACGGCTCGGGGCACTCCGAGGCGATCGTGACGCAGTCGACCGAGTCGGCGCGCGCGTTCACCGCCGGGGTCGACGCGGCCTGCGTCTACGTCAACGCCTCCACCCGCTTCACCGACGGCGCCGTGTTCGGCATGGGCGCCGAGATCGGCAACTCCACGCAGAAGCTGCACGCCCGCGGCCCAATCGGTCTGCGCGAGCTGACCACCTACAAGTTCGTGGCCGAGGGATCCGGGCAGGTTCGCGAGTAGACCTCTTGCGCGTCGGCATTCTCGGAGGAGCGTTCAACCCGCCGCACGCCGGTCACCTGGTGTGCGCGCAGGAGGCGCTGGTGCAGCTGGAGCTCGACAAGGTCGTGTTCATGCCGGTGGGGCAGGCGCCCCACCGGAACCTCGAGGGCGATCCCGGCGCCGAGGAGCGCCTCGAGATGGTCGAGCTGGCGATAGCCGACGACGAGCGCTTCGAGGTTTCGCGCGCGGAGATCGACCGCGAAGGCCCGTCCTACACCGCGGACACCCTGCGCGCGCTGCGCGAGGCGACGCCGGACGACGAGCTCTTCCTGCTCCTGGGCGGCGACCAGGCCGCCGCCCTCGGCAGCTGGCACGAGCCCGAGGAGGTCTTGGCGCTGGCGACCGTGGCCGTGGCCGAGCGCCTCAGCTGGTCCCGCCAGGCGATCGGGATCAAGATCGGGGGCCTCAAGGGCACGCGCGAGATCCGCTACCTCGACATGCCGATCATCCAGATCTCGTCGAGCGTCATCCGTCGGCGCGCGGCGGCCGGGCAGCCGATTCGCTACCTGGTTCCCGACAAGGTGGCCGCCTACATCGAGGCCAACGGCCTCTACGGGGCGTCCGCGTCGGTGTCGGCCAAGGCGCCGGCGTGAGCGAGACGGGGCTCGACTCGGCGGCTCTGGCCGAGCGGATCGCGGAGATCGCCTCGGACCGCAAGGCGGGCGACATCCGCGTGGTGGACCTGCGCGGGATCGTCTCGTACACGGACTTCTTCGTGATCTGCACGGGCAACACCGAGCGCCAGACGAAGGCGATCCACGACGCCATCCACGACGAGCTCAAGCACGCGGACGACCGCCTGCTGCCGCGCCGTACCGAGGGCGCCGGGGAGGCCCGCTGGATCCTGCTCGACTACCTGGACGTGGTGGCCCACATCTTCACGCCCGAGGCGCGCGAGTACTACCGCCTCGAGCAGCTCTGGGGCGAGGCGCCGGCGCGCTCGGTCGGCTGAGCTGCGTCTAGAATGGCCCCTCTCGGGGCTGTAGCTCAGCTGGAAGAGCGACGCGCTGGCAGCGCGTAGGTCAGGGGTTCGAGTCCCCTCAGCTCCATGTGTTGCACGCACGCCTCGCGCCGGGTTAGGCTCGCCAGGTAGAGGTCCGGCCCGAGGGGAACCCCGGAGCGCTTGCGCAGATGGGTCCTCTACCTGGGCGGTCTCGGCCCATGCCCTGGAGGGAGGAACCAATGACTCGCACGGTTCGCATCTCAGGCCTTCGTCTCAGTGTCCTCGCCTTGGCGGTGGTTAGTGTGGTCGCGGGCTCGATCGCCTCGGCGCAGGCAACGCCTCCTGGCAAGCCGGGACCGATCGCTTTCCAGCGCTTCATCGATCCCCAGGATGAGGAGAGCACGCAGATCTTCACCGTAGCCCGGCCGGGGGCGAAGCCGCGCAAGCTGACCTCGGGAGGCACCGCCGTCAACGCCGATTACTCACCGGACGGCGAGCGCATCGTCTTCGAGCGCCGCTACGGGGGCAGAAGCCCGGACTCGCTCTTCACCATGGGCTCCGACGGCTCGTCGCAGACCCGTCTTCCTACGACCTGCGCCGCGCCCACGTGTCTGGGCAGCAGCGCTCCCGCCTGGTCGCCCGATGGCAACCGGCTCGTGTTCGAGCGCGCGTTCGGGCCGATCGTCAAGGACACCGCTGCGGGGCTGGACCTCGTGATCGCGGACGCCGATGGGAGCAACGAGCAGGTGATCCTCCACTACCGGTCCCTGGAGGCACAGGGCCAGGAACCACACGATGCGCAGTGGTCGCCGGATGGCACGCGGATCGCGGTGATGATCCTCAACACGAAGGCCAAGCCGCGAAACGCCTCCGCCATCTACGTACTCGACGCCGACGGCTCGGGACTGCACCGGGTCACTCCGATCAGGCTCAACGCCGGCAACCCGGACTGGTCACCCGACGGCACGCGGATCGCCTTCAACTCCTTCTACGGCGGTCCGAGACCGCCTGAGATCTACACCGTGCGCCCAGACGGCAGCAGCCTGCGCCGGATCCGGCGCGAACCGGAGGGCAGCTACTCGTTCGATCCGGTTTGGTCGCCCGACGGCGGACGCCTCGCATTCGTTCACGGCGCCGGACGAAAGGTCCCGCACATCTGGACGATGAAGAAGAACGGGAGCCGGCTGCGCCAAGTGACATACGGTCGGCGTCCCGACCGCGGGCCCGACTGGGGGTCGAAGTGACACTGGGCAAGACCGCCCGATGGCCGCGCAGGCGCTGCCGCTCAGAGCGTCTCGCGACTAGCTGATCGGTTCGCGCTGAGAGTCGAGCCAACGCTTCAGCACCGGAACGTCCTGCCCAACCCCCCTGGTCACCGCCCTAGGCGCGCTTCACGGCCATCCCGCGCAGTACGTGCGCCACTCGATCGCAGGCGTCGATGCCATCCTCGACGCGCTCGAAGATGTCCTTCCAGCGAATCACGACCATCGGGTCCACGCCGCCCTCGAACAGCGCGGTCAGCCCCTCGCGCAGCAGGCGGTCGCCCTCGTTCTCGAGCCGCTTGATCGCGACCATGTGCGGAGTCGCGCTGCGCAGGTCGTCCAGCGAGGCCAGTGCCGCGGCCACCTCCCGGCCCGCGGCGGCGAGCGTGTCGGTCAAGCCGATCGCCTGGTCCATCGGGGCGTCGACGCGATAGAGGCCGAGGAAGTCAGAGGCCTCCTCGGCGAAATCGACCACGTCGTCCAGCCCCGAGGCGAGCGCCAGCACGTCGCTCCGCTCGAACGGCAGCGCCGGACGCGAGTGCAGGTGGAGGTAGATGTCGTGGGTGACCGCGTCGTTCTCGTGCTCGAGGTCCACGAGCTCGACTCGCTTCTCGCGCCCGTCCGGCCAGGCGCGCATCAGCTGGCTCAGCAGTGCGGCGGCCAGCTCGACGTTGCGCCCGGCCCGGACCAGCAGTCCGTTGAGCTCCCCGTAGTCCGGCGCCCGGCCGACCAGCTTCGCGAGCGAGCTTGCCATGCCAGGACCCTAGAGAGCAAAACCCCTGCTCTCGTGACGAATTCGTGAACCTCCCGAGCGGTGAGACGGCATCGGCATGTCGCCTATGCAATGCTTAGGCAATATGGAGACGCGCGACCAAGGCCTGCTGCTCGGCGATGCCGCCCGGGCGCTCGAGGTGAGCCCCGACACGCTGCGCCGCTGGGAGCGCGCCGGCAAGCTGCGCACGACCCGCGATTCCGCCAACCGCCGGCGCGTGCCCCCGCGGGAGATCGAGCGCCTGGCGCGCCGCCCCGCACGCCACAGCGCCGGCGACACGCTCTCGGCGCGCAACCGCTTCCCCGGCGTGGTGCGCTCCGTGGAGATCGACGGCGTGATGGCGCTCGTGGAGATCGAGGCCGGCCCGCACCTGGTCACGGCGGCGGTCACGCGCGACGCGGTCGAGGAGCTGGGCCTGGCGCCGGGAGTGCCGGCCACGGCGACCGTCAAGGCGACGTCCGTGATGGTGGAGCGCGATTGAGGCGGGTTGCCCTGCTGCTCGCCGTCGCGGTCGTCGGCTGCGGCGGCGACGATAGAAGCGACCCGCCTCGCTTGGTGGTGTCCGCCGCGTCTTCGATGACCGAGGCGCTCACTGCGTGCGGTCCCCTCTTCGCAGATGCCACCGTGCGTCTGTCCTTTGCCGGATCCGATGAGCTCGCCGCCCAGATCCGCCAGGGGGTAAGGCCGGACGTCTACGCCGCGGCGAACACCAAGCTGCCCGATGCGCTGCACGACGAGGGGCTTCTGAGCGCCCCGGTCGAGTTCGCCACCAACGAGCTCGTGCTCGCGGTGCCGAAGGATTCGTCGATCGCGTCCGTCGACGACCTGACCGCGAAGGGCGTGAAGCTCGCGATCGGCTCCGAGTCTGTTCCGATCGGCTCCTACACCCGGGACACGCTTGCCCAGCTGCCCGCCGCGCAGGCGAAGGCGATCCTCGCCAACGTGCGCTCGAACGAGCCGGACGTGAAGGGCATCGTCGGCAAGCTCACCCAGGGAGCTGTCGATGCCGGCTTCGTCTACGTCACCGACGTCAAAGCGGCCCGCGGCGAGCTGAAGGCGATCGAGCTCCCGCCCGAGGTCGAGCCGCAGGTCACCTACGCGGCCGGCGTCGTCAAGGGCGCTAAGCACCCCGAGCAGGCGCGGGCCTTCCTGGACGAGCTGCTCGACGGGACGTGCGCCGCCGCCCTGCGCGGGGCTGGCTTCGGCGGCGCGCCCTGATGCGCTGGTTTCCCGCCGCGCTCGGCCTTGCGCTGGCCGTCGCGCTCACCTTCCTGACGCTGCCGGTCGTGGCGATCTTCGTCGACTCGAGCCCCGGCCAGCTGCTCGACAGCCTCGGTCACCGCGGCGCGCTCGACGCGCTCTGGCTGAGCCTGCGAACGACCGCGGCCGCGCTCGCGATCATCGTGGTCGTCGGTACCCCGGCGGCCTACCTGCTCGCCACGCGCTCGTTCCCGGGCAAGGCGATCGTGGTCACGCTCATCGAGCTGCCGCTGGTGCTGCCGCCGGCGGCGGCCGGGATCGCGCTGCTGGCCGCGCTGGGGCCCGAGGGCCTTCTGGGCGGGGCGATCGACGCGGCCGGGATCGAGCTGACGCTGGCGACGGCCGGCGTGGTGGTGGCCCTGACGTTCGTCGCCTCGCCGTTCTACGTGCGCCAGGCGATCGGCGCGTTCGCTTCGGTCGATCGCACGCTGCTCGACGCCTCACGCACGCTCGGGGTGTCGGAGGCGCGCGGCTTCGCCCGCGTGATGATCCCGGCGGCGATGCCAGGGCTGGTGGCCGGCGGCGCCCTTGCGCTCGGCCGCGCGCTGGGCGAGTTCGGCGCCACGCTGATGTTCGCCGGCTCGTTCCAGGGCATCACCCAGACCGTGCCGCTCGCCATCTACGACCGCTTCAGCACGGACTTCCCGGCCGCCCTGGCCCTCTCGGCGGTGCTCGTGGCGGTTTCGGCCGCGATCCTGCTGTCCGTGAAGCTGGTCCAGGGCAGCGAGGTGCTCGGCGGTGCTCCGCGTTGAGGCCCGCACCCGCCTCGGCGCGCTGACTCTCGACGTAGCGCTCGAGGTGGAGGCCGGCATGTGCCTGGCGGTGGCCGGGCCGTCCGGCGCGGGCAAGACCAGCGTGCTGCGCGTGGCAGCCGGGCTGCTGCGGCCCGAACACGGCCTCGTGGAGGCGGGCGGGGAAACCTGGCTCGACACGCGGCGCGGCGTCGACCTGCCGCCCGAGCGGCGCCGCTGCGGCTACCTGTTCCAGGAGTACGCGCTGTTCCCGAACATGACCGCCTGGCAGAACGTGGCCTACCCGCTGAGCGGCGTTCCGCGGCGGGAGCGGCACCGGCGCGCGCTGGAGCTGCTCGAGCGCTTCGGCATGGCGGAGCTGGCCGAGGCAAGACCGGGCACGCTGTCCGGCGGCGAGCGCCAGCGCGTGGCGCTGGCTCGAGCGCTGGCGCGGCGGCCGGGGGTGCTGCTGCTCGACGAGCCGCTCGCCGCGCTCGACGCCCGCACCCGTGCCGGGGCGCTGAGGGAGCTGGGTTCGGTGCTGCGCGAGGTCGAGGTACCCGCTCTGCTCGTGACCCACGACTTCGCGGAGGCCGCCCAGCTGGGCGATCGCGTCGGCGTGATCGACGCCGGAACGGTCGTGCAGGAGGGGACGCCCAGCGAGCTTGCGGCCACGCCGCGGTCGGCGTTCGTGGCTGACTTCACCGGCGCCGTCGTGCTCACGGGCACGGCTCGCGGCGGCGCGGACGGGCTCACGCACGTGGAGCTCGACGGCGGGGGCGCCGTGGCAAGCACGGACCGGGCCGAGGGCCCGGTGGCCGTCAGCATCTACCCGTGGGAGATCGCGATCGAGCCGGCCGGCGAAGCGCGGCACGGGTCCACCCAGAACCGCCTCGCCGCCGAGGTGCTCTCGGTCACCACGGTCGGCAACCGCGTGCGGCTCGGGCTGGCCGCGCCGCAGCCGCTCGCGGCGGAGGTCACGCGCGCGTCGGCCGAGACGTTGGGCCTGCGCGCCGGGCTCCACGTCACGGCGAGCTGGAAGGCTGCGGCCACGCGGCTGGTCGGGCTCTAGCGCCACAGGCGCCGCTAATCTCACGGTCCCGATGGCGGACCGCTACGACCCCAAGACGATCGAGCCCAAGTGGCAGCGCGTCTGGGCGGACGAGCACACCTGGGAGGTGTCGAACGAGCCCGACGAGCGGCCCAAGTCGTACGTGCTCGAGATGCTGCCGTACCCGTCCGGCGAGCCGCACATCGGCCACATGAAGACCTACGCGGTCGGCGACGCCGTCGCGCACTTCAACCGCAGGCAGGGGCGCCGCGTGCTCCACCCGATGGGCTACGACGCCTTCGGCCTGCCGGCCGAGAACCACGCCATAAAGACGGGTCAGCACCCGCGCGAGTCCACCGAGGCCTCGATCCGCGAGTTCCAGAAGCAGTTCCGCGAGTGGGGCATCTCGATCGACTGGACGCGCGAGTTCGGCACACACGAGCCGCGCGTCTACCGGTGGACGCAGTGGATCTTCCTGCGCCTGCTGGAGCGCGGGCTGGCCTACCGCAAGGAGGCCGCGGTCAAGTGGTGCCCCAACGACCAGACCGTGCTGGCGAACGAGCAGGTGATCGACGGCCGCTGCGACCGCTGCGGGGCCCTGGTCGAGGTGCGCCAGCTCGAGCAGTGGTTCTTCCGCATCACCGACTACGCCGATCGGCTGCTCGAGGACATGGAGACGATCGACTGGCCGCGGCACGTGGTGACCATGCAGAAGAACTGGATCGGCCGCTCCGAGGGCGCCGAGGTCGTCTTCCGCTGCGAGGAGCTCGGCATCGACTACCCGGTCTTCACCACGCGGCCGGACACGCTCTTCGGCGCGACCTTCTTCGTGATGGCCCCGGAGCACCCCGACGTCTTCAGGCTGAACGACTCGCCCGAGGTGCACGAGTACGTGAACCGCGCGCTGAACGAGTCGGTCGAGGAGCGCGGCTCCGAGCACAAGGAGAAGACGGGCGTACCGCTCGGTCGCACGGTCACCAACCCGGTCACCGGCGAGGAGATCCCGATGTACGTGGCCGACTACGTGCTGATGGAGTACGGCACCGGCGCGATCATGGCCGTGCCGGCCCACGACGAGCGCGACTACGAGTTCGCCAAGCGGTTCGACCTGCCGATCCGCCGCGTGATCGAGTGCGGCGACCTGCCCTGCACCGGCGACGGGCCCATGGTCGACTCCGGGCGCTTCGACGGCCTGCACAACCGCGAGGCCTACGACCAGATCGTCGACTGGCTCGAGTCCGAGGGCAAGGGGAAGCGCTCGGTCAACTACCGGCTGCGCGACTGGCTGCTGTCGCGGCAGCGCTACTGGGGCTGCCCGATCCCGATCGTCTACTGCGAGGAGCACGGCATCGTGCCCGTGCCGGACGACCAGCTGCCGGTCGAGCTGCCCGACATCGAGGACTACGCGCCGAAGGGGAAGTCGCCGCTGGCGGCCGCCGAGGACTGGGTCAACACGACCTGCCCGATCTGCGACAAGCCCGCGCGGCGCGAAACCGACACGATGGACACGTTCGTCGATTCGGCGTGGTACTTCCTGCGCTACTGCGACCCGCACAACGACCGGGCGCCCTTCGACCGCGACATCGCCGACTACTGGATGCCGGTCGACCAGTACATCGGCGGCGTCGAGCACGCGATCCTGCACCTGATGTACGCGCGCTTCTTCGTGAAGGCGCTCGCCGACATGGGCTACCTGGGCGTGCAGGAGCCGTTCGCCCGGCTGTTCACGCAGGGGATGATCCTGCGCGACGGCGACAAGATGTCCAAGTCCAAGGGCAACGTCGTGTCGCCGCAGGCGGTGGTCGATCGCTACGGCGCGGACACGGCGCGCTGCGTCGTCCTGTTCCTCGGGCCGCCGAGCCAGGACGCCGACTGGTCGGAAGAGGGCGTCGGCGGCGTGCATCGCTTCCTGTCGAGGCTCTGGACGGCCGCCGCGCAGGCGCCGACCGGCGACGCCGAGCCCGACGGCGAGCCGAGCGACCTGCTGCGCAAGTCGCACTGGGCGATCGACAAGGTCACGCGCGACATGCAGGGCCGCTTCGCCTTCAACACGGCGATCGCGGCGGTGATGGAGCTGGTCAACGAGATCTATCGCGCGCGCGAGTCGGCACCGGCCTCGCACGTGCGCTTCGCGATCGCCACGGCCGGGTCGCTGATCTCCCCCTTCGCTCCGCACCTGGGCGCCGAGGTCTACGAGCTGATGACCGGCGAGCGGATCTGGGAGCAGCCCTGGCCGGAGGCCGAGCCGGCGCTGCTGGGCAGCGACCAGATCCAGCTGGTGGTGCAGCTGAACGGCAAGCTGGTCGACCGCGTCCCGGCACCGGCCGAGGCCTCGCGCGAGCAGCTCGAGGAGATCGCCCGCGGGTCCGGCAAGCTGGCGGCACGGCTGAACGGCAAGCAGATCGTGAAGGCCGTGGTGGTGCCCGGCAAGCTGGTGAACTTCGTGGTCGAATGAGCACCGAGCCTCGACAGGCGTCCCAGTTTCCGGTCGGGCCGTTGGTGGCTTCGATCGGAGCGGTGCTGCTGGTCGTCAGCCTGTTTCTCGACTGGTACGACCAGATCACCGGCTTCACCGTGTTCGAGTTCCTCGACCTGCTGCTCGTGATGCTCGCGCTCGCGACGATCGCTTCGCTCGTCGGCGGGCTGGGCGTGGTGAGGACCGCTCCGTCGGCCGGGGTGTCGCTCGGGGTCGCGATCTTCACCGTGCTGGTGGTGACCTCGCAGGTCGTCAACGACCCGCCGGCGGTGGCCGGGGAGATGGGGCCGGGCAAGGACATCGGCATCTGGCTCGCCCTCGCGGGCTCTGGCCTGATGGTGGTCGGCGCCCTGCTCGCCTACGCACGCATCTCGCTGGCGGTGGAGGCGCGGCGGCGGCCGGACGAGCCCTGACCTACGTGGCGGTCGTCGGCCCCGGCGAGGGGCCGGTCGGTGCCGCCGCCGAGGTGGGACGGCTCGTCGCCGAGCGCGGCGCGGTGCTCGTCTGCGGAGGGCTGGGCGGGGCGATGGAGGCCGCCTGCCGCGGGGCCAAGGAGGCGGGCGGGATGACGGTCGGCATCCTGCCCGGCCCGGATCGCGCGGCCGCGAATCGCTACGTGGACATCGCGCTTCCGACGGGACTCGGCGAGGCGCGCAACGCCCTCGTGGTGCGCGCCGCGGACGCCGTGATCGCGGTCGGGGGCGGCTACGGCACGCTGTCGGAGATCGCATTCGCGCTCAAGGCCGGCAAGCGCGTGATCGGGCTCGACACGTGGGAGATCGAGGGCGTCTCGCCGGCCGACGGCCCCGAGGCCGCCGTGGCGGCAGCCCTCACCTAGACTCGCCGGCCATGCCGGCCTCCCAGTCAGACACGCCCTATCTCGACTCGCTGCGCGCCTTCGCCGCGCGCAAGCCCGCTCGCCTGCACGTGCCGGGGCACAAGGGCGGGGCGGGAGCGGATCCGCGGCTGATCGAGGCGGTCGGCGAGCGGGCGCTCGCCCTCGACATCCCAGCCCTGATGTGGGGCATCGACGTCGGCGTCGAGCCCACGCCCTTCGAGGAGGCCCAGCGCCTGGCTGCCGAGGCCTGGGGCGCGCGGCGCACCTGGTTCCTCGTCAACGGCGCGTCGCAGGGCAACCACGTGGCGCTGTTGACGCTCGCCCACACGGGCGAGGAGGTGGTGCTCCAGCGGAACGCGCACTCGAGCACGATCGACGCCCTGGTGATGTCGGGGCTGCGGCCCAGGTTCGCCGCGCCGGAGCTCGACGCGCAGCTGCACATCGCCCACTGCCTCACGCCCGAGACGCTCGACCGGGCACTGACGGAGACGCCCGGGGCGGTGGGCGCCACGATCGTCTCCCCGACCTACTTCGGCGCCGTCGGCGACGTGGCAGCCCTCGCCGACGTGGCGCACGGGCACGGCGTTCCGTTGATCGTGGACGAGGCCTGGGGGGCGCACCTCGCGTTCAGCGACGAGCTGCCCGCGCACGCCCTGTCGCTGGGGGCGGACCTCGTGATCTCGAGCACACACAAGATCGTCGGCAGCCTCACCCAGTCGGCGATGGTGCACCTGGGCGACAGCGACCTGATCGACGAGGAGGTCGTCGACCGCTGCGTGACGCTGGTCGAGTCGACCAGCCCGAACTCGCTGCTCGGGGCCTCCCTCGACAGCGCGCGGCGCGCCGCGGCGGTCGACGGCGAGGCGCTGCTCGCGGAGACGATTCGCGGGCTTGCGGCCACGCGTGCGGCCGTGCGCGAGGTGCCGGGGCTCGACGTGCTGGACGAGCGGCTGGCCGGTTCCCCGGGGGTGTTCGCGTACGACCCGCTGCGCGTGGCCATCGACGTGCGCGGCACGCTGACGAGCGGCTACGAGCTGGCTCGCCTGCTGCGCGAGCAGGATGACGCGAACGTCGAGCTGGCCGGGGAGAACGTGATGGTGGCGGTGTTCGGCATGGGGGAGGACGCCGCCGCCGCGGGCGAGCGGCTGGTTGCGGCGCTCCGCCACGCGGTGCAGGTGCTCAGCGGCCAGGAGCGCGACCCGGAGGCCGAGGTGTTCGCCCCGCCGCCACCGTGGGGCGAGCTGGCGATGACTCCGCGCGAGGCGTTCCTGGGCCCCCAGGACGTGGTGCCGGTGCGCGAGGCGGTCGGCCGGGTGGCGGCCGAGTCGCTGGCCGCGTACCCGCCTGGGATCCCGAACGTGCTCCCCGGCGAGCGCCTCACGGCCGAGACGCTCGACTACATCCAGCAGGCGATCGATCACGGCGGGTCGCTGCGCGGAGCGAGCGACCGCGCGCTGCGCACGCTGAGGGTGGTCGCGGAAGGTCCTGAGACGGGTTCCTAGCCGCCCACCCGCTCGCGCCGGATCGCCTGCATCAGGCAGTGGGCCCCGCCTCCGCCGAGGGTGAAGGAGGACAGCTCGGGGTCGTAGACCGTCAGGCCGAGCGCGCGCAGCCGCTCGTTGAGGTCCTTCGACTCGGCGGTGGAGAGCACGCGGTCGCCGCCGAGGCAGACGCCGTTCACGCCGAGCTTGAGCGCCGCCGCGAGCGTCACGGGCACGATCTCCACGCCCTTGGACTCGAGCCAGCCGACGAATCCGGTCGAGGCCTGCTCGACGCAGACGGCGGCGAGCTTCTCGCCCAGCATGCAGGCGAGCACGTCGATGTGCAGGAAGTGCGGCGGGATGCGCTCCACGCGCACCTCCCAGCCCTCCTGCTCGAGCCAGCCGGCCACCTGCCGCGCCGCCTGCTCCTGGGTGCGCTCCTCGCCTGTGCCGATCGCGGCCACGCCCGGCTCGACGATCATGAAGTCGCCACCCTCGAGCGAGCCCGCGGTCACCATGTTGGCGATCGGGATTTGGTTTTCCTCGTAGAAGCGGATGACCGGCGCGTACTCGCCGCGGCGCCACCACTGGGCGCACTGGGTCACGATCGGGCCGTCGGGGACGTTGATGCTCGAGTCGCGCGCGAACACCTGGTAGGGGAGGTTCGGGTCGGGCTCGAGGAAGTGGACGTTGACGCCCGCCTCCTCGTACACCGCGACCATCTCGGCGTGCTGGCGGACGGCCTCGTCGTGGTCGAAGACGAGGTCGGAGGCGAGCGTGGCGCGCGAGATCGCGCTGGTGGGCAGCCAGCGGAAGTGGTCCGGGGGACAGAGCAGGACGTCGAGCAGGCGTCCATACTCGGAGTCGACGCCCCAGGCGGGCTCGGCGCGCGTCGTCGCTTCCATCTGGGTAAGCACCCTTTCGTCGTGAACGAGCCCAAGTATGAGTGAGCCCGCGCCGGATCAGCGGGCACGCCGCCGCGTGGTGGTGAGCGGCCGGGTCCAGGGAGTCTTCTTCAGGGACAGCACGCGCCGGGAGGCCCTCGCGCGCGACGTGGCCGGTTGGGTGTGCAACCGGGCCGACGGAGCGGTGGAAGCGGTGTTCGAGGGCTCTCCGGAGGCGGTCGAGGCGCTGGTGGAGTTCTGCGCTCGCGGACCGCGCGGGGCTGAGGTGCGGGACGTGACCACGAGCAAAGAGGAGCCCGAGGGGCTGCGGCGGTTCGAGGTGCGGTAGGGGGCGGGCGCCGCGGGGCCGGGCCGCGGCGGGGCCACGGCCGGGCCGCCCCGGGGCTTCGCCGCCGCCGGGCGTCCCGGGGCTTCGCCGCGGCGCCCGGCGCTTTCGGCCGCGCCACGGACGAACCGAATGTTCTGCATCGCATGGATGCTCAATATTCGTCTCGTCGAGGCCGCCCGCTCCGCGTCTGCGCTTTGTCGCTCTTTCGTCACACGCTTCACCCACGCGTCGGTCGCCGCTTCCTAGCCTCGCTCCGTGCTCACGAGCGATGGATCCCGAGGGACGCTTGCCATCTGGGTCGCCGCGGCGACCTTCGGCGGCATCGTGCTGCTGCATCTCGGCGGCTGCGGTGACCGCGCGGGGCCCGGTACGCCTGTGCGGATCGAGCGCTCCCCGGACACGGCCGTCACCGGCGCCGCCTCCGGAGCCGGCCGCGAGAGCGTCGGCATCTACGTGCACGTCGCGGGCGCGGTTCGCCGGCCGGGGCTCCTGCGGCTGCCGCCGGGGTCGCGCGTCGCGGCGGCGCTGGACCGTGCCGGCGGCCCGCAGCGCCGAGCGGACCTCGCGGGCGTGAACCTGGCCGCCAAGCTGGAAGACGGCCAGCAGGTGATCGTGCCCGTGCGCGGAGCCGCGACGGCGGGCGGCGCCGCAGCGGGCTCCGGCGCAGCGGGCTCCGCCGCGACCGGGGCGGCCGCTCCACCGGGGTCCGCTGGAGTTCCCAAGCTCAGCCTCGGAGTGGCCACGGTCGAGCAGCTCGACCAGCTCGATGGCATCGGTCCCACGCTGGCGCAACGGATCGTCGAGTACCGCACCGAGCACGGAGGCTTCAGATCGGTCGACGAGCTGCGCGAGGTCGAGGGGATCGGCGAGAAGCGCTTCGCGACACTGCGCGGGGCGCTGCAGCCGTGAGTGGTTGAGGGACCTCGCTCGAGCACCGTGGCCCCGCCCGCATTCCTCTCCCGCGACGTGCCCCCGTCCCGCGACGTGCCCCCGTCCCACGACGCGCCCCCGTCCCACGACGCGCCCCGGCCCCGCCGCGCGCCCCCGCCACCGCTCGCCCTCATCCCCCTGCGGCCATGGCACGTGTCGGTCGCGGCCTTCGGCGGTGGCCTCGTGCTCGCGGAGTCCTCCGCCCGGCTTGCCCTGCTGGCCGCCGCGGCGCTCGGGGCGGTGCTGGCGGTGCTGCGGGCTCCCCGGCTCGCGGCCTGCGCCGCGGTGCTCCTGCTGGCCGGCGTGGCTGCCGGGGGCCTGCGTCTTGCGGCCCTCGACCGGCCCGCGGAACGCATCCACGACGGCGAGCTCGTGGACGTGAGGGCGCACCTGCTCACCGCGCCTCGCCCCGGCGCCTTCGGGTCATCCGCCGAGGTCGAGGTCGCCGGCGGTCGGCTGCGCGGCACCCGTTTGCTCGCGCGCGCCACGACATGGTCGCCATTGCCGCGGTCGATCGCGGTCGGCGACGAGCTCCTGCTGAAGGGGCGCCTGCGCGAGCTGCGCCCCGGCGCTTCGGCGGCCCGCTCGCGCGACCCGCCCTTCGACTACGCCGCATATCTGCGCCGGCGCGGCGTCGCGGCCGAGTTCCTGCTCGACCGCGCCCGCCGGACCGGTCGCAGGCGGAGCGGCCTCGCCGGGGCGCTCGATCGCATGCGCGAACGCGCGCAGCGCGCCGTGGTCGCCGGCATGCCGGCCGGCGAGGCGGCGCTGCTGCGCGGCATGGTGCTCGGCGAGGACGAGCGGATCGACGAGGCGACGCGAGACGACTGGCGCGACGCCGGGCTGGCTCACCTGTTGGCCGTCAGCGGCCAGAACGTGATGCTGCTGGCCGCGCTCGCGCTGCCGCTGCTGATGCTCGCGGGCCTCGGTCTGCGTACGCGGCTCGTCGCGCTGGCGGCGCTCATCGCGCTCTACGTGCCACTTGCCGGAGCGGGGCCGTCGCTCCAGCGGGCGGGGGTGATGGGGCTTGCGGGGATCGCCGCGATGGCCGCGTCCCGCCCGGCCTCGCGCTGGTACGCGCTGCTGCTGGCGGCGACGGTCACGCTGGCGTGGAACCCGCGCGCATGGGGCGACCCCGGGTGGCAGCTCTCCTTCGCGGCAGTCGCCGGCATCTTGATGCTGGGGGTGCCGCTGCAGCGGGCGCTCAGGGCCGCCGCGGAGGAGCTGGGCCCGACGGCCGCGGAGGAGCTGGGCCGGGAACGGGGCGCCGGGCACGATGGGCGGGCCGCCGGGGGCGACGGGCCAGCCGCCGGGGGCGACGGACCAGCCGCCGGGCGCGACGGGCCAGCCGCCGGACGCAACGGGCTGGCCGCCGCTCGCACGCCGCGCCTGCGCCTCGCCCTCCTCCACGCCTTCACGGACGGCGTGGCCATCACCGTCGCTGCCACGCTCGCCACCGCTCCGCTGCTCGCTCACCACTTCGGCTCCGTTCCGCTCGCCGGGCTGCCGGCCAACCTGCTCGCCCTGCCGGCCGTGGCGCCGGCCATGTGGCTCGGCATGCTCAAGACCGCGCTCGGCCAGCTCGCCACCCCGCTGGCGCCCGCGCCGGTCGCGGATGGGGCATCGATCGCCGCGGCGGCCCTGGGCCGCGCCGCCTCACTCCCGGTCGGCTACCTCGCCGGCCTCGGCGAGCGCTTCGCCGACATGCCCGGAGGCCGGCTCCCGCTCCCGCTCGGCTCCCCGCGGGCGGTGGCCGCTGCCTATGCCGCCCTCGCGCTCGCTCCCCTCGCCGCGCACCGCGCCTCGACGAGGCTCGGCGCCGGCGGCCGGCTGCCTCTCTGGGCGGCCACCTGGCGCGGCCTGCCGCGCACCCGTCGCAGGGCGCTCCAGGCCGCGCTCGTCGCCGCCGCGCTCGTTGCGGCCACCGTCCTGCTGAGCGGCCCGGGGGCGCCGCGAAACCTCACCGTCCGCTTCCTCGACGTCGGCCAGGGCGACGCCGTGCTGATCCAGCACCCCGACGGCACCGCCGTCCTGTTCGACGGCGGCCCTCCCGAGGGCGGCGTGACCCGGCTGCTGCGGCGGTCGGGTGTCGAGCGGCTCGCGCTGGTGGTCGCCACGCACGCCTCGCGCGATCACCACGGCGGCCTCCCCGCCGTGCTGCGCCGCTTCGAGGTCGACACGCTGCTCGACGGCGGCGACGCCACGCCCGACCCGTCCTTCCACGCGCTGCTGAGCCTGGCCGACGAGCGCGGCGTGCGCCGCGTGCGCGCCATCGCGCCTCGGACGCTCACGCTCGCCGGCGGCGACCTGCGCATCCGCGTGCTGTCCCCGCCACCGCGTCCGCCGGGCCCGGCGCCCGAGGACCCAAACCCCAGGGCCGTGGTGGCGATCGTCAGCTCCGGTGGCTTCGACCTGATGCTCTCGGCCGACGCGGAGAGCGTGGCGCTCCTGCCCCTCGCCCTGCCGGACGTGGACGCGATCAAGGTGCCGCACCACGGCAGCTCCGACCCCGGCCTGCCGGCGGTCCTCGAGCGCCTCCGACCCGAGGTCGCCGGGATCGAAGTCGGCCGCCACAACACCTACGGCCATCCCGCGCCCTCCACGCTCGCCGCCCTCCACGGGGCCGGCGTGCCGACCTACCGCACCGACAGGGACGGGACCGTGACGCTCACGGTCGACCGCGGCGAGATGAAGGTCCAGACCGAACGGTGAGCACCTCCGCCCGCGCGCCTAGACTGCTCGGCCGTGGCCGATCTGAAGCCCGCCTACCTGATCTGCGGCGACGACGACGCCAAGATCGACGCCTGGCGCGCCCGCGTGCGCCGCCGCGCCGAGGAGGAGCGCGGCCCCGGCGGGCTCGAGGCCTTCGACGCGCGCGCCAGCGAGCCCGCCGAGGTGGTGGCCTCCCTGTCCGCGCTCACGTTCGACCCGGGCACCCGCTACGTGCTCGTCGACGACGTCGGCGCGTGGAAGGCGGCCGAGCTCGACCCCCTGGAGTCGATCCTGGCCGAGATGCCGCCGGACACGGTGCTGGTGGCGATCGTCCGCGGCAAGGCGCTCAAGCAGCTGTCCAAGGCGGTGGAGAAGGCGGGCGGCGAGGTGCGCGAGTACGCGGCGCCGAAGCCGTGGGAGCTGCCCAAGTGGATCCTCGAGCGCGGGCGCGAGCTTGGCCTTCAGGTGGACCAGGAGGCCGCGAAGGAGCTGGTGAGCCTGGTGGGCACGGGCCAGCAGCGCCTGTCGCGCGAGCTGGAGAAGCTGGCCCTGGCGGTGCACCCGAGCACCAACGTGACGACCGCCGACGTCGAGGCAGGAGCGGCGCGCGACACGTCGCCCCAGGTCTACGACCTCGCCGACGCGCTCGTCGCGGGCGACCTGCGCGCCACGCTCGCGCTGGCCGAGCAGCTCGAATCGCACGGCGAGCGACCCGGGCGGCTCGTCTTCCCGGTGGTGCGCCGCCTGAGAGAGGTGCACCGCGCGGCCTCGCTGCTCGACCAAGGCGTGCCCGAGTCGAAGGTGGGGGAGGCACTCAAGGCACCGCCGTGGCTCGTCAAGAAGACGGTGGCCCGCGCGAAGAAGGCCGACCGGGCCGCGCTGGAAAGGGCGATCTGCGTGTTCGCCGACCTCGAGATCGACATGCGCGGCGGGGGCGACCTCCAGCTCGACGAGGACACCGCCTTCTCCCTCGCGCTGGCCCGCGCCGCGGGGTAGGCGGTGGCCACCATCCGGCCCGCGGCCGCCTCCGACGCCGAAGCCGTGGCGGCGATCTACAACCAGGGCATCGAGGAGCGCTCCTCGACGTTCGAAACCGAGCCGCGCGGCGCCGCCGACATCCAGGCGTGGCTCGCCGCGGGCGAGCGCCTGCCGCTGCTGGTGGCGGACGAACACGGCCGGGTGCTCGGCTGGGCCCGCGTGCTCGCCTACAGCGACCGGGCCGCGTACGCCGGCGTCGGCGAGGCGTCGGTGTACGTGGACTGCGCGGCTCGCGGCCAGGGGCTCGGCCGCGCCCTTCTCAACGCGCTCGAAGGGACCGCCCGCGAGCTGGGCTACTGGAAGCTGGTCGGCAAGCTGTTCCCCGACAACGCCGCCAGCGCCGGCCTGCTCAAGAGCTGCGGCTGGCGCGAGGTCGGGCTGCACCGGCGCCACGGCCGCCTTGACGGCGAGTGGCGCGACGTGTTGGTGGTGGAGCGGGTCCTGTAGGTCGACTACGTCAGCGCGGTGCCGCCTCGATGCCCTTCTTGATCGAGTCCGGCAGCGTGAAGATGTCGCCCGTCTTGCCCTCGTACACGGGCAGCTTGTAGCGCTCGGCGACCTTCTCGATGTCCGCCAGGTCGCTCGCGTGCGCCTGCTGGCTGTCCTGCACGTCCCCGCCGCCCAGCGCGCACGGCTGGGTGACGATCTGCGGCGGGTCGGGCAGCTCCGGCATCTCGAAGTCCGGTCGCCGCCACTCGAAGCTGCGGCCGATGTTGTTGGCGAACCTCATGCGGGTGTTGAGGTCGCCGAGCCCGAAGCGATAGGAGATGAACTTGAGGATCGACTCGTGGGCGAACGTGCCGTGGTCGACGTTGAAGTGGTTGTAGCCCCAGCCGCCGTAGTCGCGCTCCCAGGACCAGCGCTTCCTGGCGCGCCGGGCGAAGGGCGAAACCGCTACGGCCGGGACGCGGAAGCCGAGCTGGCCGAAGTCCTCGTTCGGGTCGGTGCTCCCGCGGTCGTCGGGCACGCGCCCGGGGCGAACGTGGTCGAAGAACCCGCCCCACTCGTCGTAGACCACGAACAGCGCCCCGCGCTGGTAGCACTTCGAATGCGTGAAGGCGCCCACCACGTCGGCCATGAAGGCCTGGCCGAGCCGCACGTCGCCGAGGGGGTGCTCGTCGGCAGACAGCCCGTCGCCGCCTCCGCCGTCTCGGAAGGGCGGGTCGACGATCGCGACGTTCGGCAGATTGCCGGTGAAGCAGTCCTCGTAGTAGCGGGCGATCGGGTTGATCCAGGCAGCCGCGCGGCCCCCGAACAGGGCGGCGAAGGGCAGGTCCGAGGCGTAGTAGCGCGCGGTCAGCCCGTGGCCGATCGCCCGATCGAAGATCGTCTCCCAGTTGTTGCCGCCGGGCGCGAGCGTGTTCGACTTGAGGCCGCCCGACTGCGCCGACCACTTGTAGAAGCGGTTCGGCCAGGTGGAGGCGAGCAGCGAGCAGAAGTAGCGGTCGTAGCTCGTGTACTGCCGGGCCGCCTCGTGGATGAAGCCCAGGTCGCCCTGGTTGAAGTAGGTGAGCGCGAACTCGTCGTTGCCCGAGCCCGGGGCGAGGAAGCCGCCCTGCAGCTGCGCGCGGCCCGACTCCCAGCCGTGGCCCGGATCCGGATGACCGCAGCCCTTGTACTGGGTGCCGCCGGTGCCGAGGGTCGAAAAATGGCGCGTGGCCACCTGGTCGCCCTCGGGATCCGGATAGCTCTGGTTCTGCCTGGCGTCCGCGTCGCGCAGCCAGCCGAAGTAGTGGTCGAAAGACCGGTTCTCCATCATCAAGATGACGAAGTGGTCGATCGGGACGTCACGCGGCGACGGGAGCTGGTTGCGCCACCAGTGGGCCTGCGCGGACTCGGCCAGGATCGTGGAGGCGGGCAGCGCGGCACTCCCGGCGAGGCCGGCCGCGAGGGCCGTGCGCTCGAGGAACTCCCGCCGCGAGAGGTCGCTCTCCATCGCGCGCGTCAGCCTATCCCGTCGGGCTGGCGGCGTATAGAGGAACCGTTAAGACAGGCGCGAGCGGATGCGCGCTGCGCGGGCCTTCTTGCGCGCGCCGTTGTTGCGGTGCAGCGCCCCCGACTTGACGGCCCTGTCGATCCGCGAAACCAGGCTGCGGAACTCCTGATCGGCGGTCGCGCCGTCGCCCTCGCCGACCGCGGACTCGAGGCGGCGGAACCACGTCTTTACCTGCGACGTGCGGCGGCGGTTTTCAAGCCGCTCGCGCTCCGCCCGGTGGATCCGCTTTTCTTGTGATGCGATGTTGGCCATATACGAACCGACGCCGCGCCCGGTACTCCGGCGCGGCGGAGGCCAAGTGTAGCGCCTCGGATGCAGTCGCAGACTGACGCTCCGGACCGGCCCGGCCACGGTCGCCGGCTCGCCCGCAACACCGCCTTCTTCTCGTTCGCGACGGGCCTATCGCGCCTGCTCGGGCTCGCTCGCGAGGTCGTGGCGGCGCGCTACTTCGGCGTCTCGGGCGCGATGTCGGCGTTCACGATCGCCTTCCAGGTGCCGAACCTGGTGCGCGCGCTGTTCGCCGACTCGGCGCTCCAGGGCGCCTTCGTGCCGGTCTTCACCGAGCTGCTCGAGAAGGGCGAGCGCAAGGAGGCCTTCCGCGTCGCGTCGAGCCTGTTCTTCCTGATCTGCCTGGTGCTCGGCGGCGTCACGGTCCTGTTCATCCTGCTGGCCGAGCCGCTGATGAGCCTGTTCGCGCCGGGGTTCGACGACCAGCCGGCCTTGAGGGACCTCACGGTGGAGCTGTCGCGGCTGATGTTCCCGATCGTGCTTCTGCTGGCGCTTTCCGGGCTGGTGGTCGGGATGCTCAACTCGTTCGAGCACTTCGCGGTGCCGGCGCTGGCACCGGTGGCCTGGAACCTCGTGATCATCGGTGCGCTCGTGGGCCTCGTGCCGGTGCTGCCGGAAGGGGACGAGATCTACGCCTACGCGATCGGCATCCTGGTCGGCACGGTGGTGCAGTTCCTGCTGCCGTTACCGTGGCTGCGCGGTCGCGGCGCGCGCCTGACCTTCCGGCTCGACTGGCGCGACAAGCGCGTGCGCCGGGTGCTCAAGCTGATGCTGCCGGTGACGATCGCTCTGGGCCTGATCAACCTCAGCCTGCTGATCAACTCGCTGTTCGGCACGCTCGTGTCCGCGCAGGCGCCGGCCGCGATCGACAAGGCGTTCCGGGTCTACCAGCTGCCGCAGGGCCTGTTCTCGATCTCGATCGCGACGATCCTGTTCCCGACGCTGTCGCGCTTCGCGGCCCGTGGCGCAAGAGACGACCTGCGCCGCACGATGGGCAACGGCGTGCGGCAGATCTGCCTCCTGCTGATCCCGAGCGCGGTCGCGATGGCGGTGCTGGCCGAGCCGATCACGCGGCTGATCTACCAGCGCGGCGCCTTCGACGCCCACGCCACCGACCTCACCTCCACCGCGCTGGTGTGGTGGTCGATCTCGCTGCCGTTCCAGGGGGTCAGCCTGCTCTTCTCGCGGACCTTCTTCAGCCTGCAGCGGCCGTGGGCGACGACCGCGCTGGCCGGCCTCAACCTGGTGGTGAACGCGGCGCTCGCGGCGGCGCTGTACGGACCCTTCGAGATCGCCGGGATCGTGCTCGGCACGGTGGTCGGGACGGTTTCGATGTGCCTGGCGCAGGGGTGGCTGCTGAGCCGCGACCTCGGCGGGGTGGAGGCCGCGCGCACGCTCGCCGCGGCGGCGCGGATTCTGATCGCGGCGGCGCTGCTGGGCGCGGTCGCATATGGCGTCTGGTACGGGCTCGACTCGGCCCTCGGGCGCGGACTGGCCGGTCAGGCGGTGGCCGTGCTGTCGGCGCTGGCCGCCGGCTTCGCCGTCTACGCGGCCACCGTATGGGCGATGCGCGTGCCCGAGGCGCTGCAGATCAAGCGGCTGCTGGTTAGCCGTGGACGCTCCGAGGGGTAAGAGCCGCCTCATGCCCGAGGAGAAGATGGATGTGGAGGAGCAGATCGAGTGCCTCAACAAGGCGCTCCGGTTGCAGCACCGCTCCGTGCTGCAGTACTCGCTGGTGGCGGGGAGCGTGATCGGCCTGGAGTACCAGGCACACGCGGACAAGATGCGCAAGCACGCGCTCTCGGAGCTCGAGGACGCGACGCGGCTGGTCGAGAAGATCGCGGCGCTGGGCGGCGAGCCGACCACCGACGTGGCGTCGATCAGCTTCGCCCCCGACCCGTCAGAGGCGCTGGACCGGCTGATCGCCGACGAGGCCGAGACGCTCGAGGCGCTCCAGGCGGCGATCGAGCCCACCGGGCGCGAGGCGGCCTCCGAGGCGATCGAGCACAGGCTGGAGCACATGATCATGCGCAAGCAGGAGCAGGTGGACTACCTGCTGCGAGCGCAGCGCCGGCCCTGATCGCCCGCAGCTCCGCGGCCAGGCGCGCCTCGTCGTCGAGGTCGGGCCAGGTGACCCGCACGACGTGGATGCTCTCGGCCGCCAGCGCGCGGTCACGAGCTCGATCCTCGTGGAACGCCCTGCGCGTGTGGTGAGCCTCGGCGCCGTCGATCTCGACCGCGATCCTCACGTCCGGCCAGTAGGCGTCGACCTCGTGCCCGGCTATCGACAGATTCGTCTGCGGCGGTGGCAGGCCGTGGCACTCGCAGAGCGCCAGGAAACGGCGCTCCGCCCGGCTGCGCGTGAAGTGCGGGTCGGGCCTGTAGGCGACCAGGACACGCAGGAGGCGGTGGCGCCCGGTGCGGCCGGGGAGGCGGCCGACGACGCGCTCGATGGCGCTCAGGTCGAATTGGCGCCCCACCTCCGCCTCGTGAACGGCCCTGGCGAGCCGCTCTTCGCTCAGGACATCCGCGAGGTCCACGAGGGTGCGGGCCACGCTGGTGACCGGAATGCCCCGGAGCACGGCGCGGTCCTCTGGGTGGATGAGCCGCGAGCGGTGGACGACGATGCCGGGCTTGGGCCTCGTCCCGCGTGGCACGGTCACCTCAAACTGCGGCGAAGAGGACAGCAGTCCTTGGGCGGAAGCAGCAGCGCGATGGCTGAGCAGCGCCTTCGGCCCGCAGGCCATCACGGCGGCCAGCCGCCGTGAGTCGGCCGTCAGGGCAGCATGGCCCACCGCGAAAACGCCGTCGTGCAGCCGCAACAGCTGCTTGCGCTCCACCCGGCGCCGCACGGCATCCCTTGTGAATCCGAGCTCGAGGAGCTGCCTCTTCGACACCACCCCGTGCTGCCTGCCGGCGAGCGAGACCAGCTCATCGACCGAGGAGTGCGGGTAGCGATCTGCGTCATATGCGCGCGCCTGGTAGCCCACACTCCGATCGTGCCGCGAACTCCGTGACCTGGGTGCTGTCGTTCGTTACAAGATGCGCACGCGCAGGCGAAGAAGGGGCGGGGACTCGGGCTCAGGCGCCCCGGCCCTCGAACGCCGCCATCGCGTCCGCTGCCGACTCGTAGACGCGGATGTGCGCGACGCGCCCGCCGTCCATGCGCCAGATCCAGCCGGTCGATCCCGCCACGATGCGGGCCGGGGAGCGGGCGCTCACGCGGCCGGTGACCAGGATCGTGTCGCCGTCCTGGCGGAAGTCGCCCGGCACGATGCGCAGCTCGTCCCAGACGGTCGCCACGTCCCGGAAGTACTGCCGCATGCCGTCGTGCCCGCGGTACGGCTCGGTGCGGCCGGCGTAGTCGCCGGTCACCGGGCTGAAGACGATGTCGCCGTGGACGTGCGTCAGCACCCCCTCCACGTCGCGCTCGGCGAAGGCCGCGAACACGGCCTTGACCACGTCGATGTCGCTGCCTGCCACGAGTCCGATCAACAGTGTGACTGATCGCCATACTCAGAAGGTCCGCATGACAGCGCCCGCGAGCAACATCCGAAACTTCTCGATCATCGCCCACATCGACCACGGGAAGTCGACGCTGGCCGATCGCATCCTCGAGATCACGGGCGCCGTCGACCCGCGCGATCACCGCCCGCAGCTGCTCGACTCGATGGACCTCGAGCGCGAGCGGGGCATCACGATCAAGGCGCAGGCCGTGCGCGTGGAGTACACCGCCCGGGACGGAAAGCTCTACCGCCTGCACCTGATCGACACACCCGGCCACGTGGACTTCACCTACGAGGTGTCTCGCTCGCTGGCCGCCTGCGACGGCGCGCTGCTGCTCGTGGACGCCAGCCAGGGCGTGGAGGCGCAGACCGTGGCGAACACCTACCTGGCCGTGGACGCGGGCCTGGAGCTGATCCCGGCGCTCAACAAGATCGACCTCCCGGGGTCCGAGCCCGAGCGGGTGGGCGGCGAGATCCACGAGCTGCTCGGCGAGGACGACGTGCTGCGCGTATCCGCCAAGTCGGGGGACGGCGTGGAGGAGCTGCTGGAGGCGATCGTCCAGCGCATACCGCCCCCCGAGGGCGATCCCAGCGAGCCCGCCCGAGCCCTGATCTTCGACTCCGAGTTCGACCCCTACCGCGGCGTCGTCGCCTACCTGCGCGTGGTGGACGGCGCCCTGCGCACGGGCGACCGGCTGCTGGCCATGCAGACGGGCACCGAGGCGGACGCAGACGAGATCGGCTTCTTCGGCCCGGACATGACCCCCGTCGACACGCTCCACGCCGGCGAGGTCGGCTACCTGATCACCGGCATCAAGGACGTGTCGCTGCTGCGCGTGGGCGACACCCTCACCTCGAAGGCCCGGCCGGCACGAGAGCCGCTGCCCGGCTACCGCGAGGTCAAGCCGATGGTCTTCTGCGGCCTCTTCCCGGTCGACACCGACCAGTTCCCCGACCTGCGCGACGCGCTCGAGAAGCTGTCGCTCAACGACGCCGCGCTGTCCTGGGAGCCCGAAACCAGCCACGCGCTCGGCTTCGGCTTCCGCTGTGGCTTCCTGGGTCTGCTCCACCTGGACATCGTCCGCGAGCGCCTCGAGCGCGAGTACGACCTCGAGCTGCTCGCCACGACGCCCACCGTGGAGTACGAGGTGGAGCTCACCGACGGCAGCGAGCTGCTCGTCCACTCGCCGAGCGAGATGCCCGAGCGGGTCACGATCGAGGCGATCCGCGAGCCCTACATCCGGGCCACGATCCTGACCCCGAAGGAGCACGTCGGCGCCGTCATGGAGCTGTGCCAGGAGCGGCGCGGCACCCACGTGGACATGACGTTCCTGTCGCGCGAGCGCGTCCAGCTTCACTACGACCTGCCGCTGGCCGAGATCGTGCTCGACTTCTTCGACCAGCTCAAGTCGCGCACCAAGGGCTACGCCTCGCTCGACTACGAGCTGCTCGGCATGCGCGAGTCCGACCTGGTCAAGCTCGACATCATGCTCGCCGGCGACAAGGTCGACGCGCTGTCGATGGTCGTGCACCGCGACAAGGCCTACGACGCCGGACGCACGCTCACCGAGCGGCTGCGCAAGCAGATCCCGCGCCAGCAGTTCGAGGTGGCGATCCAGGCCGCGATCGGCTCGAAGATCATCGCGCGCGAGTCCGTCAAGCCGATGCGCAAGGACGTGATCGCCAAGTGCTACGGCGGCGACATCTCGCGCAAGCGCAAGCTGCTGGAGAAGCAGAAGGAAGGCAAGAAGCGCATGAAGCAGGTGGGCCGGGTGGAGGTGCCCCAGGAGGCCTTCCTCGCGGTGCTGGAGCTGTCGGGGGACGGCAATGGCCGATAGCCGGATCGTGCTCGTCCACTCGGGCGTCTGCGACTCCCGCATGTGGGACGGCTTCGACCTTCCGGGCGCGACCCGCCACGAGCTGGCCGGCTTCGGGCGGACGCCGCTGCCGGCGGCGGGCGAGTTCTCGCATGCGGACGACCTCGCGGCGGCTCTCGAAGGCGAGCCCGCCGCGCTGGTTGGCGCGTCGTACGGCGGGTGGGTCTGCTTGCAGGTGGCTGCTCAGCACCCACAGCTCGTGAGCAAGCTCGTGCTGCTGGGTGCCCCGCTCCCAGACCACGACTGGTCGCAGCAGGTTCTGGACTTCAGCAAGGAGGAGGAGGGCCTGCTCGAACAGGGGGACCTGCGCGGCGCGGCCATCCTGAACGCCGACTTCTGGCTCGAGGACCGCGGGTCGCGCGACCGGGTGATCGAGATGCAGGAGCGCGCATTCGAGCTGGACCAGGAGTCCGAGGCCGAGGGGATCGAGCCCGACAGCATCGACCTGAGCACCGTCACCGCTGGCTGCCTGGTTGCGGTCGGTGAGCTCGACAAACCCGACTTTCACGCGGTCGCCGACCGCCTTGCCGAAGGGATCGCCGGCGCGCGCAGGGCGACGATCCCCGGAGCCGGGCATCTCCCGGCGCTGGAGCGGCCGGCCGAGACGGCCCGGCTGGTGCGCGACTTTCTCGCCGCTTAGTGGCAATTGCCACTGCCGGACAGGATTTAGGTCGTCCTTAAGACGCGGTCGTAGCTTGGCGGCCGTGACAACGGAAACTCTGATCCCTCAACCCGCGCCGGACCCGACTGTCGACTCGCTCCAGCAGTTCCTCGACGGGATCGCGGCGACCCCGCTGCTGACCCGCGAGGAGGAGGTCGAGCTGTCGAAGCGCATCGAGCGCGGCGACCTCGATGCGAAGGACCACATGATGCGCGCGAACCTGCGCCTCGTGGTTTCGATCGCCAAGCGCTACCGCAACCAGGGCCTGCCGTTCCTCGACCTGATCCAGGAGGGCACGATCGGCCTCGTGCGTGCGGTGGAGAAGTTCGACTGGCGCAAGGGCTGGAAGTTCTCGACCTACGCCACCTGGTGGATCCGGCAGGCGATCTCGAGGGCGATCGCGGACAAGGGCCGGACGATCCGGATCCCGATCCACATCGACAACGTGCTGAAGAAGCTCGACGGCGCCCAGCGCAAGCTGGAGGCCCAGGGCGACCGCGACCCGACGATCGAGGAGATCGCGGAGCTCGCCGGGGTCGACCCGGTCGAGGCGGACGTCATCATGCGCGCCGCGCAGCAGCTCGTCTCGCTCGACAAGCCGGTCGGAGACGACGGCGACGCCGCCCAGTTCGGCGATCTGATCCCCGACGAGTCCACGCCCAGCCCCTACGAGGCGGCGGCGGAGTCGCTGATGCGCCAGCGCCTGGCAGAGGTGCTGGAGCACCTCTCGTACCGCGACCGCCGCATCGTGGAGCTGCGCTACGGGGTCGGCGGCGAGCAGCCGCAGACGCTCGACCAGGTGGCCAAGCTGTTCGGGCTCACGCGCGAGCGCACGCGGCAGATCGAGGAGACGGCGCTGCGCAAGCTCTCCACGCTCGCCGAGGCGCAGGGCCTGCGCGACGCGGCGTAGATCGGCCTGTGTGACGCATCTCACAGACGCTTAGGCGTCGCCAGCGCCTCTCTGAGGGACACTGCTCGTGAGCGACCATGGTCGAGCGAGCCGAGCCGGACGGCGTGGGTGGAGTCGAGCTGTGGCGGGCGATAGTCCGCCGGCTCACCCGGGCGGCCGTGATCGCCCACAGCCTGGGCGGCTTCGTGATGTTCCTCCTGCTCGGCTTCCTGACGCCGTACGCCCCTGCCCAGCCTGACAAGCAGCTCGCCCTCAACGCGATCGTCGCGGCCGTCTACCTGCCGCTGTCCCTGACGCTGGGGACGTTCTGGGCGAAGCGCCACGGCGCTCCGGTCGAGCGCTGGCTGAGCGAGCGCCGCCCGCCTACCGACGCCGAGCGCCGCACCGTGCTCGGACAGCCGATGAACTTCGTCCGCGTATCCGGCGTGTTCTGGGTGCTCGCCGCCATCCTGTTCACGCTGCTCAACCTGCCCGACTCGGGCTGGTCGGCGCTCGTCGTGGGCGGCGGCCTGCTGCTGGCCGGGGAAACCAGCATCGCGCTCGGCTACCTGATGTGCGAGCGCATCATTCGCCCCATCACCGAGCTCGCTCTCGCCGGTGGTCCGCCGCCGGCTCGCTCCGGCCCCGGCGTGGCAGGGCGGCTGACGATGGCGTGGTCGCTCGGAACCGGCGTGCCGCTGCTCGGCATCCTGCTGATCGCCGCCGCGGGCATCGCCCAGCCGGACGAGGACCCGCTGCTGCTCGCCAGCGCAGTCACGTTCCTGGGCGTGGTCGGCGTGTGCGTGGGCCTGGTCGCCATCACGATCGCCGCGCGTTCGGTCGCGGAGCCGATCCGTGCGGTACAGCGGGCGATCGGGCGCATCGAGGAGGGCGACCTGGACGTCACGGTGCCGGTCGACGACGGCAGCGAGGTCGGCCTGCTGGAGGCGGGCTTCAACTCGATGGCCGCCGGCTTGCGTGAGCGCGAGCGGCTGCGCGACCTGTTCGGCCGTCACGTCGGCCGCGAGGTGGCCCAGGCCGCCCTGGAAACCGACGGCGAGGTGAAGCTGGGCGGCGAGCTGCGCGAGGTGGCGATCGTGTTCGTGGACGTGATCGGCTCCACCCAGCTCGCGGTGAGGCGCCCGCCGGAGCAGGTCGTGGCTCTGCTGAACGCCTTCTTCGCCATCGTCGTGGAGGTCGTCGAGGAGAACTGCGGCTGGGTCAACAAGTTCGAGGGGGACGCCGCGCTGTGCGTCTTCGGAGCGCCGACCGCCCGCCCGGATGCCGCCGGCGACGCGCTGCGCGCCGCGCGCACCCTGGCCGACCGGCTCGAGGCCGAGCTGGAGGGCGCGACGGCCGGCATCGGCGTCTCGGCCGGACCCGCCGTGGCCGGCAACGTCGGTGCCCAGGAGCGCTTCGAGTACACCGTCATCGGCGATCCCGTCAACGAGGCCGCCCGCCTGTGCGAGCTCGCCAAGCGGCGGCCGGAGCGGCTGTTCGCGTCGCAGGCGGTCCTGCGATGCGCCGCCGCCGAGGAGGCCCGCCTCTGGGAGGTGCGCGACTCGGTCGTGCTGCGCGGCCGCGACGAGCCCACCCACGTCGCGGTGCCGCGGCGTCGCCTGACTGCCGTGTCGTAGGCTGCCGCCCGCATGCCAGTCAACGCAGACGCCAAGGGAAAGACCTACCCGCCGTTTCGGTACGAGGTCGGCAAGGAGAAGATCAAGGAGTACGCCTGGGCCGTGGGCGAGGACAACCCCGTCCACTTCGACCGCGAGCAGGCCAGGGCGGCCGGCTTCCGCGACGTCGCGGCACCGCCGATGTTCGCGGTGGTCTACTCGGGCGGGGCGGTCGGGCCGGCCGTGCTCGACCCGGAGGTCGGCATCAACTTCGCGATGATGGTCCACGGCGGCCAGGAGTTCGTCTGGGGCGAGCCCGTAGTCGCCGGCGACACGATCACCACCGAGACGAGCGTCAAGGACATCTCCGAGCGCGGCGGCATGGGCTTCTACGTCTTCGAGTCGGTGTCGCGCAACCAGGACGACCAAGAGGTCGTGCGCGGCACCTGGACCAACATCGTGAGGGGGGTCTGACATGCAGGTCGAGCTCAAGGTGACGCCCGACAAGTACCTGCCGCACCGCTACGCCGGCGCGTCCGGGGACTTCAACCCGATTCACATCGACCCCGAGTTCGCGAGGCAGGTCGGCCTGCCGTCGAACATCCTGCACGGCCTCTACTCGATGGCGCAGGTGGCGCGCGCCTGCACCCAGGCGGCCGGCGGCGACCCGCGCTCCCTGCGGCGGCTGTCCGTCCAGTTCCGCGGAATGGGGCTCCCGGAGCAGGAGATCGTGGTCACGGGAGCGGACACCGAGGAGCGCGACGGCCGCACCGTGCTGGGCCTCGAGGCCGTGCAGGGCGACAAGAAGATCATCAAGAACGCCGAAGCCGAGCTCGCTACCGCTTAGATTAGAAGGCGTGGAGATCACCTCCCGCCAGCGCTTCATCCTGAGGACACTGGTCCAGGCGCACGTCGAGCTGGACCAGCCGGTCGGCTCCAAGTGGATCGCCGAGCAAGGCGACGTGCCCTGGGGGCCGTCGACCGTGCGCGCCGAGCTCGCCCAGCTGGAGCAGGCCGGCCTGCTCGAGCACCCCCACACCTCAGCCGGTCGGGTGCCAACCGACCGCGGGTACCGCTTCTACGTCGACGAGCTGCTGTCGGACGGTCATCTCCCGGTTCCACGCGGGCGAGTCGAGCTGACCGCGATGCGCCGCGAGGTCGACGAGGCCATGCGGGCGACCACCGAGCAGCTCTCGCAGGTCACCAACCTGCTCGCGCTGGTCACGGCTCCGCCGATCGAGACGGCCACCATCCACCGCGTCGAGGTGCTGCTGCTGCAGCCCCAGGTGGCGATGGTGGTCGTGATCACGTCGACGGGCGGCGTGACGAAGCGCGTGATCTCCTATGACGAGCCGGTCGACAGCGGGCTGGTCGCCTGGGCGGCCAGCTACCTCAACGAGGAGCTCGGCAACATGGACGTCGGCTCGCGCATGCTGCTCGCCCGGCTGAACGACCCGGCCCTGTCGACCGCCGAGCACGACTTCCTCGCGACGCTCGCGCCGGCCTTCACCGAGCTGGAGCAGACGGCCGAGAACAACCTCTTCATGGATGGCGCGGCGCGTCTGCTGTCCGAGCACCGCTTCCAGGAGCTGTCGCAGATCGCGGGGCTCATGGAGGTGCTCGAGCACCGGCGCGCGCTGCTGGGGGTGCTGCGCGCCTCTCTGACCGAGCCGAGCGTCTACCTGCGCATCGGGGAGGAGAACCCGACCCCCGAGCTGCAGTCGGTTTCGATCGTCGCGGCCAACTACGGGCTGGCGCGGCGCAACCTCGGCGCCGTCTCGGTCATCGGCCCCGTGCGAATGGACTATCCCGGCGCGATCGGCGCCGTCCGCGAGGCCGCGCGCGAGCTGTCGCGCTTCGTCGCCGAGGTTTACGACGAGTGAACCGCGATCCCTACGAGGTGCTCGGCGTGGCCCGCGACGCCACAGAAGCCGAGGTCAAGAAGGCGTTCCGCCGGCTGGCGCGCGAGCTGCACCCGGACGTGAACAGGCACGACCCGGAGGCCGAGGAGAAGTTCAAGGAGGCCGCTGAGGCGTACGAGATCCTGTCCGACGCCGAGCGGCGCTCCACCTACGACCGCTACGGCTTCGAGGGGCTCGACTCGCGCGGCTTCGCTTCCGCGGCGCACGGCTTCGGCTCGTTCGCGGACATCTTCGACGCGTTCTTCGGCGGCGACCCGCTCGGGGCGTTCGGCGGCCGGGGGGCCGCCGGCCGCGTGCAGGGCGGCGACGTCGGCGTGGAGGCTCAGATCACCCTGGAGGAGGCCGCGCGCGGCAAGACCGTCCAGGTGGCCTACGACCTCGTGGACGCCTGCGAGCGTTGCGGCGGCAGCCGCGCGGAGCCCGGGTCGGACGTGCACACGTGCACAACCTGCCAGGGCGCCGGCCGAGTGCGGGCGGTCAGCCGGACCGCTTTCGGCCAGCTCGTGCGCGAACAGGTCTGCGAGACGTGCGGCGGGGAGGGGCGCGTGCCCACCCAGCCCTGCACCGCCTGCGCCGGGCGCGGCCGCAAGGCGGCGCGCAAGACGCTGGACGTGGAAGTGCCGGCCGGCATCGCCGACGAGCAGCGCATCCGCCTGACGGGGCGCGGCCACGCCGGCGAGCGCGGCGGCCCGCCCGGCGACCTCTACGTGCTGGTTTCCGTGGCTGAGGACGAGCGCTTCGTGCGCGACGGCAACGACCTCGTCGCCGTCGTCGACGTGCCGGCGCCCGCCGCGGCGCTGGGCACGACCGTCAGCGTGCCGACGCTGGACGGGGAGGAGCAGCTCGACGTGCCGGCGGGGACCCAGCCCGGCACGGTGGTCACGCTGCGCGGTCGCGGCATGCCGGCCGTCGGGCGGCGCGGCCGCGGCGATCAGCAGGTGGTGCTCAACGTGCTCGTGCCGCGCAACCTGACGGCGCGCCAGCGCGAGCTGCTCACCGAGCTGGACGAGTCGCTGGGCGAGGACAACCTGCGCGAGCCGGCCGACGACTCGATCGTCGGCAAGCTGCGCCGCGCGTTCCGCTGATCCGGCTCGCCTTCCGGGCGCCCGCGGAGGCGGCCGAGCAGGTGCTCGCCGCGCTGCTCGAGCTGGCGCCGGCGGGGGTCGAGCAGGTGGACGGCGAGGGGTTCGTCGAGTACGCGCTGTACGGGTCGCCGGGCGAGCTGCCGGCGTTTCCCACGGGCGAGGCCGAGGTGGGCGGCGTGCTGGTGAGGGTGAGCGGCGAGCCCGTCCCGGACGACTGGGCGGAGCGCTGGAAGCGGTTTCACGAGCCCGTGCTCGTCGGGCGGCGCGTGTGGGTGCGCCCGCCCTGGGCCGAGCCGCGCGCGGACGCGCTCGACCTTGTGATCGATCCCGGCCAGGCGTTCGGCACGGGAGCGCATCCCACCACCCGCCTCTCGCTCGAGCTGATGCTCGGCCTCGAGCCGCGCGGCTCGTTCGCAGACCTCGGCTGCGGCTCCGGGGTGCTGGCGATCGCCGCCGCCCGCCTCGGATTCGCGCCCGTGACGGCCGTGGACCACGAGCTCGCGGCGCTCGAGGCCACGAGCACGAACGCGGCCGCCAACGGAGTCCGGCTCGGAAGAGTGGAGCGCGTGAACCTGCGCGAGCAGCCACCACCCCGCGCGGACACCGTCGCCGCCAACCTGATGCGCCCGCTGCTGCTGGGCGTGGCGGAGCGGATCGACCGGCAGCCCGGGGCGCTGGTCCTCTCGGGCCTGCTGGACGAGGAAGCCGACGAGGTGGCCGCCGCGTTCGGGCCGCTCGTGGAGCGCCGCCGCCTCTCGTCGCTCGGCTGGAGCGCGCTGCTGCTTACCCCGCCCTAGCGCCGGTGTAGGGTCGCCGCATGCGGTTTGTCGACCTCACCGCGCCGATCACCCAGAGCCCGGCGGAGACTCCCGACGTGCTCCGCACCGACATCGAGTTTCAGGATCACGCCCAGGGCGCCGCTCAGATCGAGGCCCTGCTCGGCGTGCCGCGGCGGCTCCTGCGCGACGGCGAGGGCTGGGCCATGGAGACGTTCACCCACTTCGGCACGCACAGCTCCACCCACGTCGACGCGCCCTGGCACTACAACTCGACGGTCGAGGGCGAGCCGGCCGAGACGATCGACCGGCTGCCGCTCGAGTGGTTCTTCTCGGACGGCGTGGTGCTGGACATGACCGCCAAGGGCGACGGCGAGGCGATCGAGGTGCCGGACTTCGAGGCCGAGCTCGAGCGCATCGGGCACGAGCTGGCGGAGCTGGACATCGTGCTCGTGCGCACCGGGCGCGACGTCCACTACGGCGAGCCGGGCTACATGGCGCTCGGGCCGGGTGTGACGCTCGCGGCCACCCGCTGGCTATGGGAGCGCGGCGTGCGCGTGATGGGCATCGACGCCTGGGGCTGGGACGCGCCGCTGCACATGCAGGCCCAGCAGGCGATCGAGCGCGACGAGCCGGGCGTGTTCTGGGCGGCGCACCAGGCCGACCTGCCCTACTCCCAGATCGAGCGCCTGGTGAATCTCGACCAGCTGCCCGCCACGGGCTTCAAGGTCGCGTGCTTCCCGCTGCGCATCGTGGGCGGCAGCGGCGCGCCGGCGCGCGTCGTGGCGATCCTCGAGGGCTAAGCCGCGAGCACCGCCACCTGGTAGCGGGCGAAGACCGGGTCGCGGGTCACGATCGTCAGCCCCTCGAGCTGCGCCTGGGCGATCAGCATGCGGTCGAAAGGGTCGCCGTGGTGGCGGGGAAGTCGAGCCGCGGCCACGGTGTGTCCGGCGGTGATGTCGAGCGGCCGGAAGCCGTGCTCGGCGGGCTCCCGCTCGAGGTCGGCTTCGATGCGCAGCTTCCCAGCCGCGGCTTTGATCTCCGCTTCCCACACGCTCGCCGCACTGACGAGGACGTCGTTGTCTGGTGTGAGCAGCGCCTCCGTGGCCGCTGGCGACAGGCTGGCCCGGACCGACCACCAGATCAGGACGTGGGTGTCGAGGAGAAGCCTCAATCGAGCATGCCGAAGGCGCGCGCGATCTGCTCGTCGTACTCGTCGAAGCCTTCGAGGATCTCGATTCGCCCCTCTGCCCACCCGGGCTCGCGCGGCTTGCGCTCGGGCTCGTGGCGCACGAGCTTGGCCACGGGCTCGCCGTTGCGCGCGATCACGATCTCCTCGCCGTCCTCCACTTCCTGGAGAAGGCGCGAGAGCTGCGTTTTCGCCTCGTGGACGTTGACCTGCCTCATGGCTTAGCCAAGCTTAGCCAAGAAGCGGATGAAGCCGCCAACCCGATCTTCTCGCCGGTGATCCCCGAGCCTCCTAGACTTGCACCCAGATGTCGCTGCTGATCCAGATCCAGGATGACGTGAAGGACGCCATGAAGGCCGGCGAGCGCGAGCGCGTCCACGCGCTGCGCCTGATCGTCAACGAGCTGCAGAAGGCCGCGAAGGAGAACGGCGCGGAGGAGCTCGAGGTGCTCCAGCGCGAGCGCAAGCGCCGCTTCGAGGCCGCGGAGGCCTACCGCGACGGCGGGCGCACCGACCGGGCCGAGGCCGAGGAGCGCGAGGCGGAGCTGATCGGCTCCTACATGCCCGAGCAGATCTCAGACGAGGAGCTGGAGGCGATCGTGGGTGACGCCGTGGCCGAGTCGGGCGCCAGCTCCCCCAAGGAGATGGGCAAGGTGATGGCGCTCGTGATGCCGCAGGTCAAGGGGCGCGCCGACGGCAAGCGCGTCAGCGCGGCCGTCAAGGAGAAGTTGACCCCCTAGTGCGCACGCAGCTCGAGCTTCCAAACGAGGTTGCCGCTGAGCTGGCCGGGCCCGGGGACCTGGTCATGAAGACGCTCGAGGAGCACCTCGACTGCGAGGTCTACCTGCGCGGCAACGTGCTGACCCTCGACGGGGACGACGAGGCGGTCGAGATGGGCCGCACCGTGATCCGCGAGCTGACCGACCTGGTCCGCCAGGGTCACGAGATCGCGCCCGGGACGATCGAGGCGATCGCCGGCGCGCTGGACCGCCACGAGAGCCCCAGCCGCATCCTCGAGGATGTCGTCTGGCGCCACCGCGGGCTCAAGGTCGCGCCCAAGACCGTCAACCAGAAGCGCTACGTCGACGCCATCCGCAGCCAGACGATCACGGTCGGGATCGGGCCGGCGGGAACCGGCAAGTCCTTCCTGGCGGTGGCGATGGCCGTGGCCGCGCTGGCGCGCCGCGAGGTCAACCGGATCGTGCTCACCCGCCCGGCCGTGGAGGCCGGAGAGCGGCTCGGCTTCCTTCCGGGCGACATCGCCGCGAAGGTCGATCCCTACCTGCGCCCGCTGTTCGACGCGCTCTACGACATGCTCGAGCCGGAGCGGGTCAACCAGCACCTGGAGCGCGGCGTGATCGAGGTGGCGCCGCTCGCGTTCATGCGCGGCCGCACGCTCAACGACAGCTTCATCATCCTCGACGAGGCCCAGAACACGAGCCCCGAGCAGATCAAGATGTTCCTGACGCGGCTCGGGTTCAACTCGAAGATGGTGGTGACCGGCGACGTGACCCAGATCGACCTGCCGCGCGAGCACGCCTCCGGTCTGCTGGTGATCGGCGACATCCTCAAGGAGGTCGAGGGCATCGAGTTCGTGCGCTTCGGCGGCGAGGACGTGGTGCGCCACAAGCTCGTGCAGCGCATCGTGGCGGCGTACAACGAGTACGCGGAGAACCAGGCGCCCGCCCTCCGCGCCCCCCGGCGCCAGCAGGCCTAGGGCCCTTGGCGGCCTGAGCTGATCGAGCTCGATCTCATCGAGGCGCCCGAGGAGCTGCGGTCGCCGGCGCTCGCAACCCTGGCCGCGGCCGGGGTCGGGGATGGGCATCTGGCGATCCAGCTGGTCGACGCGGAGCGCATCCGCCAGCTCAACCGCGAGCACCGGGGACGCGACCGGCCCACGGACGTGCTGTCCTTCCCAGTCGATGAGGCCGGGCCTGCCGTTGAGCCGCGCGAGCTGGGAGATGTCGTCATCTGTCCCGACCACACAGAGGATCTGACCGAGGCGGTGGTGCACGGGGTGCTTCACCTGTGCGGTTACGACCACGAGGCCGACGGCGGCGAGATGCTCGCGCTCCAGGCGCGCGTGCTGGAGGCGCTGTGACCCGCTCGGGCTTCGTGGCGCTCGCGGGCCGCCCCAACGCCGGCAAGTCGACGCTCGTCAACCGGATCGTCGGCGACAAGGTCGCGATCGTCTCGGACAAGCCCCAGACCACGCGCCGGGAGATCCGCGGCATCGCCACCGGGCCCGACTGGCAGCTGGTGCTGGTCGACCTGCCCGGTGTCCAGCGGCCGCGCGATCCGCTCACCGAGCGCATGCAGCGCCGCGTGGACAGCGTGCTGGCCGACTCCGACGCGGTGCTGTTCGTGCTGAACGGCGAGCAGCAGATCGGCCCCGGCGACCGCTTCATCGCCGCCGCCATCGAGAACGCCAGGGTGCCCGCGGTGACGGCGCTCAACAAGATCGACCGGCTCGACCAGCCGCGCACCGTGACCGCGCTGGACGCGGCCGCCGGCCTCGGCGTGAACGGCGAGATCTTCCCGATCAGCGCCCGCAGCGGCGCCGGGCTGGACCCGCTCGTGGAGCACCTCGTCTCCCTGCTGCCCGAGGGTCCATTCCTCTATCCGCGCGAGGATCAGAGCGACCAGCCCGAGCTGGTGCGCATCGCCGAGCTGGTGCGCGAGCAGGTGCTGCTGCGCACGCGCGAGGAGCTGCCGCACGCGGTGGAGGTGGAGGTCGACGAGCTGGAGGAGCGCGAGGACGGCCTGCTCGTGGTGCGCGCCCGCATGTGGGCCGAAACCGAGTCGCAGAAGGGCATCCTGGTCGGAGCGGGCGGGCGGATGGTGAAGGCCGTCGGCACCGCCGCGCGCAAGGAGATCGAGCAGCTGCTCGGCCGCCGTGTGCACCTGGACCTGCGCGTGCGCGTGCGCAAGGGCTGGCGGCGCGACGAGGCGCTGCTCGACCGGCTCGGGATCGAATGATCCTGGAGCGCATCGTCGACTTCCTGCGCCGCACCGAGGAGGCGCTGGTCGACGAGGTGCTGCCGCTGCCAAACGCCACCGCGCTGCTCACCCCGAGCCTGCCGCTGGTCTGGCAGCTCAACGCGGTGCGCGTCGAGGGCCGTGACGCCGGGGTCCAGGAGCTGGCCGCGGTCGCCGAACAGGCGCTCGGGCACGCCTCGCACCGCAAGCTCGTGGTCCACGATCAGGAGTTCGGTGCCCGCCTGGCTCCGGGCCTGTCGCGCGACGGCTGGAACGTTTACCGGCTGCTGGTGATGGTGCGCGACCGCGCCCCCGAGCGCACCGCGCCGCACGGTGCCGGAGGCGAGGTCGACCGTGCGACCGGCGCCGGCGCGCTGGCCGCCTTCCGGCGCGAGCAGCCGTTCGGCTGGCAGGAGGAGGCCGTGCAGCAGCTGACGGCCATGGACGAGCGCTACGGGCGCGCCACGTGCGCCCGCGACTTCGCCGCACCGCCCTCCGCGCCGGTCGCCGCGTGCCGTCTGTACACCGCCGACGGGCTTGGTCAGGTCGACGAGGTCGGCACGCTCGAGCGCCGGCGCGGCCGCGGTCACGCGACCGCCGCCGTTTTGGCGGCGGCGGCCACCGCCGCGACCGAGGGGTGCGACCCGATCTTCCTGCTCACCGACGCCTCGGACTGGCCGCGGCACCTCTACGCGCGGCTCGGCTTCAGCCCGATCGGGCAGCTCTACGAGTTCCTGAAGCTGCCGCTCGGCGGCGGACGGCCATAATCGAAGGGAGGGCGCGCGAAGCGCGCCCGGTTACGGCGACCGGACGTCGCCTATCGTCTCAGCACGCGGGGCTGGATGCCCCGCGGAGGAAATCATGAATCTGACCCCTTGCATCGTCCAGGACTCGCGCACCGGCGAGGTGCTGACGCTCGCCTACATGAACGACGAGTCGCTGCGGCGCACGCGCGAAACGGGTGAGATCTGGTTCTGGTCGCGCTCGCGCCAGGAGCTGTGGCACAAGGGGGAGACGTCGGGCAACGTCATGCGCCTGGCGGCGCTGCGCTACGACTGCGACGAGGACGCGCTGCTCGCGCTGGTCGAGCCGGCCGGCCCGGCCTGCCACACCGGTGAGCGCACCTGCTTCTACCGCGGGGACATGGACCCGGCGCCCTCCGAGGCACTCGCGGCGCTGGAGCGCACGGTCGCGCAGCGGCGCTCGGCCGACCCCGGCGACAGCTACACCGCCGCGCTGCTCGCCGAGCCGGCTCGCATCGGCGCGAAGGTGGAGGAGGAGGCGGAGGAGGTCGTCCGCGCGGCCGGCGGCGAGTCGGACGAGCGCGTGGCCGAGGAGGCGGCCGACGTGCTCTACCACCTCACCGTGCTGCTCGCCTCGCGCGGGCTCAGCCTCGCCGACGCCCTAGAGGTGCTCAATGAGCGTCGTCGTTGACCTGGAGCTGACGCCGGACCTCGACGAGGTCCGGGAGCTGGCGCGCGACTACAACCTCGTGCCGCTCCGGCACACGTTCATCGCCGACTGCGAGACCCCGGTGTCTGCGTACCTGAAGCTGCGCGGCGGCGGGCCGTCGTTCCTGCTCGAGTCGGCCGAGCAGGGCCAGCGCGTGGGACGCTGGTCGTTCCTGGGCTTCCAGCCGCGCACGACCATCCGCATGTCGCTCGGCGACCACCCGGATCCGTACGCGGCCGTGGCCGACGAGCTGGACCGCTACCGGATCGCGCCGCTCGAGGGGCTGCCGCCGTTCGCGGGCGGGGCAGTGGGCATGTTCGGCTACGACCTCGTGCGCAGCGCGGAGCCGAGCGTGGGGGAGCCCAACCCGGACGAGACGGGCATCCCCGACCTCGCCCTGATGATGACCGACGTGCTGGTCGCGTTCGACCACCTGCGCCACGAGGTCACCGTGCTGGCGAATGTACTGGTCGGAGAGCATCGCTCCGGTGCGGGCCAAGCCCGCCCCCTCGCGCACGACGACGATTTGGAGCGTTCCTACGAGCAGGCGGCGGCCGCCATCGCCGAGGTCAAGGACCGCCTGGCCGGGCCGGTGCCGCAGATCGGCCGCGGCAGGCGCGAGCCGCCCGAGTTCACCTCGAACATGGGCGCGGACGGGTTCGCCGAGGCGGTGGAGCGCGTGAAGGAGTACATCCACGCCGGCGACGCCTACCAGGTCGTCCCGAGCCAGCGCTGGACGGCGGACTGCCCGGTCGACGCCTTCTCGATCTACCGCGGTCTGCGCGCGATCAACCCGAGCCCCTACATGTACTTCCTCGACTTCGAGGACTTCGAGGTGGCCGGGGCGTCGCCCGAGGCGCTCGTCACGGTGAACGGCCGGCGCGTGGAGCTGAAGCCGATCGCGGGCACGCGGCCGCGCAGCGGCTCCGACCGCGAGCTGACCGACGAGCTGCTCGCCGACGAGAAGGAGCGCGCCGAGCACGTGATGCTGGTCGACCTCGGCCGCAACGACCTCGGTCGCGTGTGCGAGTACGGGAGCGTGAAGGTCGACGAGCTGATGGGCGTGGAGCTGTACTCGCACGTGATCCACATCGTCTCGTCGGTGTCCGGCACGATGCGCGAAGGCGTCACGCCGATGGACGCCATGCGGGCGGCGCTGCCCGCCGGGACGCTGTCGGGCGCCCCCAAGATCCGCGCCATGCAGATCATCGACGAGCTGGAGCCGGTCAAGCGCGGCCCGTACGGCGGGGCCGTCGGGTACCTGTCCTACACCGGCGACCTCGACACCTGCATCAACATCCGCTCCACCTTCGTGCGCGACGGCACGGCCTACCTCCAGGCCGGCTGCGGGGTCGTCGCCGACTCGGACGCCGGCGACGAGACGCGCGAGTCGGAGGCCAAGGCGGGTGCCGTGATGGAAGCGATCCGGCTGGCCTGCGCACAGGCCGACTGGGCGTAGCCGTGAACGTCCTGGTCGTCGACAACTACGACTCGTTCACCTACAACCTCGTCCAGTACCTGGGGGAGCTTGGTGCCGAGGTCGAGGTGCTGCGCAACGACGTCGAGGCCCTGCTCGAGCGCGAACCGGACCG
Source organism: Thermoleophilaceae bacterium (assembly GCA_034664125.1). Taxonomy (GTDB): domain Bacteria; phylum Actinomycetota; class Thermoleophilia; order Solirubrobacterales; family Thermoleophilaceae; genus JACVRW01. The sequence goes on along the minus strand of JAXDIG010000040.1, from coordinate 30,604 downwards.
GCTGATCGTGTCACCGGGCCCCTGCACCCCCGACGACGCCGGGCTGTCGATGAGCGCGGTGCGGCGCTTCGGCGAGCGCGGCACGCCCGTGCTCGGCGTCTGCCTCGGCCACCAGGCGCTGGCCCAGGAGTTCGGCGGGCGCGTGGTGCGCGGCCAGCCGGTGCACGGCAAGACCACGGAGATGGAGCACGACGGCAGGACGATCTACGCTGGGCTCGAATCCCCGCTCGTGGTCGGCCGCTACCACTCGCTCGTCGTCGATGCCGGCGAGCTGCCCGACTCGCTCGAGGTGTCGGCCCGCGCCGGCGACGTGATCATGGGGCTGAGGCATTCCGAGCTGCCGATCGAGGGCGTGCAGTTCCACCCCGAGTCCGTGCTCACCCCGCACGGCAAGCAGATGCTGCGAAATTTCCTCAGCCGAGCCGAGTCGTGAGCAACCCCGTGCTCACGGACGCGATCGACCGGCTCGCCGGCGGTCAGGACCTCTCGGCGGACGAGGCCGCCGCGGTGCTGCGCGAGGTGATGCAGGGCAACGCCTCCGAGGCCGAGACGGCCGGGTTCCTGGTCGCCCTGCGGACCAAGGGCGAGACGGTGCACGAGATCGCCGGCCTGGCGGCCACGATGCGCGAGCTGGCGGTGCCCGTGCACGCGGGCGACGACCTGGTCGACACGGCCGGTACCGGTGGCGGGCGGCCGACGTTCAACGTGTCGACCACCGCCGCGTTCATCGCCGCGGGCGCGGGCTGCCGCGTGGCCAAGCACGGCAACCGCTCGGCCACCAGCCAGTGCGGGTCGGCCGACGTGCTGGAGGCGCTCGGCGCCCGCATCGACCTGGAGCCCGATGACGTGGCCGCCTGCATCGAGCAGGTGGGCTTCGGCTTCATGTTCGCGCCCAAGCATCACTCCGCGATGAAGCACGTGGTGCCCGTGCGCAAGGCGCTCGGCGTGCGCACGATCTTCAACTTCCTCGGGCCGCTCACCAACCCGGCCGGCGCCACGCGCCAGGTGATCGGCGTGTCCGATCCCGCCAGGCTCGAGACGCTGGCGTGCGCGCTCGCGGAGCTCGGCACGAAATCCGCCCTGGTAGTGTCGAGCGCGGATGGCCTCGACGAGTTCTCGGTATCCGGGACCACCCGAGTCGTCGAGCTCAGGGACGGCCGGCTGACGACCTACGACGTCTCTCCCGAGGAGGTTGGGCTCGAGCCGGCCGCTGACGGCGCGGTCGCCGCTGGCGCGCCGGATCAGAACGCGCGGGTGCTGCGCGACGTGCTGGACGGCACGCCCGGCACCGAGCGCTCGCTGGCCGTGCTGAACGCGGCCGCGGCGATCTACGTCGGCGGCGTCGCGGAGTCGCTCGCCGCGGGCGTCGAGCGCGCGCAGCAGTCGATCGACTCGGGCGCCGCGGCGGCCGTGCTCGACGGGTACCTGGAGCGGGCCAAGTGAGCGTCCGGCTCGACGAGCTGGTCGGAGCGACGCGCGAGGCGCTGCACCGGCGCAAGCGCGAGCGCCCGCTCTCCGAGCTCGAGCGGGAGGCGGGTGCGGTGCCCGAGGGCCGACCGTTCGCCGAGGCGCTCGCGCGTCCCGGCACCTCGCTGATCGCCGAGCACAAGCGGCGCTCGCCCTCGGCGGGCGCTCTCGCGGACATGGGCACCAGCTGCGCCGAGGTGGTGCGCGCCTACGAGCGCGGCGGCGCCGCTGCGCTCTCGGTCCTGACCGAGGAGGCGCACTTCGGAGGCTCGCTCGCCGACCTGCGCGAGGCGCGCGTGGCCACCGACCTGCCGGTGCTGCGCAAGGACTTCACGATCGACCCGTACCAGCTCTACGAGGCCAAGGCCGCCGGGGCGGACGCCGTGCTGCTGGTGGTGGGCGCGATGACCGAAGGCGAGCTGGCCCTGCTGCACCGGGAGGCGCGCGCACTCGACCTGGACGCGATCGTCGAGATCCACGACGAAGAGGAGCTGGAGCGGGCGCTCGAGGTGGACGCCGACGTGCTCGGCATCAACAACCGCAACCTCGAGGACTTCAGCGTCGACATCCAGCGCACCTTCGACCTGCTCGCCGACGTGCCGGCGGGCAAGGTCGTGGTGTCCGAGTCGGGGATCCACAGCCGCGAGCAGATCGACGAGCTCGAGCAGGTCGGCGTGGACGCCGTGCTGATCGGCGAGACGCTGATGCGGGCGCCGGACCCCGAAGCGGCGGTGCGCGAGCTGACCCGCCCAGAGCAGCCTACGCAGGCCTGACTCGGGCATAGGAGAACCGGATGGGCCGGTTGAGGCGTATCCCTACCATGGTGCTCCATGTCGACTGTGCCTGAGCTCGATCCGTCGAAGGTTGCCGAGCTCGGCGCGCGCCTGCGCGACAACATCGCGCGGGCGGTGAAGGCCCCCGAGCGCGTGCTGCGCGACGTGCTGGTCGCGCTGATGGCCGAGGGCCACGTGCTGATCGAGGACTATCCGGGCGTCGGCAAGACCGCACTTGCGCGCGCGCTCGCGCGCTCGATCGAAGCCGAGTACGCGCGCGTGCAGTGCACCGCGGACCTGCTGCCGGCGGACGTGGTCGGCACCAACGTCTACAACCAGCGCGAGAACCGCTTCGAGTTCAGGCCGGGTCCCGTGTTCGCGAACATCGTGCTGGTGGACGAGGTCAACCGTGCCTCGCCGAAGACCCAGTCGGGATTGTTGGAGTGCATGCAGGAGGGTCACGTCACCGTGGACAAGCAGACCCACGAGCTGGCGCGGCCGTTCCTCGTCGTGGCGACCCAGAACCCCGTCGAGTACGAGGGCACCTACCCGCTGCCGGAGGCGCAGCTCGACCGCTTCATGGTGCGCGTGTCGCTCGGCTACCCGAGCGCGCAGGCGGAGAGCGAGATGCTGCTCGACCACGCCGAGCGCGACCGCGTGCTCGATCTGGAGCCCGTGACCGAGGTGGCGGAGGTGCTCGCCGCCCAGGGCGCCGCCGCGGCGGTGCACGGCAGCGAGGCGCTGCGCCGCTACGTGGTCGCGATCCTCGATGCCACGCGCGCCGACCCGCGCGTCGACCTGGGCGCCTCGCCGCGCGCCGGCCTGATGCTGTTCCGCGCCGCCAAGGCGATGGCGGCGCTCGACGGGCGCGACCACGCGCTGCCCGACGACGTGCAAGCGCTGGCCGACTCCGTGCTCGCCCACCGGCTGCTGCTCGGCCCCGGCGCCGGCGGCGACGAGCGGGCGGCGGTGGTGCGCGACGCGCTGGAGCGGGTCCCCGCGTTGTAGCGGTTATGCGGCCGCTCGCCGTAGCCCTGTTCGGCCTGGCCCTCTGCCTGGCCGGCGCCACGTTCGATACCGCTTCGCTGTACGTGCCCGGCGTCGCGCTGATGGCGATCGCCGCCGGCGCCACCGCCTGGGTAACGCTCGCGGCGAGCGGGGCGGCCATCGAGCGCCGGGCCGGGCCGCACACCGTCACCGAGGAGGAGCCCTACCCGCTGCGCATCGAGGTTCGCTCCGGCACCCTGCCCCCGCCGGGCGGTGAGCTGATCGAGCCTCTGCTCGGCTGGCCGGTCCCGATCGCGGGGCGCTGGTCGCGGCGCGTCCGGATCAACGTGCGCTTCTCGCGCCGCGGGCGGCGGGTGCTCGAGCCGGGGCGGCTCGTCATCCGCGATCCGCTGCGACTGCACGTCCGCGAGCTCGTCGGGGCCGGCGGCGACGAGGTGCTGGTGCTCCCGCGCGTGGAGCCCGTGACCGCGCCCGGAGGCGGCGGCGCAGGCGCGGGCGACCGCGGCGGACCCGGGATCGACCCGGGCGTGATGGGCCGCAGGCTCGACGCTTCGCGGGCCGAGCTGGAGATCGACGGCTTGCGGCCGTACCGCGAGGGCACCTCGGCCTCGCGTATCCACTGGCCGACGGTGGCGCGCCGCGGCGAGATGCTCGAGCGCCGGCTCGTCGCCGAGCTCGACTCTGCTCCCCTGATCGTCCTCGACCCGTCCGCGCCGGATACCGAAGAGGGACTCGACATGGCCGTGCGCGCGGCGGCGTCGCTGTGCGTCCACCTCGGGCGGGCCGGCGGCTGCGCGATCCTGCTGCCCGGCGACAGGCGCCCGATCGAGATCGGCCACGACCTGGCCGGCTGGCCCGGCGTGCACGCACGGCTCGCCCTCGTCGAGAGCGGCCCCGCGCCGGCGGGCTCCGTGCTGGGCCCGCGCGGCGGCGCGGTCATCTGGGTCACCGGAGCGGGCATCGCGAAGGCCCCGCGCGCGCTCGAGCGCCTGCCCGCGGGGGCGCGCATCGTCGTCTCGCCGACCCCGCTGCCGGGCGTTCGAGCGCTGTTCGAGGTGGCCGGCTGCACCGGCTGCCTGGTGGAGCGGGCGCGTCGCGGGGTGGCGGCGTGAGCGGCGTGGCCGGGCGCCCCGCCACGGCCGGCGCGCCGGCGGCGGTCGCGGCGCCCCGCGCCGCACCGCGACCAGCGGCGGCGAGCACCACGCGCACGGCGCTGGTGCGGCTGGCCGCGTTCGCGGGGCTGGCGCTGTTCGCGGGCGTGCACTGGGTGTCGCTGGTCGACTCGCCGCCATTGGGGCGCACCGTCCTGGTCGTGCTGGTGGCGACCGGCACGGGTGCGCTGCTCACGCTGCTGGGGGCCCCGGCCGTTCGCAATCGCCTGACTGAGGCTCTGGGCGGACGACTCGCGTGGGGAGCGATCGCGGTGGCCGCCCGGGTGGTCGGCCTCGCCGGCATCGCGCTCGCGCTGGTCGCCGTGGGCCTTCCGGTGCGCCTGCTCGCCCCGCGCCACTTGAACGAGCTCTTCGACGGGCTCGACCGCGGCCTCGCGGGCGTGCAGAACGCCGACTGGCCCTACGACGGCTCGGACAGCTGGGTGCGGCTCACAACGCTGCTGGGGGCTCCGTGCCTGATCGGCGTGGCGGCGCTGCTCGCGTTCTTCCCCGCCCGCCGCGCCGCGCCCCTCCTGAGCGGCGCCGCGCTGGTGGTGCTGCTCCTGGCGTACGGCATCCCGGTCACCGAGCACGACCCCGGCGAGCCGCTGCTGCGCGGCCTGGTCCTGCTCGTGCTCGTCGGAGCCTGGCTGTGGCTGCCCCGGCTCGGCGCGCGCGAGGCCCTTGCGGGCGCCGGCCTGGTGCTGTCGCTGGGAGCGCTGTCGCTGCCGGTCGCCGCCGCGCTCAACGGCGAGCGGCCCTGGTGGAACTACGGGGCGGTCACCTGGCTCGAGAACGGCAAGGCGATCACGTTCGACTGGACGCACCGCTACGGCCCGCTCGACTGGCCGCGCGAGGGCAGCACCCTCCTGAACGTGAAGTCCGCCCGCCCGCACTACTGGAAGGCCGACACGCTGGACAGCTTCGATGGGGTGCGCTGGGTGCGTGGGCCGAACAGCGACGCGACGCAGAGGCTCCAGGGCGTCCCCGACCCGACCTCGCAGGACGGCCGCTGGGACTACTTCGAGTGGAACCCGCGCTGGGACAACGAGATCCGCTTCACCGTCCGCTCGCTGTCCACCGACCTGCTCGTGGCGGCCGGCACCCCGTACCTGATCGAGGGCGCGGGGCTGGTTTCCACGGCGAGCGACGGCACCACCCGGATCGCCGACAAGCAGCTCGAGGAGGGCGCCACCTACACGGTCAAGACGTACGCGCCCAACCCGACGCCCGCGCAGATGCGCGGGGCTCCCGACGGCCTGTCGAATGCGCTGATCCAGTACACGGCGATCTCGCTGCCGGGGCTTCGCACCACCACGCTCGACCCGACCGAAGTGGTGGGGCCCAGGCAGGTCTTCGTCCCGCTCTGGGGCAGCACGGGGGGCTATGGGGACCCCGGCGCGCCGCGGCGCGAGCTGGCGGACTCCGTCTACGGCGACATGTACAGGATCGCCGCGCGCATCACTACGGGCGCGCCGACCATGTACGACGCCGTCCAGGGCACCGAGCGCTACCTGGACCGCAACTTCACCTACAGCGAGAAACCGCGCTCCGCCCGCTACCCGCTCAACGCCTTCCTGTTCCGGGACAAGTTCGGCTACTGCCAGCAGTTCTCCGGTGCGATGGCGCTGATGCTGCGCATGGCGGGCATCCCGAGCCGCGTCGCGGCCGGCTTCGCCCCTGGTTCGCTCAACCGGGACACGGGCGAGTACCGCGTGCGCGATCTCGACGCCCACTCCTGGGTCGAGGTGTACTTCAACGGGATCGGCTGGGTGACGTTCGACCCCACGCCGGCAGCCGCGCCGGCCGAGGCCCAGTCCGCCGACCTGCAGCCGAGCGGCGCACCCGGCGGGCCAATCAACGGATCGGGCGGCGGCCTCGCGGCGCCAGACCCCAAGGGCGGTGCCGGGAGCTCGCCGGCCTCCGAGTCCGGCGGGGGCGCGTCGCCCTGGCTGCTGCTGCCGCTGCTCGTGCTCGCGGGCGCCGGTCTGGGCGCCTGGCGGCTCGTCCGCCGGGCGGGCCGGCTGGACGCCGCGGAGCTGGCCGACGCGCAGCTGGCCGAGCTGCGCCGCGCGCTGGCGCGGCTCGACTGGGACGTGCCCGCCGGCACCACCCTGCTCGGCCTGGAGGGCCGGCTCGGCCGTACGGCCGGCCCGGCGGCGGCCCGGTACGCGGCCGGCCTGAGGGCGCACCGCTACGACCCTCGCTCGCCCGCCGCGCCCGGCCTGCGCGAGCGCCGCGAGCTGCGGCGCGACCTCACGGCCCGCGGCGGGCTGCGGGCACGCCTCCTGGGGCTGATCGCGATCCCGCCGGGTGGACCACGGCCGGTCTGAGCATGTTTATGCGGCTCTAAGGTTCGGGGCCTACATAGAGGTGTATGAACACCGCGACGTCTCCTCCGAAGCAGCGCTCCGTCGGTTCCACCCTCATCGCCGGTGCACTTGGCGGCCTTGTGGTCCTTCTGATCGGGGCGGTCCTGATCGCGACCAATGTGATCGACACCGGCGACACCACCACCGTCGTCCGGCAGGCGCCGATCTCGCAGCCGGCAACCGATCCGGCATCCTCGCGCGGCGGCAAGACCGTCCACGAGATCTACCGCGAGGACGGGCCCGGCGTGGTGTTCATCCAGGCCCAGGGCGTCAGCGGAGACACGTCCGTGTTCGGGCAGCCCCAGCAGGGCACGGCGACCGGCTCCGGCTTCGTGGTCGACGGCGACGGGACGATCCTCACCAACGCGCACGTGGTCCAGGGCGCGTCGAAGGTGACGGTCAGCTTCCAGGAGGGCGGCGACACGATCGACGCGGACGTCAAGGGCGTCGACGCCGACAGCGACATCGCGGTCCTCAAGATCGACCCGAAGGGCCAGGACCTCACGGTGCTCCCGCTGGGCGACTCCTCGAAGGCGCAGGTGGGCGACCCGGTCGTGGCGATCGGCAACCCGTTCGGCCTCCAGCGCACCGTCACGACGGGCATCGTGTCTGCGCTCCAGCGCCAGCTCGACGCGCCGAGCGGCTTCCCGATCAGCGACGTGATCCAGACGGACGCGTCGATCAACCCGGGTAACTCGGGCGGCCCGCTGCTCGACGCCCAGGGCCAGGTGATCGGGATCAACAGCCAGATCGCCACCGGCGGCGGCCAGGGCTCGGTCGGCATCGGCTTCGCGGTCCCGATCGACACGGCGAAGCAGGAGCTGCCGAAGCTGCGCGCCGGCGAGCAGATCAAGCGCGCCTACCTCGGGGTGACCATGGGCAGCGTGACCGATCAGGTCGCGAAGCAGCTGGGCCTGCCGGTGAAGAGCGGCGCGCTGGTCGCGTCGATCACGCCCGGCAGCCCGGCGGCCAAGGCGGGCCTGCGGGCGGCCGCGCCCTCGGGCAAGGGCGGCGACGTGATCGTGGCGGTGGACGGCAAGCCCGTCACGAGCGCGGACGACGTGGTGAACGCCGTGGCCGACAAGCAGCCGGGCGACACGATCCAGCTCGAGTTCTACCGCGGGAAGGACAAGCGGACCGCGACGATCAAGCTGGCCGAGCGTCCCAAGCAGCTCGCCTCGGCGGGGTCGCAGCCGGCGCCGCAGGGCAACGGCGGCCTGCCGTTCAACCTCCCGTAATCGGCGCCTGCGAGCATTGCGGGTGTGACCCGCGTAAAGATCTGTGGGGTTAGCGACCCGGCCGACGCCGGCAGGGTCGCCGACCTCGGCGCCTGGGCGCTCGGCATGATCTTCTGGCCGGGCAGCCCGCGCGCGTGCTCGCTCGACAAGGCGGAGGCGATCGGGGGGGAGCTGCAGCGGAGGCTCCAGCTCGTCGGCGTGTTCGTGAACGCCGCCCTCGACGAGGTGGCCGAGACGGCCGACCGCTGCCACCTCACGGTGGTCCAGCTGCACGGCGACGAGGGTCCCGCCTACTGCCGCGAGGTCGCGCGCCGCACCGGCGCGAAGGTGATGAAGGCGGTGCGGGTGCGCGACGCCGCACAGCTGAGCCACCTGCAGCGCTTCCACACGGACTTCCATCTGCTCGACGCCTACTCGCCGCACACGCCGGGCGGCACGGGCGAGACGTTCGACTGGGAGCTGGCGCGGCGCCACCCCGGCACGCCGCCGATGGTGCTCTCGGGCGGCTTGAACCCGGACAACGTGGCGGCGGCGATCGAGACGGCGCGGCCGTTCGCGGTCGACGTGGCCAGCGGGACCGAGGCCGCCCCCGGCCGCAAGGACCCGGACAAGCTCACCGCGTTCATGCGCGCCGTCGAGGCGGCCGATGCGCGGCTGGGGGTAGTCGCGTGAGCTCGCCGCCGCTCGAGCGGCGCTTCGGCCCCTACGGTGGCCGGTACGTGCCGGAGACGCTGATCCCGGCGCTCGACGAGCTCGAGCGCGAATGGCTCGCGGCGCGCGCGGATCCCGACTTCACCGGCACGCTGGCGCGCCTGCTGCGCGACTACGTGGGGCGGCCGACGCCGCTCTACCGTGCCGCGCGGCTGTCCGAGGCGACCGGCGGCGACGTGTGGCTGAAGCGCGAGGACCTGACCCACACCGGCTCCCACAAGATCAACAACGCGCTGGGGCAGGCGCTGCTGGCGCGCCGCATGGGCAAGCCGCGCGTGATCGCGGAGACGGGGGCCGGCCAGCACGGCGTGGCCTCGGCGACCGCATGCGCGCTGCTCGACCTGGAGTGCGTCGTATTCATGGGGACCGAGGACATGCGCCGCCAGCGCCCCAACGTCGAGCGCATGCGCCTGCTCGGGGCTGAGGTGGTCGGCGTGGAGGCGGGCGCGCGCACGCTCAAGGAGGCGGCGTCGGCGGCGATCCGCGACTGGGTCGCGAACGCCGAGACGACCCACTACGTGATCGGCTCGGCCGTCGGCCCGGCGCCCTATCCGGCGCTGGTGCGCGACCTGCAGCGCACGATCGGGGATGAGGCGCGCTCCCAGATGCTCGAGGCGGCCGGGCGCCTGCCCGACCGCGTGATCGCCTGCGTGGGCGGCGGCTCGAACGCGATCGGCACCTTCGTGAGCTTCGTGGACGACGCCTCGGTCGAGCTCATCGGGGTGGAGGCCGCGGGGGAGGGGCTCGAGACGCAGCGCCACTCGGCGCCGCTCACGACCGGCGCGCGGGGCGTGCTGCACGGCGCGCTGTCGGCGGTCCTGCACGACGAGGAGGGGCAGATCCTGGAAGCCCACTCGGTGTCGGCCGGACTCGACTATCCGGGGTCCGGGCCCGAGCACGCCCACCTGCGCGATACGGGGCGGGTGAGCTACGTGGCCGTCACCGACGTCGAGGCGCTGGCCGCCTTCCGGCGCCTGGCGCAGCTCGAGGGCATCCTGCCCGCGCTCGAGCCGTCGCACGCGCTGGCCTGGCTGTTCGCGAACCCGGGCGGTGGCGCAGGCGCCGGGCCCTCGCTCGACCTCGTGACGCTCTCCGGCCGCGGCGACAAGGACCTCGCCGAGGTGATGGCGCTGGAATCCGGTTCGTGAGCGTGGCGGCCACCGGGGTCGACCGGATCGCGTCCGCCTTCGAGTCGCACGGCAAGCGGGCGGCGCTGATGCCCTACCTGATGGGCGGCTATCCGGACCTGGACGCGTCGGCCGATTCGGGGCTCGCCGCGGCGGCGGCCGGCGCCGATCTGATCGAGCTCGGCATCCCGTTCTCGGATCCGCTCGCCGACGGCCCGGTGATCCACGCCGCCGGCACCGCGGCGCTCGAGCGCGGCGCGACGCCGCACGGGGTCCTGCGGGTATGCGAGCGGGTGTCCGCGCAGGTGCCGGTGGTGCTGATGGTCTACGTGAACGTGGTGCTGAACGCCGGTCCCGCGGCGTTCGCCCTGCGGGCGGCCGCGGCGGGTGCGGCTGGGCTGATCGTGCCGGACCTCCCGCACGACGAGGCGGGCGAGGTGCGCGCCGCGTGCGACGCGGAGGGTTTGGCGCTGGTACCGCTGGTGGCGCCCACGACGACGCCCGAGCGAATGGCGGAGATCGGGGCGAGCGCGCGCGGGTTCGTGTACACGGTGTCGCTCACCGGGATCACGGGCGAGCGCGGCGAGCTGCCGCCCGGGCTGGCGGACACGGTGGCCCGCGCGAAGAGCGCATCCGAGGCGCCGGTGGCGGTCGGCTTCGGGATCTCCACGGCGGCGCAGGCGAGCGCCGTGGCGGACCTGGCCGACGGCGTGATCGTGGGCAGCCGCATCGTGCGCGCGGCGGGCGACGGCGGCGCCGCGGGTGTGGGCGCCGTGGTGGCCGAGTTGGCGGACGCGCTGCGCTAGGGCGCCGGCGGGGCGGCGGCTGCCCGGCCCCACAGCAGCAACTAAGGGAGGGTCGCCTCGCCCTGGGGAGTGCGGTACCCCTGGCGCGTCATATGCGCGCCTTTTGACTACCACACTCCGGGGCACCGGGCGACTCGGCGCAGCCCCTTCATCGCTGCTGTTCGCTCGGGCCGGCCCCCGCAAAAAGTGACCTCCTGACCCGCTGGTAGGGTGCGCGCACCATGGCGGAAACCAGGACGATCAGCGCGCGCAAGGGGACCGATTCGGAGTCGGCGGCCGCCTCGAAGCCCCAGCGGTCGCGCATCACCAAGCGCAAGGCACTCGAGAACCACGCCCGCAGCTATTTCGACGCTCTCGCTCGCCGGGACGTCGACAGCATGGCCGAGCACTGGAAGGAGGACGGGGTCGTCGACCTTGTCCCGCTCGGCATCCTGCGCGGCCGCGAGGAGATCTCGGCATTCTTCCGGGAGATGTTCGCCGCCTTCCCCGACCTCGAAACCACGGTCACGCGCGTGGCCGCCGGTCAGAACGAGGTCGCGGTCGAGTGGCGCATGCACGCCAACTTCACCGGCGCCCCGTTCCAGGGCGTAGAGCCGACCGGTCGCCCGATCGAGCTGCGCGGCGTCGACATGATCGAGGTCGCGGACGGCCAGAACGTGACCAACACCGCCTACTACGACGGCATGGCGTTTGCGCGCGGCGCGGGCCTGCTGCCGCCGCAGGACTCCGGAGCGGAGCGCGCGATGAAGAGCGCGGTCAACGCGGCCACCCGGTTGCGGCGCGCGGTCGCCGATGGCCGCGACGCGATCGTCGAGCGCCGCGACTCGCTGTCCCAGCGGAGGGCCGTGTGATCCCACCGCCCCAAGCCGGTCGCGGCCTCATCGTCTACGTGACGCTCGTCGTCGGGCTGGTCTGGTGGATCACCGCCTGGGCCTTCGGGATCAAGGCATTCGACGCATTCCTGCTCACGGTCGCCATGGTCGTCGGCGCGGCCGCCTACGGGATCGTCAAGCCCTTCATCGACCAGCTGCTCGGCCGCGAGGTCGCCACGATCGAGGAAGAGGGCGCCCGCCTCTAGCCGAAGAAGGCTTCGGCCGCCGCGTACTCGTCGTCGGGCACGGTGCGCAGCTGCGCCACCGCGTCCCCCAGGGGAACCAGCGCGATCTTGGTCCCGCGCAGCGCCGGCATCATCCCAAAGCGCTGCTCGTGCGCGGCGTCGATCGCGGCCAGGCCCAGGCGCGTGGCCAGCACGCGGTCGAAGGCCGTCGGGGTGCCGCCGCGCTGGATGTGGCCGAGCACCGTGGCGCGGGTGTCGAACCCGGTGCGCTCGCCGATCTCGCGCTCCAGCATCTGCCCGACGCCCCCCAGCCGCTCGTGGCCGAACTCGTCCTTGGTGCCGCCGATCACCTCGAGCGTCCCTTCCTTGGGCGTGGCGCCCTCGGCCACCACGACGATCGAGAAATAGCGGCCGCGGGAGTGCCGGCGCCGGATCAGCCGCACCACCTCGTCGATGTCGAACGGGCGCTCGGGGATCAGGATGACGTCCGCCCCGCCGGCGATCCCGGAGTGCAGGGCGAGCCACCCCGCGTGGCGTCCCATGACCTCGACGATCATCACGCGGTTATGGCTCTCGGCCGTCGTGTGCAGCCGGTCGATCGCTTCCGTGGCGATCTGCACGGCGGTGTCGAACCCGAACGTCATGTCGGTGCCGCCCAGGTCGTTGTCGATCGTCTTCGGCACGCCGATCACCGGCAGGCCGTGCTCCGAATGCAGGCGGGCCGCCGCCCCCAGCGTGTCCTCGCCCCCGATCGCGATCAGCCCGTCGAGGTTCAGCAGGCGCATGTTCTCGGCGATCAGCCGCGGACCGTCGTCGCGACCGAACGGGTTGGTGCGCGACGAGCGCAGGATCGTCCCGCCGCGCGGGAGGATCCCGCGCGTGGATTCGATGGTGAGCTCCTCGTAGGCGTTCTCGAGCGGCCCGCGCCAGCCGTCGCGGAAACCCACGATCGCATGCCCGTAGCCGTCGATTCCCTTGCGCACGACCGCGCGGATGACGGCGTTCAGCCCCGGGCAGTCGCCCCCGCCGGTGAGAACGCCGATGCGCACTGGCGGGCACGATAGCGCCGGCGGTGGAGCCCGAGTAGACCGGGCGCGGGAGCCCCCGGATGTCATTCGTCAGAATCGAGCCGCGTGACCTCGCGCCCGGCCCCGCTCGCGATGCTCGCCGCCCTCGCGTGCGCGGGTGTCCTTGCCGGCTGCCTCGGCCACGACGGCGAGTCCGCCGAGGACCAGCCGATCCGGGGCCACGTCCTGACGCTGTACTCGAGCCGCCCCACCGAGGGCCCGTCGGCCGCGACCGGCATGGCGGTGGCCGCGGGCCAGCGCCAGGCGCTGGCCGATGCCGGCGGGATGGCGGGTCGCTACCGCGTCCGCCTGGTCGCGCTGGCCGCCTCGAAGCCGGAGTCCGGCAACTGGGACCCGGGGCAGGTGAGCGAGAACGCGAGCCGCGCGGCCCAGGATCCGCGCGCGATCGCCTACCTCGGCGAGGTCAACCTGGGCGCCTCGGCCGTGTCGGTACCCGTGACCAACAAGGCCGGCCTGCTGCAGGTTTCGCCGCTCGACGGGCTCGCCAGCCTCACGGAGGAGCCGCCGCGTTCGGCGGCCGGCCCCGAGCGCTACTACCCGTCCGGGCGCCGGTCGTTCCTGCGGCTCGTGCCCGACGACCTGGCCCAGGCGCGGCTGATCGTGGACCGCATGCGGGCTCTCGGGGTGGAGCGGCCCGCGCTGGTCGTCGGAACGGGCGTGTACGCGCGCGAGCTGGCCGCGGAGGTCGTCGCCGAGGCGCGCAAGGCCGGCATCCCGCCGGTCCAGGCCAAGGACCTGCGCGACGACCCGGAGACGGTGCTCGACGTCCCCCGCGAGCTGGCGGAGGCCCAGCTCGGGTCCAAGCCCGACGCCGTGGTGCTGGCGCTGGCCCGCGACATCTACACGCCTCAGCTGCTCGCCGGCCTTGGGAGGGACCTGCCGCAGGCAGCCCTGCTCACGGCCAACGGGATTCTCGTCGGCCAGCCCCTGGTGGCGGCGGAAGGCTCGGCGCCACCGCCACTCGAGGCGGTCGCGCCGCAGGCGCCGCGCGCCGTCGCCGCCCGTCGCATCCTCAACCGCATCGGCCGCGACCAGGGCATGCAGCTCGCGACTCCGGCGGCCCTGTGGGGCTACGAGTCGGTGCGCGTCGTGCTGGACGCGATCGGCGACGCTCAGCGCGGCGGCGGGCCGGCCGACCGGGCTGAGGTGGTCCGCGCGGCGCTCAGGCCGCGGGTCCGCCACTCGCCGATCGGGACCTATCGCGTGCGTCGCAACGGCGCCGTGGAGGGGCTGCCGCTGGGCCTCTACCGCCTCCAGGGTGATCGCTTCGAGTACGTCCATTCCTTGTTCTAAAAGCAGATTTTCTCCGCGTTAAGGCGTGTTGCGATTTTGCGTGGCCCGGCGGCTCGTGCGTAGGATGCCGCAGTTCAGAGCCAAATCTCCTAGGAGGGAAATTGTCAAGAGCACGTTGGCTCGCACTGCTCAGCTGCCTGCTGGGACTCTTCGGTATGACTGTTGCCGCTTGCGGTAGCAACGACAACGAGAGCGATTCAGGCGGCAGTGCGGGGATCTCGGGGGACACCCTCACGATCTACTCGAGCCTGCCGCTTCAGGGAACCTCGAAGGGGCAGTCCGAGGCCGTAATTTCTGGTGAGAAGCTTGCTCTCAAGCAGGCCAGCAACAAGGTCGGCAAGTACACGATCAAGTACGTCTCGCTGGATGACTCGACCGCGCAGAACCCCGGTACGGCTGACGAGGCGCAGACGGCGTCGAACGCCCGCAAGGCCGTGCAGGACAAGTCGACGATCTTCTACCTCGGAGAGTTCAACTCCGGTGGGACGAAGGTTTCGCTGCCGATCCTCAACAAGGCGAACATCCCGCAGATCTCGCCGTCGAACACATACGTTGGTCTGACGACGAACAAGCCGGGATCTGAGCCGGGTGAGCCGGACAAGTACTACCCGGCCCAGAAGCGCACGTACGCGCGCGTCGTGCCCGCGGACGACATCCAGGCGGCCGCGTTGGTCACGACGATGAAGGAGGACGGCTGCAAGTCCGTCCACATCTTCAACGACAAGACCACGTACGGCGCGGGCCTGGCCCGCAACATCGAGCTGGCCGCCGAGGCCCAGAGCCTGAAGGTGGAGGGCAACGACGGCACCGACCGCAACGCCCCGAACTACCGGTCGCTCGCGGCCAAGGTCAAGGCCGACTGCTTCGTCGGCTCGGGCGTGACGGGCGAGAACTACGTCCAGGTGTTCAAGGACGTGGCGGCCGCCAACCCGACCGCGAAGCTGTACGGACCGGACGGCGTGGCCGAGGAAGCGTTCACGAACCCGGCCAAGGGCGGTATCCCGGCTGACGTCGGTGCTCGCACCAAGATCACGGTCGCGACGCTTGGGCTCGAGGAGTTCAAGAAGCGCAACAACGCCGAAGCCGAGAAGTTCTTCACGGACTACGAGAAGGAGTACGGGGACGCGTCGCCGGACCCGTACGCCATCTACGGCTACGAGACGATGTCGCTGGCCCTGGCCAGCCTCAAGGCGGTTGGCGACAAGGCCAACGACCGCGAGGCCGTTCGGGCTCAGCTGCTGGAGAACACCAAGGACCGCGAGTCGGCCCTCGGCGTGTACTCCATCGACGAGAACGGTGACACGACGCTCACCGACTACGGGCTCTACCTGATCAAGAACGGGGAGCCGGCCTTCGAGAAGGTCATCAAGGCCCAGGCCGCAGGCTGATCGCCTAAAGCCGACGAGATGCAAGATAAGGGGCGGGTCGAAAGACCCGCCCCTTATCGGTATAGGATCGCCAGCGAGGGAGCTTGGAAGCCGCATCAGTCACTAGCGCGCCGCCCCGCCGGCGCTCGGAGGCCGTCAGGGAATTCCTTTCTCAATACGGCCTGATCGCGATCCTGCTCATCCTGCCCGTGGCCTACGGGATCCAGGACCTCTCCAACGACGGCAACCTCAACCGCCTCGGCAACAACCTGGTCGAAGGACTGTCGAACGGCGCGATCCTCGCGCTGATCGCGCTGGGCTACACGCTCGTCTACGGAATCATCGAGCTGATCAACTTCGCGCACGGCGAGGTGTTCATGCTCGGGTCGCTGTCGGCGGCGGCCCTGTACACCACGTTCGGCCTCACGCCCAACACCGGGACCACCGGGCTCGTGCTCGGCCTCGCCGCGATCCTGGTCCTTGCGATGCTGGCCAGCGCCTCGCTCAACGTGATGATCGAGCGCGTCGCCTACCGGCCGCTGAGAGGGGCGCCCAAGCTCGCGCCGTTGATCACCGCGGTCGGGATGTCGTTCATCCTGCAGAACGTCGGCATCCTCTGGATCGGCGCCTCCCAGACGGCCGTGCCCGACCTGCTCGGCTCGCAGAAGCACCTGATCGAGATCTGGGGCGTGACGATCACCCGCGGCCACCTGCTCGCCATCGCCGTGACCATCCCGCTGGTGATGCTGCTGACCACCTTCGTGACCCGCAGCCGGCTCGGCAAGGCGATGCGTGCGACCGCGCAGGATCCGGAGGCGGCGCGGTTGATGGGCATCAACGTCGACACGACGATCTCGCTGACCTTCCTGCTCGGCGGCCTGATGGCCGGCGCCGCCGGGCTGATCAGTGCGCTGTACCAGACGTCGATCTGGTACTTCCAGGGCTTCTCGGCCGGCCTCTACGCGTTCACGGCAGCCGTCATGGGCGGCATCGGCAACATCCGCGGGGCGGTCCTCGGCGGGTTCATCATCGGCGTGATCCAGGGCATCTCCGACAACCGCATCGGCAACGACTGGACACCCGCGATCGTCTTCGTCTACCTGGTCATCATCATGGTCTTCCGCCCGCAGGGGTTGATCGGCGAGGAAACCAGGGAGGCCGGATGAGCAGGGTGGCGCAGCTGCGGCACGACCGGCACGCCGGCATCGCCCTCGCGGTGCTCGGCGCGATCGCCGTGGCGCTGTTCCCCCTGTTCCGTCCTCCGCTCGACGGCCTCACCAACGACGCGATCCTCGCGCTCGCGTACGTGGTGATGGCGCTCGGCTTGAACCTCGTCGTCGGGTTCGCCGGCCTGCTCGACCTCGGGTACGTCGCCTTCTACGCCTTCGGCTTGATGGTCACGGGCTGGTGGGCGTCTGACTTCTACTCCTCCGTCAAGGGCGAGAAGGGGATCCACGTCGGCACCAGCAGCTTCGTGTCGAACCTCCCGGGCATCCACCTGAACCTCCTGCTGCTGATCATCGGCGCGATCATCATCTGCGCGGTCGCGGGCGCCGTCATCGGCCTGCCCACGCTGCGGCTGCGCGGCGACTACATCGCGATCGTGACGCTCGCGTTCGGCGAGATCATCGGCCGCGTGTTCGCCAACGGCGACGAAGTCACGATCTTCGGAGACAACAAGCTCTCCAACGGTCGCCAGTCGATCTCGCCCATCGACCAGATCAATCTTCCCTTCTTCGGCGAGTTCGATTCCGCTCTGGACCTGCGCCCGTACTACTGGGCCGTGCTCGCGCTCGTTCTGGTGGTGCTGTTCGTGAACTTCCGCCTGAGCGACTCCCGGCTCGGACGCGCGTGGATCGCCTTGCGCGAGGATGAGGTGGCCGCGGCCAGCATGGGAGTGCCGCTGGTGAAGACGAAGCTGCTCGCGTACGCCGCGGGCGGCGCGTTCGGAGGGATCTCAGGCGCGTTCCTCGGGCCCTTCTACACGAGCGTCAACGCCAACCAGTTCCAGTTCGGCTTCTCGATCTTCATCCTGGCGATGGTCATCCTCGGCGGGTTGGGCAGCATCTGGGGGGTGGTGCTCGGCGCGGTCGCGCTCGGCTTCCTCAACCACTGGTTCATCCCGGACGTGCTCGACGGCGAGTTCGTCAAGGACAAGCTTGCCTCGCTCGGCCTGGACTTCTCCTTCACCGAGGTGACCTTCGGGGTGTTCGGCTTCCTGCTCGTCCTGATGATGGTGCTGCGCCCGGAGGGGCTGCTCCCCGAACGCAGGCGGCAGATGGAGCTGAAATCCGGCGAGGGGCCGCTCGAGGACCCGCAGTCGGCCGTGTTCGAGGCGCGCGCATGAGCGCCGGCAACGGGTCGGCTGACCCGCTGCTGGCGACCGAGCACGTAACGAAGGCCTTCGGCGGCCTGGTCGCGGTCGAGGATGTCTCCTTCCACGTCAAGCCGCGCTCGATCGTCTCGATCATCGGACCCAACGGCGCCGGCAAGACGACCTTCTTCAACATGCTGACCGGGCTCTACAAGCCCACTGTCGGGCGGATCCTGTTCGGCGGCGCTGACGTGACCGGGACGCGGCCGGACATCATCACCTCACTCGGCGTAGCGCGCACGTTCCAGAACATCCGCCTGTTCTCCTCGATGACGGCGGTCGAGAACGTGATGGTCGGCCAGCACGCGCGCATGAAGGCGGGACTGTTCGGCTCGATCCTGCGCCCGCCGGCCGTGCGCAAGGAGGAGGTCGAGGTGCGCGACAAGGCGCGCGAGATGCTCGCCTACGTCGGCCTCGAGGAGAGCCACGTCGGCCAGCTCGCCAGCAATCTCTCCTACGGCGACCAGCGCCGCGTCGAGATCGCCCGGGCGCTGGCGTCCGACCCCGCGCTGCTGCTGCTCGACGAGCCCACCGCCGGCATGAACCCGCAGGAGTCGGCCCGGCTAACGGAGTTCATGGAGCAGCTGCGCGAGGAGCGCGCGCTGACGATCCTGCTGATCGAGCACGACATGAAGGTCGTGATGGGCGTGTCGGAGCGCATCACGGTGCTCGACCACGGCACCAAGATCGCCGAGGGCGACCCCCATGAGATCCGGGCCGACGAGCGCGTCATCGAGGCGTATCTGGGCAAGCGCGAGAGCGGCCAGGGCTGATGGCGCTCCTCGAGCTCCACGACATCCACACGTACTACGGCAACATCGAGGCCCTGAAGGGCGTCTCGCTCGAGGTCGAGGAGGGCGAGGTGGTGACGCTGATCGGCTCCAACGGGGCCGGCAAGTCCACCACGCTGCGCTCGATCTCCGGGCTGACCCCGCCGCGCGAGGGCTCGATCCAGTTCGAGGGCCGCGAGATCGGCGAGACGCCCGCGCAGGACATCGTCCGGCTCGGGATCTCGCAGTCGCCGGAGGGGCGTCATTGCTTCGCCCGCATGACCGTGCGCGAGAACCTCGACCTGGGCGCCTACCTGCGCCGCGACGCCGAGGTGGAATCGGATCTCGAGCGCGTCTTCGAGCTCTTTCCGCGGCTCAAGGAGCGCGAGCGCCAGAAGGCGGGCACCATGTCGGGTGGCGAGCAGCAGATGCTCGCGATCGGCCGTGCGCTGATGGCCAATCCGAAGCTGCTGCTGCTCGACGAGCCGTCGATGGGCATCGCGCCGGTGCTGGTCGAGCGGATCTACGAGACGATCGTCGAGATCAACCGCCAGGGCACCACGATCCTGCTGGTGGAGCAGAACGCCAACTACGCGCTGGAGGTGTCGGTGCGCGCCTACGTGCTGGAGACTGGTGCGGTGGCGCTGGCGGACGAGTCGGACAAGCTGCGGGACAACCCCGAGGTCCAGAAGGCGTACCTGGGCGCATGACCGTGATCGCGGCAATGGGAGCGAAGGCGCTGTTTCTGCTGTACCTGTGGTTGGCCTCCGCGATCGTGGCCTCGTACTTGTCCGAGCGCAAGGGCTACGGCGGCAAGGTGGGGCTGGCCTTCGGGCTGCTGCTGAGCGCGGTCGGTGCTCTGATCTGGCTGATCGTCCCGGCCCGGGCGGACTCGCGCTGGAAGCTCCAGGGACCGTTCGGGAGCGGCGGCAAGACCGTGGCAGAGGCGCGCGCCGAGCGCGAGGGCGGGGGAGAGGGCAGCTGAGATGGACCTGACCTGGAGCCTCTACTTCCCGCTGATACTCGCCGCGGCCGCGTACGCGATCCTGTCCGCAGCCGCGGGCGTGATCGCGGGGCGCGGCAACGAGCCCACGGCGGAGCGGTTGCGCGACGCCGCCTTCGTGATCGTCCTGCTGGGCGGTGCATGGGTCCTGGTGCTGTTGCTGCTCTCGGTGATCAGCCAGCCCGACGACCTCTGGGACATGGTGGTCATCACGCTCGTGATCGTGGCGTTCTTCGCGATCCTCCTGCTGGTGCTGTTCGGCCTGTCGCTGCTGGTGGGGCGGCTGAGTCGAAGCGCTTCACGCCGCAGGCGAGTGACCACCGACAAGCTCTGATGGCCCCGCCGGCGCAGCCGGCCGACCGCTACGAGCCGCTGCCCGGGCTGCTGGGGCTGCCCGCGCACCTGCTGCGCAAGCTCTCGCCGCGGGGGCGCAAGCTCGTGCTGGCGTTCGGCGCGCTGCTGGTGGCGGCTGGAGTGGTGGCGGCGATCGTGCTGGGCCCGCGGATCGCCGAGTCCAACCGCGAGCGGGGGGCGGAGCAGCGGCGCGCCGACCAGCGCGCGCAGGCGGCCGAGCGCGCCCGGCTGGCGGCCGAGCAGCGTCCCCGAACCGGCAGGCTCCGGGCCGGCGACGCGGCCACGGCGATCGCGGGAGTGGAGGAGGCGATCACGCGCGACGCCGGCGCGCGCAACGCCACGGGGGAGCTGGCCACCCCGGTGCGGCGCACGGATTGCCGGACGCTCGGCCGCGAGGCCGGGCGCGTGGTGCTCGCGTGCACGGCGATCACGAGCGAGGTCAAGCCCTCCGTAGTGACCCGGGGCTTCGTGGTCGGCTACCCGTTCCGCGCCGCCGTCTCGCCCGACACGGGGCGCTATGCGTTCTGCAAGACGAGCGGCCGGCCGGGGGAGGGCTCGTACATAAGGGGACGGCCGCGGGTGGCGCTGCCGCGGGTGTGCGGGGGGTAAGGCCGTGGCCGTCTAGCCAGGCGCTTGCGAACGGCAGCGATAGAGGGGGGTGGGTCCCCAAACGGGCGCTATGTCTGACGTTCGGGGCCCACCCCCTCCCGGCCACCCCTTTATTGCCGCTGTTGGCCATCGCCCGAGCTCGCGCCCGGCGCCGGCCGCGCCTCAGCCCTTGCCCGTCGCCTCCCGCAATGCCCCCTCCAGGTCGGGGCGCCGGAACGCGTAGCCCAGCTCGGTCAGGCGGGCCGGGACGGCGCGCTGGCCGGTGGTCACGATCATCGCCATCTCGCCGTAGAGCGTCTTGACGGCCAGGGCCGGCACCGGCGCGAACGCGGGCCTGCGCAGCACGCGCCCGAGCGTGCGCGACAGCTCTTTGTTGGTGGCCGGCTCCGGCGCCGTGACATTGAGCGGCCCGCTCGCCGCCTCGGTGTCTAGCGCGAACGGCATCGCGCCGACCACGTCGTCGAGGTGCACCCAGGGGACATACTGCCGCCCGCCGGCCACCGGCCCGCCGATGCCGAGCTTGAAGAAGGGCAGCATCTTCTCGAGCGCCCCGCCCGATTCGGACAACACGACGCCGGTCCGCGTGAGCACCACCCGCACGCCCAGATCCTCCGCGGCGCGCGCCTCGGCCTCCCAGTCGCGAACCACCTTCGCGAGGAAGTCGTCGCCCGGGGGCGCGCTCTCGTCGAGCCGCTCGTCCCCGCGCGCGCCGTACACGCCGACGGCGGACTGCGACACCAGCACGCGCGGGCGCTCGCCGGCCGGCAGCGCCCGCAGGCCCGCCACCAGGTTGCGCGTGGCCAGCACGCGCGAGTCGCGGATCTCGCGCTTGGCGTCGTCGCTCCAGCGCTGCGCGATCGTCTCGCCGAGCAGGTGCACGACGGCGTCGCGGCCACGCAGCGCGGCGGCCGGCGGCGGCTCCCGCGTGGGCTGCGCCCACTGCTCGGCGGGGATGCCGAGGCTCGCGGAGGCCCGTTCGGCGTCGCGCGACAGCGCCGTCACGTCGTCGCCGCGCTCGCGCAGCTCGCTCACCAGCGCCCGCCCGATGGTCCCGGTGGCTCCGGTTACGGCTACGCGCATCAGGTGACGACAGCTCGCTCCACGGTCGGCTGCTCCGTCGCGTCGATCGTGTCGCTGGACCGCTCCGCCACGTCCCGGACGGCGTTGGCCACCTGGCGCGCCACCTCGCGGTTGAACACGCTCGGAATGATGTAGTCCTCGTCCAGCTCGTCGTCCTGCACTGTGCCGGCGATGCCGCGCGCGGCCGCGAGCTTCATCTCCTCCGTGATCGCCGTCGCGCGGGCGTCGAGGGCGCCGCGGAACACGCCGGGGAAGGCCAGCACGTTGTTGATCTGGTTCGGGTAGTCGGAGCGGCCCGTGGCCATCACGCGCACGTAAGGCGCGGCCTCCTCCGGGCGCACCTCCGGGTTCGGATTGGCCATCGCGAACACGAACGGGTCGGCGTTCATCTTCTCCAGGTCGGAGGCGCTGATGATGCCCGGGCCGGACAGGCCGATGAACAGGTCCATGCCCTCGATCACCTCGCGCGGGGTGCCGTCGCGGCGGCCGTCGTTGGTGTTCTCCGCCAGCCAGCGCTTGGGCGCGTTCATCGAGCCTGCCTCGTAGTCGTCGCGGCCGGTGTGGATCGCCCCGAAGCGGTCGCAGGCGACGATCGAGGTCACGCCGGCGTCCATCAGGATCTTGGCGACCGCCACCCCGGCGGCGCCGGCGCCGACCATCAGCACCTGGAGGTCCTTCATGTGGCGCCCGGTCAGGCGGCAGGCGTTGATCAGCGCCGCGAGCGTGACGATCGCGGTGCCGTGCTGATCGTCGTGGAAGACCGGGATGTCGAGCGCCTCCTGGAGGCGCTGCTCGATCTCGAAGCAGCGCGGCGACGAGATGTCCTCGAGGTTGATGCCGCCGAACGTGGGCGAGATGCGCATCACCGTCTCCACGATCTCGTCGGTGTCCTTGGTGTTGAGGCAGATCGGGAAGGCGTCGACGTCGGCGAACTCCTTGAAGAGCATCGCCTTGCCCTCCATGACGGGCATCGCCGCCTCGGGGCCGATGTCCCCCAGGCCCAGCACCGCGGTGCCGTCGGACACCACCGCCACCGTGTTCGCCTTGATCGTGTACTTGAACGCCTTCTGGCGGTTCTCCGCGATCGCGGTGCACACGCGCGCGACGCCGGGCGTGTAGGCCATCGAGAGGTCGTCGCGCGACTTGAGCGGGATGTTGAGGCCGGTGTGGATCTTGCCGCGGCGGTGCACCTCGAACGTGCGGTCGGTGATCTCGACGACCCGGGCTGGCTTCACCGACTGGACCGCCGAGATGACGTCGCCGCGGTGCTCGACGCTCGAGCACTCCACCGTGATCTCGCGCAGCGTGTGGTCGCCCCGCGCCTCGACGGTGTCCACCGCCACGATCGCCCCGCCCGCTCGCGTGATCGCGGTGGTCACCCGGCCGAGCACGCCGCTGGGCTTCTGCGGGAGCTCGACCCGCAGCGTGAGCGAAAACTGTGCCGATGGAGTGGCCATAGCTCGGCCAGCGATCATACGGGCCGCGTCGATACGGTTACGCGGTGCCCGACGAAACGCCCCGTGAGCTCTTCCTGATCGACGGGAACAGTCTCGTCTACCGCGCCTTCTTCGCCCTGCCCGAGTCGATCGCGACCTCGAAGGGGCAGCCCACGAACGCGATCTTCGGCTTTGCCTCGATGCTGGTGAAGATCATCTCCGAGTACGGGGTGAAGCCCACCCTGGTGGCCTGGGACGCGGGCATGTCGGGCCGCGAGCAGATCTACGAGGAGTACAAGGGCCACCGTGAGCAGCGCCCGGACCTGCTCTCCGAGCAGTGGCCGTACATGCACCCGCTGGTCGACAGCTTCGGCTACGAGAACGTGAAGGTCCCGGGCTACGAGGCCGATGACGTGATCGCCACGCTGGCCGGCCGCGCGCGCGAGCAGGGCATCGACGTGATGGTGGTGACCGGCGACCGCGACCTGTTCCAGCTGATCCAGCCGGGCGTGCGCATCATGGCCACCGGCCGCGGCATCACCGACACGAAGATCTACGACCGCCAGGCCGTGCTCGACCGCTACGGCATCCCGCCCGAGCTGATTCCCGATTTCGTGGGGCTCAAGGGCGACACGTCCGACAACATCCCGGGCGTCCCCGGGATCGGCGACAAGACCGCCTCGCAGCTCCTGCAGGAGTGGGGCGACCTCGAGGGCGTGCTGGCCAACATCGACTCGATCTCGGGCGCCAAGCGCAAGGAGAACCTCACCGAGCACGCCGAGAACGCGCGCATCTCCAAGCAGCTCGCCACGGCCGTCCGTGACGTGGACGTCGAGATCGACTTCGGCAAGGTGATCGCCCGCGAGCCGGACCGCTCCCGGCTGCGCGAAACCTTCCGCGAGTTCGAGCTGCGGGCGCCGCTGGAGCGCCTCGAGGAGGCCCTCGGGGAGGACGACGCGGCCCCGGCCGAGCGAGTGGACGAGGTGGTGGAGGTCGCGGCGCGCGAGGTGCCGCTGGCCCAGCTCGGCTCGCTGGACGGAGAGCTGGTGGCGATCGCCGCCCTGCGGCCGGGCGAGGACCCGGACGAGGTGATGGCGGTCGCCGACGAAGGGCTGGAGCTGGAGGAGGAGCTCGCCGCCGAGGAGGAGGCCGCGGTGGCGGCGGTGGAGCAGGAGGTGCCCGTCGCCGCGGACGAGCAGCCTGCGCCGGCCGCCGGGCCGGCGCAGGCCTCCTTCGACTTCGACGGCGGCCCGCGCGGGCCGCTCACCGTTGCCGCCTGGGCGGGCGACGAGGTCCTGGTGGCCGAGGCCGAGACGCTGGCGGCCTTCGCGATGGCGCGCGGCGAGCACCCCGTGGTGGCGCACGACTGGAAGACGATCGCGATGGCGGACGACCCCTCCGACGCTCCGCCGCTGGCCCACGACACGATGGTGGCGGCCTACCTGATCGACCCCGCCCGGCGCGGCTATCCGCTGGACGAGCTGGCCACCGAGGCGGGCCTCGGCGCGCGCATAAAAGACAATGCTGCGCACCCGGCCGAGCCGGGTGCCGGCGCACAGCGCGCCGACGGCGTGGCCGAGCGCGCCGTGCTGACCCGGCTGCTGGCCGAGCGCCAGCGCGACCGGCTCGCCGAAGATGGCCTGACCAGCCTCTTCCACGAGATCGAGCTGCCGCTGGTGGACGTGCTCGTGGAGATGGAGCGCGCGGGCGTGAAGCTCGACGTCGAGCGCCTGCGCGCGATCAGCCAGCGCTTCGACGCGCGCGCGGTCGAGCTGGAGCGCCGGGTATGGGACCTGGCCGGCGAGGAGTTCACGATCGGCTCGCCGCAGCAGCTGGCCCCGATCCTGTTCGAGAAGCTCGGGCTCTCGCGCAAGCGCCGCGGCAAGACCGGCTTCTCCACGGACGCCCGCGTCCTGCAGGCGATCCGCCACGAGCACGAGATCATCCCGGCGATCGAGGAGTGGCGCGAGGTCACGAAGCTCAAGTCGACCTACCTGGACGCGTTCCCCGAGCTGATCGGCGCGGACGGGCGGCTGCGCACGACCTTCAACCAGACGGCCGCCACCACCGGACGGCTGTCGAGCACCAACCCGAACCTGCAGAACATCCCGATACGGACGGAGCAGGGCCGCGAGATCAGGGCGTGCTTCGTCGCCGAACCGGGAAACCGCCTGATCTCCGCGGACTACTCGCAGGTGGAGCTGAGGCTGCTCGCCCACATCGCCGACGAGCCGGTGCTCAAGGACATCTTCCGGCGCGGCGAGGACGTGCACACCGCCACGGCGGAGGCGATCCTCGGCGGCAGGACCGACCCGGGCACGCGCTCGAAGGCCAAGATGGTCAACTACGGGATCGTCTACGGCCTGTCCGCGTTCGGTCTGGCCGACCGCCTCCAGATCGAGAAGGAGGAGGCGCAGCACTTCATCGACGCCTACCTCGAGCGCTTCCCCAAGGTCAAGGAGTTCATCGACAGCACGATCGAGCGCGCCCGCGAGGAGGGCCACGTGGCCACGCTGTTCGGGCGCATCAGGCGCGTCCCCGAGTTGCGCTCGCGGCAGTTCCAGACGCGCAGCCTGGGCGAGCGGCTGGCGGTGAACATGGTGATCCAGGGGACGGCCGCCGACATCATCAAGGTCGCCATGGTGCGCGCGCGCGACGAGCTCCGCACGGCCGGGCTGAGCACGCGCCTGGTGCTCCAGATCCACGACGAGCTGCTGTTCGAAGGGCCCGAGGACGAGGTCGAGCGGGCCTCGAAGATCGTGCGGCGGGAGATGGCCGGCGCCTTCGAGATGGACCCCCCGCTCGAGGTGGACGTCGGAGTGGGCGAGAACTGGCTGGAGGCCAAGTAGTGGACTCCAAGGCGATCGCGGTGATGGCGACGGCCGTGGCGGGCGGCCTCGTGGCGATGCAGGCCCCGATCAACTCGGGGCTCGGCAAGGCCATCGGCAGCCTGCCCGCGGCGTCGTTCTCGTTCGCGATCGGCCTGGTCGCCCTCGTGGGGATCACGTTCGTCTCCGGCGAGGGGTTCGGCCAGATCGGCGAGATCGGCGGCCTGTCCTGGTACTACCTGATCGGCGGCCTGCTGGGCGCCATCTACGTGACCACGGTCCTGATCTCCGTGCGCACCCTCGGCGCGGGCGGAGTCACGGCAGCCACGATCGCGGGACAGCTGTTGATGTCGGTGGTGCTCGACCAGCTCGGGATCCTCGGGCTGGCGCAGCGCGAGCTCACGCCCGCCCGGTTGCTCGGGGTGGCGCTGCTGGCGGCCGGCGTGTTCCTGGTCGTACGGAACTAGGCCGCCGCGCGCTCGAGCGGGCGTCGGGCCGGCTGTGGCCCGGCCGTCACGAAGTCAGGCGGCGCGATCGCCAGGTAGTGCCCGAACGCCCAATCGAGGAAGCGGCGCGACTGCATTGCGCGCAAGCCCGGGGGGAGCAGCCGCGGCGCAACGCGCGGGACCAGCTGCTGGGCGCGCAGCATCGCGTTGAACTTCCACTCGTGCGAGGCGGAGAAGTCGCCGTAGCGCACGAGTGCCTGGGCGATGCTCAGGTTGCCGTCGAGCACCGCGCGCAGCTCGCGGCCGCAGGCGATCCCGAAGTAGAGCGCGGTCCGGATTCCCTCGGCGGTCAGCGGCAGGCAGTGGCCGGCCGAGTCGCCCACGAAGAACACGCCGTCCTCGGTGGCGTCGCGCAGGCGGTGCGGGATCCAGTTGCCCTGGTAGCGAACGGCGTCGCGCCGCAGGTCCTCGGCGAGCATCACCGTGGTGTCCTTCACGTGGAAGCGCGGGTCGAAGGAGCCCACGCCGATCCGCAGCTCGTCGCCCGCGGGAAAGCTCCAGCCGTAGCCGGCGGGCACGTAGCGGCGGTCGATCCAGATCTCCAGCTCGTCGCCGGCGCCCCGGGGATGCACCTCGAGGCCGCGCGACAGGGGGGCGTCGGGCGGCTGATAGCCGCCGCCCAGCACGCGGCGCCAGCCGAGCGCGTCGACCACCACCGTGGCGGTCAGGTCGCCGCGGTCGGTGTGCACGGTGTTGCCCGTGCGGCCGCTGATCTTGGCGGTTTCGAACTCGGCGTCCGACTGCTCCGCGAGCAGCGAGCACAGCTCTGGGTAGTCGAACGTCGAGAAGGTCCAGGGCAGCTCCAGGCGTGCCGTGCCGTGCGGGGTGTGGACTACGAGGCGGCCGAACGTCTGCCGGTGCGAGCCCATCAGGCCCATCGCGCGCAGCCACTCCGTCGGTATCCCGCAGGCAGAGGTCTGGCGCTCCCCGATCTCGTAGCGGTCGAGCATCAAGACCCGCGCGCCCGTGCCGGCCAGCTCCCGGGCGACGGCCAGCCCGGCGAAGCTCGCACCGCAGATCAGCACGTCCACGTCGCCGGACAGAGGCGTGCGGTCGGCACCGCGCTTGGTGCGGCGGGTCGGCATGCGCGCAGAGTAGCTACCCTTGCAGCCGCAGTGCCAGAGACAGAGACGCTTACCCCACCTCCCAACATCGTCGAGGGCTCGGGCGGCCTCCTAATGGAGGTCGACGGCCAGATCGTTCCCAACTACGACGCCACCATCGTCCCCTTCGAGGAGGGCGACGTGGTTTCGGGCAAGGTCGTTCAGATCGATCAGGACGAGGTCCTGGTCGACATCGGCTACAAGAGCGAGGGCGTCATCCTGATCGGCGAGCTGTCGATCCGGAAGTCGGTCGACCCGCACGACGAGGTGGAGCTGGGCGAGGAGGTCGACGCGCTCGTCCTCACCAAGGAGGACCAGGACGGCAGGCTGCTGCTGTCCAAGAAGCGCGCCCGCTTCGAGAAGGCCTGGCGCAAGATCGAGGCCGCGGCCGAGTCCGGCGAGCCCGTAGAGGGCACCGTGATCGAGGTCGTCAAGGGCGGCCTGATCATCGACCTCGGGGTGCGCGGCTTCCTGCCCGCCTCGCTGGTGGACATCCGCCGCGTGCAGAACCTCGACGAGTTCCTCGGCACCAAGATCGAGTGCAAGGTGATCGAGCTGAACCGCTCGCGCAACAACGTGGTGCTGTCGCGCCGCGCCGTGCTCGAGGAGGAGCGCAAGGAGGTGCGCCAGCAGATCCTGGACCGTCTGCAGCCCGGCATGATCGTCGAGGGCGCGATCTCCAACATCGTGGACTTCGGCGCCTTCGTGGACCTCGACGGCATCGACGGCCTGATCCACATCTCCGAGCTGTCCTGGTCGCACGTGAACCACCCGTCGGAGATCCTCGCCATCGGCGACGTGGTCCCGGTCAAGGTGCTGGACATCGACCGCGACCGCCAGCGCATCTCGCTCGGCCTCAAGCAGACCCAGGAGGACCCGTGGCAGCGGGTCATCGATACCTACCGGGTCGGCGACGAGCTGGAGGGCAAGGTCACCAAGGTGGTCACCTTCGGGGCGTTCGTCGAGATCATGGACGGCGTCGAGGGGCTCGTCCACATAAGCGAGCTGGCGCATCACCACGTCGAGAACCCGCGCGAGATCCTCGAGCCGGGCCAGGACGTGCGAGTGAAGATCCTCGAGATCGACTCGGAGCGCCGCCGCCTGTCGCTGAGCGTGAAGCGGGTGGCCGAGCAGCTGGAGCACATCAAGACCGCCGCTGCCGCCGGCGCAGCCGCCGCCGGCGTGAGCGAGGAGATCGGCGACGTGCCGGACCTCGGCCTCTCCGAGGACGTGTTCGCCGGCCCGCAGGTGAGCGGCGTCGACGACCTGCGCGCCGCGGTGGCCGACTTCGGCTCGGCCGAGTCCGCCGAGGAGGCGCCGCCGCTGCCCGACGCCGAGACGCCCGCCGCTGAGACGGAGGCGCCCGCGGCCGCGGAGGAGGCGCCTGCTGTCGAAGAGGAGGCGCCCGCGGCCGAAGAGGAAGCGCCCGCGGCTGAAGAGGAGGCGCCCGCGGCCCAAGAGGAAGCGCCTGCGGCTGAAGACGAGGCGCCCGCGGCTGAAGAGGAAGCGCCCGCGGCCACGGAGGAGGCGCCTGCTGTTGAAGACGAGGCGCCCGCGGCTGAAGAGGATGCGCCTGCTGTTGAAGACGAGGCGCCCGCGGCCGAGGAGGCCGAGGCACCTGCTGCCGAAGACGCTCCCGCCGAGGAAGCGTCCGCCGACGCGCCCGCGCCGGATGAGCCGGCGGCCGACGACGCTCCGGCCGACGACGCTCCCGCCGACCAGCCCGAGGAGTAGCTCATGGCCCCGTTCGTGGGGCTGACCGGCGGTCTAGGCGCCGGCAAGTCGGAAGCTCTCCGACTGCTCGGCGAGCTGGGCGCGGTCACGCTCTCGACGGATGCCGTCGTGCACGAGCTGCTCGAGGACGACGAGCTGAGCGCGGCTGTCGTCGCTCGGCTCGGTCCCGAGGTCGCCCCGGAGGGGCGGCTCGATCGCGCCAAGATCGCCGAGCGCGTCTTCGGTGACGACGAGGCTCGCGCCTGGCTCGAGGGCGTGCTGTGGCCGCGCGTCGGCGAGCGCGTGGCTGCTTGGCGTGCCGAGGTGGGCGACGGCCGCGTCGCGGTGGTGGAGGTGCCGCTGCTGTTCGAATCCGGCATGGAGTCCGCGTTCGACAGCACGATCGCGGTGGTCGCCCACGAGGCGATCCGCCAGCGCCGAGCGGACGCGCGCGGGCACGCGGCCGTGGCCGAACGGGCCGGGAGGCAGCTGACACAGCAGGAAAAGACGGACAGAGCGGACTTTACGGTCCGCAACGACGGCTCCCTCGACGAGTTGAAGCAAACGCTGTCCCGCGTACTTGCAACACTCGAAGAGCAGTGACCTCACACGCTGCCCGCATCGCCCGGCGTCCTTCACGAGCCCGCGTCAGGCGGCGCCGCTTGGCGCTGGTGGTGCTCGCCGCCGTGGTGGGAGCGTCGGTTGCCGCCCTCGTCACGGGCGCCGGGCCGCTCGGGGAGGCGGTGCGCGAGCTCACGCTGCCGCTGCACCACGACGACATCATCCGCCAGCAGGCCTCCGACAAGGACGTCGACGCGGCGCTGATCGCCGCGGTCATCTACGAGGAGTCGCGCTTCCGCGACCAGACCTCGCACGCGGGCGCGCGCGGCCTCATGCAGATCACGCCCGACACGGCCGACTTCATCGCGCGCCACTCGGGCGGCTACCGCTTCAAGCAGTCAGACCTCGCCACCCCGCAGATCAACATTGCGTACGGCAGCTACTACCTGCGCTACCTGATCGACCACTACGGCGGAAGCGAGACGCTGGCCGTGGCCGCCTACAACGCGGGGTTCGGCAACGTCGACAGCTGGGTGGCAAAGGCCGGCGGCGCCTCCCAGTTCAGATCAGCCGAGCACATCCCGTTCCCCGAGACACGCGCCTACGTGCAGAACGTGATGGAGCGCCGGGGCGAGTACCGCGCCAACTACGCGGACGAGCTCGGCCTCTAGACCGTGGACTGCTCCCAGCGCGCGTAGGCCTCCTCCAAGGCCTTTTTCGCATCCGCATGGCGCGTGGTCGCCCGCTCGCTGCTGGTCGGGCTGGCCCACGCGGACGGGTCGGCCAGCTCGTCCTCGATCGCGCGAAGG
>JAXDIG010000011.1:0-91588 GCA_034664125.1 Thermoleophilaceae bacterium | reverse complement strand
CAAGCAACTCGGTCGATGTGCTGCCGGCGAGGACGAGGTCGCGTGCCAGCAGACCTTCGAGGATCAGGTAGCCGAGGTGGCCCTGGTCGCGCGCGTCGTCGGGCAGTTCCCAGACGCCCGCGTCGAGATGTCGTATCGGCGCGACGAGCTGCTTACGCGCTTGCGTCACGCGGTCGGGAGGGATGCGCAATCCGAGCTCGTGGTCTACCTCGAGTACCCGGATCGTTGTCGTACGCCTGCGCCTCCCTCGCTGCGTTCACCCGGTCAGATTCCCGACCGGCCGGGGTGACCATATCGCCGTCGGAAGCCCCGTTGCAACGCAACGTTGGAAATCAACTAGAGCGCTGTGCACCCCCGTTTGGGGGGCGTACGTTGCCCGCCACGCAGGATCCATCCAACCGAGGGGGCGGTGAGGGCTATCTGCCTGGCAATCCCAGGTCAGATCATCGAGGTGGTCGACGAGGCGAACCGCCTCGCCAAGGTCGACGTGGCCGGTGTCCAGCGCAACATCAACATCGGCCTGCTCGATTCGGACGGCATCGCAGTTGGTCCGGGCGACTGGGTGTTGATCCATGTCGGCTTCGCGATGTCGAAGGTCGACGAGGACGAGGCGCGCCACACGCTCGGGATGTTGCAGCGGATGGGCGCCGACTACGAGGCCGAGCTCGAGGAGCTCAAGGCGAGCGTGATCGAGTGAGCTCCCCGGCCGAGTGTCACTCCGACCACTGCATCACCTGCGGCGACGACGGAGTCCCGATGCAGGTGCTGAAGGTCGACGACGAGCGCGCCCTGGCGCTGTGCGTCGACGGCGACGGTGCGAAGAGCTCGGTCGAGATCGAGCTTGTCCTCCCGGTCGTCGCCGGCGACGAGCTGCTCGTGCATGCCGGCACGGCGCTGGTGAGGCTCGCGTGAGGTTCGTCGACGAGTTCCGCGACCCCGAGCTCGGCCGGGTGCTGGCGACAGAGATCCTCGCCGCCGTCGAGCCAGGCCGGCAGTACAAGTTCATGGAGGTCTGCGGCGGTCACACGCACTCGATCTACAAGTACGGGGTCGACGATCTGCTGCCCGCGAACGTCGAATTGGTGCACGGCCCCGGTTGCCCGGTCTGCGTGATCCCGATGGGACGGGTGGACGACGGCATCGCGGTCGCACGCGAGCCGAACGTGATCTTCACCTGCTTCGGGGACATGATGCGGATCCCGGGCTCGGCCGGCTCGCTGCTCGACGCCAAGGCCGAGGGCGCCGACATCCGCATGGTCTACTCGCCGCTGGACGCGCTGCGGATCGCGAAGCAGAACCCGGACCGCGACGTCGTCTTCTTCGCCATCGGCTTCGAGACGACCGCGCCGTCAACCGCGCTGA
Source organism: Thermoleophilaceae bacterium (assembly GCA_034664125.1). Taxonomy (GTDB): domain Bacteria; phylum Actinomycetota; class Thermoleophilia; order Solirubrobacterales; family Thermoleophilaceae; genus JACVRW01. Next base: position 90,226 of record JAXDIG010000011.1, on the reverse strand, counting down.
CGCTGAAGCGCGCCAAGGCAGAGGGCGTCCCCAACTTCTTCTGCATGTGCAGCCACGTCACGATCGTGCCGCCGCTGCGCGCGCTGCTCGAGTCGCCGGACCTGCGCCTGGACGGTTTCATCGGGCCCGGGCACGTGTCGACGGTGGTGGGCGCGCGGCCGTTCGAGTTCATCCCGCGCGATTACGGAAAGCCGATCGTGGTCGCGGGCTTCGAGCCGCTCGACATCCTGCACGCGATCCGGATGATCCTCGCGCAGCTGAACGACGGTCGCTGCGAGGTCGAGAACCAGTACACGCGCGTCGTTCCGTACGAGGGCAACCCGCGCGCTCTCGAGGTCATGGCGGAGGTCTTCGAGCTGCGCCCGCACTTCGAGTGGCGCGGCCTCGGCTTCATCTCCCAGAGCGGGCTCAAGCTGTCGGAGGCCTACGCGGACTTCGACGCCGAGCGCCGCTACAGCGTGCCGGGCATCCGCGTGGCGGACCCGAAGGCCTGCCAGTGCGGCGAGGTCCTGAAGGGCGTCATAAAGCCGTGGGAGTGCAAGGTGTTCGGCACCGCATGCACGCCGGAGCGGCCGATCGGGACGTGCATGGTCTCCTCCGAAGGTGCCTGCGCGGCCTATTACAACTTCGGCCGTTTCGCGCGTGAGCGGGAGCTCGTGTGAGCACGCCTGTATCCGATCGGGAGGAGCGGATTCTCGGGATCATCGAGACCGCCCGCGGCAAGCGCGCCAAGTTCCGCGACGCCCACATCACGATGGCCCACGGCGCCGGCGGCAAGGCCACGCAGAGCCTGATCGAGGGGCTGTTCGTGCCGGCGTTCGGCTCGGGCACGCTCGAGGCGATGGGCGACTCTGGTGCGGTCCAGATCGACGGCGTGCCGCTGGCCATGACCAGCGACAGCTTCGTGGTCAAGCCGATCCGCTTCCCCGGGGGCTCGATCGGAGAGCTGGCGGTGAACGGCACCGTCAACGACCTGGCCATGGCCGGGGCGCGCCCGGTGGCGCTGACGCTGTCGCTGATCCTCGAAGAGGGCCTCTCGGCCGACGACCTGCGCGCCGAGGTGGAGGCGATCGCCCGTGCGGCGACCGAGGCGGGCGTCGAGATCGTCGGCGGCGACACGAAGGTGGTCGAGCGCGGCCACTGCGACCAGATGTACATCTGCACGACGGGCGTCGGGCGCGTGGACCCGCGCGCGAGCCTGTCGCCCGCCGGCGTGAAGCCTGGCGACCGCATTCTCGTGTCGGGCGAGATCGGCGCACACGGCACGGCGATCATGCTGGCGCGCGGCGAGTTCGAGCTGGACGCCGCCATCGAGTCCGACACCTGCTGCCTGTGGCCGGCCGTCGACGCGATGCTGGACGCGGCGGGCCCGGACCTGCACTGCCTGCGCGACGCCACACGCGGCGGGGTCGCGTCGGTGATGAACGAGTTGGCGCGCGCGTCGGGTGTGGCGATTCTCGTCCGCGAGTCGGGCGTGCCGATCGACCCGGCGGTTGCCGGCGCGTCGGAGATCTTGGGAATCGACCCGATGTACGTGGCCAACGAGGGCAAGCTCGTCGCGTTCGTCGCGCCGGAGAAGGCGGACCAGACGCTCGCCGCGCTTCGCGGCGTGCCGGGGTGCGAGCAGGCCGCGGAGATAGGCGAAGTGCGAACAGAGCCGCCGGGGATGGTGCTCGTGGAGACGAGCTTCGGCGGCAAGCGAGTGATGGACCAGTTGGTGGGGGACCCCCTGCCACGGATCTGTTGAGAGGTGAGGAGGCCGGATGAGCACAGCAGCGCTTGACCACTTCAAGGAGACCGAGGGCGTCACCGCGCATGTCCTGTGGATGACGACGGGCCAGTCCTGCGAGGGGGATTCGGTGGCCATGACGTCGGCCACGAACCCGAGCCTCGAGGACATCCTCACGCAGTCGATCCCGGGCATGCCCAAGATCGTCGTGCACAACCAGGTGATCGCCTATGAGGTGGGCCAGGAGTACATCCAGGCCTGGTACGACGCCGAGGAAGGCAAGCTCGATCCGTTCGTGCTCGTCATCGAGGGGTCGCTCGGCAACGAGAAGATCAACGGCGACGGCCACTGGACCGGCTTCGGCGTGAACCCCGAGGATGGCCAGCCGATCACGACCAACGAGTGGGTCGACCGGCTCGCGCCGAAGGCCGCCGCGGTCGTGGCGGTCGGGACGTGCGCCACGTACGGCGGCATCCCGGCGATGAAGAACAACCCGACCGGCGCCATGGGCCTGCCCGACTACCTGGGCTGGAAGTGGAAGTCGAAGGCGAACCTGCCGGTGGTCTGCATCCCCGGCTGCCCCGCCCAGCCCGACAACATGACCGAGGTCCTGCTCTACCTGGCGATGCACCTGGCAGGGCTCGCGCCGGCGCCGTCGCTCGACGAGCAGCTGCGGCCCACGTGGCTGTTCGGCCGCACCGTGCGCGAGGGCTGCAACCGCGCCGGCTTCGCGGAGGAGGGCAGCTACGCGACCGAGTACGGCTCCGACCACCGCTGTCTCGTGAAGCTCGGCTGCAAGGGTCCGGTGGTCAAGTGCAACGTGCCGGTCCGCGGCTGGGTCAACGGCATCGGCGGCTGTCCGAACGTGGGCGGCATCTGCATGGCGTGCACGATGCCCGGCTTCCCCGACCACTACATGCCGTTCATGGATCCGGATCCGTGGGGCACGGCTGACACGTACGTCATGAAGTACACGTACGGGCCGATCGTCCGGTTCTTCCGCAACCGCCACATGAAGACCCAGGAGAAGGAACCGGACTGGCGTCACAACCGCTCCGAACTGTCGACCGGCTACTCCAAGCGCTGGTAGCGCGGGGGAGAGGAACTACACATGGCAACAATCGAAAGCCCCCGCGACCAGAAGGTCATGGTCAAGGAGATGTCCTGGGATCCGATCACCCGGATCGTGGGGAGTCTCGGAATCCACACGGAGATCGACTTCTCCAACCAGACGGTGAACAAGTGCTACTCGACGTCGATGGTGTTCCGCGGCTTCGACATCTTCATGAAGGGCATCGACCCTCGTGACGCGCACTTCATCACCAGCCGCATCTGCGGCATCTGCGGCGACAACCACTGCACGTGCTCGTGCCTGAACCAGAACATGGCCTACGGCGTGAAGCCGCCGCCCCTGGGCGACATGGCCTTCAACCTGGCCGAGACGGCGGACTACATCTTCGACCACGCGATCTTCAACGACTGCATGGCGAACGTGGACTTCTGCGAGCAGATGGTCAAGGAGACGAACCCGACCCTGCTGGCCACGGCCGAGAACACGTCGGCGCCGGGTCAGGACATCCACGGCTACAAGACGATTGCGGACATCATGCGGGCGCTCAACCCGTTCACGGGCGAGTTCTACCTGGAGACGCTCCACGTGGCCCGCTACACGCGCGAGATGTACTGCCTGTTCGGCGGGCGTCACACGCACCCCTCGACGATCATGCCCGGCGGGTGCAGCGCGGACATCACCCACCAGACGTGCACGGACTACTACGTGCGTCTGATGAGGTACTTCGACTACGTCAAGCGCAGCGTGCCGATGCACGACGACCTCTACGACTTCTTCCTGCAGGAGCTGCCGGGGTACGACATGGTCGGCTACCGGGAGACCAACCTCGTGAACTGGGGCTCGTTCGACGACCCCGACTACGTCGACTACAGCTACGCGAACATGACGGAGTGGGGGCGTAAGCGCTACATCACGCCCGGCATCGCCATCAACGGAGAGCTGATCACCACCGACCTGGTCGAGATCAACCTCGCGATCCGCATCCTGCTCGGCAGCTCGTACTTCGACGGCTGGGAGAACGAGCGGACGTTCGTGACCGAGGACCCGCTCGGCAACCCGGTGGACAAGAACCACCCGTGGAACAAGGTCACGCTGCCGAAGCCGCAGAAGCGCGACTTCACCGACAAGTACACGTGGGTCGTGTCGCCGCGCATCTACGACAAGCGCACCGACACGCACGTGTGCTGCGACACCGGCGGCGGCCCGTTCGCGCGCCAGTGGTGCACGGCGAAGGCGGGCCTCGTGGACTTCGGCTACGCCAAGGCCACCGGGCACAGCATCCAGATGGCTCTGCCGCGCTCGGCCAGCTTCCCCGAGATGGAGTTCGAGTGGCACGTGCCGGAGAAGTCGAACGCGATCGAGCGGGATCGCGCGCGCACGTACCACCAGGCCTACTCGGCGCTGATCGCGCTGCACAACCTGGAGCGCGCCATGAAGGAGGTGCAGGCCGGCCGGACCAAGAGCTGGAACGACTTCAAGGTTCCGGACTCGGCGGTCAGCGTCGGCTTCCACGAGGCGGCCCGCGGCGTGCTCTCCCACCACATGGTGATCGAGGACGGCAAGATCGCGAACTACCAGCCCTACCCGCCGACGCCTTGGAACGCCAGCCCGCGGGACGTCTACGGGACTCCCGGCCCCTACGAGGACGCGGTGCAGAACACGCCGATCTTCGAGGAGAACGGCCCGGAGAACTTCAAGGGGATCGACATCATGCGGGCGGTCCGCTCGTTCGATCCGTGCCTGCCGTGCGGCGTGCACATGTACGGCGGAAAGGGGCCGGTCCGGAAGGTGGTCCACACACCGACGGCCCTCTGCTAGGCGATGGAGCCCGAGCAGCTGATAGCCCGTGTGCAGCAGCTCACGGGTCGACTGGAGGACCTCGACGATCCGGCGTGCCGCGCCCTGGCCGAGGAGCTCACGGCCGCCGTCGTGCAGATGTACGGCGCGGGCCTCGAGCGGATCGTCGAGCTGGCCGACGCGGGGACCCGCGACGAGATGGCGAAGGACAGCCTCGTCGCGGGCCTGCTGATGATCCACGACCTCTATCCGGTGCCGATCGAGGAGCGCGTCATGCAGGCGCTCGACACGGTCAGGCCGTACATGGAGTCCCACGGCGGCAACGTCGAGCTGCTCGGGATCGAGGACGGGATCGCCAAGCTGCGCCTCGAGGGCAGCTGCAAGTCGTGCCGGGCGTCCTCCTCGACCCTCGAGCTGGCCGTGCGGCAGGCCCTCGAGGAGGCGGCGCCCGATCTCGACGGCATGGACGTGGAGGGGATCGTCGAGGAGGAGCCGGAGGCTTCCGGGATCCCGCTCCCGCTCGTGCAGATGAACGGCGCGCCTTCGTGGCACACGCTGGGCATCGACGGCTCCGGGCCGCTCGTCGCGACCGACGTCGGCGGCGTGCCGCTCGTGGTCGCGAACGTGGGCGGCACGCTGCTGGCGTACCGCAACCGCTGTGCCGGCTGCGGCGGGACGCTGGACGGTGGAGCACTCGAAGCCGGCGTGCTCGGGTGTCCAGCGTGCGGGCGCAGGTACTTCCTCCCGCAGGCGGGCAGGTCGATGGACGACGATCACCTCCAGCTCGAGCCGGTCCCGCTGCTGCGGGAGGAGGAAGCGATCAAGGTCGCTCTGTGAAAGGCATCGACGAGGCGGTGGCGAGTCGCCGGAAGGCCCTGATGGTCGCGGGCCTGCGCGGCCTCGCTCAGCCCAAGCCGCCCGAGGCGGCCGCGCCGGTGCCCGACGGCGCGGAGCGCTGCGACCTCTGCCAGACGACCGTGCCGCCCGATCACCGTCACATGCTCAACCTCTACGAGCGCCAGATCGTGTGCGTGTGCGAGAGCTGCTGGGGGCTGCGCTCGGGCGAGCCGGAGTTCCGGCCGACCGGCAACCGCACGCTGTGGCTCGAGGGCTTCGAGCTGCCCGAGGAGCTCTGGGCGCAGTTCCGCATCCCGATCGGCCTCGCGTTCTTCATGCACTCGAGCGTCACGGACTGCATCGTCGCGATGTACCCGAGCCCGGCCGGCGCCACGGAGAGCGAGCTCCACTTCGAGACCTGGAGCCGGCTCGCCGCGATGAATCCGATCCTCAGGGACCTCGAGCCGGACGCCGAGGCGCTGATCGTCAACCGGATGGGGGACGCGCCGGCGTACGCGATAGCCCCGATCGACCGCTGCTACATGCTGGTCGGCCTGGTCAAGTCGGCGTGGGAGGGCATCTCGGGCGGGGCCGGGGTGGAACAGGCGATCGAGGGCTACTTCGAGGAACTCCGGGCGGTGGCGGCGTGAGCCGGCCCGAGACGCTCGAGGTCCCGGTCGCGCCCGAGCCGGAGTTCCAGATCCTCGGCGCGACCGGTCGCCGCTACGCGGCCACTCCCGCGCTCGAGTTCGACGTGCACGTGAGCGAGCCGGGCGGCCGCCAGGTCTACGCCATCGCGCTGAGCGCGCAGATCATGATCGAGCCCGCGCGGCGCGCCTACGACGCCGAGACGCGCGAGAAGCTCGTGGAGCTGTTCGGCGCGCCGGAGCGCTGGGCGACCACCACCCGCAGCCTGGTCTGGGACCAGGTCGACGTGCTCGTGCCGTCGTTCATCGGGTCGACGACGTTCCGGGTGCCGGTGCGCTGCAGCTTCGACATGGAGGTGGCCTCGACCAAGTACCTGTACGGGCTGCCGGATGGCGAGGTGCCGCTGGCGTTCAACTTCAACGGCACCGTGCACTACCGCGGCGACGACGGGCGGCTGCAGATGTCGCTGGTCCCGTGGTCGTGCTCGGCGGAGTTTCGCTTCCCGGTCGCCACGTGGAGCGACCTGATCGAGCACTACCACCCGCACACCGGATGGATCGCGCTGCAGGAGGGGACGCTGCGGGCGCTTCAGCGCGAGAAGGCCGAGCGCGCGCTGCCCACGCTCGACGCGTGCGTAGCGGAGCTGCTGGGCGCCGTGCGCGAGGACGCGGGCTCGGCACGCGGCGGAGCGTCTGGCGCGGTGCGCGAGGACGCGGGCTCGGCCCGCGGCGGAGCGATCGGCTCGTGAACGAGCTGGTCGAAACGCTGCTCTACGAGGGCTACGCCCTCTATCCGTACACGCCCGGGGCGACGAAGAACGCCACGCCCACGCCGTTCGGGATCGTGTACCCGCCCGCGTACGCCCGCTCGCTCGCGAGCGCCTACGACCACCTCGAGCTGCGCTGTGTCGTGGAGGGCGGCGGCGACGTGACGGCCGAGCTGCGGTTCCTCGCGCCGAGCGGCGAGCGCCACCGGGCCGAGCCTCAGCGCATCGAGGGCGCCGGCGACTTCACGGTTGGGGGCCTGTCGGTGCGCACCGCGCTCGACGTGACGCCGCTCGACGAGGGGCGGCGGCTGGTTTCGTACCGAGTGGAGAACCACACCGCAGCGCCCGAGGGCCTCGATCGCGCAGGTGCGATCGAGCGCTCGCTGATCTCCACCCACCCGATCCTCCGCGTCGACCGGGGCCGCTTCCTGTCGCAGCTCGACGCTCCCTGCGACAGCGTCAATACCTGGCCCGTGCTCGCCACCGCGGACGACGACGCGATGCTCGGCGCCGCGATCGTCCTGCCCGACCATCCGCAGATCGCGCCCGAGAGCCGCGGCAACCTGTTCGACAACACCGAGATCGAGGAGGCGCTGGTCCTGCACGTGCAGGTGCTCAGCGACGCCGAGCGGGCCGAGATCGAGCGCCAGGACCCGGCCGTCAAGGAGATGATCGACCGCGCCTCCGCGGTGACCCCGGAGGAGCTGCTGAAGCTGCACGGCCGCATGACCCTGGAGCCGCCGCGGCCGTCGGCCGACGTGCGCGACCCCACCCGCGGCCTGCCCGAGGTCGAGGTGGACGGCGTGGTCTTCCGCCGCGGCGCGCAGGTCGTGGTGCGGCCGGGCATCGAGGCCGACCTGCACGCGCGCATGCTCGAGGGCCGCGCCGTGACCGTCGAGCGCATCTACCGCGACTACGACGGCAAGGTGCACCTCGGCGTCAGCGTCGACGAGCCCGGCCAGGAGATCATGCGCGAAACCGGCCGCTTTCTCTGGTTCTTCCCCCCCGAGGTGGAGGTGGTGCAATGAAGCGCATCTTGGTCGCCGGCATCGGCAACGCCTGGCTCAAGGACGACGGGTTCGGGAGCGAGGTCGTCAAGCGCCTCGAGGCTCGCGACCTGCCCGAGGAGGCCGCGGTGTTCGACTTCGGCACAGGCGGGCTCGACCTCGCCTATGAGGTCATGCGCGGCTACGACGCGCTGGTGCTGATCGACGTCAGCCGCCAGGGCGGCGAGCCCGGCACGCTCTACGTGATGGAGGCGCTCGAGCAGGACGTGGACGCCGGCATCGAGGACGGGCAGATGATCAACCCGCACGCCATGGACCCGCAGACGGTGCTGCGCTTCGTGAAGACGCTCGGCGCGTGGCCCGGGAAGGTGGTCGTGGTCGCCTGTGAGCCCGCCCAGGTCGAGGAGATGGGGCTCGGCCTCAGCGACGAGGTCGAGCGCGCCGTCGACGGCGCCGTCAACCTCGTGATCGACACGATCGAAGAGCTGCGCTCCGACGCCGCCTACGCAGTCGACTGAGCGATGCACGAGCTGTCGCTCTCCGGCGCGATCGTGAACACCGTCGTCAAGCACGCCGAGGGGCGGCCGGTGAGCGTCGTGAGCCTGCGCATCGGCGCGCTGCGGCAGGTGGTGCCGGACACGCTCGACTTCTACTTCGGCTTCGTCGCAAAGGGGACGGTCTGCGAGGGGGCGCGGCTCGAGCAGGAGGCGATCCCCGCGCGGTTGCGCTGCGCGCGCTGCGAGGAGGAGTGGGAGATCGATGTGCCGATCTTCATGTGTCCCCGGTGCGGCGGCGCCGGCCAGGTCGAGGTGGCGAGCGGCAACGAATTCGAGGTGGAGTCGATCGAGGTCGAGGAGGCCGCGTGCATCGCACAAGGGTGAAGATCGTCGAGGAGGCGCTCGACGCCAACAACACGATCGCCCAGGCGAATCGCGCCGACTTCGATCGCGCCGGCGTGCGGGTGGTCAACTTCATGAGCGCTCCGGGCGCGGGCAAGACCGCTCTGCTGGAGCGCGTGGTCCGTGACCTGCGCGGCGTGCGGGTTGGCGTGCTCGAGGGCGACGTGCAGGGGTCGATGGACGCCGACCGGCTGGCCTCGCTGCACGTTCCCGTGACGCAGCTCAACACCGACCCGAGCTTCGGCGGCGAGTGCCACCTGGACGCGAACATGGTGCGGTCGGCGCTGCCGGAGCTGCCGCTCGCCGATATCGACCTGCTGGTGATCGAGAACGTCGGGAATCTCGTCTGTCCGGCCGAGTTCAAGGTCGGCGAGGACGCCCGGATCATGGTTTCCTCGATCACCGAGGGCGAGGAGAAGCCGCTCAAGTACCCGCTCATGTTCAGAGCGTGCGAGCTGGTGCTGGTCAACAAGATGGACCTGCTGCCGCACCTCGACTTCGACCTCGAGAAGTTCCTCTACAACCTCGACTCGGTCCACCCGGGAGTGGAGCGCATCCTGGTCAGCGCGAAGACCGGTGAGGGCATCGAGGAGTGGCGCGACTGGCTCGTACGCGTCGGCGCGCCCGTGGAGGCGCCGGCTTGAGCCACGCGCTCGCGAGCGACGTCCTGGACCGTGCGCTCACCGAGCGCACGCAGGCCAACAGCGCCTTCTTCGAGCTTGAATCCGAGCGGATCGCGCGGTTGTGCCACCGGATGGCGGAGCGTTTCGCACGCGGCGGGCGCCTGATCGCCCTGGGCCGCTCGCCGGCAGCGCGCTCGGACGCGCGCCACGTCGCCGTCGAGTTCGTGCACCCGGTGATAGTCGGCAAGCGTGCGCTGCCCGCGCTTGCGCTGGCCGGCGAGGGCGGTTCGCTGCTCGAGCAGGCGGAGCTGGCCCTCGAGCCGCCTGACATCGCGATCGGCTTCGGCATGGTCGAAACCGCCGCCGCGATCGCGGTTGCACGCGAGCGCGGCTGCCTGACGCTCGCGTTCGGGCCGGTCGGCGCCGAATGGGAGTTCGACCCGCCGGCGGCCGACCCGTCGATCCACCAGGAGCTCGTCGAGACGCTGTACCACGTGCTCTGGGAGCTGGTGCACGTCTTCTTCGACCATCGCGGCCTGCTCGAGGGTCGCGACGCCCGGCCGGTGCACGACACCGGGGCGTCGAGCTTCCTCTACCCGTTCCTCGGCGAGAGCGAGGACGACCTGGATGCCGTGGTCGAGGACGTGCGCCGCTCCGTGCTGGCCAAGGCGGAGGAGGTCGGCGAGCTGCGGGAACAGACGCTCACCGAGAACCGCGCGGAGCTGACGGGGGCGGCCGCCGGACTGCGACAGGACCTCGATGCGGGCGGCCGCCTGCTCGCCCTCGGCAACGGGGGCTCCGCGACCGATGCGATGGACGCCGTGGCCGACTTTCGCCAGTCCGGGCGCCGCGCGCTCGACCTGACCGAGGACGCGGCGATCCTGACCGCGATCGCCAACGACATCGGGACCGAGGCGATCTTCTCGCGGCAGGTGATCGCGCACGGCCGCGAGGGCGACGCTCTGCTGGCGATCTCCACGAGCGGCAATTCGGCGAACGTGGTCGCCGCCCTGGCGGAGGCGCGCAAGCGCGGCATGCGCACGATCGCGATGGTTGGCTACGACGGCGGGCTGGTGGCCGCGGAGCGGCTGGCCGACCACGTCGTGGTCACGCGCTCAGAGCACATTCCGCGCATCCAGGAGGCGCAGGCCAGCGCCTATCACCTCCTGCGCGAGCTGGTGGAGCTGGCATGACCCGGGTGCGCGCGCGGGTCGAGGGAACCGTGCAGGGGGTCGGCTTCCGTCCCTACGTCTACCGCCTCGCGGGCGAGCTGGGCGTGGCGGGCCACGTCTTGAACGACTCCCGAGGGGTGGTCGTCGAGGTGGAGGCGCCGTCGGACACGGTGGAGCGCTTCCTGGCCAGGCTGCCGCTCGAGGCGCCGCCGCTGGCGACCGTCGAGCGGGTGACCGCCGAAGCGCTCGAGGAGCTCGGCGAGCGCGGGTTCTCGATCCGCGAAAGCCCCGCGGGCGGGGAGCCGCGCGCCGCGGTGACGCCCGACAGCGCCACCTGTGCCGACTGCCTGGCCGAGCTCTTCGACCCTGCCGACAGGCGCTTCCGCTACCCGTTCACGAACTGCACCAACTGCGGTCCCCGCTTCACGATCGTCCGTGACGTGCCCTACGACCGGCCGCACACGACCATGTCCGCGTTCGAGATGTGCGCCGCCTGCCTCGCCGAGTACGGCGCCCCCCGGGACCGCCGCTTCCACGCCCAGCCGAACGCCTGCCCGGACTGCGGGCCGCGGGTGCGCCTGGTGGACGCCGGCGGGCGCGCGGTGCCCGACCCGGTCGCGCGGGACGCGGTGGAGGCCACCGCGCGGGCGCTGCGCGCCGGGGCGATCGTGGCGGTCAAGGGAATCGGCGGCTTCCACCTGGCATGCCGCGCCGACGACGAGGCCGCGGTGGCGCAGCTGCGCGCACGCAAGCACCGCGAGGACAAGCCGTTCGCGCTGATGGCGCCCGATCTGGCGACCGCGCGCGAGCTGGTAGACCTCTCGCCGGCCGAGGAGGAGCTCTTGGCGGACCGCGCCCGGCCGATCGTGCTCGCGCGCCGGCGCCCGGGGGCGCCGGTGGGGGCGTCCGTGGCGCCGGGGTCCCCGCAGCTCGGCGTGATGCTGCCGTACTCGCCGCTGCACCACCTGCTGGTGGCGGACGCCGCTGCGACGCTCGTGCTGACCAGCGGCAACGTCTCCGACGAGCCGATCGCGTACCGCGACACCGACGCGTGCGAGCGGCTCGCCGCCATCGCCGACCTCTTCCTGTTGCACGACCGGCCGATCGAGACGCGTACCGACGACTCGGTGGTGCGCCACTCCGGCGGCCGGCCACTGATGGTGCGCCGTTCCCGCGGCTACGTGCCGAACGCGATCCGGCTCCCTGTCGACTGCGGCCGGCACCTGCTGGCCTGCGGCGCCGAGCTGAAGAACACGTTCGCGGTGGCCAAGGCCGGCAACGCCTGGGTCGGGCACCACGTCGGCGACCTCAAGAACTACGAGACGCTGCGGTCGTTTGAGAGCGGGATCGACCACTTCCAGCGCCTGCTCGCCGTCGCGCCCGAGGCGGTGGCGCACGATCTGCACCCCGAGTACCTGTCGACCAAGCACGCCGAGGCGATCGACGGCGTCCGCCTGATCGGAGTCCAGCACCACCACGCGCACCTGGCGGCCTGCCTCGCGGAGCACGGCGAGGCCGGGCCCGCGGTCGGCGCCGTCTTCGACGGCACGGGCTACGGAGAGGACGGCACCGTCTGGGGAGGGGAGCTGCTGTTCGGCGGCCTCGAGCGCTTCGAGCGGGCCGGGCTGCTCTTCCCGGTACGGCTGCCCGGCGGCGATGCCGCCACACGCCAGCCGTGGCGGATGGCGTGCGCCTGGCTGGCCGCCGCGTTCGACGAGCCCCCGCAGCTGCCGCGCACGCTGGGCGGGGTGGTCGAGCCGGACTCCTGGAGGCAGGTGAGCGAGCTCGCGCGCACCGGCGTCGCCTCGCCGCTCACGACCAGCGCCGGGCGGCTGTTCGACGCGGTCGCGGCGCTCTGTGGCGTGCGAGCCGAGGTCAACTACGAGGGGCAGGCGGCGGTGGAGCTGGAGGCGGCCCTCGACCCGGCGGAATCGGGTAGCTACGAGCTGGCCCTCCGCGACGACGGCGCCGGCCCGCTCGTGATGGACGCTCGTCCCCTGGTGCGGGCGGTCGTCGCCGATCTCGAGCGCGACCTGGAGCTCTCGGTCGTCTCGGCCCGCTTCCACAACGGCCTGGCCGCGGCCACCGCTCGCGCCTGCGAGGTCACGGCCGCGCGCTGCGGCACCGAGACGATCGTCCTCACGGGCGGTGTCTTCCAGAACCAGCGGCTGCTCGGACGCACGGCCGAACTGCTCGGCGACGCCGGCCTGCGCGTGCTGACGCCGGAGCTGCTGCCGCCCAACGACGGCGGTATCGCGTACGGTCAGCTTGCCGTGGCCGCGGCTCGGCTGACAGCGGAGGAGGGGAGAGGCGATGTTCGGGCTTGACGAGTGGCTCGCGCAGCTCGCGCACGGCGAGGCGCTGGTGGCCGTCCTGGCCGTGGCCCTGCTGCTCGGCCTCCGCCACGCTTCCGACCCGGATCACCTGGCGGCGGTTTCGACGCTGATCGCCTCGGAGCCCGAGGACGGGACGCGCCGGGCCGCCCGGCTCGGCCTTGCGTGGGGGCTCGGCCATGCCACGACTCTCGCCCTGTTCGGCGTGCCGATCGTCCTCTTCCACGCCTACCTCCCGCACGCGGTCCAGCGCGCGGCGGAGGCGCTGGTGGGCGTGGTGATCGTGTTCCTGGCCGCCCGGTTGCTGGCGCGGTGGCGCAGCGGCCACTTCCACGCCCACCCGCATCGCCACGGCCACGTGGAGCACCGCCACCTCCACCCGCACGAAGACCCCGCCGCGCGACACGATCACCGCCACGAGCCGCAGACCACGCTGGGCAGGTCGCCGCTGCAGGCGTTCGGGATAGGCCTGGTTCACGGGATGGGGGGATCGGCCGGCGTCGGTGTGCTGCTGCTCGCGACGATCCCGGGGCGGACGGAGGCGGTCGCGGCGCTGCTGGTGTTCGCCGTCGGCACGGCGGCGTCGATGGCGATCGTGTCGTCGGCGTTCGGCTACGCGATCACCCGCGGGCCGGTGCTGAGGCGGATGCTCGCCTTCGCCCCGGCGATGGGAGCGCTGACGCTGGCGTTCGGTGTCTGGTACACGCTCGGGGCGGTCGGCGCCGTCCCGTACCTACTGTGAGCGCGCGCGCGACACCCGACGCGCGGAAGGTGCTCGCGGAGCGGGTCTTCGCGGGCGGGCGCTCGAAGCCGTTCGGCGAGGTCACCGCCGACGAGGTCAAGGCGCGCGCCGACGAGCTGCGCGCCGCGACGGGGTGGGGGCCCACCGCCAAGGTCGCGGCGGTGGCGATGGCATGGGGCGAGCTCGCGCGCCTGATGCACGAGGCGCAGGCGCGGACGGTCGCGGACCTGGATGCCGAGGCCGTGGCACAGCGCGCCGAGAAGCTCTGGGTCGTGCCGCCGGGCGGCAGCCTGCTGCCGTAGGGAGCGCCTTTAGCCGCGGCAAAGATAGGTGCGCTACGACACGGGTCGTGTCCAGGGCGCTCCTGGTATTGCTGGCGGTCGCGGCCTCGGCATTGGCGGTGGGGGTCGGCATCGAGGCCGTCGAGGCGGTCGCGGGCGACAGTTCCGCCGGGGATGCGCGCGCGCTTCGCCAGGGGCGCCCGAATGTCGTAGTCCTGATGACCGATGACGAGACGGTCGAGGACATGGATGTCATGCCGATCACGCGTGACCTGCTGGGCGCGCACGGGGTCACGTTCGCCCGCTCGTATGTCTCGTATCCGGTCTGCTGCCCCTCGCGGGCCACGTACTTCAGCGGCCAGTACGCCCACAACCACGGCGTGATGGGGTTGTATCCGCCGACCGGCGGCTATATCCGCTTCGATCGTTGGAATTCGCTGCCGGTCTGGCTCCAGCGCGCCGGCTACGCGACCTCCCATATCGGCAAGTACATGAACGGCTACGGCACTCAGGTCGCCGCCGACGTGCCGCCCGGCTGGACCGAGTGGCACGGCGCGATCGACGGGTCGACCTATCGCATGTGGGGGTACACGCTCGACGAGAACGGCCGGCGCCGCACGTACGGTCGCCCGTTCGCCGAGGATCCGCGGCTCTACCAGACGGACGTCTATCGCAGGAAGGCCGTCGACTTCATCAAGCGCCGCGCCCCCTCCAGGCGCCCCTTCTTCCTCTCCGTCGCCTTCCTGGCGCCGCACCATGAGAGCGCCTCGATCCGGGCGGTGACCGGCAAGCTCGTGCGGCCCGCGCCGCGCGACGCCTCCGCGCTCAGGTACGAGTCGCTGCGGACCACGCGGGCGTTCGACGAGGGGGACTTGACCGACAAGCCGCCCTTCCTGCGCCGCGGTCGTCTCAACCTGCGCGTGATGGATCGGATCGGCGAGCACTACCTTCAACGCCAGCGCTCCCTGCTGGCGGTCGACGATGCCGTCAAGGCGATCGTCGACGCGCTGCGAGATCAAGGCGAGCTCGCCAACACCTACATCCTGTTCACGTCCGACAACGGCTACATGCAGGGCGAGCACGACGTGCCGAGCGGCAAGATGCTTCCGTACGACCCCTCTACGCAGGTGCCGCTGCTGCTCAGCGGCCCGGGCATCCCGCACGGACAGGTTTCCCGCGAGCTGGTCGGGAACATCGACCTGGCCCCGACGATCCTGCAGGCCGCCCACGCCCGGGCCGGACTCACGCAGGACGGCCGCTCGCTGCTCCCCTTCGCCCGCCATCCGGCGCGTCGCACCCGCCGCCCGTTCCTGCACGAAACCGGGGGGCGGCGCTACGTCCCGGTGCGAGACCAGGACCAGGACGGCGCCCCCGCCGTGCGACGCATCCTGAGCTACCGCGCGGTGCGCACCAACCGCTGGCTCTATGTCGAGTACCGCAGCGGCGCGCGCGAGCTGTACGACCTCATCCGCGATCCCAACGAGCTGCATTCCCACTACCCGGACCCGCGGTACAGCGCCGTCCGCAGGACACTCCATCGCCTGCTCGCCCGGCTCGCGCACTGCCGCGGGGCGGCCTGCCGCGAACCCGCCCCGCCCGCGGCCGAGGCTGGGCCGCCGGCCATGTCGCGGGCGGTCGGCTAGCCGGCGCGCGAGCCCAGCACCAGCATGCGATAGGCCAGCAGGAAGTAGAAGCCGGCCAGCATCAGGGCAAGCGGCCACCAGATCACCGCGGTGTGCAGCACGGTGTTGCCGGCGATCCCGTTGTCGATCGTGAGCGAGTGCAGGTGCCCCTCCCGCGCCGGGAGCAGGTTGGGGTAGAGGCCGACGGCCGCGGTCGTGAGCAGGCCCACGATGAACAGCGCGGATGCCGCGAACGCGCGGCCCCAGAGCGCGCGGCGCTGGTAGGTGAAGAGCGCCACCAGCGCAGCCAGCGCAAGCGCCGGGAACACCAGCCGCCACGGGTGGTCGGTCAGGTTGGTGAGCATCTGCTCGCGGGCCGAGTAGGTCGGGGCGATCAGCCCCACGAACAGGGCCGCCTCGGCCCACCACAGCGCTCGCGCCCAGCGCCGCGCCCGCCCGGCCAGCTCGCCGCCGGAGCGGAAGGCCAGGAAGCTCGCGCCGTGTGTGGCCAGGACGGCCACGCCGAACACGCCGATCAGGACCGCGTAGGTGTTGAGGATGTCGAACAGCGGGAGGTGGAAGTAGCCGTCCGCGTCCAGCGGAACGCCGCGCACGACGTTGCCGAGCGCCACACCGAACACGAACGCCAGCGCGGCGGAGGAGAGCCCGAAGACCGCGTCGCACGCCTGGCGCCAGAGCGGGTTGTCGACCTGGTGTCGCAGCTCCAGGCCGAGGCCACGGCCCACGAGCAGCCAGAGCACGAGGATCAGCCCGAAGTAGAGGCCGCTGAAGGCGGCGGCGTAGACCTTGGGGAAGATCATGAACAGCACCCCTCCGGATGCGATCAGCCAGACCTCGTTGCCGTTCCAGATCGGGCCGATCGCGGCGGTGGACTGCTCGCGCTCCTCGTCGGTGAGCAGAAGGTGGAGGGCGCCGACTCCGAGGTCGAACCCGTCGAGGACCACGTACATGGCGATCATGAACGCGAGGAATCCGAACCACATCGTGGCCACGGCGAGTCCCTAGGTCCGCTCCGCGGCAGCCGCGCTCGAGGTGGTGGCAAGCTCGAGGCTCTCCGGGCCGCTGTTGACGATCCGCAGAATGAGCATCACGAACAGGAGGCCCAGGAGCAGGTAGAGGCCCGTGAACCCGAGCAGCGTGAACAGCCCGGTGCCTGCCGGCACGGACTCCGCCGGGGAGGCGCCGTGCTTGGTCTGCAGCAGGCCCCAGACGATCCACGGCTGCCGCCCCGTCTCGGCCGTTGTCCAGCCGGCGATGTTGGCGATGTAGGTGAGTGGCACCGAGAGCATCAGCGCCCACAACATCGCCCGCGACCGGAACAGCCTGCCCCTCCACAGCAGGAAGGTGGCGAGCGCGGCCACGAGCAGCAGGATCGTGCCGAGCCCGACCATGATGTGGTACGAGTAGTAGACGAGCGACACGGAGTCGGGCCACCGGCTCTCGGGGATGTCGTTCAGGCCCGTGAGGCGCTGGTTCCAGCGCTGCGAGGTCAGGAACGAGAGCAGCTTCGGCATCTCGATCGTCGACTCCAGCTTGCGCCGCTCGGTGTTGGGATTGCCGATGATCACGAGCGGCGCGCCCGCCTGCGTTTGGAACATTCCCTCCATGGCCGCGAAGGCCGACGGTTGGTGCGTGGCCACGTCGTGGGCCGATCGGTCACCGGTCGGGAAGATCTGCAGCACGGTGAGGACCAGGGCGGCTACCACGCCGATCCGCAGGGACGTCTTGGCGATCTCGACGTGCCTGCCGAGGAGCAGGTAGAAGGCGCCCAGCGCGGCGATCACGAACGCGCCGGTGATGGCCGCGCCGCTCATGTTGTGCAGGTACTGCCAGGGCAGCCACGGGTTGCTCATCAGGTCCCAGAAGGACTTCATCTCGAGGTTGTCGCCCGAGCCGACATAGCCCACCGGGTGCTGCATCCAGGCGTTGGTGGCGATGATGAACCACCCCGATAGCCACGACCCCACGAAGACCATCAGCGCCGCGATCCAGTGCACCCGAGGGCTCACGCGCCCGCGCCCGAACAGGAAGACCCCGAGGAAGACCGACTCGGCGAAGAAGGCGAACATGCCCTCCATCGCCAGGGTCGTGCCGATCACGCCGCCGGCGTAGTTCGAGAACTGCGCCCAGTTCGTGCCGAACTGGAACTCCATGGGGATGCCGGTGACGACCCCGAAGGCGAAGTTGACGGCGAAGATCTTGGCCCAGAAGCGCGACATGCCCTCGTAGCGCTCCCGCTCCTCGTCGGTCCTGCGGAAGAGGCGCAGGCGCCGTTCGGGCCGCCCCAGGTAGGAGACGCTCTTCATGTAGGCGATGAACAGCGCCAGTCCCATCGTGAGGATGGGGAAGAGGTAGTGGAACGTGACCGTCAGGGTGAACTGGAGACGGTCGATGAGAACGTGGTCTTCCACCCCGCCACATCACTTAGGCCCGGCCGGGCTCGCGGCAAGTCGGACCCCTTCTCACGCCCGCCTCATGGACTCACAGGCGCCTCATCGGCCCTCCGTACTTTCGGTCGTGCTTGATCGAAACCACGACCAAAGGAGCGTCAGATGTTCGAACGACCGAAGGTGCAAAAGACAATCGCGGCACTTGCCGCGGCAGCGATCACCGCCCTGGGTGTGGGCGGGATCGCGATCGCCCAGTCGGGCAGCTCGGGCAGCTCGGGTAGCTCGGGCAACACGGCAACGCCCACGCAGTCGGGTAGCGCCGCAACGCAGAAGGCGCCCGAGTCGGGCACCGAGAGCAACGCCCCCGAGAACTCGGCCACGGACCCGGACAACGTCCAGGACCAGAACGGGAAGGACGACGCCACGGAGAAGGCCGGGGCGCCCGAGAGCCCGGAAAAGGGCGAGGCGGCTGAGGGCGCCGAGGTCCCGGGTGACGACGGTCCCGGCGGGCACGCCGACGAGCCCGGCAACCCGAGCGCCGACAACCAGGCCCAGGGCCAGCAGTAGCACGGCCCCGGACATAGCCGCGGCCCGGCACGATGTGACAGGTGGCCCCGCCTCGGCGGGGCCACCTTCATTCGGTGGGTCGGCGCGCCGGGTTGGGGAGCTCGATCCAGACATCGGCGCCGCCACCTTCGCGATTGCGCGCGCCCGCCTTCCCTCCGTGGGCACGGGCGATGGCGTCCACGATCGCAAGCCCCAAGCCGCTGCCCCCGCGCGCGCGGGAATCGTCGGCGCGGGTGAAGCGCTCGAAGGCCCGGTCGAGGAAGCCCTCGGGAAAGCCGCTGCCCCGGTCGGAGACGCGCAGTTCGACCATCCCGTCGCGCTCGGCCGCGGACAGGCGGATCGGCCCGGCGCCGTGGCGGAGCGCGTTGTCGACGACGTTTCCGAGCGCCTGCTCGACGCGCAGCGGATCGGCGCTCACCTCGACTCGCGCGGGCGCCGAGACCTCGAGCGCGCGCCCCTGCTGCTCGCCCCGGCGCGCAAAGCGCTCCCTCACGCTCTCGAGCAGCGTGCCGGCGTCGACGGAGGCGAGCCGAACCGGCAGCTGGCCGCGATCCGATCGCGCGATGACGAGCAGGTCCTCGGCCAGCTGCGCCACGCGGTCGGTTTCCTCCGCGGCCGAGCGCAGCGCATCGAGGAGCTCCGCCTTGCTGCGGCCCGCGCGGAGCGCGAGCTCGAGCTCGGTCTTGAGAATCGCCAGCGGCGTGCGCAGCTCATGGCTGGCGTCCGCAACAAACGTCTGCTCGCGCTCGAAGGCGGCCTCGAGGCGGTCGAGCATCGCGTTCAGAGTCGTGCCGAGGCGGGCGATCTCGTCGTCGGCATCGGCCACCGGCAGCCGCTGCCCCGGCTCGGCCTGCTCTATCTCGGCGGCCCGCCGGCGCATCGCCTCCACCGGACGCAGGGCCGCGGCGGCCACGCCGTAGCCCGCGAGCGAGGCCAGCAGCAGCGCTGCCGGGCCCCCGATCAGCAGCAGGGCCAGCAGGTTGCCCAAAGAGGCCTCGTTGTCCTCGAGGGAGGTGCCGACCGCGATGACGAGCTTTTTCCCCTGCGCTCGAACAGGTGTGGCCAGGAGCCGCGTCGGCTCGCCGCCCTCGACGGGGTTGTCGCGCTCGATGGTGATCGTGCCGGACTCGGCCCGAGCGAGGTCGGAGCCGGCGAGCAGAGGCCGCTTGCGCAGCTGCGGGCTGGCGTCGACCACCCGTCCGCGCCCGTCGAGGATCTGGGCAAAGCTCTGGCCCTGCTCGGTCAGCGGGCTGCGCCCGCCCTCGCTCAATCCGGAATCCGCCTGCCGCACCAGCGCCGCCACGTCCCCAGCGCGGGAGCGCAGGCCCTGGTCGACCGACGCGCGCAGGTCGTTCTCGAAGCGCAGGTAGAGGAAAGCGCCGACCGCGGCCAGGACCAGTGCCATCACGCCCGCGAAGGCGAGCGTCAGTCTCAGCCGGACCGGCAGCCGCCTCACGCCGAGGCAGCCTCGCGCAGGCGATAGCCGACCCCGCGAACGGTGTCGATCGACTCCGCCCCGAAGGGCCGGTCGACCTTCTCGCGCAGGTAGCGTACGTAGACGTCGATCACGTTCGAGCGATTCTCGTACTCGTAGTCCCACGCCTGTTCGAGCAGCTGGTAGCGCGAGAGGACCTCTCCCGGGCGGCGCATGAAGGCCTCCAGCAGCGCGAACTCCTTCTGGGACAGCAACACCTCCGTTTCCCCGCGCCACACCTGGTGGGTGGCGGGATCCAGGCGCAGGTCGCCGACCTGCAGCACCGCCGGCCGGTCCACGGGCCCGCGACGGACCAGCGCGCGCAGGCGGGCCAGCAGCTCGGCGAAGGAGAACGGCTTGGTGAGGTAGTCATCCGCCCCGCCGTCGAGGCCGGCCACTCGATCCTCGACGGCGTCGCGCGCGGTCAGCATCAGCACAGGCGACCAGATCGCCTCCTCGCGCAGCCTGCGGCAGGTTTCAAAGCCGTCCAGCCCCGGCAGCATCACGTCGAGCACGATCGCGTCATAGGCGGTGGCGGCAGCCATCCAGAGCGCGTCTTCGCCCTTGATCGCAACGTCAGCGGCCACGCCCTCCTCGCGCAGTCCGCGGCGCAGCAGCCCCGCCATCTTGACCTCGTCTTCGACGATCAGGACCCGCATGGGATGGAGCTTGACGGCGCTCTATGAGCGCCAGATGAGTAGCTCGGGCGCTCCGCTACTCGTCCACCGTGTCGATCACCTCGTAGACGCCCGACACGTGCTCGTTCTGCACGAACGCCGAAAGCTGATCCACCCGATGTGTCTCTTCGGCGTCGGCCTCGGCACGCCAGCGGCGGTAGTCGTCCTCGGTCATGTCGAACAGCCCGAACGAGACGATCTCGTCCTCGTCGCGGATGTTGCGCGCGTGATAGGCGCGTTGGAAGCCCGGTGGTTTGGCGTCGCCCGGGTCCCAGGCGCGCCGGAACTGCTCCCAGGCACCGGGCTTGAGGCGGCGGGCGGAGAACATCACGATCATGAGGCTGCCTCCTGAGGTCAGGCGGGGCCACGCATGGTGGCGGGAGGAGCAGCTTACGCGCCGTCTCCCCGGGAGATAGACTCGCCGCTCTAAGGAGCGACGGTGCGAGGAACTCCGGTGCGAGTCCGGGGCGGTCGCGCCACTGTGACCGGAGAGTCGTCTCTCAAGATGCCACCGTGCGAAGGCGGGAAGGCGGGAGCTCGGCGAAGATCCGGGAGCCAGGACACTTGGACCGGCGCTCAAGACCGCTGAACGGGACGCGCAATCCCGAGGAGGTACGAGATGTCCGAAGTCGCCGCAGGGCCCGCCGCCAGGCCCGAGGTCGTCCACCCGCCGGCCATCTCCGCGCGGGAGCTCGCGCCGTGGGCGCTGTTCGGCGCGGCGCTGATGCTGTTGATCTACTTCGTGGGGATCGACGAGGGGGCCGCCTCGGTCGTGCCCGGCAGCTCGCTGCACGAGTGGGTCCACGACGGTCGGCACCTGCTCGGGTTCCCCTGCCACTAGCGGCGGGATGACGAGGTGCTCAGGAAGCTGCTGATCTGCGGCCTGGTGGCCGGCTTCATCGCCGGCCTGGTGGCGTTCGGCTTCATGAGCGTCGCCGGTGAGCCGGCCGTGGACCAGGCGATCGCCTACGAGGAGGCCCACTCCCCGCCCGGCGAGCAGGCGGCGGCGCCCGTCTCGCGCGGCACCCAGAGAGGCGTGGGGTTGCTGACCGCCTCGACCGTCTACGGCCTCGCGCTCGGCGGGATCTTCGCGCTGGTCTTCGCGTACGTCTACGGGCGCGTAGGGCGCGCGAGCCCCGCTCGGACCGCCCTCTGGCTGGCGGCCGCGGCGTTCCTGGTCATCTACCTGGTTCCGTTCGTCAAGTACCCGCCCAACCCGCCAGCGGTCGGCGACCCCGACACCATCGGCGATCGCACGGCCCTCTACCTGGTGATGGTGTGGATCTCGATCCTGGCGGCCCTAGCGGCGGTGCGGCTGCGCCGAACGCTCGCCGGGCGGCGCTCGCCCGAGGTCGCCGCGGCGCTTGCGGGCGTCGCGTATCTCGCCGTCGTGCTGGTGGCCGGGCTCGCGCTGCCGGGTGTCCACGAGATCCCGAAGACGTTCCCCGCGACCACGCTGTGGCGCTTCCGCGAGGCGTCGGTGGGCACGCAGCTCGTCATGTGGACGAGCATCGGGCTGGTGTTCTCCGTCACGGCGCAGCGCGTGATGACCGGACGCTCGCTCTGGTCGCTCGCCGGCCGACGGAGGGCGACGGCTACGGCTGGAGAGTGACCGCACTCGGCGCGCCCCCAGTCGAACGGTCCGGCGACGATCGTTGCCCCGGTGTCCTGCGCCTTCACCCGGCTCAGGACGGCGGGCTGGCGCGGATTCGCCTGCCGGGTGGTCGCATAGGCGCCGCTCAGCTGGACGCCGTCGCGACGGCCGCCCGGCTCGGGAACGGGCTCGTGGAGCTGACCTCGCGCGCCAACCTGCAGGTGCGCGGCCTGCCCGACGCCGCGGTCGAGCGGGTCGAGGCGGTGCTCGCCGAGGCCGGTCTGCTCCCCTCCCGCACGCACGAGCGGGTGCGCAACCTGATCGCCAGCCCGCTGGCCGGCCGCCATCCGCGTTCGCTCGCGGCCACGGACGCCGTGGTGGACGCACTGGACCACGGCCTGTGCGCCGACCCCCTGCTGGCCGAGCTGCCGGGGCGCTTCCTGTTCGCGGTCGACGACGGCGCCGGGCTGACCTCCGCAACCGGCGCCGACGTCTCGCTGACGGCCTCGGCGGACGGCTTCTCCCTGGGACTCGGAGGGTGGCGCACCACCATTGTCGCCGCGCCGCCCGATGCCGCCGAGCTCGCGCTGGCGGCGGCCCGCGCGTTCCTGGCGGTGCGCACCGAGCAGGGCGCAGGCGCGTGGCGTATCCGCGAGCTCGACGACGGCCCCGCCCAGATCGCGGGGCGCCTGGGCGCCCGCGTGTCGGGGACCGAAAGGCCTCCTTCGACGGCGGAGCCGGCTCCGGGCACCTTGGCGCAGCCAGATGGCCGCGCCTCGGTCACGGCGCTGCCCCCGCTCGGACGCATCGAGCCGCGCGCCGTCGACGCGCTGGCGGGGCTCGCCCGCGCACACGGTGGAGCGGTCAGGCTGTCCACGCGCCGGACCCTGAGCCTCGTGGACGTGCGGACGGAGCGCGTGGAGTCGGTCCTGATCGCTCTCGAGCGGCTCGGACTGGTCGT
Source organism: Thermoleophilaceae bacterium (assembly GCA_034664125.1). Taxonomy (GTDB): domain Bacteria; phylum Actinomycetota; class Thermoleophilia; order Solirubrobacterales; family Thermoleophilaceae; genus JACVRW01. The sequence continues at coordinate 67,014 of JAXDIG010000011.1, read as the reverse complement.
GTCGCCGCGGTCGGGATGGGAGGGGCTCTCGGCGTGCGCGGGCATGGGCGCCTGCACCAAGGCGCTCGTGGACGTCCGCGCGGCGGCGGCCGGGCGCGCCGCCGAGCGGGGCGCGGACGACCCGACCGAGCACTGGTCCGCCTGCGGCAGGCGCTGCGGCGAGCCGCCGGACGTGGGAGTGGCCGTGTTCGCCGACGGCGAGGGCCTGACCCGGATGGTGGCCGGATCGGCGGCGCGATGATCGCCTACCTGCAGGACGGCGCCGAGATCTACCGCCGCTCGTTCGCCACGATCCGCGCGGAAGCGGACCTGGCCGGCCTGGACCCGGTGCTGGAGCGCGTGGTCGTTCGGATGATCCACGCCTGCGGGATGGTCGACCTGCGCGACGACGTGGCAGCCTCGGACGGCTTCGGCACGGCGGCGCGCGGGGCGCTCGAGCGCGGGGCGCCGGTGCTGTGCGACACGGAGATGGTCGCCGCCGGCGTCACGCGCTCGCGCCTGCCGGCGGGCAACGAAGTCGTGTGCACGCTGGGGGACCCGGGCGTCCCGGCGCTCGCGCGCGAGCTGGGCACCACCCGCAGCGCGGCGGCGCTCGACCTCTGGGGGGACCGCCTCGGGGGCGCGGTCGTGGTGATCGGCAACGCTCCCACGGCCCTGTTCCGTCTGCTCGAGCTGGTCGAGGCGGGCGCCGAGGTGCCGGCCGCCGTGATCGGAGTGCCGGTCGGGTTCGTCGGCGCGGCGGAGTCGAAGGCCGAGCTGGCCGGCAACTCGGCGGGGCTCGGGTACCTGGTGGTCCACGGCCGCCGCGGCGGGAGCGCCATCGCCGCCGCCGCGGTGAACGCCCTGGCCCGGCACGAGGAATGATGGGCGCCGCGGCGGGACGCCTGTTCGGAGTCGGCATCGGCCCTGGCGATCCCGAGCTGCTGACGCTCAAGGCGCGGCGGGTGATCGAGGCCGCCGCGGTCGTCGCCTATCCGACCGCCCGCCACGGCAGGAGCGTCTCGCGCCGCATCGCCGCCCCCTATCTCAGCGAGGCCCAGATCGAGGTGGCGCTGACCTTCCCGGTCACCACCGAGGAAACCGAGTCGCCCGAGGCCTACGAGCGCGCGCTGCGCGACTTCTACGACGCCAGCGCCGAGCAGCTGGCCGAGCACCTCGACGCGGGGCGCGACGTGGCCGTGCTGTGCGAGGGCGACCCCTTCTTCTACGGGTCGTACATGTACCTGCACGAGCGGCTGGCGCACCGCTACCAGACCGAGGTTGTTCCGGGCGTCACCTCATTCTCGGCCGCCGCGGCCGCCGCCGGCACCCCGCTGGCCAAGCGCGACGACGTGCTCACCGTACTGCCCGGCACGTTGCCGCCCGACGTGCTGGCCACGAGCCTGCGCGGCGTGGACGCCGCGGTGATCCTGAAGCTGGGCCGGACCTTCGAGAACGTGCGCGAGGCCGCCGAGCGGGCGGGGGTGGCCGAGCGCGCCGTCTACGTGGAGCGCGCCAGCGCACCCGAGCAGCGCGTGGCCGCGCTGCGCGACGTCGACGGCGAGGTCCCCTACATGTCACTGGTGCTGGTGCCCACGATCGGCGCCGGCGCGCGCCCGCCCGCCGAGGGGGCGGGCCGCGTCTCCGTGGTCGGGCTCGGACCGGCCGGGGCCGAGTGGCTCACGCCGGAGGCGCGGGCCGAGCTGGCCGAGGCCGAGGAGCTGGTCGGCTACGCGACCTACCTCGCCCGGGTGCCGGTCCGGGCCGGGCAGCGCCGCCACGCGAGCGACAACCGCGTCGAGGACACGCGCGCGCGGCTGGCGCTGGAGCTGGCCGCTGCGGGCAGGCGCGTGGCGGTCGTGTCGTCGGGCGACCCGGGGATCTTCGCGATGGCGACCGCCGTGCTGGAGGCAGCCGAGGCGGCGAGCAACGGCACGGCCGGGGTCGAGGTCAGGGTCGTGCCCGGGCTTTCGGCGATGCAGGCCGCCGCGGCGCGCGTCGGGGCGCCGCTCGGGCACGACTTCTGCGTGATCTCGCTGTCGGACCAGCTCAAGCCGTGGGAGGTGGTCGAGCGCCGGCTGGAGGCCGCCGGTGCCGCGGACCTCGCGCTGGCGCTCTACAACCCCGCCTCGCGCACACGGCGAGAGCAGCTCGAGCGCGCCCGGGAAGTGCTGCTGCGCCACCGCAAGCCGGAAACCCCGGTGGTCGTCGCCCGCGCGGTGGGCAGCGCGGACGAGTCGATCTCCGTCACGTCCCTCGCCGGCCTCGACGCGGAGACGGTGGACATGCGGACGCTGCTGCTGGTCGGCTCCTCCACCACCAGGGTGGTTCAGAACGGCGGCGCGACGCCGCGCGTATACACGCCGCGCCGCTACCCCGGCTGAGCGGCGCGCGCCAGCCACGCCAGGGCGTCGGTCACGGTGGTCACCGTGGGCACGCGCGGTCGCGGCGGGCGCCGCACGACCACCACGGGCAGCCCTCGCTCGCGCGCGGCGGCCAGCTTCGCGCTGGTCTGGCCGCCGCCGCTGTCCTTGGTCACCACCAGGTCGATCCCGTGGCGGTCGATCAGGTCCAGCTCTCCGGACAGCTCGTAGGGGCCGCGGTCGAGCAGCACCTCGCCGTGCGGGGGGAGCGGCGCGTCGGGAGGGTCGACGCAGCGGATCAGAAACCAGGCCGACTGCACCCCGGCGAACGCCTCCAGCCCCTGCCGCCCGGTGGTGAGCAGCACGCGCCGGCCGAGGCGCTCCACCGCCTCCGCGGCTTGGGCGAGATCGTCGACCCAGTGCCAGCTGTCTCCGGGCCGCTCGCTCCACCCGGTCCGTTCGAGGCGCAGCAGCTCGACGCCGGCGGCGGGACAGGCGCGCGCGGCCGAGGCGGAGATGCGCTCGGCGAACGGGTGCGTGGCGTCGACGACTGCCTCGACGGGATGATCGCGCAGCCAGTCCGCCAGGCCCTCGGGCCCGCCGAACCCGCCGATGCGCACCTCGCCCACCGGCAGTCGCGGCCGGCTGACCCGCCCGGCCAGCGACGAGATGACCTGCACACCGTCGGCGTCCAGCGCGGCCGCGAGCTCGCGCGCCTCGGCCGTGCCGCCGAGGATGAGGACCCGGGGGCTCACGCCCCCGGACCCCCGCGGCACGCTGGCCGGTCTGTGGCGTTCGGGGGGCTCACGCCCCCGGACCCCCGCGGCACGGGGGTGGGCCCCCAACGTCAGACATAACCCCCGTTTGAGGGCCCACCCCCCGCGGGGGCTGCCCTGGTTGCTGCCATTCGGGGGGCGGCCCCGGCCGCTCGCGGTCCGCCGAGTACAAGTGGCTCTCGGCAAAGCCGCGCTCCGCCAGCGCCCGCCCCACGATGATCACCGCGGTTCGGCGCACCCCGGCGCGCTCCACCTCGGCGGCGATCGTCGAGAGCGTGCCGCGCAGCACCACCTCCCGTGGCCAGCTGGCCCACGCCACCACGGCCACCGGGCAGTCGGGGCCGTAGTGCGGCGTCAGCTCGGCGGCCAGCTCGTCCATCGCCTGGGCGCCGAGGTGGATCACCAGCGTCGCGCCGTGCGCCGCCAGCGCCCCCAGCTCCTCGCCCTCGGGCTTGGGGGTCGCCCGGCGGGCGTGGCGTGTGAGGATCACGGTCTGCGCCACGCCGGGGAGGGTCAGCTCCTGGCCGAGCGCGGCTGCCGCGGCGGCGAACGCCGGCACCCCGGGGGTGACGTCCCAGGGGATGCCGAGCTCGTCGAGGCGGCGCATCTGCTCGGCGACGGCGCTGTAGATCGACAGGTCGCCGGAGTGCAGCCGCGCCACGTCCTGGCCGCGCTCGTGTGCCGCGCTCAGCTCGCCGACGATCTCGTCCAGGTCGAGGTTCTGGGTGTCCACCGCCCGCACTGCCGCAGGCGCATGGGCGAGCACCTCCGGCGGCACCAGCGCACCCGCGTAGAGGCAGACGGGGCACTCCGCGATCAGCCGCTGCGCGCGCAGCGTCAGCAGGTCGGGGGCGCCCGGCCCCGCTCCGATGAAGTGAACGGTCACCCGGGGCCCCGCCGGGCGGACCACTGGACCACGGGCAGCTGCGCTCGCCACGCGGTGAAGCCACCGACGCGGCCGGCGTGCTCGAGCCCGATGCGCATGAGGTCGCCCCCGTAGGTCGCGCGCGCCTCGAGCAGGCGGGCCTCGCCCTCCAGCGTCACCGCGTTGGCCACCATCCGCCCGCCCGGCAGCAGGGCCGACCAGCACCGCTCGAGCAGCCCGGGCTCGGTGACACCGCCGCCGACGAAGATCGCGTCCGGCGCCTCGAGGCCGTCCAGCGCCGCGGGCGCCTGGCCGTGCCGCACCTCCAGCCGGGGCACGCCCAGGCGGCGCGCGTTCGCGGCGGCTCGCTCGGCGCGGTCGGCGCGCGCCTCGACCGCCACGGCGCGGGCGGTGCTCTCCGCGCGCAGCCATTCGATTCCGATGGAGCCGCTGCCGGCGCCGACATCCCAGAGCAGCTGGCGGGGCGCGGGCCCGAGCGCCGCGAGCGTGATCGCGCGGACGCCCCGCTTGGTGAGCTGGCCGTCGCTCTCGTAGGCGTCGTCGGGAAGGCCCGGCGTGAGCGGCAGCAGCGGAGCGCCGGGAGCGCGACCGCAGTCGAGCGCCACGGCGTGGAGCGGGTCGGCCGCGCGCTCGCCCCAGTCGTCGGGCGTGGTTTCGTGGAGCTGCTCGCCCGCTGCTCCGAGCTGCTCGAGCACGACCAGCCGGCTCTCGCCGAAGCCGCGCTCGCGCGCCACTCGGGCGACCGTCGCGGCGCCGTCGGGCCCGGCGACGTAGGCGACGAGGCGGCGCCCCGGCTGGAGCAGCCGGGCGACCACCTCGGCGGGCCGCCCGACGGCGCTGACCAGCTCGACCTCGGTCTCCGGCCAGCCCAGGCGCGCGCAGGCAAGCGCGAACGCCGACGGGTGCGGGTACACGCGCAGACGCTCGGGGCCGAGCCGGCGGGCGAGCGTGGCGCCGATGCCGTGGAGCATCGGGTCGCCGCTGGCCAGCACCGCGGTGGCCCGCGACGGGCCGGCTGCCAGCTCGTCCACGAGCGGGTCGATCGGGGAGGGCCAGGCCCTGTGCTCCGCGGCCGTGTCTTCGAGCAGCGCGAGCTGGCGCTCCGACCCGACGATCAGCTCGGCGGCGCGCAGCGCCGCGCGGGCCGGCTCGGCCAGGCCGGCCCAGCCGTCGGCGCCGATGCCGACCACAGCGAGCGGGGGAGCGCTCACGACGCGCCGACCGCCTCCGCGAGCGCGCCGGCCACGCGCTCGTTCTCCGGTCCGCTGCGCGCCGTGATGCGCAGGTGTCCGGGGCCGAGCCCCGGAAAGGAGCCCGCCGGGCGCACGGCGATGCCGCGTCCGCGCAGGGCGGCCACCACCGCCGGGCCGTCCGCCACCTCGACCAGGCAGAAGTTCGCCGCGCCCGGCCAGGTGCGGACCCCCGCCACCCCGTCCAGGCGCCCGGCCAGGTCGGCGCGCTCGGTGGCCCCTCGCTCGGCTGCGGCGGCCAGGGCCTCCGGGCGCTTCGCGATCGCTGTGAGGGCCGCAAGCGCCAGCGCGTTGGCCGACCAGGGCGGGCGCACGGCGCGCAAGCGCTCCGCCACGGCGGGCGCGGCGACGGCGTACCCGGCGCGCACCCCCGGCAGGGCCATCGACTTGGTAAGGCTGCGCACCACGATCACGTCGGCCAGCGGCTCGCGCACGAGCGACCCCGGCTCGCCCGGCACGAGGTCCATGAAGGCCTCGTCCACGGCTACGACGCGGCCGGGGCGGCGCAGGGCCAGCAGCGCCGCGGCGGGGTCGAGCGTCCCGCTGGGCGAGGCCGGGTTGCCCACCACGACCAGGTCGGCCGCGTCCGGCACGGCGGCCGGGTCGAGGGCGAAGCCGCGCTCGGGGTCGCGCAGCACGCGCGCCACGGGCACTCCGTGAGCGCGCAGGGCCGCTTCCGCTTCGGTGAAGGCGGGGTGCACGCAGGCGGCCAGCCCCGGGCGCAGCGCCGCGGGAAGCAGCCAGAGCGCCTCGGCCGCGCCGTTGGTCGACACCACCTCCGCGGGGTCGCGACCGTGCAGGGCGGCGAGCGCCGCCGCCGCGGGCCGCTCGTCCGGGTAGCGCGGGCCGTCCGCGTCCAGAGCCTCGTGCAGCGCCGCGCGCAGCCAGTCCGGCGGCCCGCCGCTCATCACGTTCACCGCGTGGTCGGCCAGGCCGGGCGCCAGCTCGGCGTCCCCGTGGCCGCGCAGCTCCGCCGCACCCGTCGCCGGGCTGCCCGCGACGGTCAGCGGCCGGCCCGCCACGACCAGCTCCACGCGCTCGGCCACGTCAGCCAGCCGCTGCTTGGCGTCGCCGATCAGGTCGACCCAGGCGCGCGAGGCGGCGTCGGGCGGCAGCACTCCCTGACCGGCCTCCTCGGCGACCACGATCAACGGATCGGGGCCGGCGGCCGCGCGCGCTACGGCGTCGATCCCTGCCATGACGCGGTCGCGCACCGGCTCCAGGCCCCCGGCCTGGGAACCGTCGAATGCGCCCGCGCGGTGGAGCGCGGTCGCGACCCACGGGCCGAGGCCGTCGAGCAGGACGCAGGTGCCGTCCGCGTTCGCCACGGCGTCCCCGAGGTCGGCGCCGGCCTCGACCGTCGTCCAGCTCGGCGGCCGGCGCTCGGCGTGGCGGCGGATGCGCTCGGCCATCGCCGGATCCGACCGGTCGGCCGTGGCGACGTAGCGCACCGGGAGGCCTGTGGCGAGCGCCAGCGTCTCGGCGCGCCCGCTCTTGCCTGAGCGCGTCCCGCCGATCACGAGCGTGAGGGTCATGCCGGGGCCGGCTGCGCGGTCAGCGCGGCGCGCGTGAAGCGCAGGGCGAGGTTCGGGTGCGCGGCCCAGTGCACGTGCAGGTAGCTCGCTTGGAGCGCGCCCGCGGCGTGGCCTTCCACGCGCTCCGCGGCGCGGGAGGCGAGGCGCCAGGCCGGGCGCTGGTCACCCTCGACCTCGATCTGCGAGTAGTGGAACTCGTGCCCGCGGACCCGCTCGCCGGCCTCGATCCACGGCGTCGTGGTTTCCGCGGTGGCCTCGCGGTAGCCGAGCGTGAGCCGCCGCGTCACCGACGCGCGCGCGGGTATAGCTCCGCACATCTGGTGGCCGTCGAGCTCCATCGAGAGGTAGAGCAGGCCGCCGCACTCGGCCAGCACCGGCCGGCCGCTGAGCGCGAAGCGCGCCACCTCGGCGCGCAGCGGGGCGTTGGCCTCCAGCTCCGCGCCGAACACCTCGGGGAACCCCCCGGCGAGCACCAGCGCGCCGGCGTCCGGGGGCAGCGCCTCGTCGGCGAGCGGGTCGAAGGGCACGAGCTCTGCCCCGGCGGCTGCCAGCAGCTCCAGGTTCTCCTCGTAGTGGAAGGAGAACGCAGGACCGCGGGCGATGGCGATGCGCGCGCCGGCCGCCGGCTCCCCCTCGGGCTCCGGGGTCCACGCGGCGCCGGGAAGCGCGGGGGCCGCCCGGGCCAGTGTCAGCACGGCGTCGAGGTCGACCTTGCGCTCGACCGAGTCGGCGAGCGTGGCAAGCGCCACGGTCGTGCGCTGCTCGCGCTCCAACGCCGGCACCAGGCCGAGGTGACGCTCGGGAGCGGTCACGCGCTCGTCGCGGCGCAGCGCTCCGACCACCGGGATGCCCAGCGGCTCGACGGCCTCGCGCAGCAACAGCTCGTGGGTGTCCGAGCCGACCCGGTTGAAGATCACGCCGGCGACCTGGATGTCCGGGTCGAACGTGCGATAGCCGTGCACGATCGCCGCGGCGGAGCGCGCCATCGACTCCGCGTCCACCACCAGCAGCACGGGCGCGCCGAGCAGCTTCGCGACATGGCCCGTGGAGGCCAGCTCGCCACGGCCGGAGGCGCCGTCGAAGAGGCCCATCACACCCTCGATCACGGCCACGTCCGCGCCCTGTGCCCCGTGGCGCACGAGCGGCCCCATCAGGTCCGGGCCGCTCAGGAAGGCGTCGAGGTTGCGACCCGGCCGGCCCGCCGCGAGCGCGTGGTAGCTGGGGTCGATGTAGTCGGGTCCGACCTTGAACCCCTGCACGCGCAGGCCGCGCGCGCGCAGCGCGCCGATCAGCCCGCAGGCGATCGTGGTCTTGCCCGCGCCCGAGCTGGTGCCGGCCACGACGATGCGCGGGATCACCCGGCCAGCACCTCCGTGGCGTCGTGCACCGGCAGCGACGCGACCGCCCGCTCGCTCAGCCGGGCGCCGGCGTCGTCGCCGCGGGCGGCGGGGCTCCACAGGACGCTCGGCACCGGGGCGGGGTCGTGCTCACCGGTGCGGGGGTCGCAGCCGTGGTCGGGGCACACGCGCAGTGTCCCCGCGTACACCTGCACGAGCCGGGCGAGCTGCGGGAGCAGCTCACGGTCCACGCGTTCGATCGCCGCGACCTTGGCCTCGGCGTCCCGCTGGTGGGCGGCCTCGTCGGGCCCGCCGACGTGCACGACTACGCGCGCGGCACCCTCGCCGGTGGCGCGCGCGGCAGCGGCCGCCTTTCCGGCCAGGTCCGTGTCAGGCCGTCCTGTCGCGCCGGCCGGCACCACCACTCGGGCGCCCAGCAGGTGCCCGAGCCCGGCGGCGCCGCCCTCCGCGGCGATCACCGTGGTGGATTCGTCGAGCACCCTGGGCGGGAGCGCGCCCTCGGGCCACGCGCGCAGCCCCGGGGGCAGGTCCGGCAGCGGCCCCCGGCCGCACACGAGCAGCCGGTGGCCGCCGAGCGGCAAAACCCGATGCCGGGGCAGGTGGCGGCGCAGCCGCCGTGCCGCCTCGGCCGCGGCGCCGGCGCCGGGGCGCCGGCCGTCCGGTCCGACGCTGTCGACGCGCCATGCGCGTTCGCCACGGGCGGGGGCCACTCCGCGGGCCGCCGCCTCGACCGCTCCGCGATCGAGCGGCGCCTCGGGGGTCCAACCGAGCAGCGCCGGGATGGCGCTCTCAGAGCCCGCCGGCAGGCCGGGCGCGACGGTGCGCAGGCGGGCGAGCCGGCCTTCGCGCGCCAGTCGGTCCAGCACGGGGGTGCCGGCGCGCTCGAGGCTCGTCGGCCCGGCGCCCACGGGCTCGCTCGCACCGTCGAGGATGAGGAGGACGTCTACCACTCGATGCCCTGCTGGGCGCGGATCCCCGCGTCGAACGGGTGCTTGACCTTCACCACCTCCGACACGAGGTCGGCGGCCTCCACCAGCGCCGGGGCGGCGTCGCGGCCGGTGATCACCACGTGCTGGAAGCCGGGGCGGTTTCGCAGCGTCTCCACGACGTCGTCCACGTCGATCCAGCCCCAGGTGACCGGGTAGGTCATCTCGTCCAGCAGCAGGAACTCGTAGCGCTCCTCGGCGATCGCGCGCTTGACCTCGGCCCAGCCCTCGCGTGCCAGGTCGGCGGTTTCCTCGAGGTCGCGCGACAGCCACGTCCAGCCGTCGCCCATCTTCTCCCAGTCGATGCCGCCGAGGGCCCGGGCGGCCTTCTCCTCGCCGACCTTCCACTTGCCGGATTTGACGAACTGGAACACGCCGCAGCGGTAGTCGCGCGCCCACGAGCGCATCAGCATCCCGAACGCCGAGCTGCTCTTGCCCTTGCCGTGGCCCGTGATCACGACCACGAGCGGCCGGTCACGGCGCTTGCGCCGCTTCGGCTCGGCGCTGCCGCGGTCGTCCGGACCGTGCGGCACGTCGACGTCGGGGCCGGAGTGCCGGGCGCGCGTCGCCTCGCTGCTTGGCTCGTTCATGCTGCCCTCCTGTCGATGGGTGTGGCCGGCGCCAGCGCGTGAACGCGCGCGCCGGCGGCCGCGGCGAGGGTCCCGGCGAGCCCCACCCGCACGGGCCCCTCCTCGGTGTCGACCACGTGCACCACCGCCGCGGCGCGGCCGAGCGCCGCCGCCGAGCGCCGAACGGTGCCCGCCGGGTCTGCCACGCGGCCGTCGGTGAGCACCACGGCGATGGCGCGACGGCGCGGATCGCGGATCGCCTCGCGCCGGATCACCCGTTCGGCGGCGTCCAGCCCCGCGGCGAGGGGCGTGCGACCGCCGGTGGGGAGGTCGCGCACAGCGGCGGCCGCGCGCTCCAGCGGCGCGCCGGGCGTGACGACCAGGTGGGCGCCGTCGTCGCGGAAGGCCACGATCGCCACGCGGTCGCGGCGCGCGTAGGCGTCCCGCAGCAGGCCCAGCAGGGCGCCCTTCACGCGCGCGAGGCGCCGCCGCGCGCCCATCGAGCCGCTGGCGTCGACGACGAGGCAGAGCAGCGCTCCCTCGCGCCCCGCGCGCACGTGCTCGCGCAGGTGGTCGGCGCTCGCGCCGATCAGCCGGGCGCGCAGGCTGGCGACGATCGCCAGGTCGTCGCTGTCGGGCAGGGCCGGCCGGCTGTCGATCGCGCCGGCGCCGGGCGAGCTGGCGCGCGCGCGGCGGCCAACCGGGCCGGCCCCGCGCCCGGCCAGCGCCAGGGCGTCGAGCGGCAGGCGCGCCGGGGCGGGCGCATCGCGGCGCTCGCGGGCTGGCGCGGAGGGGTCCGTGTGCGCCGCCGGCTCGGCGGCGGGCTCGGCCGGAGCTCTGTCGCGGGCGCGAGCGGGCGGTGCCTCGGAGCGGTCGGCCCGCGCCGGCGGGCGGCCGTCGCCATCGGGGGGCTCGTCTTCGGGTGGCTCGCCATCGGGTGGCTCGCCATCGGGTGGCTCCTCGCCGAGGCCCTCCCCGTCGAGCGCCCTGTGCAGCTGCTCGTCGTCGGGATCGCTTCCGTCCAGCGGGTCCCGGCGGCGGCGGTGGGCCAGCGCCAGCGCGGCCGCTCGCCTGACGTGCTCCTCGGTCACCTCGTCCAGGCCGTCCAGCGCCGCCAGCGCCTGCGCCGCGCGGGCCGACACTATGTCGCCGCGCACCCCGTCCACGCCCAGGCGCGCGCAGGCGCCGGTGATGCGCATCAGCTCGCGCTCGGGCAGGCGCACCGCTTCCAGGCGCTCCCGGGCCGCCGCGATCCGCCGCGCCAGTGCGCGGTCCTGCTCTGCCCACTCGGCCGCGAAGGCGTCCGGGTCGCGCTCGAAGGAGAGCCGGCGGCGCACGATCTCGGCGCGCTCCACGGGGTCCTGAGGCGTGCGCACGTCCACGCCCAGTCCGAAGCGGTCCAGCAGCTGTGGCCGCAGCTCGCCCTCCTCGACGTTCATCGTCCCCACCAGCAGGAAGCGGGCGGCGTGGGAGGCGGACACGGCCTCGCGCTCCACCTGCGCCACCCCCGACGCCGCGGCATCGAGCAGCGCGTCCACCAGGTGGTCGGGCAGCAGGTTCACCTCGTCGACGTAGAGGATCCCGCGATGGGCCCGGGCCAGCAGCCCGGCCTCGAAGGCCTGCTCGCCGGCCAGCGCACGACCGAGGTCCAGCGCACCTACGAGGCGGTCCAGGGTGGCACCCAGCGGCAGCTCGACCAGCGGCGCGGGGCGCAGGGCCGTGGCGGCGTCGGCCGGCACGCGGCCGTCCGGCGCCAGCTCGCCGGGAGCGAACGCGAACGCCTGCGTCTGCGCGGCCGCCACCGGCGGCAGCAGCGGCGCGAGGCCGCGGACGGCCGTCGACTTCGCCGTGCCGCGCTCGCCGCGCACCAGCACCCCTCCGACGTCGGGAGCCACCGCGTTGATCAGGAGCGCCTCGACCAGCGCCTCCTGGCCCACGATCGCCGCGAGCGGGTACTGGGCGCTCACGTGCGCACCTCCTCGAGCTCGCCCTCCAGCGCCAGGAAGCGGTCGCGGATGCCGGCCAGAGTGCCGTCGCCGGGCTCGGACCAGAGCCCGCGCTCGGCCGCTTCCAGCAGCCGCTCGGCGATCGCCCGGCCGGCCCAGGGGTTCGAGCGCCCCATGAACTCGGCGACGTCGGCGTCCAGCAGGTAACGCTCGGCCACCTGCTCGTACATCCAGTCCTCGGCCACACCGGTCATCGCGTCGTAGCCGAACAGGTAGTCGACCGTGGCCGACAGCTCGGCGGCGCCCTTGTAGCCGTGGCGGATCATCGAGGCGATCCAGCGCGGGTTGGCCACGCGCGCCCGGAACACGCGCCGCGTCTCCTCGGCGAGCGTCCTCGCCACCACGCGCGAGGGATCGGAGCTGTCGCCGAGGTAGGCGGCCGGTTCGCGCCCGGTGATCGCGCGGACGGTCGCCACCATGCCGCCGTGGAACTGGTAGTAGTCGTCCGAGTCGAGGATGTCGTGCTCGCGCGAGTCGACGTTCTTCACGGCCACCTCGATGCGGGAGTGGCAGTCGCGCATGGCCAGGCGGGCCGGCGCGCCGTCCAGGCCGCGGCCGTAGGCGAACCCGCCCCAGGCCTCGTAGACCTCCGCGATGTCGCCGTCGTCGCGCCAGTCGCGCGCGTCCAGCAGCTGCAGCAGGCCGGCGCCATAGGTGCCCGGCTTCGAGCCGAACACGCGCGTGGTGGCGTGCCGCCAGGCACCCTCGCCGAGCTCGGCGGCCAGCCTCTCCGCGTCGGCTCGCGCGTGCGCCGCGACGTAGTTGCTCTGCGGCGGCTCGTCCAGCCCGGCAACGGTGGTGACGGCGTCGTCGAGCAGCCGCACCAGGTGGGGGAACGCGTCGCGGAAGAAGCCGGAGATGCGCACGGTCACGTCGATGCGCGGGCGCCCGAGCTCGGCCAGCGGGATCACCTCGATGCCGGTCACCCGGCCCGACTCGGGGTGCCAGGTCGGGCGCACGCCGAGCAGCGCCAGGATCTCGGCCACGTCGTCGCCCTGCGTGCGCATCGCGGACGTGCCCCAGGCCACCAGGCCGACCATCCGCGGCAGCTCGCCCGCCTCGCGGCGGTGGCGGTCCAGCAGCGCCTCGGCCAGCCGCTCGCCGACCTCCCAGGACAGCTCGGACGGCAGCGCGCGCGGGTCCACCGAATAGAAGTTGCGCCCGGTGGGCAGCACGTCCACCCGGCCGCGGGTGGGGCTCCCAGAGGGACCGGCGGGCACGTGCCGGCCGTTCAGGGCCGCCACCACGTTGTCCAGCTCGGCCGTCGTTCCCCGTATGCGCGGAACCACCTCGGCGGCGGCGAAGCGCAGCGCGCGCTCGACGCCCTCGTCGGCGTGTCCCAGCACCTCGGCGCACACCGCGCCGGCGCCCGCGGGGTCCCAGCCGCGCGCGGCCAGGGCGTCGAGCAGCGCCATCTGCGCCGCCTCGAGCCGATCGACCAGGTCGCCGGCGCTCGCGGCCGGGCCGCGGAAGCGCTCGATCAGCTCGGCGGGCGCGGCGGGAGCCCCGGCGCCGGGGGCCGCGACCAGCGCCGGCTCGTCGAGCCCGAACGCCGCGCCGACCGCCCGTCGCAGGCCCGGCACCGAGCCCGAGCCGAGCCGCAGGACGGCGGACACCAGGCCGCGCAGCTGCTCGCCCTCGGGGGCCTGTCCGAGCACGTGCAGCCCGTCCTTGACCTGGATGTCCTTGACCTCGCAGAGATAGCCGTCGATGTGCTCGACCAGCGCTCCGACGTCGTCCGGGCGCTCCTCGACGCCGATGTCGGCCTGCAGGTTGGCGGCCTCGATCGCGGTCCAGATGCGGGCGGCGAGCGCGGGCAGCTTGGGCGGGTCCAGCACCTCGAGCCGCGCGTACTCGTCGAGCAGGGTCTCCAGCTCGGCGAGCTCGTCGTAGGTGTCCGCGCGCATCATCGGCGGCACCAGGTGGTCGACGATCACCGCGTGCGCGCGCCGCTTGGCCTGCACGCCCTCGCCCGGGTCGTTGACGACGAACGGGTAGATGAGCGGCACGTCGCCGAGCGCGGCGTCCGGTGCGCACCGGGCCGACAGCGCGAGCATCTTGCCGGGCAGCCACTCGAGCGTCCCGTGCTTGCCGAGGTGGACGATCGCGTCGGCCTTCCAGACCCGGTGGAGCCACCAGTAGCAGGCGAGGTAGTGGTGGGTGGGGGGCAGCTTCGGGTCGTGGTAGATCCCGACCGGGTCCTCGCCGTACCCGCGCGGCGGCTGGATCGCGATCAGCACGTTGCCCAGCTCCAGGCCCGCGATCACGAAGTCGTCGCCGTCGAGGTAGCGGTCGCCGGGCGGCGCGCCCCAGCGCTCTTCGATCGCCGCGCGCAGCTCGTCCGGCAGCTCGGCGTAGGCGCTCAGGTAGTCGGCCACGCCGAGGCGCAGGGGGGAGACGGCAAGCTGGTCGTCGGTGAGGAACTCCGGGTCGTGCCCGCCCGCGTCGATCAGCGCGTGCATCAGTTCGTCGCCGTGCTCGAAGGGGCGCTCGACCGCCATCCCGTCGCCGTGCAGCGCGTCCAGCAGGCGCAGAGCGCTGGCGGGCGTGTCCAGCCCCACCGCCATTCCCACCTTGGCGTGCTTGGTGGGGAAGCTCGTGAGCAGCACGGCCACGCGTCGCCGCTCCGCGGGCAGCGCGCGCAGGCGCGCACTGCGGACCGCCAGCCGTGCGACTCGCCCGCAGCGCTCGGGGTGCGGCACGTAGCGGGGCACCGGCACACCAACCGGCGATCCCTCCGCGTCGCGCTCCTTGAAGGAGATCACGCCGCCCAGCAGCCGGCCGTCGAACTCCGGGATCGCCACCTGGGTGGCGGCGTCGAGCGGGGTCAGCCCCGAGTCGGACTCCTCCCAGGCCGCCCGCGAGCCGGTGGCGCACACGGCCTGGATCACTGGGACGTCCAGCGCGGCCAGCGCCGAGGCGTCCCAGTCCTGCCACGTCTCCCCGACGCCCTCGGCATCGGTGGCGCGCGCGTCCGCGGCGCCCGACCCGCCGGTTGCGAGCATGGTCACGAGCAGGGCGTCCACGCGGTCCGCCAGCAGCGACAGCGCCGGCACCGACCCGTCCGGGCCGCGCCGCAGCGTGTAGCTCCACACCGCGAGGGCGTTCGCGCCGGCGTCTGCGATCGAGCGGCACAGCTGGTCCACGAACGCCGTGTTCCCTGTGAGCCGGTGCGAGCGGTAGAAGCACACCCCGATGGTCGGCAGCGCGGGATCGTGTCCGTCGAGCACGCGCTCGAGCTGCACGTCGCCCTCGCCGGGCAGGTACACGCCCAGGTCGGCGACCTCGCGCGGCGGGGCGAAGCCGTGGCCGTCGAGCAGGAACGTGTCGGCGAGGAAGCGCAGCAGCTGCTCGACGTTGTCGATGTCGCCGTGGCGCAGGTACTCGCCCGCCTGGGCCACCGCGCCGGCCGGGGCCAGCGACAGCTCCGTCATCTCGGCGTCCGGCTCCGCCTCCCCGCCGAGCGCCAGCAGCGCGATGCCGCGCTCGGAGCAGCGCGCGCGGAGGGTATCGAAGCCGCCGGGCCAGCCGCGCCGCCCGCCGAGGATGCGGCAGAGCACCACTCGGGCGCCGTCGAGCACCTCCTCGATCAGCGCGTCGTCGTCCGTCGCCGTGCCCGGGTTCGCGCAGCGCACCTCGGGGAAGTCCTCGGGCAGCCGCTCGACCGCCCCCGCGGCGGCGAGGATCTCGGTGTCGGCCGTCGTCACGAAGCGAAGCAAGTGCGGACCTCCGTCCGGACATCGGGCAGCCCCGCGGGGGGACCGTGCTCGATCAGCTCGGCCAGCTTGTCGGTGTCGAGATGGCCCGCGATCAGGTCGCCGAGCACGTCGAGCCGGGCCTCGCGTGCGCCGGCGAAGCTGGCGTCGCCCGGCACGAAGCTCCTGCCGCGCTCGGCCGCCAGGCGCACGAGCAGGGCGCGCCTGAACGCGTCGTGCTCGAGCGCGCCGTGCCAGGACGTGCCGAGCACGGGGCCGAGCCGGCAGCCGTCCGGCTCGCCGCCGGCCTCCAGCAGGCTCTCGCCGCCGTGGCGCGTCACGCGGCCGTGCCGGATCTCGTAGCCCGAGGCGCCGGTGTCGAGCCAGGCGCAGCGCCCGCTGCGGCGGCGCAGCACCTTCTCGCGGCCGAACTCGGTGGTCACGGGCAGCAGCCCAAGGCCCTCCACCTGGCCGCGACCGGACTCCACCTCGTCCACGATCCGCTCGCCGAGCAGCTGGTAGCCGCCGCAGATGCCGAGCACCGCGCCGCCCGCCTCGACCCGGCGGGCCAGTGCCCGGTCGAGTCCCCCGTCGCGCAGCCGCTCGAGGTCCTCGACCGTCGCCTTGGTCCCGGGGAGCACGACCAGGTCGGCGCGCTCCACGTCGGCCGCGGAGCGCGTGAAGCGCACGCGCACGCCGGGCTCGGCGGCGAGCGCGTCCAGGTCGGTGAAGTTGCTCATCCAGCGCAGCCGGACCACGGCCACATCGAGGGTCGAGCCGAGCGCCGGCGCCTCGGGGCGGCGGGCCTCCAGCGCCAGTGAGTCCTCCACGTCCATCCAGAGGTCCTCGACCCAGGGCAGCACGCCCAGGGTCGGCCGGGCCGTCAGCTCCTCCAGCCGCGCCAGTCCCGGCTCGAGGATCGAGGCGTCGCCGCGGAACTTGTTGATCGCGAAGCCGGCCACGTGCGCCTGGTCGTCCGGCTCGAGCAGCGCCAGCGTGCCGAACAGCGACGCGAGCACGCCACCGCGGTCGATGTCGGCCACCACCAGCGCCGGCAGCCCGGCCGAGCGGGCCAGGCCCATGTTGGCGAGGTCGCCGTCGCGCAGGTTCACCTCGGCGGGGCTGCCCGCTCCCTCGCAGATCACCACGTCGTAGCGCGTGCGCAGGTCGGCGAGCGCCTCGGCCACCACGGGCCGCAGCTCGTGCTTGAGGTCCTGGTAGGAGCGGGCGTCGGCGTCGGCGTAGGGGCGGCCCATCACCACGACCTGGCTGTGGCGCTCCCCCGACGGCTTGATCAGCACCGGGTTCATCGCCGCCTCCGGCTCGAGCCCGGCGGCAGCGGCCTGGACCGCCTGCGAGCGCCCCACCTCGCTGCCGTCGGGCGCGACGACGGAGTTGAGCGCCATGTTCTGGGCCTTGAAGGGCGCCACGCGCACGCCGGCGCGGTGCAACCAGCGGCAGATGCCGGCCGTGACGAGCGACTTGCCGGCGTCCGAGTGCGTCCCGCAGACGAGCAGCGCGCCCCTCACGCGGGGACCCTCCGGCGCCGGGCCCCGCGCAGCAGCGCGCACCCGGCCGCGGCGCAGGCGCCGACGGCGAGCGAGAGCCGAGCCGCGCGGCGCACGTCCTCCGGCCGGGGCGGCGGGCCGTCCCCGAGCGCGGGCCGCAGCTCCACGCGCCCGCCGTAGCTGAGCGGCCCGCCGAGGCCGACTCCGAGCGCGCCCGCGAACGCGGCCTCCATGCGACCGGCGTTGGGGCTCGGGTGTGTCGGGCCGTCGCGCCGGATCGCGCCCCAGGCCGCGCGCGGCGAGCCGCCCACGAGCGGCGCGGCCAGCACGGCCAGCGCCGCGCCGCCACGGGCTCCGGGCCAGCTCATCAGGTCGTCGAGGCGCGCCGCCGCCCAGCCGAACGCCTCGTAGCGCTGGCTGCGGTGGCCGACCATCGCGTCGAGCGTGTTGGCGGACCGGTAGGCCGCGACGCCGGCCGGACCGGCGACCGCGCCCCACAGCAGCGCGCCGACGACGGCGTCCGAGGTGTTCTCGGCCACCGACTCAACCACGGCGCGGCAGACCTGCTCCTCGTCCAGTGCGCTCGTGTCGCGCCCGACGAGGGCGGGCAGCCCCGCGCGCGCCCCGGCGAGGTCGCCTCGATCGAGCAGTGCTGCGATCCGGCGCGCCTCGGACACGAGCGAGCGCCCGCCCAGGGCGGTCCAGGTGGCCGCGGCGAGGACGAGCCCGGGGCGGACCCCCGCGCGCCGGGCCGCGCGCGCGGCGAGCTCGGCGCTCAGCGTGGCCAGAGCCACCAGGGCGACGGCGAACAGCGCGCCGCGGTGGCGCGTCGGCGCGTAGACGAGCCGCTCCACCTGCAGCGCCGCGCGCCCGAAGCCGGCCACCGGGTGCCAGCGGCGCGGGTCCCCGAGCGCGAGGTCGGCGGCGTAGCCACCCAGCAGCGCGGTGCCGCTCACGCCTCGGTGTCCGCGTCGAGGAGGTGGTTCACGCGGCTGATCGTCCAGCGTCCGTCGTGGCCGTGCAGCTCCGTGATCGCCAGCGGAGCCACGTCGATCCGCCAGAAGCTCTCGATCGGCGCCCCCAGCGCGTGCACCAGCGCACCTTTGACCACGCCCGCGTGGGTCACGGCCACGGCGTTGCCGGAGCGCCGCGCCTGACCGTCCAGCCAGCGCCCCACGCGCCGGGCGAAGTCGGTGAGGCTCTCGCCGCCGTGCGGGGCGCAGTCGGGATCGGCGATCCAGGCGCGCGCGGCGGCGGGGTCGGCGGCGTCGATGTCGGCGAGCGACCGGCCCGCCCACGTGCCGAAGTCGCACTCGGCCAGTGCCGGGTCCGGGGTCGGATCGAGCCCCGCCGCGAGCGCGGTTTCGCGGCAGCGCAGAGCGGGGCTCGACACCGCCTCGCAGCTTTGCGGCAGCCGGCCCGCGAGGCGCGCGGCCTGCCGGCGCGCGCGCTCGTCGAGCGGCTCGTCGCGGGGAAAGGCCGATTGTCGCGTCGCGTCCGTGGGCGCGTGGCGCACGAGCAACAGTCGCCTCATTCCTCGACCGTCGCTGCCTTCATCTTCTACCTCCACGGGATCGAGCGTCCCGCCCTCGGAAGGGTTCGCGGCGTGGCAAGTTCCTGACTCCCGGCCCGCTGGGGCACCGGTCACAGTGGCGCGACCGTCCCGGACTTGCACCGGGTTCCTCGCACCGCCGCAATGACCGGCAGGATGCTACACCCGGGCTAGTGTTCTCGGCTGTGACGGCTCCGGATCGCCTGACGCGCCCGCCGACCCCTCCTGGCTTCGACCCCTCGCGCGCCGCCGAGCGTGCCGCCGACCCCGCCGGCTGGCGCTACCCCGAGGCCGAGCGCGATGCGGTCTACCGCGTGATCGCCGAGCGCCGCGACATCCGCAGGTTCCGCCCCGACCCGGTGCCGGAGGACCTGCTGCGACGCGTCCTCGAGGCCGCCCACCGGGCCCCGTCCGTGGGCTTGATGCAGCCTTGGCGCCTGATCGTGATCCGGGACCCGGCCACTCGCGTGGCCGTGCATCAGGTCGCTCAGCGCGAGCGCATCCGCCAGGCCGACCGCTTCGACGAGCGCACGCGGCAGTTCCTCGACCAGAAGATCGAGGGCGTGGTGGACGCGCCGCTGGGCGTCTGCGTCTGCTGCGACCACGGCGATCCCGCCGCCGAGGTGCTCGGCCGCGGCACGATCCCCGAAACCGACGTGTACAGCACCGCCTGCGCCGTCGAGAACCTGTGGCTGGCCGCGCGCGCCGAGGGCCTGGGTGTGGGCTGGGTCAGCTTCTACCGCCCCGACGACCTGCGCGCGCTGCTCGGCATCCCCGATCGGGTCGACCCGATCGCGTACCTCTGCGTGGGCTGGCCCGACGAGCGACCGGTGCGGCCGGGGCTCGAGGCCGTCGGCTGGTCCGAGCGGGCTCCGCTCGACGTGGTCGTCATGGACGAGCGCTGGCGCGGGGAGGAGGAGGCGTCCAACGGCGGCTTCACCGATGCGCCCGCCGTTCCCGACCGCGCCGCCGCGACCGCGGCCCGCGACCGGCTCGACCGCCTCGTCAAGCCCGCGGGCAGCCTCGGCGCGATCGAGGCGCTGATCGAACGCTGGGCCGCGATCGCCGGAGCACCGCCGCCTTCGCGCCTGCGCGCGGGCGTTCTCGTGTGCGCCGCCGACCACGGGCACGTCCGGCATGGGACGAGCCTGTTCGACTCCGAGGTGTCGGCCCAGGTCACCGCCGCCGCGGCGCGCGCCGAAACCGCGGTCGGCGTCCTGGCGCGCCGGGGCGGGCACGAGCTGTTGGTGGCCGACGTCGGACTCGAGGGCCCCACGCCCGCGGGCGTGCGCGACGCCAAGGTCGCGCCCGGCTCCGCCGACATGACCGAGGGCCCGGCGCTTACCGGCGAGCAGCTCGACGCGGCGCTGGTCGCCGGCGCGGCGCTGGCGGCGGAGCTCGCCGAGCGCGGCGTGGACTGCCTGGTGCTGGGTGAGATCGGCATCGGCAACACCGCCACCACCTCGGCGCTCGCCTGCGCGCTCACCGGCGCCTCGCCCGCCGAAACCGTGGGCCGGGGCACCGGCCTGGACTCCGGGGGGCTCGAGCGCAAGCGGATGCTCGTAGCCCGCGCGCTGGAGCGCAACGGCGCCCCGGCGGGCGCGCGCGAGGCGCTGCTCGCGGTCGGCGGCCTGGAGCTCGCGGCGCTCGCGGGCGCCGCCACGGAGGCCGCGCGCCGCCGCCTGCCGGTGCTGCTCGACGGATACGCGGTGACGGTGGCCGCGCTTGCCGCGGTCAGGCTCGACCCGGGTGTGGGGGAGGTGCTGATCGCGGGGCACCGGTCCGCCGAGCCGGGCCACGGGCGCGTGCTGGAGGAGCTCGGCCTCGAGCCGCTGCTCGACCTGCGCCTGCGGCTCGGTGAGGCCTCCGGTGCCCTGATGGCGCTGCCGATCGTGGAGGCCGCCGGGGCCCTGCACGGCTCCATGGCCACCTTCGAGGAGGCCGGGATTGACCGTCGATGAGCTTGCTCCGGCCAGCGGCCTGCGCCGCGCCGCCGCGCAGCTCGCGCTGGCCGTCTCGTTCCTGACCGTGGTGCCCGTGCGCCTGCGCGGGCGGAGCGCCGTCGACCTGGGTGGCGCGGCGGTGTGGTTTCCGGTCGTGGGAGCGCTGATCGGCGCGCTCGCCGGCGGGGTGCGCGCCGGCGCCGAGCCGCTCTTCGGAGCGACGGCGGCGACCGTGCTGGCGATGGCCGCACTCGTGCTGGTGACGGGCGCCCTCCACCAGGATGGGCTGGCCGACACCGCCGACGGCCTCGGCGTGCGCGGCGATCCCGAGCGCCGCCTCGCCGTCATGCGCGACTCCGCCACCGGGGCGTTCGGGGTGCTCGCCCTGGTCGGCTGGGCGCTGCTACTGCTCGCCGCGCTCGCGCCGCTGAGCGACAGCGAGGCACTGGCGGCGCTCGTGACCGCGGGAGCGCTGTCGCGCTGGGCGGCCCTGCTGCACGCCGCCGCCACGTCCCCGGCCCGCCCCGAGGGCCTTGGCGCCGGCTTCCGGGTCGGGCGCGTCGCGCTGCTGATCGCTAGTGCCTGCGCCGTTCTCGTCGCCGGGGTGGCTGCCGGCATCGGCCCCGGCCTCGCGGCCCTGGGCGTCACGCTCGCGATCGCGCTGCTGTCGGCCTGGGCCGCACGGCGCGCGATCGGCGGGCGCACCGGCGACACGATCGGCGCGACGGTGGCGGTCGTGGAGGTGGCGGTGTGCACGGCGCTGCTCGGCTTCTGGCGATGAGGAAGCTGTTCGTGATCGGGATCGGCGCCGGCGACCCGGACTACGTGACCGTGCAGGCGATCAAGGCGCTGAACGCGGTCGACGTGTTCTTCGTGGTCGAGAAGGGCGGCGAGAAGCACGACCTCGTCGACCTGCGCAGGGAGATCTGCGAGCGCTACATCGAGGATCGGTCCTACCGCATGGTGGACGTCCGGGATCCCGAGCGCGACCGCACGGCGCCCGCCTACCGCAAGGCGGTCGAGGACTGGCGCAGCCGGCGCGCGCAGGTCTGGGAGCAGGCGATTCGCGACGAGCTCGAGGACGGCCAGCACGGCGCGTTCCTGGTCTGGGGCGACCCGGCGCTGTACGACAGCACCCTGGCCGTCATCGACCAGGTGGTCGCCCGGGGCGCGCTGGAGCTCGAGTACGAGGTGATTCCCGGCATCAGCAGCGTCCAGGCGCTGGCCGCGAAGCACAGGGTCCCCCTGAACCGCGTCGGCGGATCGGTCCACGTGACCACCGGCCGGCGCCTCGCCGAGGGCTTCCCCGAGAACAGCGACGACGTCGTGGTGATGCTCGACGCCGACTGCACCTTCAACGCGCTGGCGGCGGACGACATCGACATCTACTGGGGGGCCTACATCGGCACGGAGGACGAGATCCTCGTCGCGGGCCGGCTGGGCGACGTCGCCGAGGACATCCAGCGGGTCCGCGCCGAAGCGAGGCAGAGGAAGGGCTGGATCATGGACACCTACCTCCTGAGAAGGAGCGGCGGCTCCTGAGCGCGGGCGCGGGCGCCAGCACACCCGGGCGCCCACGCCGATGTGGCTCGGACGCGAGCCTTCGCACAACTTGGCGACTTAATCCACATCAGGAGGTTGGTCCTCGCGTGAACCGGGGTAAGAAAGGTCCGACGTTTATGGAAACTTAAGACACTTTGAATACGGCGCCCCGAGGCTGGGGCCCATGGCGGGAGACGGAAGGTAGTTAGTGAGCACTGGGTGGGGGCGTGGGCGACGGGGGACCTTCGAATTCCCGATACTGCTGACCGGGCTGAGACGAAGCGTGGCGGCGCGCCGCCGGGTCGGCGGCCGTCAGGTGAACGGGGTGGGCCTGTACGACGGCGTTCCACCCGTGGCGGTCACGGCCGATCTGAGGCGCCGCCTCGACGCAGGCGACGGCCTCCAGGGGAACCACCGCGACCTCGCACCCGGCCGTCGCTACCTCGTCACGGGCTGCGCCGGCTTCATCGGCTCGCACCTGATCCAGGCGCTGACCGCGCGCGGATGCTCGGTTGTGGGCGTCGACAATTTCACCGACAACTACTCGCGCTCGGTCAAGGAACGCAACCTCGAGCAGTGCCTCGCCGGCGGCGACGTCCGCTTTAGCGAGCTCGATCTGGCGGAGGATCCGGTGGATCCGCTCGTGGAAGGGGTGGACGGGGTCTTTCACCTGGCTGGTCGACCCGGCGTGCGGACGAGTTGGGGGCCGACTTTCGCCGACTACCTGCGCGACAACCTGCTTGTCACCCAGCGGGTGTTCGAGGCGGCCGTCGAGCGCGGCATCAGGGTGGTCTACGCCTCCTCCTCGTCCATCTACGGCGACGCCGACGCCTATCCGCTGCGAGAGGACGCCAAGCCCATACCCGTATCGCCCTATGGCGTCTCCAAGCTGGCCTGTGAGGGCCTGGCGAGCGCCTACGGGCGGTCGGCCGGGCTAGACGCGGTGGGCCTGCGTTACTTCTCCGTGTACGGGCCCCGGCAACGGCCCGACATGGCCTTCGCGAGCGTCTTCGACTGCCTGGCCCACGGCCGTCCATTTCGCCTGCTCGGGAGCGGGCGACAGACTCGGGATTTCACCTACGTCGGAGACATCGTCGACGGAACGCTGCGAGCCATGGAACGGGCCACGAGCGGTGACGTCTACAACATCGGCGGTGGCTCCGAGATCTCACTGCAGGAGTCGCTGACGCTGTGCGAGAAAATCGCCGGCCGCCGCCTCGACGTCCGCCACGTTCCGGCGGCCACAGGCGACGCCCGTCGTACGATCGCCGACATCGGCCACGCCTCGGCCGATCTGGGCTGGAGGCCGACGACTTCGCTCGAAGACGGCCTCCTCGCCCAGGGCGAGAGCGCTGCGGTGCCGCAGCCCGCGGAGCCGCTCGCATGGGCAGAGGCCGTCTGAGCGAGCAGACGGGCAACCGCTCTGCGGCGGGCCTCGATGCGGCGCTGGTCATCCAGTCGTTCCGCCCCCACGTGGGCGGTGCCGAGCTGCAGCTCGAGCGGCTCGTTCCCCATCTCGCCGACCGGGGGGTTCGCACCGAGATACTCACGCGGGCCGTCAGGGGATGCCCGCGGACCGAGTCGATCGCCGGCTCGGTGGTGCGCCGCACGGCTGTCGCCGGCGAGTCGCCGCTCGCCTCGATCGTCTACGTGGCTGGCGCGCTGGGCCGCCTCCTGCGGCGCCGTTCGCGAATCGATCTCGTCCATGCGCACGGCGCGCTGTCCCCGGCCACGATCGCCCTGGGCGGGCGACTGCTCGGGCTCCCGTGCCTGGTCACAGTCCTCGGCACAGGGCCGCACGGCGACCTGGCTCGCCTCGCCCGCAAGCCGCTGGGGCGGCTCAGGGCACGGCTGCTGTTCCGATCGGCATGGTTCGCGGCGCTGAGCACCGAGGCCAGACAGGAGCTGCTTGTGCGCGGCGTCGACGACGAGCGCATCTTCGCGCTCCCCAACGGCGTCGACCTGGACGTCCACCGGCCCGCGACCGCCGAGGAACGCCGGCGGCTTCGGGAGCGGCTCGGGCTACCCGCCGACGGGTTCGTCGGGACCTTCGTCGGGCGCCTCCATCCGGTCAAGGACGTGGACACGCTGCTCGCGGCCGCCGCGCGCGTGCCCGAGCTGACGCTCGTGATCGTCGGAGACGGTCCGGAGCGAGGCCGCCTCGAGGCGCAGGCCGCCCGGCTGGGCATCGAGAGCAGGGTGAGCTTCCGCGGCCTCTCGTCGGAGGTGGCCGAGGTCCTGCGCGCCTCGGACGCGTTCCTGCTGTCATCCCACGGCGAGGGCATGTCCAACGCGCTGCTGGAGGCCATGGCGTGTGGCCTGCCGTGCCTGGCGAGCGGCTCGGTCGGCGGCGCCGACGAGCTCCTGGGCGCGGGGCGCGGCATGTTGCTGGCCGACGGAGATGTCCCTGCCTGGGCCGCCGCCATCGAGCGTCTCGTCCACGAGCCCGGCCTGCGAACGCAAACCGGCACGGCGGCGGCCGCCTTCGTCGCCGGGGCGCTGTCGCTGGACGTGGCGGCGGACCGGGTCGCGCGGGCCTACGCGATCATCGCCGGCGCGACGGCGCACACAGCGTGAGCGTGAGCGGCTCCGCTCCGGTCATCCTGTACATCGTCTCGCGCTTCCCCGCGGTCACGGAGACGTTCGTCGTCAACGAGTGGCTTGTGCTCTCGGAACGCTTCCGGATGCGCCTCGTCGCGCTGCGCCGCGGCCGTGAGGCGCCCGTTCACCCCGAGACCGACCGCGTGATGCCACACGTGCGCTTCCCGAGCGCGGCGCGCCCCGGCACCGCCGCGGCTCACCTGGTCTGGCTCGCCCGGCGCCCGCGCACCTATCTCTCGGTTCTGGGCGCGGTGCTGCGCGGAGCGCTTCGATTCTCCCTTCTGGAGGCCGCCAAGGAAGCCGTGGTGTTCCTGCGGGCCGTGGCGCTGGCGCGCACCGCGGCGCACGACCGCGTCGACCACGTCCACGCGCACTTCGCCAGCCACGCGGCGACCGCCGCCTGGATCGTGCACCGGCTCACCGGCATTCCCTTCAGCTTCACGGCCCACGCGAACGACCTGTTCGTGGCTCCGGTGCTGCTCGATCGCAAGGCCGCCGATGCGCGCTTCGTGATCGCGATCTCCGAGTACAACCGCCAGGTCCTGCTCGAACGCTGCCCCTCTGCTCACCGCCTCGAGGTCGTCCACTGCGGTGTGGACAGCGAGCGCTACGGCTTGCGAGGGCTGGACGATCGAGATCCCAACCGCGCCGTGTGCGTGGCCGGCCTATTTCCGAAGAAGGGCCACGCGCACCTCATCGACGCACTTGCCCTGCTCGTCGAGCGGCACCCCGGCATCGTCCTCGAGCTGGTCGGCGACGGGCCCGAGCGCGACCGGATCCTGCGCCGCGCGCGGGAGCGAGGCGTGGCCGAGCGCGTGTCCCTGCTGGGAGCGCGGTCGTCCGAGGAGGTGCGGTCGACGCTCGCCGGGGCCCGGGTCTTCGCGCTTCCCTCGGTGCGCCTGCCCAGCGGCAGGATGGAGGGCATCCCCGTTGCCCTGATGGAGGCGATGGCCAGCGGCGTGCCCGTCGTCGCGAGCCGACTGTCAGGCATACCCGAGCTGGTCCAGGACGGCGTGACGGGCCTGCTCGTCGAGCCGGGCGACCCGCGCGCCCTCGCGGCGGCCATGGCGCGCGTCCTCGAGGACGACGCGCTCGCGGCCGAGCTCGCGCTGAGGGCGCGCCAGCTCGTCGAGCGCTCGTTCAGCTTGACGCGCGAGGCCCGGCGGCTCGGCGACCTCTTCGCCGAATCGATCAGCGGGCATCAGGCGTAGCCCCGGACGCGCGGCGCCGGCGCCGGCGCAACAGGTGGCGCGCGACGAGCAGGGCCCCGCCGGGGCCGCGCGGCACGAGCCAGGTGCGGTCCCAGTGGTCGCGCGCGCCGAAGCGATACTTGTACGGCTCCGAGCCGCGCAGGAAGTCGAAGGTCTTGGCGCCGTGCTCGGCGGCGAACTCGAGCGCGTGCAGGACGAGCAGGTTGCCCATGCCGTTGCGCGCGTATCTGCGATCCCAACCCGACTGGTAGGCGGCGAACGTGTCGCCCCACCAGAACCCGTAGAGCACGCCGGCCACCTCCTCTCCGCGGCGCGCGACAACCGCCGCCGGGCCGCGCCCCGGCTCCGCGCGCCTACCCAATTGAAGGTGAAAGGGGAGCTGCTCGATGCCGAAGGATCCGCGGACCGCCCGGCCCTGAGCATGCAGCTCGAACAGAGCGCGCAGGAGCCGCTCGTCCACGTGCGGCGGCGGCACCCACTCGAAGCTCACCCCTTCACGCTCCAGCCGGCGCGTGAAGCGCCGCAGCTGGCGAACGAAGTCGGCCGAAGGCCCGTCGCCGTCCGGAGCGATCGGCACTGCCACGCGCGGGCAGGCGGTTGCCTCGACCTCCCGAGCGCCGCCCGGCAGGACTCCGGGGGGCCAATCCGGGGCGGCGCTGCGCACCACCAGTGCCGAGCCCCCGATCGCGTCGGCGACCCACGCGGCCACCTCCTCGCCGCGCTCCGCGGGTACCAGCCAGGCGCAGTGATCGGCCACGCCCAAGCCGCTGCCGGAGTTGGCGAAGATCGGCACTGCGAGCGCCAGCCGCCGGTGCACCCGCTCCCGATCGCGGCTCAGGGCCACGAGCGCCTCCAGCCTGCCGGACGCATCCCGCCACGCCGCCACTCGCGTGCGCGGCCGCGCGGCGAGCGTCTCCCACCAGGCCAGGACCCAGTCGGGCGTCTGGAAGTACGAGCTGCCCTCGTGGCGCTCCGCGAGCTCCAGCCAGTCGCGTTCGAGCGCCCCGAGAGCCGCGGCCTCCTCGAGCTCGACGACCTCTATGCCGGCAGCTTGCGCCGCGCCTCGCTCAGCTTGCCCCATAGGTCGAAGCTGGCGGCCTTGACGCGGTCGAGGGGCTCGGACTCGCCCGGAGCGCGGGGCGAGAGGCTCAGCTTGCGCAGGCGGCGGTTGATCCGGTTGACGGACTCCGCCCGCTCGCTGAACTCGGTGTAGAAGGGGATGGAGAAGGACACGGAGATGCCCGCCTCTGTGTTGACCCAGTGCGGCACGAACGACGGCAGGTAGACCCCTACGCCGGCGTCGAGTCGAAAGTCCTCGGCCACCTGCTCCATCGCCGCGAAGTCGCATTCCTCGGCGTCGTAGTAGCGATCGAGCTCGCGCTGGCGGACCGAGTCGTCTTCGAAGGCCGCGACGCTGACGTGCTTCACGCCCCTCACCTGCAGCAGGAAGCTGTGCTCGGGGTCGAAGTGCATCGGCGTAGTCGAGGCGGGCGCGGTGATGAACAGATAGCCCGTGCGGCGCCGCATGCCCCCTTCGCGATCCTTGAGGATCTCCTCCACCTCGTCGAGGCACTCGTTGATGAGCTCGGCGTACTGGGGATCCTGCTGGATGTCGCGGAGCGAGATCCTGAAGCCATTGCGCTCGACGTCGCGGATCGTCGCCGACGGCGGTCCCTCGCCCACGTCGACGTAGCCGTTCCGATTGACCAGCGGTAGGTCGCCGCTCTCCCGCCTCACCGAATCGGGCGGCAACCGGTCGGCGAGCTCGGCCATCGCGTCGATGGTGAACAGCGGGTGGTCGACCAATGCGTGCCGCACCGCGATCGACCGCCGCGCGAACGCATCGCTGAACGCCGAAGCGTCGATGTCAAGCAGGCTGCCCATCCCGAACTCCCTTTCTCCGCGAACTGGTCCATACATACCCCCAGGGCGGCGATGTCACCCGTATGCCCCGTAGGTGGTGAATCGCTCGGGGTGAAAGCCCGAGCACCCGATCGAGTCGAACCGGAGATGCCTCGACCGCAGGTTGCCGCCGCCATCGACGAGGCTCCCGGGGATCCCGGTCCTGGCGAGGAACACCGGCGCGGCGTAGCCGACGTTCTGGCGGGCTACGTTGCCGCTGCCACGCAGCCTGAAGGCGGTGATGTTCGACTCGCGCGCCTTCACGAGGATGTTCCGCTCGACGCTCACCCGCGAGGTGTCGCGCGACAGGCTCACGTTCTGGGAGCTGTTGTAGACCGTGTTGAAGCGGACGTCGACGTTGACCGCACCGCCGATGGTGCCGCCCGGCCCGAGCTTGATGCCGCGGCCGTTCTCGGCGTTGAAGAGGATGTTGCGCGAGATCACCCCGTGCGGGTCCGGGCTGGCGCTCATGTCGCCCACGTAGACGTTGTGGTCCTGGTTCGGTCCGTCGGTCGCATAGGTGTCGTGGATGCAGTTGCCCTTGACCACCCAGCGGCCCAGGTTGTTGCGCGGACCGTCGTCCACCTGCAGGCCGGAGGTCGAGTGCGCCCCCCAGATCTCCGAGCGCGTGAGTCTCCACCCCGTACCGCCGTAGACGCGCACCAGCGGCTCGTTGGGGTTGTCGGCGGCCCACTCCACCTCGAGGCCCCGGATCGTCCAGTAGCTGGGATCGCCGATCCAGAGCTGGCCGCGCAGAACCGGGCGCTCGCCGGGGAAGTTGCTCACCCGCACCCGCGCGCGTCTGCGGCCGGGCGCGACCCTGACCTTCACGCGTTCGCTGTACGTCCCGCCGCGCACGTACAGGCGCTGGCCGTATCGCAGGCGCTTGAGCGCGTGCCGGAGCGTTCTGAACGGGCGCTCGCGGGTGCCCGGCCCGGCATCCGCGCCGCCGGGCGCCACGTAGAACGTTCGCCGTATGCTCGTGGCGGGGTCCGGCACCCTCGCGGCACGCTTGCCGCTGACCGCGCTGCCGTTGCAGGCCGTCAGGAGAAGCGCGACCAGCAGCAGCGACAGTCCCGCGGTCGTTGCCATGCGGCGCCGCAGATCCAGCAGCGGTCGGACGAGCATCCCGAAGCCGTCGGGCACCACGCGCCGCAGCAGCACGAGGTAGAGAGCCGCCCCGAGCGGAATCCCGACCGCGACCGCGGCGGCGGGCGGCAGGGCAGCCGCCAGCGTGTACAGCACGCCTCCCATCACCGCGGAGAGGGCGAGCGCCGGAGCCGCGGCGATGAAGGTCGCATACCACCGGAGCCCCAGCACACGGCCGATCACGACGCCGAGCAGCGCGAGCGACACCGTCTTCTCGGCCACCTGGGAAGCCGCCACCGCCGTGATGCCATACGGGGCGGTGAACCAGATGGCCGGGAAGAGGATCGCCATCTGCATGATCCCCGTCGCCGTGAGCAGCCACGAGCGGCCGAGCGCCTTGAACACCGCCCCGGGCATGGTCGCCAGCGACGCCAGGCCCGCCCAGATCGCGACGAGCGCCATCGGCGCGGCCGCCGAACGCCACCGCTCCCCGTAGACCGTGAGCACCAGGGGCAGCGCCAGCGCCGCCATGCCGAAGGCGGCCGGCCAGGCCACCATCGCGCCCAGCCGGATGGTCTGCAGGTACCCGCGCCGCAGCTCGTCGTCGTCGACGGCCACCGCCGGGTCTCGCAGGCGGGCATAGAACGGGAACAGCACGTCGTTGGCCACCCGGAAGCCCGTGAGGATCACGAGCTCGGGGAGCCGGAAGGCGAGGTAGTAGACGCCGAGGGCGGCGGCCCCCAGCTTCCCTCCGACGATGATGAAGTCGAAGTTCTTCGCGCCCTGGCCGAGCACGCCGACCGCCACGATGCCGAGGCCGAAGCGCATCATCGAGGGCAGCTCGCGGCCCGCGATCACCAGGCTCGGGCGGAACGGATAAACGAGCCACAGCCCGATCGACACCGCCAGCGTGCCGGCCACCTGGCCGACCACGAGGCTCCACGCACCGGCGCCGGCCAGCGCGAGCCCGATGCTGACCGCGCCCTTCGTCAGTCCGCCGGCGAGCTTGGGGCCGAACAGGGTGCGGAACCGCAGCGAGCGGCGCAGCCGGTACTCGTGTGCCTTGCCCAGCGCGGAGAACGGGAACTGCAGGGCAAGCACGCGGAACAGCGAGATGACCTCATCGCCGGGGCCCACGTCCGCGAGCAGCGGGGCGATCAGCCACGACACCGCGAACAGCACGAGCGAGCCGATGATCCCGATCCAGAAGGCCGTCGAGGAGATGCGCGGATCCTCCGCATCGGAGCGGTAGATCAGTGCCGCGCCGAGGCCGAGGTCGCCGATGTAGTCGAGGGCGTAGATGACGGCGAGGCAGAACGCCACCAGGCCGAACTCGCTCGGCACGAGCAGGCGTGCGAGCACGATCGTGGCGACGAACACGAGCAGCTTGCCGCCGGCATCGGCTGCGCCCGCCCACAGGAAGCCGCTGAAGGCCCGGCGGCCGAGCTCACGCATCGGGCTTCACGACCGCGTGGCCCGTGAGCTCCCTGGCCAGCCGCGCGTCGTCCCGCAGGGCGCGGCTCAGACGCGCCACCAGCGCCTCCGAGACGAAGACCCTGGCCACCAGCGCGAGCTTGCGACGCGTCAGCGTGAAGGGGTCGAGCGCGAGCGCGTCCAGGGCGTAGCGGCGGGCGACGCGCCTGTGCCCCTGGATCGCGCTGCCCAGTCCCGCGTGCAGGTAGGCGGCCGAGGCTGCGCTGCGCCGCAGCAGCGGTCTCTTCCAGGCGGGCCGCACGTCGCCCAGATGGCGGTCGACGATCGCGAGCTGGACGTCGATGCGAGCCCGCCCCTTCCGTAGCGTGATGCTCCTCGTGTGGCGTCTGACCAGCGCCACCACCTCGTCGATGAAGCCGAGCGGGAAGCGCTTGGCGATCTCGAGCCACGTGTCCCAGTCCTGGCCGATGGGGAGCTCGCTGAATCCGCCGGCCGCCTCGAGCGCCGATCGCCGGACGAGCACCGAGCTCGGGTTCAGGACGACGTTGTGAATCAGTAGCTCGTGGAACACCACGCCGCATGCGGGCCCGCGCAGAGCGTGGACGACACTGGAGGGCCTCATCGCCTCGTCGCACGCGAACGCGTGCGCGGCCACGAGAGCGGCCTGGGGGTGGCGCTCGAGGTGGGCGACGCCGGCGGCTACGCGGTGGGGCAGCCAGGCATCGTCGGCGTCGAGAAAGGCGACCAGCGGCGCCGATGTGACCCGCAGGCCGGCGTTGCGCGCCTGGCCGGCGCCGCCCTGCGGGGCGTGGACGTAGCGGACGCCCCGCTCGGCGTAGCTTGCGGCCACCGCTGCCGTGTCGTCGGTAGAGTCGTCGTCGACCACGACGACCGTCAGGTTGGGGTGGCTCTGGCCGAGGACGCTCTCGATGGCCTCGCCCAGGAAGCGGCCGTAGTTGTGGCAGGTGATGATCGCGTCGACGAGCGGTGCGGTGCTCGGCACGCCGGCGCTCGGCGGCTGAGGGCTAAGCGCTTGCATCCTCGGCGAAGAGCAGGCGGGCGACCGGGGCGGGAATGCGCTCGTGCACGTAGGCGTGCCAGTCGATGGCGCCGGTGACCTTGGCCGCCAGGCGCTCGACCGGCTCGTCGCCGATGCCAAGGCGCGCGACTCGCAACGGGCCATCGGAGTCGCGGACCGCGCGCGGCAGCGAGATCAGGCCCAGCTCGAACCCGGCTTGCCGGGCGGCCGTGAACGTCTCGTCGTTCACGTGGCGGCCGAGCTTGCCCCAGGGGTAGGCGATCGCGCGCACCGGCTCGCCGACGCGCCGCTCGAGCACCTCCCGAGAGCGACGCAGATCGGCTTCGGCGGCGTCGATCGACAGGTGGGCCAGGTTGCGATGGCTCCAGGTGTGCGAGCCGATCGACATGCCCGCCGCGCGCATCTCGGCCACCTGTTCCCACGAGAGCGGGCGGAGCTGCTCGGGTGGCGTCTGCCAGACCTCGGCGAGGTGCGCCATAACATCCTCGTCGCGCTCGAGGAAGCCGACGGCCACGAAGAAGGTGGCCGTCATGCCCCTCGCGCGCAGGAGCGGCAGCGCGTGGGTGTGGTTGTCGGCGTAACCGTCGTCGAAGGTGATCGCCACGTACGGACCGCCCTTGCGCCTCGGCCCGGCGACGAGCTCGTCCAGCGACACCACCTGGCAGTGCTCCTCGAGCCAGGCGAGGTGCTCGTCGAACAGCGCGGGGGTGAGCCCCAAGTAGCTGGGCCGCGGGTCGACCGAGTGGTAGCAGAGCACGACCCGGCGGCTAGCCAGATCGGGCGGCGGCAGCACGCGCCGCGCCCCGGACTGCGCGACCCGTGTGAGGCGCCTGCGGGTGCTGGTCGGGAGGGCCACGGGCATCAGCTCCTCGCCACGCCGCCTCGCATGCCGACCGGCTCCCAGCGTTCGAAGCGCACGCCCGCCATCAGCGACAGCACGGCCAGCCCCGCCGCCCCGTTGGCCAGGCAGAAGAAGTAGGGAATCCACAGCGGCTTGAGACGGCCCCAGCGTGTGTGCGCCAGCAGGCCGCCCGCAAGCGCGAGCGCGTAGAAGGCCAGCTGGGGCCCGAGCGCGAGCCACCAGGCCGGATCCGCCGCCGCCAGCACGACGCTGCTCGCCAGCAGCGCGAGGAGGAAGAAGCCCACGAAGCGCCTGAGGATCTTGTGGAACACGACCTCGACCGCGTAGAGGCCGGTCCGCGTGGGCAGCAGGCCGTCACCGAGTGCCAGCGCGGACCGCAGCCCGCGGTTCATCACGCGGACCTTGCGCCGCAGCTCGGTGGCGCCCTCCTCGGGCGTCGCCACGAGCACTACCGCCCGCTCGTCGAAGGCCAGCCGCCCGCCCTGCCTGACCACTTGGCTGGAGATCAGGAAATCGTCGGTGCCCGCGGTCTGCGTCGAGGGCTTGAAGAAGCTCCGCCGCACCGCGTACAGGTGCCCGCTGGCCGAAACGACGCTGCCCACCCGGTCCTCGAGCCGCTTGAGGAGGCGCTCGTAGCGCCAGTACAGGCCCTCGCCGCGCGCGACCGGGCGGCCGTCCTCCTCCACGAAGCGGACCACGTTGGCCGCGACGCCGCCGACCTGCTCGTCGCCGAAGTTGGACACCAGCCGGCGCAGCGTGCCGGGCTCGAACAGCGAGTCGGCGTCGGTGAATACCAGGAGCTCGCCCGACGACACCTGCACCGCCCGGTTCAGCGCAGAGAGCTTCCCCATGCGCGGCAGGTCCAGCACGAGGGTCGCGCCCGCCCGGCGCGCGGCATCCACGGTCCCGTCTTCGGATCCGTCGGAAGCCACGATCAGCTCCAGGAGCCGCGCGGGGTAGTCCGAGGCCACGACGTTGGCCACCTTGTCCGCGATCACCTCGACCTCGTCGTGCGCCGCCACGACGACCGACACCGGCAGCTCGAGCGGAGCCAGCCGCCTGGGGCGCGGGCGCAGCAGCCCGAGCAGCGCGATGGCCATCGGGTAGCCGGCGTAGACCCACGCCACCAGCGCGAGCGACAGGACCGCCACCAGGACCGCCGTCATCGCGCCGGCCTCCGCGCCAGGCAGCCCGCGGCCAGGCCGAGGCCCAGGAAGATCCATTCGTAGCGCGCGTAGGCGCTGTGCAGGGTCACGGCGCAGATGAGGAAGGCGCTGAGCGCCATCAGCAGCCCTTCGCCGAGCAGGGCATCGCGACCCGCCAGGCGAGAGCGCGCTCGCCATGCGCCGGTCAGGGCCAGCCAGAGCACGCCGAGGAACGCGATCGCTCCGAGGAGCCCCGTCTCGGCAAGCGATTCCAGGTAGAGGTTGTGGGCCCCCCGCGCCTGCGGCCGCTGATCGATCCCGATCGTCGCGGAGTACGACTGGTAATGGACCTCGAAGTTGTCCGGTCCGACGCCGACCAGCGGGTGATCCGCCCACATGTGCAGGCCGGCGAGGTTCTCGCTCTTGCGCCCGCGCAGCGAGTTGTCCCCGCGCGGCGAGATCTCCTGGAGCGAGGCGCCGCCCGAGCTGGCGGCGTCGGACAGGGCGTCGACCCGCTGCTTGAGGCTGTGCGGCAGCACGAGCGAGCCGAGCACGATCGCGCCGCATACGGCGACGGCCAGAACCCGGAGGCGGACGCCGTGCAGCACGCCGACCGCGAGGGCCACGACCACCAGCGCGATCAGCGCCGCCCGCGACTGGGTATAGGCCACGGCTACCACGCAGGCGACGGCGATGGCCGCGGCGAAGCCACGCGCGGCCAGCCGCGGCTGCATGCGGGCGAGGTAGAAGGCGAGCACCGCCGACGTGGCCAGGACCTGCCCGAAGGGGTTCGGGTTCAGCGGGCCTGCGCTGCGCATGGCGTCCCCGGCGGGAAGGACGCTGGCGAAGCCCGCGTAGGACGACCCGTAGTTCTTCGTGACCTGCTGGAGGATGGCCAGCAATGCGAGCAGGCCGACGCCGGTCACGACCGCCCAGACCGCACGCCGCAGCCACGCCGGCGTGTCGAGGAGCACCATCAGCAACGCGACGATCGCGCCGTAGCTGACCAGGTCGAGGGTCTCCGCGGCGGCCGCCGCGCGATCGCTCGCGAACAGCGAAGCGACGACGTACGCGAGCGCCAGCGCCGCGAAGGCGATCAGCTCGCGGGGCAGGGCGAAGCGTTCGCGGCCGGTGGCCCACCGCAGCAGCGCGCCGGTCAGGATGACCGCGGTCAGCGCATGGGCGGAGCTCCGGCCGGCGAGGACGTCGGGGACGTAGGCCACCAAGAGGAAGAGGGCGCCCACCAGACACCACCGCGGGCGCGCCATGGTGGCCGCGACCGCCAGCCCGCCGAGGCCCGCGGCGAGCACGAGCCGCAAAGGGTTGCCCGCGTGGCCCAGGGCGCTGCCCACCGCGAAGGCCGCGGCGCCTATCGCAATCCGGCCGGCCCAGACCGCGACACCCGGCTCGCCCGCACTCGGCAGGGCCGGCCGGCTCAGGCCCGCGTCGTGCACGTCAGCGCTTGTCCTCGTGCCGGATCGGCCAGGCTGCCGTCTTCCGCGAACCGTTCGGGTCGGTCGCGGCGTCGGCCTCGTCGGGCTGCGGTTGAGCGTCGGGCGGCGGCGGAGTCTCGGACTCCGGGGCAACGTCCGCTTTGGCTCCAGGGCGTGGCTTCGGGGGAGCCACCCGGTCGAGCCAAGCGCTCGTCTCGCGCGCCGCGCCCGGCCGCTCCGGTTGCGCGGCAGCGCGTTCCGGTTCCGTGCCGGCCGGCTTCGGCCCGGCCTCGCGCCTCGGCCGTGCGTTGCGCTCGGGTGGCGCATCGCGCTTCGGCCGTGCATCGGGCTCGGGTCGCGCCTCGGGCTCCGGTCGTGCGTCGCGCTCCGGGGCGGGCTCGGCCTTCGGCCGGCTGTCCGGCGCCCTTCGGGTGCGGGCCCGCTCGCGACGGCGGGTGGAGCGGTCGGCCCTGGCCCTCGATCGCGCCGCGCCTGTCTCGCTGGGGCCGAAGAACCGCCGCAGCTGGGGCTCGAAGCGGACCTCGGCGGCCACCAGGGCCACCCCCAGCGCAGAGCCCACCAGCAGGGCGAGGATCACGACCTGCACGGCACCCGGCCCGGTGCCTCCGTCGCCGGAATTGGTGCTCAGCCGATCGAGCACGTACGCGGGGTAGCCGGCGGCGACGTAGCTCGATGCCGCGCGCGTGTAGCCGGCGGCGAGCCGGTCGACCTGGGCCCTGTCGGGCCCGGTCAGGGTCGAGTCGATCAGCGTGCTGCTCGGCCGCGCCGTCGCCTTGACCGAGTAGTCGGGGCTGAGTGCCACCTCGGCGTCGGATGCGGCCCGTCGGAGGATCGCCCGGCTGCTCAGCACGCCGATGACGGTCTGCACCAACGGGCCATCGGACCTGAGCGCGTCGAGGGTGCCGGGCAGGTCGTTGTTGGACACCGACACGTCCGGGCGCATGACGAATTGGATCGTCGTGTGGTGTTCGTCGGGCTTGCGGGCCGCGGCCGTGGCGGCCCCGCCGACCGCGAGCGCGGCCAGGGCCACTACGACCCACCACCTACGTGCCAGACGGTGGAGAAGGGCGGCGAGATCCATTTTCAGTAGGCCCCCTTGGACACGAACACGGACCGTACGGTGGCGACCACGAGTCGGAGGTTCACGCGGATCGATCTCGACCTGGCCTGGCGGATGTCGAGCCGGCAACGTTCCGCGAAGTCCGCGCTCCCGCGCCCCTCGGCCTGCCAACGGCCTACCAGGCCGGGCGTCACGTCAAGGCGCTCGCTCTGCCAGAGGTCATAGTCCGCGAGCTTCACCGAGCACGGCCGAGGCCCAACGAACGTCATCTCCCCGCGCAGCACGTTGCCGAGCTGTGGCAGCTCGTCGAGCGAGTACTTGCGCAGCAGGCGTCCCACGCGGGTGACGCGTGGATCGTCGGTGATCTTGAAGTCCGGCCAGGGGAGGGTGTTCAGGTGCTCCAGCTCCTCCTTCATGCGATCGGCGTCACGCGTCATGCTGCGCAGCTTGAACAACTCGAAGGGCCGCCCGTCGCGCCCCAGCCGCCTGATTCGGACGATGGCCGGGCCCGGCGAGTCGAGCTTGACCGCGATCGCGAGCAGCGCAACCAGTGGGATCACCACCGGCGCCATCAGCGCGAGGGCGAGGAGATCCGCACTCCGGCGTATGTGGGCGGTGAGCGGCCGGGTTTCGACGAAGACGGCCGGCCGGACCGTCTCCGCCGCCGGCTGTGCCGCGCGTGACCGGGTGCGCTCGCGCTGGTCGGCGTCCGGACCGCCGCCGTCCGGCCACGGCCGCGCCCGCGACCGGGCGACCTCCTTCAGCGACGCGAAGGTCTGCCCGTCCTCTGGGAAGGTCGCGATACCGAGGAGCGCGTCCGTGCGCTGGGCGGCAGGGGCGCGCGCCAGGACGGTCACGGCGACACGGCGGTCGGCGCCCGGCAGAACCACCACCACCTCGCGGTCGGTCGCCGCGCGCACGACCGCGTCGGTCATCCGAAGGCGCGGCGCCAGCTCGCGCGCGATCTGGGCGAGCCGTCGCGATACCCCGCGGGTCCCACCCACGGAGATGCAAGCGACCGCGAGGGGCGACTCCTCGCGCCGGACGCGAGCGAAGTCGCGCGCGATCGGGTCAGCGGGGGCGAGTGCCGCGGAGTGCCCGGCCGACAGCAGAGCGAACCTGTCGACCACCAGCATCAGCACCGCCACGAGGCCGACATAGATGACGAGGTCGGCCGCGCCGTAGCCGAGCGCGTACATGGCCACGCAGGCCAGCGCAAAGGGCCACGTGGCCCACGAGGGCAACCGCGCCGCACGACCAGCCAGCACCACGACCTGCGCGCCCATGATCGCCGCGAAGCCGAGCAACCAGGGACCCTCGGTGTTCGAGAGGGCAGCAGATGCCAGCGCCACCAGCGAGCAGCCGGCCAACCACATCAGGAGCAGCCACCTCTGCTGCCGGCCTCCCGGCACTGTGCCACCGCGACCGCCCGCCATCTCCGCTATGTACCCCCTATTGCGCCAGATCATCCCCAGCAATGCGGGGTTGCGCGCCCGGCTGGGCCTTCGCCCACGAGGCGGAAGTGTGGTAGCTTGCCGCCGGCCGGGAGTTAGGCAACCCTAACGTTCGATTTCGAGGAGTTCGATGAAGCTGGGTAAGGCGGTGCTGGCGGCGCTGGTTGGGTGCGCCCTCGCTCTCGGCGCGTGCGGGCGCAACGACGACAAGACGTCGCCCGCGGCGGAGGAACAATCGACGGCGGCCGAGGCGGTTCGGGAGATCGCGGCGGTCCGCACGGGCCTTGGCCGGGCGGTCGCGCAGCTCCGGGCCGGCGATCGCAAGGCGGCGGAGGACACCGTGGCGGAGAGCTACCTCCAACACTTCGAGAAGGTCGAGGGGCCGCTCGACAAGGTGGACCACGAGCTGAACGAAGAGCTCGAGGAGACACTCAAGGGCGAGCTGCGCGCGAAGATCAGCGGCGGGGCGCCGGTCGGCGAGGTGGAGAAGCTCGTCGACGAAGTCAACGGCGACCTAGACACGGCGGAGGCGAAGCTCAAATAGCCGTGATCCGCAGCCTCGCAGCATGCCTGTTGGCCGGCCTGGCACTGCTCGTGGCGGCGGGGCCGGCGTCGGCGGCCCAGAACGATCTCGAGCGCGGCCGCGCCGAGATCGACCGAGCCTCTGAGCTTGTCGACGAAGCGCTCACTGCCGTCAAGGACGGCGACCGCGCGCGCGCGTATCGGCTCGCCCGCTCCGCCTACCTCGACCACTACGAGTTCGTCGAGATCCCGCTGCGGCTGCGCGCCCCGAACAAGGTGCTCGACACCGAGTTCAAGTTCGCCCAGATGCGCGACGACATCCGCGACGGCGCGTCGCTGGCGCAGATCCGCCGTGACGTGGCGGATGTCCGCGAAGGGCTGCTCGACTCGGATCGCGTCCTCGCCGAAAAGGGGGTGGCAGCGCCCGCGGTCGCGTTCGGGTTCTCGTTCGCGATCCTCTTCCGGGAAGGCATCGAGGCGGTCCTGCTGATCGCGATCCTGCTCGGCTCGCTCTCGGCGGGCAGTGCCCAGAACTACAAGCGACCGCTGGGGTGGGGCGTGCTCGCGGCGCTCGTCGCCACCGGCGTGCTGTGGGTGCTCGCGACCGTCGTCATCGAAATCGCCCCGGTCAATCGCGAGCTGCTCGAGGCGATCACGGCGCTGCTGGCTGTAGCGGTGCTCGTGGTCGTCAGCTTCTGGCTGATCGCGCGGCTCGAGCATCGCCGCCGCCAGGAATTCATGCGCGGGCGCGTGGCGAGCGCGATGGCGGCCGGCACGACGCTCGCCTTCGCCGGGCTCGGGTTCACCGCCGTGTTCCGGGAGGGCTTCGAAACCGTGCTCTTCTACCAGGCGCTCAACCTGTTCGCCGAGGGCCTCGGCCTCTGGGTCGCGCTCGGCGCGGCGGCAGCCGCCGCGGCGCTCGGTGCCGTCGCCTACATGATCCTGCGGATGGGCAAGCAGCTGCGCCTGCGCCCGATGCTCATCGGCGGAGCGTCGGTCCTCCTGCTGATGTCGGCGGCGTTCGCGGGCAACGCGCTCCGCTCCCTGCAATCGGCCGACATCGTTCAGGCCACGCCGGTCAGCTGGCCGCGCCTGCCGGTGTTCCTTGCCGAGCTGACCGGGATTCACCCGACGCGCGAGGGACTGGTGGTGCAGGCGGCGATGGTCGCGATCTTCGCCATCGGCGCCGTGTGGGTCTTCGCCGTCGAACCGGCACGCAGGCGCGGGCGCGTGCGGGAGGCGGCAGAGGCGTGAGCGGGATACGCGTCGGCGTCGACGTCGGTGGGACCTTCACGAAGGCCGTGGCGGTCGCCAGCCCGCCGGTCGCGCTGCTGGGGCATGTGGTGGTGTCCACCAGCCATCGTGCCTCCGGAGGGGTCACCGAGGGCCTGACCGAGGCGTTGCGGCGGCTGTTCGCCGACCTCGGCGAGCGGCGCGGAAGTGTCGAGCTCGTGGCCTTCTCGACGACGCAGGCGATGAACGCGCTGCTCGAGGGCGACGTCGCGCGCGTCGGGGTGATCGGCATCGGGGCCGCCCCGGACCTGCGCCTGGCGCGCAAGCGCACCCGCGTCGGAGACGTCAAGCTCGCTCCCAAGCGCGCCCTCTACACGGAGCACGCCTTCCTCGATGCCACCCACGGCCTCGATGCGGTCGCGATCGAGGCCGCCCTCGACCGCCTCGAGGCCGCGGGTTGTGCTGCGGTCGCGGTCAGCGGCGCGTTCGCGGTCGACGCGCCGGAGCACGAGCGGCTCGTAAGCGAGCGCGCGAGCGCCCGCGGCCTTCCTGTCTGCGCCGGCCACGAGCTCACCGGCACGTACGGCCTGGAGACCCGGACGGTTTCGGCGGCTATCAACGCCTCGATCCTGCCGGTCGTGGAGCGCACGGCCACGGCCGTCGAAGAGGTGCTCGCGGAGGCGGGCATCGACGTGCCGCTCCTGGTGCTGCGCGGCGACGGGGGCGCGATGAGCATCGACTCGTTTCGGCGTGGTCCGTCCCTCACGGTCGGATCGGGGCCGGCGGCGGGCGCCGCGGCGGCGCTGCACGCGCTGGCGCTTGACGACGCGATCGTGCTGGAGTGCGGCGGGACGAGCTCGAACGTGAGCGTCGTCAAGGGCGGCCGCACGGCGCTCCGGACGCTACGGGTGATGGGGCGGCCGACCGCGATCAGATCGGTCGACTCGTGGGTCGTCGGCGCAGCCGGCGGGTCCATGCCGCGCCTCGGCCGCAGGAGGATCGAGGAGGTGGGGCCGCGCAGCGCCCACATAGCCGGGCTGCCGTACGCGTGCTACGCCGACCCCGATGCACTCTCCGGAGCGCAGGTCGAGCTGACCGCGCCGCGCCCCGGCGACCCGCCCCGGTATGGCGTGCTGGTGGCCGGCGACGGGAGCCGCTATGCGCTCACCGCCACCTGCGCCGCGCACGCCCTCGATCTCGTCGATGCCGGCGGCGCGTCCCGCGACGCCGCGCTCGCCGGGTTTGCCGCGCTCGGCCGGCGGACCGGGCGCACGCCGGAGCGTGCCGCGCGCGAGCTGCTCGACGGCGCCGTCGCGAAGATCGCCGACGCGGTGATCGAGGCCGCCCGCGCCCATGGCCTCGCGGCCGACGTGCCCGTCGTGGCACTCGGCGGCGCGGGGGGCGCCCTCGCGCCCGAGGTCGCCCGCAGGCTCGGTCGGCCCTGCCTGCGGCCGGACCATCCGGAGGTGCTCAGCTCGATCGGCGCCGCCCTCTCGCTCGTGCGCGCTGAAGTAGTTCGTCACGGCATCGGACCGACCGCCGGCGCGGCGCTCGCGCGCGAAGCCGAACGCGCCTGCGTGGAGGCCGGGGCCGCCCCGCAGACGGTTCAGGTCGAGACGTCGTTCGACGCGCGCGAGACGCTCCTGCGGGCGACCGCGACCGGCGCGGTGGCCCTCGAATCCGGGGCCGCCCACCGCGACGCGGTGGACGAACCGGCGCAACGGCGCGCCGCGTCGAGCGCCCTCGGCCTCGAGGCGGAGCGGCTCGGGACCGTCGCCGAGACCGACTTCTACCGCGTCTTCTGCGAGAACGGCTCGGGCGCCGTCGCGGTGGTCGATCGCCGCGGCAGCGTCGCGTTCGCGGAGCGGGCCACGTGCGTAGTGACCGACCACGCGTCCCGCGTACTGGAACCGCTGTCCGAGGCGCTCGACGCGGCCACGCTGAATCTCGGTGTCGCGACGCTGCTGCCCCGCGTCGCGGTGGTCTGCGGCTCGCGCATCGTCGACCTTTCCGACGCGCGCCGCAGCGAGGACATGCTGCGCGCGGCAGCGGCCGTGCTGGATGGTCACGACGGCTCGGCCGTGGCCGTGATCTGGCAGTGAGCCTGTACCGGCAAACCGGGCGCACGACGATGCGCACGCTCGCGATGGTCGCCACGGCCGGGCTCGTGATCGGCGTGATCGTGGGACTGGCGATCGGCCGCTCGACCGCTCCGGACCCGACGCTGGGCGACAAGCTCAGCGACCTGCGCGCCGATCTGGCGCCGGCCCGGCAGGGCATCGAGCTGACCGCGACCGAATACGCGCAGGCGGTGCGCGACGGGCGGGTGATCGCCCCGACGGAATACCAGGCCGCCCAGCAGGACGCTCGAAGGGCTCTGGACGCGGTTCACGCGGTGCGTGACGACCTGCGCGCACTCGACGCGGCCCGCGCGAGAGCCATCGAGCGCTCGATCGACGCCCTTGCCGCCGCAGTGGCGCGCCGCGCCGACCCCGGCGAGGTGGAGCGGCTCAGCAAAGGGGCGGATGTCGCGGTGTCAGAGGCGATCGGCCGCTGACCGCGCGTGGCGCATCACGTGGCGATCCCCTTGGCGAACCGTCACCTTGACCGCGTCGAGGTGCTCCAGCAGGGCCTGGGCGTAGCGGCGGCTCGTGCCCAGCTCGTCGCGGACGGAAGCGATCGTGACGCTGTCCTCGCGCCTGCAGATCGCCACGACCTGCTCGACCAGCCGGTCCAGCGGCTCGCGGTGGAAGTGCAGGTTGGGGCCGGTCCGCACGGCCAGGCCCGCCAGCTCCAGGGTTCGCCAGGCCCTGGCGGCGGCCGGCGTCTCCAGGCCGGCGGCCACCTGCAGCTCGCCGTCGGCCCGCGGCCGCTCGCCATCTCCGTGCAGCAGCGCCGCCAGCCGAGCTTCCGCGTCGCCGAGGCGGGGCGGCTCGTCGCGTGGGGGAGGGTCCGGTCGCTCGACCGGCCGCGCAGGCACGCGCCGCTTGGCGGGCGCCGGGTCGAGGATCTCACCGCCCCCGATGGTGGTGGGGGGCGCGATCTGGCGCAGCACCAGCCGGTCGCCCGGGTGCGCGATCAGGGGTGCCTGCAGCCTGATCCGGCAGGCCGCGGGGCTCCCCGGCTCGAGCCGCTCCCCCTCCAGCGGGCTGATTCTCGCGGCGGTTTCGCGCGTTCCGTGATGGACCTGCACGCGGGCGCCCCGGTC
Source organism: Thermoleophilaceae bacterium (assembly GCA_034664125.1). GTDB lineage: Bacteria > Actinomycetota > Thermoleophilia > Solirubrobacterales > Thermoleophilaceae > JACVRW01. The sequence goes on along the minus strand of JAXDIG010000011.1, from coordinate 24,852 downwards.
GAGCGGCGCTGAGCCCGGATCCAGGACGACCGACGCCTTCATCACGTAGGTGGCGCGAAGCTCGGAATCGTGGCCGCAGATGACGTCGCCGCGGCGCACGTCGCGGTGACTGATGCCGACCAGGGCGAGCGCCACGCGCTGGCCGGCGAGCGCCTGCTCGACCTGAGCCCCGTGCACCTGGATCGAGCGGATGCGCACCCCCTGTCCCCGGGGCATGACGCGCACCTTCTCACGGGTGGTGAGCCGCCCCGACCAGAGCGTGCCGGTCACGACGGTCCCGATGCCCTTGAGCGTGAAAGAGCGGTCGATGTGCAGGCGAACAGGACCATCCGCGCCGCCGCGCCCGGGCACGGCGGCGGCTTCGCGGTCCAATGCCGCCAGTAGATGGTCGAGGCCGGCGGCCGTCGGCGCAGCCACCGGAACGACCTGCACGCCCGGCAGCAGCTCGGTGGCCTCATAGATGGCCGGGTCGGGGTCCATGAGGTCGGCCTTCGTTATCGCCATGACGCCCCGCTTCAATCCAAGGGCGCGCAGGACCGCCACGTGCTCGCGCGTCTGCGGCATGACGCCGTCGTCGGCCGCGAGGCAGAGCAGGAAGAGGTCGATGCCCGTGGCACCGGCGACCATGGTGCGCACGAAGCGCTCGTGCCCGGGCACGTCGACCACCGACAGCCGTCTGCCCGAGGGCAGGTCGAGGGGTGCGTATCCGAGCACGATCGACAGCCCTCGCTCCTTCTCCTCCTTCAGGCGGTCCGTGTCGATGCCCGTCAGGGCACGCACCAACGTCGTCTTGCCATGGTCCACGTGCCCGGCCGTGCCGAGCGTGAGCGGACCGGAGTCGGTCACGCGAGCGCGGCGATCACCGCGGCCGCCGCGAGGGGCGCCTCGTCGTCGGTCAGCGTGCGCGGGTCGAGCAGGAGCCGCCCGTCGAGCGCTCTGCCGAGAACCGACGGCGTTCCCACGCGCAGCCGTCGTGCAAGCTCGTCCAGCGGTTGCGGCGCCGGATCCACCGCGCAGGCCGGTCCGGTCAGCTCGAGCAAGGGCAGCGCCCCGCCACCCACCTTGGCCGCGGCCTCGACCACCCGCGCGGTCCCACCGCCGCCGGTGATCTGCTCGTACAAGACCTGCGCGCGCTCGCGGAGGTCCTCCTCGTTGGCGGTCAGCATCCGCAGCACGGGAATCTCGCGTGCCGCGAGCGCGGGGTCCCGGTAGAGGGTCAAGGTCGCGGCGAGGGCGGCAAGCGTCAGCTTGTCGATCCGCAGCGCCCTGGCCAGAGGATGTGATCGGCAGGCTTCGATCGCCTTGCGACTGCCGACCATGATCCCCGCCTGGGGCCCGCCCAGCAGCTTGTCCCCCGAGAAGCACGTGACCGCGGCGCCCGCGGCAACCGCCGCCGGAACGAGCGGCTCGGAGCTCAGGCCGGCGATCCCCTCGGCGAGCCGGCCGGAGCCGAGGTCTGCGATCACGGGCACGCCGAGTCCACACAGCTCCTCGATGGGCACCTCCTCCACGAACCCGAGCACCCGAAAGTTCGACGGGTGCGCCCACAGCAGGGCGCCGGTGTCGGCGTCGATGGCGCGCCGGTAGTCGTCGAGGCGCGTGCGGTTCGTCGTGCCGACCTCCACGAGCGTCGCGCCCGACTGCCCCACCACCTCGGGGATGCGGAACGAGCCACCGATCTCCACGAGCTGGCCGCGCGAGATCACCACCCGGCGGCCGGCGGCGAGGGCGCTGGTGGCGAGCAGCACCGCTGCCGCGCAGTTGTTCACCACCAACGCCGCGTCGGCACCTGTGAGCTCGCGCAGCAGACCCTCGAGGTGGTCCTGGCGCGAGCTGCGCCTTCCGCTGTCGAGGTCGAGCTCCAGGTCCGAGTAGCGACCCCCGGTCTCCGCCACGGCCCGCATCGCGCGCTCGGCCAGCGGGGCTCGGCCCAGATTGGTATGCACGATCACACCGGTCGCGTTCAGAACCGGCCGCGGCCCTGACGTGAGAGCTCGATTCGCGCGGGCGCGCGCATCGTGCTCGAGGTCGCCGGGCGACAGGCCCTCGCGGATCCGATCGCGGCCGGCCTCGAGGGCTTCCCGCGCGGCACGCACGGCCACGCCGTGCGACACTCCGTCGAGCGCCGCGGCAAGCTCGTTTACGGACGGAAGCGAACGCAGCCCGTGCGCATCGTTCTTGCTTGGCTGTGGTACCGACCGCGTCACCAGGCAGGGCGCCCCCCGCGTCGATGATAAGCAAAAGCCCTTCGCCGAAGCTCACGACGCTTTCGCACGGCGCGGGCTGCGCGTGCAAGCTTCCTGCCGCGGAGATCCACGCCCTGCTTGCCGAGCTCGTGCCGTCGGACGACCCACGGGTCCTCGTGGGCAACGAAACCGCCGACGACGCGGCCGTCTACCAGCTGGACGGCGACCGCGCGATCGTCACGACCGCGGACTTCTTCACGCCGGTGCTGGACGACCCCTATGACTTCGGTCGCGTCGCCGCGGCGAACGCGCTCTCGGACGTGTACGCGATGGGCGCCACGCCGTTGGTCGCGCTGAACCTCGTGGCGTGGCCGCTCGAGTCGTTGGGGGGCGATGCCCTCCGCGACGTGCTCCGGGGCGGCGCCGACGTGGCCCGCGAAGCGGGCGTGGCGATCGTGGGCGGCCACTCGATCGACGACCCCGAGCCGAAGTACGGGCTGGCGGTGACCGGAGTGGTCGACCCGGGGCGGATCCTCCGAAACTCGACCGCGCTCGCGGGCCACGACCTCTTTCTCACCAAGCCGATCGGCGCGGGCGTGGCGACCACCGCCCTGAAGCGCGGTATGGCGTCCCCTGAGCTCATGACGGCCGCGGTGGAGGTCATGACGACGCTCAACCGGGCCGCCGCCGAGGCCGCGCACACCGCCGGCGCCAGCGCGGTCACGGACGTGACCGGCTTCGGCCTGCTCGGCCACCTGCACGAGCTGGTCAAGGCGAGTGGAGTCTCCGCGCGCGTGGACGCCGCGAGCGTCCCGACACTTCCCGGAGTGGTCGAGCTCGTGCGTGCGTCCGAGTCGACTATCGCCGGCGGCACCCGGCGCAACCGCCAGTGGCTGGAGCCGTTCGTCTCGTGGGGGGCGGGGGTGGACGAGGCCCACAGGTGGGTCCTCTGCGATGCGATGACATCGGGAGGTCTGCTGATCGCGGCTCCTCCCGATTCCGACCTGCCGGGTGCGCGCATCGGAACCCTGGAGCCCGGCGCCGTGGGCACCATCCACGTCGAGTAGGCGGAGCGGCGAAGGAATCGAACCTTCCAAGCGTGGGGCTTCCACGCCCTGCCGGCTTTGAAGGCCGGATGAGCCACCAGACCCCTGCCGCCCCGCGCGTAGCGTAGCTTCGATTTTCACATAGGGCTCTTTGGTTTTTCGCATGCAGGTTTGGCTCTCGCCAATGCGGGATAGAATCTCGTCGTCCGGGCGCGAGCGCGAGTTCAGGAGCGTGGGGATGGAGAAGCGGTGACGGAGTTCACTCGACGCGGCTTCATTAAGGTCGGTGCTGCGGGCGCAGCCGCGATCGGGGTGTCGGCGCTCGGGTTCGACGTGGCCGAGGCCAGGTCCGTCAAGCGGGAGCTCCGCATCCAGGGCGCCACGGTCAAGCACTCGGTGTGCCCCTACTGCGCCGTCGGCTGCTCGCTGCTCGCCTACACGCGCAAGAACGGCAACGGGGTAGAGCTGCTCCAGATCGAGGGCGACCCGGACAGCCCGATCAACGAGGGGACCCTCTGCCCCAAGGGCGCGAGCGCGATGGAGCTGGCCGTCTCGCGGCGGCGGTTCGAGCACCCGCTCTACCGCGCCCCCGGCAGCGCGGATTGGAAGCGCGTCTCCTGGGACTTCGCGCTCGACAAGCTCGCGCGCAAGATCAAGGACGCGCGCGATCGCACCTTCGTGGCCAAGGACGACGACGGCAACGTCGTCAACCGCACCGAGGGCCTCGCCTTCGCGGGCGGCGCCGCATTCAGCAACGAGGAGGGCTACCTCACAACCAAGCTGATGCGGGGTCTGGGCTTCGTCTATCTGGAGCAACAGGCCCGGGTCTGACACGGCCCCACGGTGGCCAGTTTGGCCGCCACGTTCGGGAGGGGGGCCATGACGAACCATTGGCGGGACATCCGCCACGCCGACCTGATCCTGATCAACGGCGGCAACCCCGCCGAGGCGCATCCGGTCGGCTTCAGGTGGTTCATGAAGGCCAAGCTCGAGCGCGGGGCCAAGATGATCCACGTCGACCCGCGCTTCACGCGGACCTCGGCCGTCTCCGACCTCCACCTGCGGATCCGCACCGGCAGCGATGCCGCCTTCTTCGGCGGCCTCATCAAGTACGTCCTCGACAACAAGCTCTTCCACGACGAGTACGTGCGCCGCTACACGAACGCCGCCTTCGTCGTGGACAAGGGCTACTCGTTCAAGGACGGGATGTTCAACGGCTTCGACGAAGAGACGAACGCGTACGACGCCACGACGTGGAAGTACGAGCCGCTTCCCGGCGCCGACGCCAGCCAGCAGTCCCCCAAGGGGCTTGGCGCCGGCGCCAAGGCCGCTACGGGACTGACCTGGAGCGCCGGCCCGTCGGCGACCCTGGCCCGGCTAGACATCGAACATCCGCGCTCGGTCCTGAACCTGATGCGCAAGCACTACTCCCGCTACACCCCGGAGATGGTCGAGCGCATCACGGGCATCCCGCGCGCCCAGTTCCTGAAGGTCGCCAAGATGATCGGCGAGATGGGCCGGCCGGACAAGGTGATGACCCAGGTCTACGCGGTCGGCCTCACGCACCACACCACCGGGTCGCAGATGATCCGCAGCGCCGCGGTGCTCCAGCTGCTGCTCGGCAACATCGGCCGGCCCGGCGGCGGTATGAACGCCGAGCGTGGGCACGCGAACATCCAGGGCAACACCGACAACGCGATCTCGTGGGAGGTGCTGCCCGGCTACCTCAAGGTACCGGCGCCCGGCCAGCGCACCGTCGCCGACTACTTCGAGCAGAGCGCGCCCAAGAAGGCGCACCCCAACGCCCTGAACTACTTCGGCACCAACTACGGCAAGTTCCTCATCAGCCTGCTCAAGACGTGGTACGGGGACAAGGCCACGAAGAGCAACGAGTACGCGTTCGACCACCTGCCCAAGCCGGCCGGGAACTCGTCCTGGATCACGATCTTCGACCAGGCGCTGCAGGGCAAGATGGAGGGCGTGATGCTGAGCGGGATGACCGCTTCCAGCATCGGGCCCGACTCGAACCAGGTCCAGAAGGCGCTCGGCAAGCTCAAGTGGCTGTGCGTCATGGACTCCCTGCCCACCACGAGCTCGGAGTTCTGGCACGCCCCGGGCGTGGATCCCTCGAAGATCGACACCGAGGTCTTCGTCCTCCCGGCCACGCACTGGATCGAGAAGGAGGGCTCGTTCACCAACAGCGGGCGCTGGCTGCAGTGGAAGGACCAGGTGCTGCCGCCGCAGCACGAGTCGCGACACGACCACTGGATCCTGGCCGACCTGTTCCTGCGCGTCCGCGAGCTCTACCGCGCCGAGGGCGGGAAGTTCCCCGACCCGATCATGGACCTGACCTTCCCCTACCGCGATCCGGCCAAGCCCGCCTTCGACGAGATCGCCAAGGAGGTCAACGGCAAGGACCTCAAGTCCGGCAAGCGGCTCGAGACGTTCGCCGACCTCGCCGACGACGGCAGCACGAGCGCGGGCAACTGGATCTACACCGGCTCGTATCCGGAGAGCGGCAACATGATGAAACGGCGCAACGGCGTCCAGGACCCCAAGCGCAACGATCCGACGGGCATGGGCTACTACCCGGAGTGGGCCTGGGCCTGGCCGCTCAACCGCAGGGTCCTCTACAACCGCGCGTCGGCCGATCCGTCCGGCAAGCCGTGGGATCCCGAACGTCCGGGGATCAAGTGGGACGCCGCGCAGAAGCTGTGGGTCGGCGACGTGCCCGACTACCCGCCCGACGCGGACCCCGCCGACCCGGCCTCCCCGCTCCCGTTCATCATGACCGGCGAGGGCGTCGGCCGGCTGTTCTCGAACGGGCTCGCGGACGGGCCGTTCCCGGAGCACTACGAGCCGATCGAGTCGCCGGTCAAGAACCCGTTGCACCCAGAGGTTTCCGCATCGCCCGCGGCCTTCCTGTATGACAAGGCCGCCGGTCGGCCCAGCCGGTTCGGCACCGTCGACGAGTTCCCCTACGTCGCCACCAGCTACCGGCTCACCGAGCACGAGCACTACGTCACCCAGCACGTCGAGCGGCTCGTCAAGCTCCAGCCCGAGGCCTTCGTCGAGATCCCCGCCGAGCTCGCCGGCGAGAAGGGCATCGACACCGGCGACATGGTGCGGGTCTGGTCGAAGCGGGGGAAGCTCGAAGTTCGTGCGGTCGTGACCAAGCGGCTCGGACCGCTCACGATCGACGGCCACAAGGTCTACCAGATCGGCATCCCGATCCACTGGGGCTACGTGGGCATCAAGACAGGCCAGCACTGGCTCGCGAACGCGCTCACGCCATTCGTGGGCGACGCCACCGTCCGTACCCCCGAGTTCAAGTCCTTCCTCGTGAACCTGGAGAAGATTTGAGCGCCGAGCCGGCCCGGTCCACGGCCGTGGAGAGCCCGTTTGCCGCTCGGCGGCTGCGGGCGGAGGCGCTGCGCGCGCGCCATCCCTTCGCCGCCGAGGTGCTGACCCTCTACCTCGCCCTGATTCCCGTGCACGAGGACGCCTGGGACGCCGTCAGCGAGAGCGCCCCGGATCCGACGGAGCTCTCGCGCTGGGCCGCGGCCCGCGTCCTGCCCGGCGTGGTCGACGTGACCGAGGCGGCCGGTCCCGCACAGCTCGGCGAGGCGGCCCGTGACCGCCTCGCGGCCGGGGCGGCCGAAGACGCGCTGGCGGGTTGGCTCGCGGGCGTGGAGCTCGACGCCCTGGACCGCTACCTGGCGCGCGCATCGCTCGGCCCCGTGCTCGAGGCGCTCGGCGACCAGGCCGGCGCCGCCTGCGCCGGATCGAGCGACGAGGAAGGTGAGCTCTGCCCGTGCTGCGGCGGGCCGCCCCAGCTGTCGTGGCTCGCCTCGTCCGGGGAGTCGCTCGTAACCGGGCCGCGCAGCCTGCTCTGCGCCCGCTGCGGAACGAGCTGGAGCTGCTCGCGAAGCGTCTGCCCGGCGTGCGGCGAGAGCGAGGAGGAGCAGCTGCAGGTGTACGCGGAGCACCTGGAGGGACCGGTGTCCGGCAACGGCAACGGCAAGGACGACGGCGACGCCCCGCCGGTCTTCCCGCACCTGCGCGTGGCTGCCTGCTCGACGTGCAGCCGCTACCTGATCGAGGTGGACATGGCACGCGACGGGCGGGCCGTCCCCGAGGTCGACGAGCTGGCCGCGGTACCCCTCGACTTGTACGCGGCTGACGAGGGGCTGACGAAGGTAACTTCGAATCTCATGGGGTTCTAGCGATGGCGACGACCGAGATCACTCCCGGAAAGGCCTACGGGTTCTTCACCGACACCAGCGTCTGCATCGGCTGCAAGGCGTGCGAGGTGGCATGCAAGGAGTGGAACCAGCTCCCGGAGGACGAAGACGAGATCGGGTTCCTCGGCAAGAGCCTCGACAACACAGGGGAGCTGAACGGCAGCAACTGGCGCCACGTGCAGTTCATCGACAACGTCCCGGACGAGACGCTGAGCGAGGGGGACGGCTCGGCGTTCCTGCTCATGTCGGACGTCTGCAAGCACTGCAAGCACGCGAGCTGCCTGGAGGTGTGCCCGACCGGGGCGATCATCCGCACCGAGTTCGACACGGTGTACATCCAGGAGGAAACCTGCAACGGCTGCCGCAACTGCATCGCCGCCTGCCCGTACGACGTGATCGACATCAACCCGGGCAAGAACGTGGCGCAGAAGTGCACGCTCTGCTACGACCGGCTCCAGGGCGGCCTGCAGCCGGCCTGCGCCAAGGTCTGTCCCACGGAGTCGATCCAGTTCGGGCCGCTCGACGAGTTGCGAGCGAAGGCGAAGAAGCGTGAGGCGGACCTGCACGCCCAGGGGCTCAAGCAGGCGAACCTCTACGGGCATGACGACAAGGTGTACGGCGGGCTCAACGCCTTCTTCCTCCTGATGGACAAGCCGGAGGCCTACAAGCTTCCGAACGCCGCCAGCGCCGTGCTGCCGAGCCGCAACAACATCGGCGGCTACCTCGGCGGGGCCGTGACCGCGGTGCTCGGCCTGCTCGGGACCGTGATCGCGCTGCGTGAGCGAAGGCGACACGGCGGAGAGCCGTCCGAGCCGGCTGAGGATGCCCAGGCATGACCGCGTTCGCGGATGTTCAGCACTTCGCCGGCGATCCCGAGTGGACCTGGTACATCCTGTTCTACTTCTTCCTGGCGGGGCTCGCCGGAGGCGCCTACTTCCTCGCGACGCTGCTGCGCCACTGGGGCACGCCGGCCGACGAGCCGCTCGCCAGGCTCGGCATGTACGTGGCCTTTCCCGCCACGCTGATCTGCCCGCTCCTGCTCACGATCGACCTGACCAAGCCGCTGCGCTTCTGGCACATGCTCGTGAACACCACGCCCGGGGGCTTCGGCCTGAACTTCAAGATCTGGTCGCCGATGTCGGTGGGCGTCTGGGCCCTGCTCGTGGTGTCCCTCTTCACGATCGTCTCGTTCCTCGACGCGCTCGCGCGTGACGGCAAGCTCCGCGCTCCGCTCGCCGGGGTCGTCGCGGTGGGCGGCACGAAGGCGTGGAACGTCGTCGGGTCGGTGTTCTGGCTCTTCATCGCCTCGTACACCGGCGTCCTCCTTGCCGTCTCCAACCAGCCGGTGTGGAGCGACACCTGGGCGCTCGGCGGGCTCTTCCTGGCCTCCGGGCTGTCAGGTGCCGCGGCGTTGCTGCTGCTGCTGAGCCGCTACCGGCGCGGCGCCGAGGCCTCGCACCCGGTGCTCGAGGTCGCCGAGCGGCTCTTCACGGCGCTCGAGGTGCTGCTGCTGGCCGTGTTCGTGATCACGCTGATCCCGGACGGGACGCTGGACGACGCATTCGGGATGCCCTGGCTCCTGCTCTGGCTCGTGGCGCTGGCCGGGCTGCTCCCGGGCCTCCGCGGCCTCGCCGTCGGCCGGCTGAGCGTGACAGGCGGAGGAGCGGTCGCGGCTGCGCGCGTGTCGGCCTCTGCCATGGCGCCCGCGCTCGTCCTGCTCGGGGTGCTCGCGCTGCGGGCCGCGGTCATCTTCAGCGTCCAGGGCTGACGGGCTACTCCGACAGCCCCACTGCCTTGAGGGCCTTCGCACTGTCGTCATAACTTTCGACCTTGGTGATCATGCGGTCCCGGACGGTGATGACCTGGCCCCAGTCCATGTCCATCGCCAGGCCGCTGCGACGTCCGCTCCCACGTTGCCAGGCAAGCGCCACGACGCGCCCATCTGCGGCCAGACGAAGCTCTTCGACGCCGGCCTCGAAGGCGTCCCAAATGTCCAGCCACTCAGACAGGAACAGCCGCACGCCCTCGGGACCGATGTATTGGCGCTCCGGCCACTCGCGGAAGGGAGTCATGTCCCAGACCGCATCGGGAGCGACGTTGGCGAGCACGCCGTCGAGATCCCCACGCAGCCATGCGTTCCAAGTCGCGCGGACGACCTCCAGGTTCTCCTGCGACCTCATCTCACCGGGATGCGTTGAAGAGGCGGCTGCCAGGCCGCGTCAGCCCGTGGGGGCCCCGACGCTTCCTTGCGCCAGCGCCCGCCCGGCGTCCGGGACGACGGGGTCGAGGTCCAACGCCATCAAGATCTTGCGCGTGGTCGCGGTGGCAGCCGACAGCACCGGCAGCCCGAGCTCCTCCTCGGCCCGCTGGATCGAGGGCAGCGACGGCATCTGAACGCACGCCGACAGCACCACGGCGTCCACGCCGTCGAGCCGCAACCCACGGGCGATCTCGGGCAGGTCCTCGGGGTCGAGCCGGCCCACGGCCACGTTGTCGGTCACCTCGAGGCTGATCGTGTCGGCCACATCGATGCCGTAGCCCTCGATGTAGTCGGCGACCGCCCGTGTGAGCGGCTTCGCGTACGGGGTCACGAGCGCGGTACGCCGCGCGCCGAGCGCCCGCAGCGTGTCGACCAGGGCGCCGGCGCTCGACCGCACGGGCGCGGCCGCGCCGTTGTCCGCAGCCGCCTTTGCCAGCCGCTCCTCAGCCACCTCGTGGTAGCCCTGCTCCCGCGCCATGATGGCCACGAGGCAGGCGTAGGCGAGCACGTCGCAGCGGGCATCGGCCAGGTGGACCGCGCACTCCACGCTCGCGTCGTCCATGGCTCGAAGCTCCTCGGCGGTCACCTCGCGCATCCTCATCCGGGCCGAGTGGAACGTGAATCGCTCCGGGGCGACCTCCTCACGGCGCCGCAGCAGCGCCGGGATCTCGGTCTCCATCGTGGTGTTCGAGCTCGGGACGATCAGCCCGACGCGATAGGGCTGGGTTCGACTCATAGCGGCCTCCTGTCTCCGTCGGGACTCACGCGGGCATCGGCCGGCCGAGGGTTTCGCGCGCCAGCGGCAACAGCAGGATGCCGATGACGAAGAAGATAGCCGTGAGCGACAGCGAGTCGCCGAGCCCGATGGAGTCGTTCAGCGCGCCGATGGCGAACGTCAGTCCGGCGCCGGCGAACCGGCCGATCGTCGTGACGAAGGCAAATCCTCCCGCTCGCGCGTGCGTCGGGAAGATCTCCGGCAGCCACAGCGAGAAGATCGAGAAGTCGGCCCCGCCGATGCCCAGGAACACGAGCAGGACGAGGAACAGCGTCAGGTCGCCGGACTTGAACCCCCACAGGAAGACGAGCGGGAGTCCCGCGGCCATGAACGCGAGGAATATGGCGAGCGTCCGCTTACGTCCGAGGCGCTCGGCGAGCACGGGCATCACCAGGCACATCACGAGCGTGATCCCCGCGATGATCGACCCACCGATGGCGATCAGGTACGTCGGCTTGATCCCCGCGCCGGTGCTCTCGTGCAGCTGCGTCAGTGCGGCCGGGACGAACAAGGTGCCGCCGTAGAGGCCGGTGATCACGGGCACCATGATCAGCGCGAGGATGATCGTGTCGCGGCGGTGGTCGCGGTCGAAGATGGTCTGCAACGACGTGCGCATGTTCAGCCCGGTCCCGAGGCGCTTCTTGGCGGCGAGCCAGCGCTCGGGCTCCTGCGACTTGAGCCGGATGTAGAACAGCAGCCCCGCCGGGAGTACGCCGATGAAGAAGACGCCCCGCCAGCCGAGCGGCTCCACGATGAAGGGCACGATCGCCGCGGCGAGGATGAAGCCCGCATACCAGGCGCTGTGGAAGCGGCCGGCCCATTTCGCCCGCTCGTGCTCCGGGAACGCCTCGGCGACGCCGGTGCCGCCGATGAACCACTCGGCACCCAGCCCGAAGCCGGCGACGAACCGGGCGATCCCGAACTGCGTGACGTTCTCAGCCAGGCCGGAACCGAGGGTGCCGAGGGCGTAGAGCGTGATGGCGATGCCGAGCGCCCGCAGGCGGCCGATGCGGTCCGCGAGCAGCCCGACGACGAAGGACGCCCCCCAACCGCAGAGGAAGATGGCGAAGAAGGTCAGCCCCCAGTGCGTCAGATGGCTCACGTCGATGCCGCTGGCGGGCAGCAGGTACGTGAGTGCCGGCACGAGGACGAACGCGTAGATCGTGGTGTCGAAGCCGTCCAGCAGCCAGCCGAAGTAGCTGGCCCAGAAGATGTGCTTCTGCGCGGGGCGGTCGGAGGCATCGAACGCCTGGCCCGCCTCCGGCTCCCCGGCCGCTACTGCGGCACCCTGGGAATACGGCGTGTCGGGCGCTGGATCGCCCTCGTGTCCTGACGGCCCGTCTGAATCCATGCCCTCCCCCTGAGTGACTGGACCACTGGCAAATTGGTTCTACCAGTCGACGATTCCCGGTTCCCTGAGAAATGACACCTCCGCCGGTGTGTCGCTCCGGAGAGAGCTCAGGCGGTGGCTACGGCGGCCGGCAGCGGGCCGTCGAGCACGAGGGCGAGCTCGTCGGCGGGCATGGGTCGCGCGTAGTAGTACCCCTGGGCCAGGGTGCACCCCAGGGTCTGGAGCGCGCTGGCCTGGACCGGCGTCTCGACACCCTCCGCGATCACACCGACGCGGAGGCCGCGGGCCATGCTGATGATCGCCTCGACGATGGTCGTGTCGTGATCCTCGGTGCCGATGTCCGACACGAAGCTGCGGTCGATCTTCAGCACGTCGATGGGGAAGCGCTTCACGTACGCGAGCGATGAGTAACCCGTGCCGAAGTCGTCCAGCACGAGCTTCAGCCCAAGGGCCTTCAGCTCGCGCAGCACCTGCATGGTCGACTCCGCATCGTCGACCAGCACGCTCTCCGTGACCTCCAGGCTCAACGCCGAGGGCGCGAGGCCAGTCTCCTCCAGCACCTGCGCGACCAGGGCCGGCAGCTTCACCCCGACCTGGCTCGACGAGACGTTCACCGAGATGCCCAGGGGAGGCTCGCCGGGTCGCTCCGCGTGCCAGGTCGCGGCCTGGCGGCAGGCCTCGTTCAGCACCCACTCTCCCAGCGGCAGGATGAGGCCGGTTTCCTCGGCCACGGTGATGAAATCCGCCGGGGGAAGGAGCCCCCGCTCGGGGTGCTCCCAGCGCACCAGCGCCTCCACCCCGAGCACCCGGGCGGTTTCCAGGGCCACCATCGGCTGGTAGTGCACGCGCAGCTCGTCGCCCTCCAGCGCTCGCCTGAGCTCGCTCTCGGTGTTCAGTCGCGAGAGCGAACGGGCGCGCATAGCCTCGTCGTACCGCTCGTAGTTGCCGGGGCCGCGCTCCTTGCTGCGATACATCGCCGCGTCGGCCTCGCGGATCAGGTCCTCGGGCTCGCGCTGGACGCCCTCCGCGACCGCGATCCCGATGCTGGCCGACACGTAGTGCTCTCCGCCGGCGATCGCGAACGACCGGCTCAGCGCGCCGAGCGTGCGCTCGGCGATCAGGCCGGCCTCGCTCGCGTCCCGGAGGTCGTCGGAGATGATCAGGAACTCGTCGCCTCCGAATCGCGCGACGGTGTCGCCCGGCCGCAGGGCCTCGTCAAGCCGGCTCGCGAGGACCTGGAGCAGCTCGTCGCCCACCGCGTGGCCGAGGCTGTCGTTAACGAGCTTGAACTGGTCGAGGTCGAGGAACAGCACGGCGACCGATGTCCCGCGGCGCTGGCACTGCGCCAGCGCCTGCGCAAGGCGATCGACGAACAGGGTCCGGTTGGGCAGGCCCGTGAGCGGGTCGTGGAGCGCGTTGTGGCGCATCTCGTCCTCCGCCCGTGAGCGCTCGACGGCATCCGCCAGCACGTTTGCGACCGCCTGGAGGAAGTCGATCTGATCCGGCGCGAACGTCCGCTCCTCCGTGGCGTGCGCAGTGAGTACGCCGAAGGACCCGCCGCGGCCGTGGATCGGAACGCTCACGCCGCTCACGGCCCCGGCCTCCCGGAGCAGCTCGGGGATGTGCCGCGTGGGGCCGCCATTGAGCCGCTCGACGATCAGGGGATCGCGCCCGAGCAGGTCCGGGTCGCCGACGTCTCGAAGGAGCGGGATGCGCACGCCCTGCGCGGTCGCGCCGAGGTGGCCGGCGGCGGCGCGAACGGATAGGTGGCGCTCGTCGGGCTCCAGTTCGAAGATGGCGGCGATGGGCAGGCCGAGAGCTTGCGCCACCACATCCACGGTTTCGTGCATCAGGCCGGCGAGGTCGCCGCCTTCCAATGCGTGCTGGCCGAGCATCGCCACCGCGGCCTGCTGAGCGACGTTTCGCTCGAGCTTCGCCTCGGTGCTGGACAGGCCCTCCCGGGCGCCGTCCAGCGCCACGGCCGCGCGGCCCAGCTGGACCTGCATCTCATTGAAGCTGTCCGCCATGGCGCCGACCTCGTCGCGCGAGTGGACGATCACCGGCTCGACCTCCTGGCGCGCATGTGCCCGCTCCAGGTCCCCGCGGCCGAGCGCGCGCATGGCCCGGGTCAGATCGGCGATCGTTCCCTCGGTCAGGCGCTGGGCGGCGGCGGCCACCTGCTCGGCGGCGTGGGCAATCATGCCGGGCAGCACCAGGCCGACGGTCACGGTGAGGATGGCCACCGCGACGAAGATGTCCTGCAGCAGCGTCACCAGTGGCGCGTTGCCCTGGTCGGCATAGGAAACCGCCAGCAGGTAGCCGGCGCCGTCCAAGACCATGACCGCCACCATCGCCCCGGTCAGCTTCAGGTGCAGCGAGCGGCGGACGCCCGCGATCTGCTCTCTGCGACGGTCCGCGTAGCGGCGAGCGAAGTAGAAGACCGAGCCGGAGTAGGCCAGGGCCAGGCTGAAGAGCACGGTCGGCAGCCCGAACTGCTCGAGTCCGAGCACCGTGGAGAGCAGCCACACGACGGCCGCGGCGGCGCCCAGCGTCACCGTCCCGCGCGGGGCCCGGTAGGGGCGCTCCATCTCGGGGGCGTTGCGGCGCAGGAGGAACACCGCAAGGCTCGGCAGGCAGATGCCGATCAGGTAACAGAAGTTCGCCGCGGCGATCACCGACGGCGGGTTCCCCGACTGCAGGAAGGCGATGGCCATCAGCGCCGTGACCCAGGTCGCGACCCAGGGCACGTCACGCCGCGACCGCTTCATGAGGACCCGCGGCAGAAGTCCGTCCTCAGAGAGCTGGAACAGCGTCCGCGCGGCGCCTGCCAGCGGCTGCAGCGTGCCGTGGAACATGTTGATGACCATGAACCAGATCGCCGCCGTCTGTGCGGCGGCGCCCAGCAGCGGCGCGTAGGTCGGTCCGATCGTCTGCATCAGCTCGCCCCCGATGGGGCCCCCGCCCAGCGCGCCGAGCCATACGACCGGGAGCACTAGGAAGTAGAGCGTCGCCATGCCGGCGGCCGCGAACATCGCCCGCGGCACGTTCTTCTCCGGGTCCTTCGTCTCGCCGACGTGGCAGGCCGCCGCCTCGAACGCCGGGGCGGCGAAGCCGATCAGGTACAGCCCCGCCATCGCGCTCGTGAGGGCGCCGAAGGCGCCGTCGAAGGGAAGCTCCAGGTGGAACGACGAGGCGCGTTGCCAGTCGACGGTGCCCGCGAGCACCGGGACGACCACCGAAAGCAGCGCGAGCGCGGCCGAGGCGAGCGCAATCGGCATGGCCACTCGGGCGGCCCACTTCACGCCCATCAGGTTCACAGCGGTGAAGACCAGCACGATGCCCGTGGCCAGCACCGGCACCGGCGCGAAGGGGAGATACCACTCGTGCAGGGCGGACGCGGAGAGGATCGCGGTGAGCCCGCAGGTCGGGATCCAGCCCCACCAGTAGCAGACGCCCGTCAGGTTGGCGAGGACCGGGCTGTACGGGCGAAAGGCCTCGGCGCAGGTGGCCGATATGCCGCCCACGCGCTTCGGCCACATCATGATCAGCTCGGTCCACCCGGGGAGGGCGGCCCACGACAGCACGAGGCCGCCGACCAGCAGCGGCACGGCGGCGGTGCCCTGCGACGCCACGACCGCCCCGAGAATGAACAGCATCTGGTTGCTGCCGCCCATCGCCAGCGCGGCTGTGCCGAACCAGCCGAGCACCCGGGGGTGCTCCGTCGCCACCCCCCTGGCGGGCAGGATTCCCGTTGCGCGCAACGTTGGCACCTCTGCTGGGATCGGCACGCCCCGGGCGGGCCTTGAATAAGGGCGTCCCCAGCTGGCCCGGCGGTCAGGTGCCGGGCAGCACTACTAGCTCACGGGTCGCTGCCAGTCGGGCGCGTCGCCCAACCCGGCTGCGTGATCTGCCGACGCTCGCTTGCGCGCGTCCTTCTTGGCCTTCTTCTCCAGCCGACGCTCGAGGAGCCTGCGCTCACGGTTGAGCTTTGCCATCGTGGTCTTTCTCTTGCCGGTTGAGGCCATGCCTGCCCTCCGAGTCGTGGAGTTGGCGGGAGCGGAGGGCTCCGCACGAGCCCTCCGTCCCAGGTCGAAGTCCGCGGCTTAGAGCGCCTGGACGTTCGCGGCCGCCGGGCCCTTGGGGCCCTGCTCGGCGTCGTAGCTCACCTTCGCGCCCTCGGTCAGCGACTTGAAGCCGCTGCCCTGGATCGCGTTGTGGTGCACGAACAGGTCCTTGCCGGGGTCATCCGGTGTGATGAATCCGAAGCCCTTGTCGTCGCTGAACCACTTCACGGTTCCTGTAGCCATCTTTGTCCCCCTCCGGGGTATGTGCACTGCGAAACGCGGAGGGTGCTCGAAGGCAACGACTGCGGAAACGCGGGGCACTGCTTCGGTCGAACGAATGCTCGACCCGTAGGACCAGGTTAGCGCTCCCCGCCGCGGTTGCGGCTTCAGCGCGGATCGATACGGCGTTCCTGCTCGTCGATGCGGTAGTCGTTGATGCTGGCGTCCCGGCGGCGCATCAGGCCGTGCTCGTCGAATTCCCAGTGTTCGTTGCCGTGGCTGCGCCACCATTGCCCTTCGGTGTCGTGAGACTCGTACTCGAAGCGCACCGAGATGCGGTTGTCGGTGAAGCACCACAGCTCCTTACGCAGGCGGTAGTCCAGCTCTCGCGCCCACTTGCGCTGCAAGAACGCGACGATCGCCTCGCGGCCCTGGAAGAACTCGTCGCGGTTGCGCCACCGCGAGTCCTCGGTGTAGGCGGCTGCGACCCGTTCGGGATCGCGGGTGTTCCAGCCGTCTTCGGCCGCCTGCACCTTCTGGCGCGCGGTTTCCGGGGTGAACGGCGGCACCGGGGGTCTGTCTGCCATGCATGTCCTCCTGCCGGGGTCTCGGAGATCCTAGAACCGCGGCTTCGCGCCATCGAAGCGCTCGAGCCCATCATCGGGTATGGGCTTTCAATCCGCCGTCCAGCTCGGGCAGCGTGCCTCAGGCCGTCAGCGCGACGGCGGCCTCCGGGGTCACCACGCGGAAGCTGAAGCTCTCTTCCAGGTAGAGCTGGACCGCCTCGGCGTCATGCCCCTCGTAGCCGATCGAGAGATCCTGCCCCGACTGGAACAGGAAGTCTCCGCCACGCAGGCTGAGGACCACCGCTCCCTGAACGCCCGGTGCCCAGACGATCGGGCCGTCGAGGATCTTGCCGAGGTGGTCGAAGACGAGGTAGCCGCCGTGCTCGGTCGTCTCGATCACGCCCGTGTAGCCGTCCGGGCCCAGTGCCAGCCCGTACGGGCCGCCGACGCCCTGGCGGCGCAACAGCTCGACCGCCTTGGCCACGTGCCCCGGATAGGCGTCGAAGTCGTCGCTCAACGGAATCGGCGGCTGCGTCGAGGCCTCGGTGATCCCGACGATGCCGGCCGCCCCGAAGCCGTGGAACACCGCGACGTTCTCGGCGGATGCGATTCGGCGAGCCGACTCGTCGAGGGCGCTCAGGTCGACGTCCTGCGCGCCCCGCTCGGCGTCACGCAGCTGAGCTCGCGACACGTTGAAATCGCTGCGCAGCTCGACGAGCGGAAGCACGCGACGCTGCACGGCAGCCACGCCCTCGGCCGGCGCCTCGGCAACCGCATCGGTGCGGCCGAGGTTCGTGGCCGAGTGGTCCCAGCCAAGGGGTCCGGAGAACTCGACCAGCTTGCGCGCGGCCAGCGCCACGGTCAACCGCTCGCGCGCTTCGGTATCCAGCAGCTCCCATCCCGCCTCGGCGATCGGCGCAATCGAGCGCAGGAGATGGTTCATCGCACTCGCCCCCTGAGGTCCCCGATTCCCAGCGCCCCCGATGGGTCGCCGGGCGTGGCCACGTCCGCCTCGGGAGAGGTGGCCTCCTCCTCCGCCTCCTCGCCGTGCTCGACGATGTCGCCCGGCTGGAAGAGAATCCCCTCGGCGATCTCGCGCCACAGCGGCGTTCGTCGCAGCAGGAACTCGAGGTCCATGCTGAAGTGCTTGTACTCCTCCCCGATGGCGTCGCTCATGATCGCCCGCGCCTGCGCGTCGGGTTCCACGGCCAGACGTTGCTGATACCAGCCGATCGCCTCCGCCTCCTCCGTGAGCGAGGCACAGAGGCGGGCGAACGTGCGCGTCTCAGCCGGGAGCTCCTCAGGCGGCTCGTGGTACTGGTCAAAGCCCATCAGCTCTCCGATCTGTTGCGGGTGCGCGCCCCGCGAACGTTACGTCTCCGCGACGGCGCGCGCCTCCCGGTCAGGCGGCGGTGCGCTCGGGCTCGCCGCGCCGGGAATGCGCCACCAGCGGCATCTCTCGCCTCAGGTCGTTGGCGCTCCGTCTCGGCACCGCCACGGCGAGGACCAGCGCCCCTGCCAGGGCGAGCAGGCACATCAAGAACGACAACGTGAAGCCAGAGGAGGTGGGGAGGCCCGAGGCGCCGAGGTTGCTGGCCAGCAGCGTCGCAGCCAGTTGCCCGCCGAAGGCTCCGCCCAGCGTCCGGGTTACGGCATTCATTCCGGTGGCCACGCCGGTCTGTTCGCGGCGTACGTTCTGCACGATCAGATTTGCCATCGCCGAGAAGGAGAGGCCGATACCGATGCCGAGCAATCCTGCGGCGACGTAGACCTCCACCGCGTGGCTGCGGTCGGCGACGAGCAGCACGTAGCTCGCCAGAGCGAACCCGGCGCCGCCGATCAGCGACCCGCGCGAGCCGATGCGACGCTCGAGGAGCCCCGCCATCTGCCCGACGACCGTGATGGCGATCGTGGCGGGCAGAAGGAAGAGGCCGGCCACCGTAACCGACGCGCCGAAGCCGCCGGCGCTCGCCGGCTCCTGGACCAGCTCGGGCAAGAGGACGAAGGACGAGTACATCCCCACACCGATGAGGAAGGCGACGGCGTTGGTCGTCCAGACGCCGCGGATCGCCATCATCCGCATGTCCACCAGCGGCTCGCGCGAGCGCAGCTCCTCACGCACCCAGGCGGCGATCAGCACCACGCCGAGGGCGAGCAGGCCCAGCGTCTTCGCCGAGCCCCAGCCCCAGGTGCTGGTTTCGGTGATCGCGAGCAGTACGCCCGAAATGCCGGCGGTCATGAGCACCGCGGCGCGATAGTTGATCTGGGCCGGCGTCTTGACCGGCGACTCGGGGATGTAGCGCCATGTCAGGTAGGCGGTGAAGAGGATCGCCGCGAGCGGGAACCAGAACAGCCAGTGGTAGGAGAGGTTCTCCGTCACGACGCCGGCGAAGACCACGCCGGCGCCACCGCCGATCCCCAACAGGGAGGACACCAGGCCGATCGCGCCCGGGACACGTTCGTTGGGGAACTCGTCGCGGATGATCGAGAAGGCGAGCGGGAAGATGCCGCCGCCCACGCCTTGGATGACCCGGCCGAGGATCATCAGCCACAGGGAGGAGGCGATCGCTGAGATCAGCGTGCCGAGCGCCAGCGTCAGCAGCACGATCATCAGCAGGCGCTCCTTTCCGTACATGTCCCCGAGCCGGCCGATGATCGGAGTCGCGACCGAGGCGCTCAGCAGAAACGCGGTCAGCACCCAGCCGACGGCGCTCTCGGACGTGTGGAGGGAGCTCTGGATCTGCGGCAGGGCGGGGACGACCAGCGACTGCAGGAGCGCGTACGAGATGCCGCCGAGGGAGAGAACCGCGAGGACGATCCGGGGGCTCGGGTTGGCGGCGCGATCCACGATCGCGTGACCCTAGCAGATGATTGGTAGCCACCAAGGATTGGCTCGTGCTAACTTTAGGCGCGTGTCAAAGGACACGAGAGAGACCGCGCCGCCGGGCATCGCGCAGCAGTGGCCCACGCTGCTGATGATCAAGCTCGGCCGCATCACGATGCACCGCTTCACCGAGGCGCTGGAGCCGTTCGGCATCCGGCCGCGACACGTCGCGGCCCTGATCGAGCTCCGCGACCGGGGCGAGCTCTCGCAGCAGTCGCTGTGCGGGCAGCTGCATCTCGATCCCACCAATCTCGTCGCGATCCTCAACGAGCTCGAGCAGAGGGGCTATGCGACGCGACGCCGCGATCCCGAGGATCGCCGCCGACACCTCGTCGAGGTCTCAAAGAAGGGGGTCGCGGTGATCGAGAAGGTTTCCGAGGTGATGGACGGGGTGGAGGCGGACCTGCTCGACGGCTTCGAGCCCGCCGAGCGAGAGCAGCTCGAGCGCCTGCTGATCTCGATCTGGGAGCGCAGCGGCGGCTACGAGGCCTGGTCCCAGGTCGCCGCCGGTGCCGACGACAAGGCTGCCTAGAGCCTGCCTCGTGTAAGGGAGTAGGCCGCTCAGCGGGTTGCAGTTGCGCCCGAAAGCTCAGGTTTTGCGGCCAAGATCCGATCTTGTTTGCATGGCGAGCCGGTCGAGCCTTGCAGTTGGTGCGGCCGTCCGCCCGGGAACGCCGTGGATCGACCATTGGCTGGCCACGCTGGAGGACCTCACGGCCCTGACGGCGCACCACCCGATGATGGACGCCGTCATCGACGAGATCGATGGCCGCATGATCCGCATCGGCGACCGCTGGCTTGCCGACTTCGCCTCCTGCAACTACCTGGGGTTCGACCTCGACCCCGAGATCCACGCGGCCGTGCCCGCCCAGCTCGAGGCCTGGGGTACGCACCCCAGCTGGTCTCGCCTGCTGGGCAGTCCCGTCCTCTACGAGCAGATCGAGGACCGGCTGACCGCGCTGCTCGGCTGCGAGGACAGCCTCGTGCTGCCGACGATCACTCACATCCATATGTCGGTGATCCCCCTGCTCGCCGCCTCGGGCACGATCTTCCTCGACGCGCGGTCGCACAAGACGATCTATGACGGCTGTCAGGTTGCCCGCTCCCGCGGCGCCGCGGTGCGCCGGTTCCGCTTCGAGGACCCCGACCACCTCGAAGAGCTGCTGAGCAGCGAGCGCGACCCGACGCGCCTCGTGTGCATGGACGGCGTGAACAGCATGACCGGCAACGCTCCCGACTTGCCCGCCTTCGCCGAGGTGGCGCGCCGGCACGGGGCGCTGCTCTACGTGGACGACGCCCACGGCTTCGGTGTGATCGGCGAGCGCGTGCCCGGCGAGCTCTGCTCCTACGGGAGCCGGGGCAACTCGATAGTCCGCCACTCCGGCGAGAGCTACGAGAACGTCGTCCTCGTCGGCGGCTTCTCGAAGGCCTACTCCTCGCTGGCCGCCTTCATCGCGTGCCCCACGGAGCTCAAGCAGCTTCTCAAGGTCGCGGCGCCTCCGTACCTCTACTCCGGGCCTTCGCCCGTTGCGTCCCTGGCTACCGTGCTCGCCGGATTCGACGTGAACGAGCGCCGTGGCGACGAGCTGCGCCGCGTCCTTCACGGCCACACGGAGCGCGTGCTCGAGGCCGCCCGCGAGCTGGGCATCCACACACCCAACAGGTCCGGACTGCCGATCATCGAATTCCCCCTGCGCGACCACGCGCGCATCGACTCGGTCGGGCGCCAGCTCTTCGAGCGTGGCATCTACGTGACGCTCGCCGCCTACCCGCTGGTCCCGAAGCCCGAGGTTGGCTTCAGGGTCCAGCTCACCGCCGCCAACACGGACACCGAGGTGTCCACGCTGATCGAGGCGCTCGCGGAGCTCGCCGAGCGCGGTGAGCTGCAGCCGGCCGGCGCGGTGCCGATCGGGGAAGCGGCATGAAGAGCCTGGTCTGGCGGGCGTATCTCGGTGCCGGCGTAGCCGGCACGCTGCTCTACCTCACGGTTTCGCCGTTCCACGGCAGTGCCCCCTTCATGAACCTGCTGGGGCTTACCGGCGTGCTGGCAGTCGTGGTCGGCTTGGGCTGGCACCGCCCGGCGTCGCGGGTGCCCTGGGCGTTCTTCGTGATCGGCCTGGGGCTGTTCTGGCTCGGCGACGTCTACACCTACAGCTACCCCAAGCTGCTGCACCACGAGGTGCCGTTCCCGTCGCAGGGGGATGCGATCTACCTGACCGTGTATCCCGCGCTGATGGCCGGCCTGCTGATCCTCGTGCGGCGACGCAATCCGCACCGCAAGGGGCGCGGCGCCATCGACGTCACGATCATGACGCTCGGCCTCGCGCTGCCGTCCTGGACCGCGTTGATCGCGCCCTACCTGCACGACGGGACGATGACCTTGCTGCCCAAGCTCGTGTCCGTGGCGTACCCGCTCGGCGATGTGCTCCTGCTGGCGGCGGCGGTGAGCCTGGCGATGGACTCCGGCCGGCGCCGTCCGGCGTTCTACCTGCTCAGCGCCAGCATCATCGCCTTGCTGGTCACGGACTTCGTCTATGGGCTGATGCTGCTGCACGGCTCCTACGATCACCAGCTCAGCCTCGACATCGGCTGGATCGCGTTCTACCTCCTCTGGGGCGCGGCGGCGCTGCACCCCTCGATGCGCGACCTGGATGAGCCATCGCCGGATGCCGAGCCACAGCTCACGCCCCTGCGTCTCGCCCTGCTGGCCGGCGCCTCGCTGATCGCGCCGACGGTGGAGCTGATCGCCGCCGCGCAGGCGGGCGATACGGACCTGATCGTCGTGATCGGCGCCTCGATCATCCTGTTCAGCCTGGTCGTCGCGCGGATGGCGGGCCTCGTGCGCCAGCAGGAGCGCTCGGTAGCGCGCGAGCGCGTCCTCGGCGCCGCGGGAGCGGCGCTCGTCGTGGCGAGGAGCCAGGAGGAGATCGCGCGCGCCGCTCTCGATTCGATCGGTCCGCTGCTCGAGGGTCCCGGCCAGGCGCTGCTCTGCCGGCGCGACGGTCCGGACCTCAAGGTGTCGGCGGCAGAGGGCGGCCCACGCGACATGACCCTGTCGCGGGACACCGTTCAGATCCTGCTCCAGCTTGCCGCGGGACCGAGCACGCCGGGTGGGGGCACCCTGCCGGCAGACGCACGTTCGGAACTCGGGCTGCGCAACGACCACAGCCTCGCGCTCGTCCTCGAGCTGCGCATCCGCGACGAGGTTCTCGGCCTGCTGCTGATCGCCCGCCCGGTGTCCACCCCGGAGCCCGTGGAGCGCGCCCTGCGGTCGCTCGCCACGCAGCTCGCGCTGGCTCTCGAGAGCGCCGCGCTGACCGAGGAGGTGCTGCGCCGCCAAAGCGAGGCCCGCTTCGCCTCGCTCGTCCAACACTCCAGCGACCTGATCACCGTGCTCGGGCCCGACGCGACGGTCGTCTACCAGAGCCCGTCGAGCGAGCGCGTGCTCGGCTATCCGCCCGAGGAGCTGATCGGCACCCGTTTCGACCGGCTGCTGGTACCGGGCGAAGAGGGCCGCCTGTTGCACCTGCTCTCCGAAGGGTCGGGCTTCGCGACCAGCGAGGGGGAGGCACTCGACTGCGCGCTGCGCCACAGCGACGGCAGCGCGCGACAGTTCGAGATCCTCTACACGAACCTGCTGGATGACGAGCACGTGCAAGGCATCGTGCTCAACGGCCGCGATGTCAGCGAGCGCAAGCGCTTCGAGCAGCAGCTCGCGCACCAGGCCTTCCACGACCCGGTGACCGCCCTGCCGAACCGCGCCCTGTTCGTGGATCGCGTCCGTCACCGCCTCGCTCGCAGCCGCCGTGACGACGGGGGGCTCGCCGTGATCTTCCTCGACCTCGACGACTTCAAGACGATCAACGACAGCCTCGGACATGCGGCCGGTGACGAGGTCCTGACGACGGTGGCCCAGCGGCTGGCCGCGACCATTCGCGCGAGCGACACCGTCGCACGCTTCGGCGGCGACGAGTTCGCGCTGCTGCTCGAGGACGTGGCAAGCGTGCAGGAGGCGGCCGACACGGCCGAGCGGATCATGGAGGCCCTTGGCCAGCCTGTCTCGCTGGCCGGCAAGGAGCTCACCCTCCACTGCAGCATGGGCATCTCCGTTCCGGGTGACGACGCGACGGCCGACGCCGACGAGCTGATCCGGGACGCGGACGCCGCGATGTACATCGCCAAGCGCGACGGCAAGGACGGCTACCGGCTCTTCGAGCCGGCGATGCACGACGGCGTGATGGCCCGCCTGGAGCTGCGCGCGGACCTCCAGCGTGCCCTGTCGGTCGGCGAGTTCGAGTTGTTCTTCCAGCCGGTCGTGCGCCTGCTCGACAACTCGGTGCTCGGCGTGGAGGCGCTGCTGCGGTGGCGCCATCCCGAGCGCGGGCTCGTCAACCCCGACGACTTCATCCCGTTTGCCGAAGAGACCGGGCTGATCGTGCCCATGGGTCGCTGGGTCCTGCGGGAGGCATGCCGCTACGGCGTCCTGCTGCAGCGCGACGCCGCCTCCGACCCGCCCCTGACCATGAGCGTCAACCTTTCCGTCAAGCAGCTCCAGCACAGCGATGTGGTCGCCGACGTGACGGACGCCCTCCATGAGTCCGGACTCGATCCTCATCTGCTGACCGTCGAGATCACGGAATCCGTGATGATGAGCGACACCGACGTGGCGATCGCGCGACTGCAGGAGCTCCGCGCGCTCGGCGTGCGCCTCGCGATGGACGACTTCGGCACGGGCTACTCCTCGCTCAGCTACCTGAGTCGCTTCCCGGTCGACGTGCTCAAGATGGACCGCTCCTTCCTGGAAGCCGGGGCGACTCCCGAGGCGTCCGGGCTGGCCAGCGCGGTGATCGCCATCGGGGAGACGCTGCAACTCGACATCGTCGCCGAGGGGATCGAGCTCTCGGAACAGTGGACGACCCTGCGCGACCTCGGCTGCGAGCGCGGCCAGGGCTTCCTGTTCGCGCGGCCAATGCCCATCGCCGAAACCCTCGACGCGCTGCGGACTTGGTCTGAGCGGCCGCTGAGTGAGAACGGCGGCCGGGCCGAGCTTCCGGCCGTCGATGCACCATAGCTACGAGGGTCTAGACCGCAGCGGCGGCTTCAGCCGCGTCCGGTCGGTGGCGCCGCTTCGCCACCGCCAGTTCCGCCTGCTCTGGACCGGCATGTGCGTCTCGCTGCTCGGCGACGGTGCCTTCCTCGTGGCGATGGCGTGGCAGGTCTACTCGCTCTCGAACGCTCCCACGGCCCTCGCGCTCGT
>JAXDIG010000010.1:0-46493 GCA_034664125.1 Thermoleophilaceae bacterium | reverse complement strand
GGCCGTCGTACTCGAACGGGTCGTCCTGCCACGCGCGCGCGATGATCTCGAGCGACTCCGCCCACTGCTCGCGAGTCGACTCCGGCGGCACCCCGAAGGCCTCGAGCGTGTACATGTTGTTCGAGCGCGCGGTAGTCAGCTCCGCGCGACCGTCAGACAGCAGGTCGACCGTCGCCATCCGCTCCGCCACGTGAATCGGGTGGTTGTAGGTCAGGAGGATCGCGGCCATGTTGCGCAGCTTGATCCGCTCCGTATGCCGCGCGACCGCGCCGTAGAGAACCTCGGGAGCCGAGACCGAGTAGCGCGGCGCGGAGAAATGCTGTTCCGATGTCCCCCACGCGTAGAAGCCGGCCTCGTCGGCGGCGACCACCTCGTCAATCGTCTCGTCGTAGCGCGCCTTGAGCGAAGCCGAGTTGTGCGCATCGGCCTCCTGGACGATTGCTAGCCGCATCTATGCCCCTTGATCGGTGTTCCGGAATTCGTCTCAAACACTCGCTTAGCAGCCTAGATCCTGTCGTAAGGGGTGTCAATTCGGCGGAATCCGTTCGCCTTTGATCGCTTACGGGCACAAAACGCGCCAGATGCAAGTGCCGCGATCCGGCTAGAACACAAAGACCGGCGACGAACTGCCGTCGGACGCGGCGGGCCGCAGCGGCTTGTAGTGGAGGCCGAGGTACACGAGCGGCTCCACCGCCTCTACGCCGCGGATCGTCCGCACGTCGCGCGTCAGGAGCTCCTGCAGCTCGGGCAGCGTCAGGCAGACGAACTCGGCGAGGATGTCGTAGCGGCCCGCGCACATGGCGATGTAGCTGACCTGGATGATCTCGGACAGCCGGTCGGCCACCTCGTCGGGCGAACCGCCCGGCCCGACGTTGATCCCGGTCAGCGCGATCGTCTCGAAGCCGAGCGTCATCGGGTTGGTGATGGCCATGACGCGGACGGTGCCGGAGTCGCGCATGCGGTTGAAGCGCCGCCGCACCTGCGCCTCCGAGACACCGAGCTGCTCGGCGACGGCGTGCAGCGACATCCGCCCGTCCACGCCGAGGTGGGCCAGGATGTCGCGATCGACCTGTGCCGGCGGCTCGACGGGCGAGCGCGGCGCGGGCGGGCGTCCCTCGCCGCGCTGGAAGACGCCCTGCTGGAAGCTGAGGCTCAGGTACGGGTGGATCTCGACGGTCTCGACGCCGCGAACCCCCCGGATCTGCTCCTCGACGACGTCACGAAGATGCGCGAGGCTCGAGCAGAAGAGCTCGACCATGATGTCGAAGCGGCCCGTCGTGACCCCGACGTAGTCGACGACCTCGATCTCCGTGAGCTCGACCGCGAGCTCCGACGGCTTCCGCTGGCTGCACTTGACGCCGACCATCGCGGCCACCTGATACCCGAGCATCTCGGGGTTCGAGACGGCCGTGATGTGGATCACGCCGTCTCGGCGCATCTCCGACACGCGCCTGCGGACCGCCTTCTCCGGCAGGCCGACAGCCCTTGCGAGATCGACGTACGGGCTCCTGCCGTCGATCTGGAGCATGCGGATCAGCTCCCGGTCCGTCTCGGAGAGGCCGACGCCGCGCGTGAGGACGTCGGTCCGGAAGTGCGTGGCCCGGCCCCCCGGCGCTCTCTCGCCCACGCCGCAAACCATACGTGGCCGAGGAGCTCGCCCGCTTGTCAGCGGGTTCGCCGATTGGTACGGTCGACCCAACCTTGGTCAACTGACCAAACCGACCAAACCGACCATAGATCCAAGCGAGAGACACGCCGTGGCGCCGGCCACACCCGAGGTGGCCACACCCGAGGCGTCGCGTTCCGGCAGCGGGCCGCCGCTCCTCTTCTGCTCGCTCTTCGTGATCTCGGCGGGCACGATCGCGCTGAAGAAGGCCTACGAGAACGGGAGCGTCGCGGTCGAGCTCGCCGTGTCCCAGCAGGTCACCGGCGGCGTGCTCGCGCTGCTGCTTCTTCCGCGCGCGCTGCGCGGGGGGCTGTCGCGGCGGCAGTGGGCCTGCGCCGCGGCCGCCGGCGCGACGCTCGCGGTGTCGAACGTGGCCGCCTTCGAGGGCTTCGCGCGGCTGCCTGCCGCGATCCTCCTGATCTTCCTCTACTCCTCGCCCCTCTGGGTCGCGATCGGCCAGGCCGTCTTCCTCCGGACGCCGCCGACGCGCAACGAAACGATCGCGGTCTGCCTTGCCGTCGCGGGAGTCGCCGTGATGGTCGGGTCGACCGACTCGCACCTGGACCTGGCCGGTGTGGCGCTCGGGCTGCTGTCCGGGATCCTCTTCGCCACCACTCTGCTGCTCGCCAAGCCGCTCGACTCCGTCCCACTGAGCGCGTCGGTCGTCCTGCCGGCCGCCGGGCTGGTCGCGTTCGTCATCTGGCCGGGAGCGGGCGTGAGCGGCCTCGCCGAGTATCCGCACATGCCGTGGGCCGTCGCCGTCGGCGTCCTTTTCTGGCTGTGGATGACGCTCCTGCTCGCCGGCCAGCGCCACACCTCGCCCATGGCGGCGGTCGTCGTGTCGGCTGTGGAGCCGGCGATCGTGGCGGTGCTGGCCTACCTGTTGCTGTCGGAGAGCCTCGGCGTGCGGGAGCTCGCCGGCGGCGCGATCCTGCTCGGCGGCGCTCTGCTCGCCATGTCCGATCAGCACCGCCCGAGGCGGGCGTAGCCCGTGGTCGCCGACCTCAACCAGCGCATCGTGGAGATCCTCCAGGTGGACGGACGCCGGTCGTTCCGCCAGATCGCGTCGGAGCTCGGCGTGAGCGAGAAGACCATCCGCCACCACGTCGGGGCGCTGCGCGACGCGAAGGTGATCGAGATCACCGCCGTCACGCGCCCGATATTCCTGTCGTACACGGGCCTCGCGACCGTCGGCTGCCGGATCTCGAACGGAGCCTCGATCTCGGAGACCGCGGCCGAGCTGAGCCGGCACGAGATGGTCGACTACGTCGCCGTCGTCGCCGGCCGCTTCCAGATCTTCGTGGAGGTCTACGCGGCAGACCGCAAGGAGCTGCTCGAGTTCCTCGACGGCGAGCTCGGCCCGTTGGAGGCCATCGAGGCCTACGAGGTGTTCCCGTACGTCGAGCTCTTCTATCAGGAGGGTCTGACCCCGGACCCGCCGAGCGGCCTCCGGGACGACCCGGCGCCTCCCGACCTCGATCCCCTCGACCTGCGCCTGCTCCGGCAGCTGACGGTGGACGGGCGCATGCCGGTCAGGACGATGGCGCGCAACCTCGCGGTATCTGAGGCCCGCGTGCGCCACCGGCTGCGCGGCCTGATCGACCGGGACCTGGTTCGGGTGACCGCGATCGTCAACCCCATGGCGGCCGGCCTGCGGACGGCCGCCTGGGTCAGGCTGCGCGTGGGGCCCGGATTCGGAGTGCGGCGCCTGGCGCGGGTCCTCGTGGATCTCGAGAGCGTCACCTACGTCGCCATCACGAGCGGCGACGCGGACATCTTCGTCGAGGTGGTGTGCTCAGACCTGAACGAGTTCGGCAGCATCCTGGATACCGACCTGCTGGGCAACCCGGGCATCGCCGAGCTCGAGGCCTTCCTGTACCTCGAGCTCCACCACACGCGGCCGCGCTACTCGAAGGCGACCCTGCCTCAGCCGTCGGAGGGGCGAAACGGCGCGGCGCCGGAACGTGTGTGAACGAGCTCCCCACCGACGAACACGTGGTCCACCTGCACGTTCCGGATGTCGTCCTCGGCCACCTTGGTGATGTCGCGGTCGAGCACCACGACGTCGGCGAGCTTGCCCGGCTCGAGCGTTCCGAGCTCGTCGTCGACCCCGAGCAGCTTCGCCCCGCCGATCGTGTAGGCGCGCAGGGCCTCCTCCAGCGTGATCGACTGCTCCGCCTCGATCGGCTGCCCGAGGTACGCGCGGCGGGTGACGTAGCAGCCGACCCCGAACAGCGGCTGGGTCAGCATCGGCTCCGAGCCGAGGTGCACGTCGGAGCTGCCGTTCAGGTCCCAGCCCCGATCGAGGATCGCGCGGAAGGGGAAGCGCCCGCGCTCGGCGTGCTCGCCGAGGTAGACCGGTAGGAAGTCGCCGATCGAGTAGATGAACACGGGCTGAGGGACGAGCGCGACGGGCGCCTTCTCCCACGCCTGCATCGTCTCCTCCTCTGTGACCAGGTTGCCGGCGTGCTCGAGCCGGGTCGGCAGAGCGTCGCCGGGCAGGTTCATGCTCGCCAGCGCACCGCAGACCAGCTCCTGCGCGCGCTCCCCGTTCGTATGGATCGCGAGCTGGAGGCCGGCGGAGTCGGCCTTGCGACGCGCCTCCACGACCTCCTCCGGCGACAGGTTGAGCTTCCCTCTACCGCCATGCGAGAGAAAGGGGCTCTTCACGGCGGCGTTCTGCGAGGTGTAGCCCCCGTCGGCGAAAAGCTTCAGTCCCCTGATCCGGAACCGATCGCCCACCTCTTCGATGCCGTGGGAGCGCCAGTCGCACGCCTCGTCGATGGACATCGTCCCGGGCGCCCACAGGTACGTCTGGATGCGGCTCGAGAGCCTGCCGGCCGCCGCGAGCTCCTGCATCGCCCTGATCCCGTCGAGCGTCTCGGAGATCTCGCCGACGGTCGTGGCGCCGTGAGCGGTGAAGATCCCCGGCAGCTCGGCCTCGATCCAGCCCTTCAGCGTCTCGGGGTCGGGGTCGGGCAGCGGGAGCGCCCGGTCGAGCTCGGACACGACGCCCGTCGGCTCGCCGGTCGAGTCGACCTCCACGACCGCGGCGCCCATCATCCCCTGCTTCATCGACATCAGGTCTTCGATGTTCACGCGCTCCAGCGCGCGGCTGTTGAGCACTGTGGTGTGGCCGCCCGCGCGCAACGCGATGGCCACGTCCCCACCGAGCCGGTCGAGGTCGGCGCGGGTCGGCATGCGGCGGTCCTCGAGCTTCTGGTCGAAGAAGAAGTTGCCGCGCCCGATCAGCCAGCCGTCCTCGGCGTCGGGCAGGGCGTCCCGCAGCTCCTCGAGCACGTCCTCGATCGTGCGGTGCTCCGGCGTGCGACAGTCGACCGCCGTGCGCTCGGCCACGCAGGCGATCTCCGCGTGAGCATGGACGTCGACGAAGCCGGGCAGGATCGTCCGGTCACCGAAGTCGAGGACGCGGTGGTCCCCGCCTCCGAGCTCGCCCGACGCGCTCCCGACGCCCTCTATCCGGTCACCTCGGACGAGCACCGCCTGCGCCTCCCGAAGCCCGTCGGAGAGAGGCAGCACACGCCCGAGGAGAACGTCAGTGCGGGCCTTGGGGCCCATGTCCAAACCCGCTCTAGGCGAGGTTGGTCCAGACGACCTTGGTCTCGAGGTGCTTCTCGAACGCCTCGCGACCCAGGTCCTTGCCGTACCCCGACAGCTTCCAGCCGCCCCACGGGACGCCGGCGTCGAAGTAGTTGTAACAGTTGATCCACACGGTGCCGGCGTCGAGCGCCTCCGCCGCGCGGTGCGCCTTGCGCACGTCCGTCGTCCAGACGCCCGCGGCCAGGCCGTACTCCGTGTCATTCGCGCGCGAGGTGAGCTCCTCGACGTCCTCGAACGGCTGGGCGACCAGGACCGGCCCGAAGATCTCCTCCCTGACGACGGTCAGGTGGTCGGGAACGTCCGCCATGATCGTGGGCTCGACGAAGTAGCCCGGGAGGTCCGAGCCGTTGCCGCCGCTGACGAGCCGGGCCCCCTCCTCCTCGCCGACGCGCAGATAGCCGCGCACGCGGTTCATCTGCTCCTCGGAGACAAGCGGCCCGAGCGTCGTCGAGGGGTCGAGCCCCGCGCCGAGCTTGTGGTTGTTGGCCTCGTCGGTGACGATCTCGAGCACCTGGTCGTAGACCGGCTTCTCGACCATCAGACGCGACCCCGCGCAGCACACCTGACCGCTGTTGAAGAAGATCGCCTGGGCCGCCTGGGCCGCTGCGACCTCGATGTCGGCGTCGGCGAAGATGATGTTCGGGCTCTTCCCGCCGAGCTCGAGCGTCACGTGCTTGAGGTCCCTGGCGGCCTGCTGGGCGATCAGGCGGCCGACCTCGAGCGAGCCGGTGAAGGAGATCTTCCGGACGTCGGGGTGCGCGACCAGCGCCGCCCCGGCCTCCTCGCCGATGCCGGTGCACACGTTGACCACGCCGTCCGGCACGCCGGCCTCCGCGCACAGCTCCGCGAAGATGAGCGCGGACAGCGGGGTCTGCTCCGCCGGCTTCAGGACGACCGTGCAGCCTGCGGCCAGCGCCGGCGCGACCTTCCACGACAGCAGCGTCAGCGGGAAGTTCCACGCGATGATCGCGCCCACGACGCCGATCGGCTGCTTCTTCGTGTAGACGTGCGTGTCCGGCCAGCCGCTGTCGAGCGTCTCGCCGTGCGCCTTGGTGGCCCACCCCGCGTAGTAGCGGAACACGTCGGCAACGAACGGGACGTCGTAGTCGCGCGCGACGACGAGCGGCTTCCCGAGGTCGAGGCTGTCCGTCTGGGCGATCTTGTCGACGTTCTCCTCGACGAGGTCGGCCAGCTTGAGGAGGACACGCGCCCGCTGGTTGGGGGGGAGCTTCGACCAGGCCGGCAGCGCCGCCTTCGCGGCGGCCACCGCGCGGTCGATGTCCTCCTTCTGCGCGCGAGCGATCGGCGTGATCTCCTCGGCGGTGGCCGGGTCGTAGGTCGCGAAGGTCCCGCCGTCCGCGGCTTCGACGAACTCGCCGTTGATGAACAGCTTCATCGGGCGGCTCAGGAACTCGCGGACGGACGGGTCCACCGCGATCGCGGAGTCCTCCAGGATTGTGGGCATCTGCTCCTCGGTCCTTTCGTTAGCTGAGCGCGGCTCCGTCACGCTCGTGGACGAGCGCGCCGTCCACGAACACGGAGTCGACCTTCACTTCCTTGATGTCGTCCACGTCGACCGCGAACACGTCGCGGTCCAGGACGATGACGTCAGCCTGCTTGCCCGGCTCCAGCGTGCCGCGCCGGTCGTCGACGCGCATCGTCTCCGCGGCGTAGACCGTGGACATCCGGAGGGCGTCCATCACGGAGATCGCCTCCTCCGCCTCGATCGAGGCGTCCTGCGGCGAGCGCCGCGCGACGGAGCACCACGCCGAGAACAGCGGATTGGTGCACTCGTCGTTGGCTCCGGGAAAGATGTCGGAGCTGGCGGAGATGTGCCAGCCCTGCTCGAGCAGCGACTTGAACGGCCAGCGCCCGCGCGTGCCGGGCTCGCCCAGGCGCTCGGGTAGCAGCCCGCCGAACTCGTTCAGGAACTTCGGCTGCGGGACCGGCACGATCTCGGCGCGCCGCCAGGCGTCGACGGTGGCCTCCTCGGTCACGTAGTTGCCGGCGTGCTCGACGCGTACGTTCGAGCCGTCGACGGAGGCCTCGTTGGTCGCCTCGCAGACGAGCTCCTGCGCGCGCTCGCCGTTCGAGTGGAGCGCCACGGTGAGTCCGGCCGCCACCGAGCGCTCGATGACGTCCTTGATCTCGTCCTTGGTCATCCCGATCTTGCCGTGCTCGTGGCCGGGGACGCAGAAGGGCTCCTGGAACGGCGTCTTCACCGCCGCGCTCGACGACGAGTAGCCGCCGTCCACGAACATCTTGATGCCGGCCAGCCACTGGCTCTCGGAGTGGGCGGTCAGTGCCACGGCGCCCGGCTTGATCGCCTCGTCGAAGGGCATGATCGCCGGAACCCAGAGGTAGTGGGCGATGCGCATCGGGAAGTTGCCGGCGGCCGACAGCTCGTCCGCGGCGAGGACGCTGTCGAGGTCCTCGGAGATCTCGCCGACGAGGGTCACGCCGTTGGCGAGGAACAGCTCGCGCGAGCCGCGGCCCAGCACCTCGCGCAGCTCGCCGGCGCCGAGGGGCGGATTCGGCACCAGATACTCGAGCTCGCGGATGACGCCCGAGTCCTTCTCGATCTCCGCGCTGCCGTGGATGTCGGTGCGGTTGTCGAGGTCCAGCTGCTTCAGCGCGGCGCTGTTCAGGATCGTGGCGTGGCCCCCGGCGCGCAGCGCGATCGGGATCGTGTCGCTCACCCGATCGAGCTCCTCGCGCGTCGGGAAGCGCTTCTCGGCCAGCCGCTGGTCGAGGAACAGCCCGCAGAGCCCGACGAGCCAGCCGTTGCGCTCGGCCTTGTGCTTGTTGGCGCTCAGCTGGGCGAGGATGTCGTCGATCGTCGGGCAGAGCCAGATGCGACAGTCGACCATCGTCTCGCCCGCCAGCGACGTGCCGGCGAAGTGAGCATGCGGATCGGTGAACGCCGGCAGCACGAGCCGGTCGCCGAAGTCGTGCACCTTCGCGTCCTGACCGGCGAGCACCGTGAGGTCCGCCCGGCTGCCGACCGCGGCGATGTCCGCATCGCGGACGAGCACCGCCTCGGCCTCCTCGCCCGACGGCGTCATGGGCAGCACTCGCCCGAGGATGAGCTGTGTGTCAGACATAGGAGTGACCCGATCGCAAATCGATGGTGAATGCCGCAGAAGTCACTCTATCGCGCACGAAGACACGCTGTCAAGGACGCAAACTGTGCGCAATGGGCCATTTCACGCCGTCTCTATCACACGCCCACGCTTGCGCGCGAGCGCGTTCGCGAGCGCGACGCCGGCCAGCAGGGCGAAGCCGTTGGCGAAGTTCGCCACGTAAGGGCTCGCTCCGGCGAGCGAGAGCCCGTTGTTGAGCACGGCGAGGAACACGATCGCGATCACCGTGCCCCACACGTTCACGGTGCCCGGCCGGATCGCGACCGCGCCGAGGAAGACGGCCGCGTAGGCCGGCAGCGTGTAGCCCGGGCCGATCACGGGGTTTCCCGCGCCCGCGCGCGCGAGGTAGATGACGCCGGCGATTCCGGCGAGTGCCCCGCCGGCGGCGAACGCGATGACGGTCAGCCGGTTCACGCGCAGGCCGACGAGCGTCGCGGCGTGGCGGTTGGAGCCGATCGAGTAGAGGTAGCGCCCGAAGGGGGTGCGCACGAGCAGGTACCAGACGACGAACGCGACGCCGAGTGCCACGAAGGTGACGACCGGCAGGCCGATCAGCCGCGACGAGCCGAAGTCCGTCAGGCTCGCGGGGACGCCGACGATGCTGTTCCCGCCCGTTTTCGCCTGCACCACGCCGGCGATCAGGATCGTCATGCCGAACGTCGCGATGACCGAGTTGATCTTCAGGTGGCTGACGAGGATCCCGTTGACGACCCCGACGGCCACGCCGACTGCGCACGCGATCAGGACGGCGACGACGATCGAGCCGCTGCCCGCCATGACGGACGCCGCGTAGATCGACGCGAGGCCCGTGGTGGCGCCCGGCGTGAAGTCCCAGACGCCCGTCGCCACCGGCAGCAGCACGGCGAGCGCGACGAGCATCAACACGGCCTGCTCGCCGAGCATGACCTGGAAGTTCGCGCTGGTGGGGAAGGCCTCGGTCGTCGCGGGCAGGAGGCTGAACAGGATCGCGAGCGCGATCGTCAGGATCACGAGCGCGTACTCCTCGAGGTAGTCGCCCACGTGACGCCGCGCGCGCCTGCCCCCCGCGGCCGGCTCGGCGGGCGGCGGGCCGGCGGTCGGCTGGGTGGTGATCTGCTCAGCTGCTGGGGCGTCCATTTGCGGCCTCCACCGAGTGCAGGAGTTCGACGATGTGCTGCGAGTCGAGCGGGCGGTCGGTGAGCTCGTGGACGACTCGGCCGCGCCGCATGATCAGGACGCGGTCGCACGTGTCGGCGAGCTCCTCCACGTCCGACGAGACGACCAGCGCGCAGGCGCCGTCTGCGACCGCGCCTTTGATGAGCGCCCAGATCTCCGCGCGCGCGCCCACGTCCACCCCCTGGGTCGGCTCGTCCAGGAGGATGATGCGCGGGTCGCGGCGGAGCCAGCGGGCGAGGATCACCTTCTGCTGGTTGCCCCCCGAGAGCTGCGAGACCGGCATCCGCGTGCTCGCCGCCCGCACGGTGAAGCGCTCGACGTCCCCGTCGACCGCGCGGCGCTCGGCGCGCTCTCTGAGCGACCCCGCCTTGACGAAGCTCGACAGCGACGCGACGGTGACGTTGTTGAGCACGGGGAGGTCCGGGAACAGCCCGTGCAGCGCGCGGTCGGCGGGCACGAAGGCCATTCCCAGGTCCATGGCCCGCGAGCAGCCCTTCAGGCGGACGTGCTCGCCGGACACGTGGATCTCCCCCGCCTCCAGCGTGTCCGCGCCGAAGAGCATCCGCAGGACCTCCGAGCAGCCCGCCTCGCCCAGTCCAGAAAGCCCCACGATCTCACCGGGGCACACCGTCAGGTCCACGTCGCGGACCGCGCCTCCGCAGAGGCCGCGGGCCGCCAGCAGCGGCTGCGACGTGCCGGTTGAGTTGCCCGCCGGGCGCTTGAGGCTCGGGACCCGCTCCTCGAGCCTCCGCCCGACGATCAGCTCGACGAGGCTGTCGTGGTCGAGCTCCGCTCTCGGCAGGGTGGCGATCTTCCAGCCGTCGCGGATCACGGTGATCTTGTCAGCGACCTCGAGGACCTCTTCGAGGCGGTGCGAGATGTAGAGGATGCCCTGGCCCGCAGCGGCGTAGCGGCGAACAGCGTTCAGGAGCAGCTCGGCGTCGGCGGTCCCGAGCGCGGCCGTGGGCTCGTCGAGCACGAGCAGGCCGCCGCCCGTGTCGTCCTGGTCCTGGAGCACCCGGGCGATCGCGAGCATCGTCTGGATCGCCGGCCGCAGCTCTCCGATCTCCGCATCCGGCTCGGCGTCGATGTGGAAGCGCTCGAGGACCTTCCTCGTGCGGGCACGGACGGCGCGACTCCTGATCGACCAGAGCGCACCGGTCTCGAAGCCGCGGCCGACCGACAGGTTCTCCGACACGGTCATCCGGTCGAAGACGGCACGCTCCTGATGAACGAAGTGGAGGTCCTGGGCCCGCGCGTCCGCGGGCCCGAACTCCGTCAGGTCGTATGTCGTCTCGCCCACCTTCAGCGTGCCGCTGTCGGCGGACACGATCCCCGCGAGGATCTTGACCAGCGTCGACTTGCCGGACCCGTTGCTCCCCACCAGGGCGTGGATCTCCCCCGCGAAGAGCTCGATGCCGACGGCGTCGAGCGCGCGCGTCTCCGCATACGACTTGCTGACGCCCTCGGCGACAGCGATCCGGCGCCGCGGAGGCTCGTCAGCCACTCACACCCCACGCCTTCTTGTAGCCCGACTTGAAGTCGAAGGGCGGCTCGTACTCATCGGACGCCGGCATGTTGTGGTCCTTGTCGAACGTCTGGAGCCCGATTCCGCTCTTCACCGGCTGCTCGTCCGCGAAGATCCGCACGAAGCTGTCCATCGCCGACCACGCCTCCCACTGGATCGAGATGCCGGCGCCGTACTCGGCCTTGCCCTCGCGGATCAGGTTTATGCCGCCCGGCAGGCCCTCGGCCACGTCGAGCAGGATGTCGCGACCGGAGGCCTGGACCGCCGAAGCGACGCCCGAGAGCGCGACCGACTCGTAGCCGACCATCACCGCGTTCACGTCCGGCCGCTTGGTCAGTTCGCGACCAGCCAGATCCTGGATGCCCTTGTAGAGGTCGAGGTACGGGAACTGGACGACGTCCACGCAGTCGCACTTCTCGTTGGCGTCCTTCATCGCGATCGCCTCGACGCCGGCGCCGAGTCCCGTGTCATCCGTAAAGAAGAGGCCCGTCATGTCGCCGTTCGTCTTCACGTACGGCCAGTACAGCTGGGCCATCTGCCACTCGTAGAGCCACTTGTCGTAGTCGCCCTCGTTGTACTCGACCTGCCACGTGAAGAGCTGCTGCGGCTTCCCGGCGTCGCCCGAGTCCTCGTTGCAGTCGTACGACTCCGCCGCGACGACGGGAATCCCCGCCTTCTTGGCCTCCTGGAGCGGCGCGCGCATGTACTTGCAATCGATGTAGTAGCTGAAGATGCCGTTCGCCTTGCGGGCGATCGCCTGACGGATGCCGGTCGCCGCCGTGGCGAAGTCGCCCTTCGTGTCGAACAGCGTCGTCTTCCAGCCGAGCGCCTTCGCCGCATCGGCCGCGCCCTGCATGCCTGAGGAGCAGAACGTGACGCTCTGACCACAGGAGACCAGCGCGATGTACTTCCCGGGGTCGTGCTTCGGAGCGGTCGCGGGCGGCTCCTCGAACGTGCCCTGCTTGCTCTGGTAGACGGCGAGCTTGTCCTTCGCCTCCTGGAGGAAGGCGTTGCTCGAGGCCCCGTCGCCGGAGCTTCCGCCGCCGCCGCCGCTGTCGTCGTCTCCGCCGCAGCCGCTCCCGGCGATTGCCAGTGTCGCGGCGATACAGCACGCGACGGTCCTCATCTTCATCTAGCGCTCCCTCTCCCCGGCCCGCCAGGGCCGACTGGTCAGCAACCCGTCTCCATGCCGCTATCCCCGTAACCGCAGATCGTGCTATCTGGGGCGTATGGATGCCTCATATTGCACAACCTAGGGTGTAGCCGACCTTAGATCAAGAGTGAAGGCCGGTCAAGGGACGCAAAGTACACCCGGCCTCGCCAGGTGGTCGAACGCTCAACCGAGCAGGACGAAGAACTCCTTCATCGGCTCGTGGATCGTCCAGCGGAGCTTCGCGCCCTTCTCGAAGTAGCCCGACCCGCCGGCGCGCACGGTGACTGCCGTGCCGTCCTCGTACTCGACGGTGAACGAGCCGGCGATCAGGTACAGGATCTCGGTGTGCGGCATCACGATGTCGAACGTCGAGGGCTGGGCCGTCGCGTAGCCGGCCTGCCGCACGCCGGGCTCGTCCAGCGCGACGTCCAGGGTGTGGATGTCCGGGTCGGCCTCGACACGTTCGTAGCTGAGCCAATCGAGCGGCTTCCAGCCGTTGTCCTGCGAAGCATTGATGGTGGTGCGGGCGGTTGTCATGGCCGCGATTGTAATCCGATTGGCACTTCTGGGACGCATTTCGCTAGAAACGGGCCTCAAGCGTCGGCGTATTGATATTCTGCGGCGATGGCTGTGCACCAGCTCTACGTCGGAGGGCGCTGGACGGGCTCCGCCTCAGGGCGCACGTTCGAGAGCCTCGATCCCTACGCCGGTGAGCCGTGGGCGACGGTGCCGGATGCGGGCGTCGAGGACGTGGACGCCGCGGTGCGGGCCGCGCACGAGGCGCTCAGCGGGCCGTGGGGTGCGACGACCGGCTTCGAGCGCGCTGCCGGCATGCGCCGGCTGGCGGCGATCCTGGAGCGCGACGCCGACGAGCTCGCCCGCGTCGAGTCGGTGGACAACGGGAAGCTGCTGCGCGAGATGAGCGCGCAGATGCACTACATCCCCGCCTGGCTCCACTACTTCGCGGGACTGGCGGACAAGCTGCAGGGCGAGACGATTCCGTCGGACAAGCCGAACTACCTCATCTACACGCGCCATGAACCGGTCGGCGTGGTCGCCGCGGTCGTGCCCTGGAACTCGCCGCTGCTCCTGACCATCTGGAAGCTGGCCCCCGCGCTGGCCGCAGGCTGCACATTCGTGCTGAAGCCGTCCGACCACACTCCGGTGTCCGCGCTCGAGCTGGCCAGGCGCGTCGAGGAGGCGGAGCTGCCGGCGGGCGTCTTCAACGTCGTGACCGCGAAGGCGCCGTCGGTGAGCCAGGCGCTGGTGGAGCATCCGCTCGTCGACAAGATCGCGTTCACGGGATCCACGCGCGTGGGCAAGGCGGTCGCCCGCAGCGCCGCCGACCGGCTTGCGCGGGTGACGCTCGAGCTTGGCGGGAAGTCCGCGCAGCTCGTGTTCGAGGACGCGGACGTCGAGGCCGCCCGCAACGGCGTCGTGTCCGGGATCTTCGCAGCGAGCGGCCAGACCTGCATCGCCGGTTCGCGTCTGCTGGTGCACCGCTCGGTCGAGGAGGAGCTCGTGAGCGGCCTCGTCGACCGGGCGCGCACGATCAGGTTGGGCAACCCGCTCGAGGCCGACACGGAGATGGGCCCGGTCGCGAACCGCTCGCAGTACGACACCGTGCTGGGCTTCGTCGAGCGCGCGCAGGCCGAGGGCGCCGAGCTGGCGTGCGGCGGTGCGGCGGAGCAGGGCGGCCTGTTCGTGGCGCCGACGATCCTCACACGCGTGACGCCGGAGATGGAGGTCGCGCGCGAGGAGGTGTTCGGGCCGGTGCTCGCCGTGATGCCGTTCGACGACGAGGACGAGGCGGTCGCGATGGCGAACGCGACGGAGTACGGGCTGGCCGCAGGCGTCTGGACGGAGAACGTGCACCGCGCCCATCGCGTGGCACACCGCCTGCGCGCCGGGACGGTCTGGATCAACAGCTACCGGGCGGTGGCGCCGAGCGCGCCGTTCGGCGGTGTCGGATCGAGCGGGTGGGGCCGCGAGAACGGCCTCGACGCGATCCGCGAGTACACCGAGACCAAGACGATCTGGGTCGAGCTGACCGGGCAGACGCGCGACCCGTTCACGCTTGGCTAGGCAGACGATCCGATGCAGCCGCGTGTCGCGATGAAGGAGCCGCGCGCCGAGGAGGCGTTCACGGCGGTCGAGGACGCACTCGAGGAGCTGCGGCGCGGGCGCATGGTCGTCGTCTGCGAAAGCAGCGGCGGTGAGAGCGAAGGCGACCTCGCGGTCGCGGCCCAGTTCGCCACCCCGGAGGCCGTCAACTTCATGGCGAAGGAGGGTCGCGGGCTGATTCGCCTCGCGCTCACGCCGGATCGCTGCCACCAGCTCGAGCTCGACGTGGTGGCCGGCAGCCACGAGTCGGAGCTCAGAACCGATGTCCTCGTCTCGGTCGAGGCGCGTGAGGGGGTGACGACGGGCATCTCGGCGGCCGATCGCGCGCGCACGATCCAGGTGGCGATCGACCCGAGCAGCACGCGCGACGACCTCGTCGTGCCGGGCCACATCTTCCCGCTCAAGGCGAAGGCCGGCGGCGTGCTCGAGCGCGCCGGGCAGACCGAGGCGGGCGTCGACCTCGCGCGGCTGGCCGGCCTGCTGCCGGCGGCCGTGATCTGCGAGGTGATGAACGACGACGGGACGATGGCCCGCGTGGCCGACCTCGTACCGTACTGCCGGCGGCACGAGCTCAAGATGGTCACGATCGCCGAGCTGATCGCCTACCGGCGCCGGCACGACAAGCTCGTCGAGCGCGTCGTGGAGACGACGCTGCCGACCAGCATCGGCGATTTCACCGCCCTCGGCTACCGCTCGCTGGTGGACAACAGGCACCACTTCGCGCTCGTCAAGGGGGAGGTCGCGGGCCGGAAGGACGTCCTCGTCCGCGTGCACGCCGAGTGCCTCACGGGCGACGTCTTTCACTCACGCAGCTGTGGCTGCGGCGACGAGCTCGAGCTCTCCATGAAGATGATCGAGCGCGAAGGCCACGGCGCGGTCGTCTATCTCAGCCGCGAGGGTCGCGGGCTGGAGAGCATCTTGCCGGCCTTCGGCCGCCCCAGCGCTGCCGGCGGCACGGACGACGCCCCCGCGGAGCTGCGCAACTTCGGGATCGGCGCCCAGATACTCACGGACATCGGGCTGAGCAGCATCTGCATCCTGACGAACAACCCGAAGCGCGTGCACGGGCTCGACGGCTACGGGCTCTCCATCACGGCCCAGATCCCCATCGACGGCCGCTAGCACCCGCGCTGGCCGCGGGAAGCGCCGGCTCGAGCGGCTCGACGCGGCGAACGTCCTGCAGCATGGCGAGCAGCGACCCGACCAGGACGATCGAGCCGCCGGCGATCTCGCGCGTGGCGAGGCTCTCCGAGAAGATCAGGTAGCTGGCCACCGAGACGACGGCCGGCTCGAGCGCCGACACGACGACGGCGGTCATGGCGCTCGTGCGGCGCACGCCCATGGAGATCAGGACGGCCCACGCGAAGATCACGAACGCCGACAGGGTCGCGTAGACGTCACCGGTCAGGTACTCGAAGCCGTTCACGCCGGAGCCGGGCCAGAGCGCGAACGCGGCCATCCCGGCAA
The DNA here is from genome assembly GCA_034664125.1 of Thermoleophilaceae bacterium. Lineage (GTDB taxonomy): Bacteria > Actinomycetota > Thermoleophilia > Solirubrobacterales > Thermoleophilaceae > JACVRW01. The sequence goes on along the minus strand of JAXDIG010000010.1, from coordinate 30,636 downwards.
AGGGCAGCACGAGCGCGGCCGAGCCCGCCACCGAGCCGACCGACCCGAGGCTCTGACTCATGACGAGGAATGCGGCGAAGGCCACCGACGAGGCGAGCGCGATTCCCACGGCGGTGAGATCGAGCGACGAGTCGAAGGACCCGACCATCACGAGGATGCCTGCGATGGCCAGCGCCCCGCCGAGCGCCTCGCCACGGCCCAGCGGCTGGCGCAGGAAGAGCGGCTGACCGATCGCGACCCACGCGGGGGCGCAGAAGACCAGGACGACCGCCACCCCGGCTGGGAGCCGGGCGATCGCCTCCCAGCACCAGGCCAGCGCCAACGCGAGTGCCACGCCCGCGCCGGCTGACGTGGCGACGATCCGGCGGGTGACGCCGGCCCGCAGCGCAGCGGGCAGGAACGCCGTCGCGAGCACGCCGGCGATGGTGACCTGAGCGACCATCAGCTCGCGCGCCACGGCACCCTGGCTGAAGGACTCCTTCAACAGGATCGTGACCGAAGCAGTCGCGCAGACGGCGCAGACGAGATACGCTGCGCCGCCTCGCGCCCGCTGGGCATTCCCATCGGTTGGAGCCACTTCGTTACCCTTCCGCGACGTCAAAACTTGGTCATCCGACCTACCCGAGCGAGCCTATCACTTGACCGAGGGGAGAGAAAGAACGACGGGCCGCGGCGACGCCACTCGCGCGCTGATCGTCGCCCGCGCCGCCGACGTCATACGCGAGCGCGGATACGCGGGGCTGACGCTGCGCGCCGTCGCTGACCTCGCCGACGTCCCGTTGTCGCTCGTCCAGTACCACTTCGGCAACAAGACGGGGTTGCTCTCCGCGCTCCTGCGGCGGGAGAGCGCCCGCGTGCTCGAGCGCGAGCGCGAGGTCTACGCCCAGCCCGGCCCGCTATCCGGAAAGCTGCGCTGGATCTACCACGCCACGATGCTCGAGCTCGACTCCGGGTTCACGCGCGGGATGTGGGAGCTCTGGTCCGCCGGCCTCGAGGACGCCGAGCTGGCGGCGCTGTGGCGCGAGACGATGGACAGCTGGCGCGACATGCTCGAGCAGCTCTTCAAGAAGGCCGCCGACGAGCGCGACCTGCCCCTTCCGCTGACCCCGCGCGCGCTGGCGACGCTCCTCACGAACGTGTTCCAGGGAATCGAGGTCGAGGTGCTGGCGGGCGCTAGCCCGGCGGAGGCGCCCCACGCCGATGCGATCGAGGCCGTGGCGGCGCTGCTCGAGGCGTACGAGCTAGCCGGCTGAACCGAGCGAGTAGCGCGGCCGCTTGATGTGCAGCGCCAGGTAGGTGAAGGTGTCGATCGACTGGATCCCCGGGATGACGCGCAGCTCCTGGTCCAGGATCGAGGTGAGCTCGCGGTTGTCGCTGCAGAGCACCTCCGCAAACATGTCGAAGCCGCCGACGCACAGCGTCACGTAGGTCACGCCCGACACGTCGGCGACCCGTTTCGCGACCGACGAGCTGGGCGTGATCGGCGCCAGCTTGATCGCGAGCCACGCGCCGGCCGTGAGCCCGACGCTCGCGGGGTTCGTGATCGCCATCACGCGCAGCATCCCGCTCTGGGTCATGACGGTCATGCGGTGGCGGACGTGCGCCTCGGAGACGCTCAGGTTGCGCGCGATGCTCCGGAGCGGCACGCGGCCGTCGGTGTGCAGCTCCTCGATGATCTTGGCGTCGATGTCGCCGACTCGGTAGCCGCCGTCGGTCGGCGAGTGGTCGCCCTCCCCCAGGCCGAGCGCCTGGTAGTAGAAGAGCTCCAGGTACGGGAAGATCCGGAACGAGCCGACGCCCGGCACGTGTCGCAGCTCGCGGTCGACGAACTGCACGAGCTCGTCGCGGTCACGGCAGATCGCCTCGGCGAAGATGTCGAAGCCGCCGGCGACCACCGCCACGTGGTCGACGAGCGCGAGCTCGGCGACCGCGGCGGCTACGTCCACGATCGATTCCGTCGTGGGGACGCGGATGCCGATGCTGGCGAGCCCCGTGTAGCCGTGGAGGTACGGCGCGGCGACGGGCGCGATCTCGACTGTCATGTCCTCGCGCAGCTGGGCGACGCGCTTGCGCACCACCTTCTCGGAGACGCCCAGCGTGCGCGCGATGCGCCGGAAGGGAGTGCGCCCGTCGACCTGGAGGATCTCGATCAGCTTGCGATCGAGGTCGCCGAGCTCCCGAGCTTCGTCGACAGCGGCCCCGCTGGTGCGCGTCGTCACGACGGGGGATCTTACATCCGCATCTCGCGCGGTCAGTGCCCCGAATGCGGCCCGAAGCGACCGAACTGGCGCCTCCAGTGCAGCAGCGGCGTGCTTTCGTCCCGGATTTCGGTCGCGCACACGTGTCCCACGACGATCGCGTGGTCACCGCCCGGCAGGCGCGCCGTCGCCTCGCAGGCGACCGCGGTCTGGACGCCGTCGAGCTGCGGCAGCCCCATCAGCCCCGCCGTCCAGCCGACGTCCGCGAACTTCGCCGGATCCTTGACGGCGAACCGAATCGCGACGTCGGCCTGGCCCTCCGCGAGGATGTTCACGAGGAAACGGTCGCCCACGTCGATCGCCTGGCACGTGTCCGACGTGTGCGCGAGGCAGGCCAGCAGGAGCGGCGGCTTCGCGCTGAGCGAGCAGACCGCCGACACCGTCGCCCCACGCGGGTCGTCCGGGCCCGCCCATGCCGTGACGACGGCCACGCCGGCCGGGAGGCTGGCCATGGCGTCGCGGAAGCGCATTCCGCCGTCGGCCCGGTCCGTCCGCTCAGGCGCAGCCATCGGCGGCGTCGAGGGCGTCGGCGACCACCGCCGCGATCCGCTCGAGCTCGTCCTCGGTGGTGATGAACGGCGGGGAGACCTGGAGGGCGCCGCCGGGAAGGGCGCGCGTCAGGATGCCGGAGCGGTAGCAGCGGTCCGCCACCTCGTTCACGCGCCGCTCGTCCTCGAGCTGGATGGCGGCGAGCAGCCCGACGCCGGCACGGACCTCGCGCACGCCCGGGTGCCGCTCCAGCTCCGCGAGCTTCTCGACGAGCACGCCCTCGAGCTCCCGGACGCGCGGGACCAGGTCCTCGCGCTCGAGGATGTCGAGGTTGGCCATGGCGGCGGCGCAGGCGGCCGCGTGACCGGAGTAGGTCAGCCCATGGCGGAAGATCAGATCGCTGTCGTCGTCCCAGAACGGCGCGGAGATGCGCTCCGAGACGAAGAGGCCGCCCAGCGGCTGATAGCCGGAGGTCACGCCTTTCGCGAACGTGACGATGTCCGGCGCGAGCCCGAAGCGGTCGGAGGCGAACATGTGCCCCGTCCGTCCGAAGCCGGTGATCACCTCGTCGGACACGAACAGGACGTCGTGCCTGCGGCAGATCTCGCGCGCGGACTCGAGGAAGCCGGGCGCCGGCGGGATCACGCCGCCCGCGCCGATGACCGGCTCGCAGAAGAAGGCGGCGATCGTGTCGGCCTCGACTGCGAGCAGCGCCTCGAGCGCGTGGGCGTCGTTGACGGGGATCTGCGCGGTGTCGCTGAGGAGACGGCCGAAGCCCTCGCGGTTGACCGCCAGTCCGCCGATGCTGGTGCCCACGCCGTGCAGGCCGTGGTAGCCGCTCTCGCGCGTGACGAACCCCTGCTTCTCCGGGCGGCCCGCGGCGTCCCAGTAGCGGCGGGCGAGCTTCGCCGCGGTGTCGATCGCGTCGCTGCCGCCCGAGGTGAGGAAGACCTTCGCGCCGGGCATCGGCGCGAGGTCGACCAGACGCTCGCTCAGCTCGAGCGCGGGTGCGCTCGTGAACTGCTGGAACGAGTGGTACGACTCGAGCTGGACGAGCTGGCGGCTCACAGCGTCCGCGATCTCCTCGCGTCCGTGGCCGACGTTGCAGTACCAGAGGCTCGCCGGGGCGTCGAACAGCTCGTTGCCGTCGGCGTCCCAGACGTAGGCGCCCCTGCCGCGCACGATCACGCGCTCCGCGCGCTTCACGCTCGGCATGTGCGCCTGCGAGTGCCAGAGGGACGTCTCGCGAGCGGACCGGCCGCCCGTGGCGCTGGAGCTCGACGTGGTGTCGGTAATCGGACGCATTCGAACCTGGTTGGGCCGCCTAGCTTACTTATATCGTGCTCAGGAGGCCTGTCAAGGATTCAAAGCGCTGCATCTCGGGTTTGAAGGGCCGTGTTTCGTCCGTGGCGAGCCGGGCACCCGCAGCCCGGCATCTTGAGTAGCCTGCGCCGCGTGACGCCGCGATGAGGCGAGCCGCTGCGGTCGGGCCGGTGTTCTGGCTCGAGCAGGCGCTTGCCGGTGGCCAGGTCGTCGCCTGCCCGCCGCTGACGGGCACGGTGCGAGCCGACGTCTGCGTCGTCGGCGGCGGCTACACCGGCCTCTGGACGGCGCTCGAGCTGCGCGCCCAGGCTCCGGACGCGTCGGTCGCGGTGATCGAGTCGCACTTCTGCGGGTTCGGGGCGAGTGGGCGCAACGGCGGCTGGATGACGAGCTGGGTGGACGAGGTCGACGCGCTCGTCGCGAAGTTCGGTCGCGACGAGGGGCTGTGGCTGGCACGGGAATCCAGCGCGACCATCGGGAGGATCCGAGACTTCACTCGGGAACGCGGCATCGATTGCCACTTCCGCCAGGAAGGGACGCTGTGGGCAGGCGGCACTACCGGCCAGCTCGCGGAGATTCGGGCAGTCGCCCGCGCGGCGCAGGAGAACGGGCTCGGCCACCTATTCGAGGAGCTCTCCGGCGACGAGCTGCGGCGCCGCTCCGGTGCCAGCGTGCCGCTGGGCGGAGTCCTCGTGCGCGACTCGGCATCCGTTCAGCCGGCCCTGCTCGCCACCGGCCTCAGGCGAGCCGCGCTCGAGGCCGGTGTCCGCATCTTCGAAGGCTCGCCGATGATCCGGCTCGAGCGAGACCGTGTCGCGAGCGTCATCACGCCCGCCGGGCGGGTCGAGGCGGATCAGGTCGTGCTCGCGACGAACGCCTGGGCCGCGAGCGTCCGCGAGCTGCGCCGGACCTTCGTGACCGTCGGAAGCCAGATCGTGCTCACCGAGCCGATCCCCGAGCGCCTCGAGGGTCTCGATTGGGCGCGCGGCGGGCTGCTCGGCGACGCCCGGCTGTTCGTGCACTACGCGCAGGTCACGACCGAGGGCCGCATCGCCTTCGGGCGGGGCGGCGGGGCGCTCGGTCCGCTCGGGCGCGTCGTTCCGCAGCACTTCTACGACCCGGCGACCGCGGCGGAGGTCGCCGACGACTTCTATCGCTGGTTCCCCCACCTCCGCGACGTGCGATTGACGCACGCCTGGGGCGGCGCGGTCGACCGGGCGCCTGGGCACCTGCCCTTCGTCGGCGCCCTCGGCGATCACGAGAACGTCCACTACGGAGTCGGTTACTCGGGAAACGGCGTCGGCCCGTCCGCCCTGATCGGTCGCATCGTCGCTCACCGTGCGCTCGGGCTGGACGACGAGCTGACTCGCTGTGCGCTCGTCTCGGGTCCCCCCGCCTACCTGCCGCCCGAGCCGCTCCGCTTCGTCGGCGGCCTGCTCGTGCGCCGGGGCGTGCGCAGCGCGGAAGAGCGCGAGCAGGAGGGGCGTCCGCCCGGAGCCGCCGGCCGGCTCGCCAAGCGGCTCGTCTCGTTCTCCCTCCCTGCCCTGCGCCGGCGGCCTACGCCGCGCTGAGGATCACCGCCCCCACGGTTGCGGCCACGACGCCGATTCGCTGCACGCGAACCAGGCGCTCCTGCAGCACCACGCGCGCGAGGCCCATCGTCACGAGGATGTGCAGCGAGATCAGAACGGAAGCCACGCTCAGCAGTCCGACCGTGGTGGCGGCGGCCATGAGGACGTTCGCGGCCATGTCGATCGCCCCGATCGCGAGCAACCCCGGAAGGTCCTCCCGCCTCGCCTCGATTGGGTGGCGCACGCCGATCACCGCGACCACGACGAGGACGACGGCCGCGATCCGTCCCCCGAGCGCCGCCCAGAGGACGTCCTCCGACGCCGCCTCGTCGAGGAAGACGATCAGCGACCCGAAGCACACGGCCGCCACCAGGCCGAACCCGACACCTGCGGCGACCCCTCGACCGGCACCGCCGCGCTCGGCGCCCCCGCCGTCCGGGCTGCGCGCCACCAGGATCACGCCGACGACGACGCAGGCCATCCCGACCACCTGGAGCATGGCGGGACGCTCGCCCTCGGCAAGCGACACCAGCACCGGGATCAGCGCGGCCGCGGCCGCGATCGGCGCGACGATGCTCACCATGCCCACGGCCAGGCCGCGCCAGAGGGCGGCCACGCCGATCACGCCGACGGCGCCGTACGCGAAGGCATAGGGCAGGAAGCTCGCGTCCGGCGCGGCGCCGCCGAAGACGAGGACGGTCAGGCCGATCAGGACGAGCCCGGTCGTCTGGGCCACCAGCAGGACGGTCAGCGGCGCCAGGCGGCGACTCGTGGTGCCGCCGAGGAAGTCGGAGACCCCGAAGGCGATGCACGCTGCCAGCGCAACTGCGACCGAGGTCATCGGCTGAGCGAGCTGATGCGGCCATTTCGGCCGTACATCGTGCGGATAGTGTCCCTTAGGCGCATCGCGAGCGCGGGACGCTACCCCAATGCGCGTCGCGTCAGGGGCTACGCGGCGGCTCGCGGGTCGACGGCTCCCAGATGCGCTCGTAGTGGCTGCGCAGCAGGTTCAGGTGCTGCTCCATCTCGCGAGCCGCGCGGTCCGGGTCGCCCTCGCGCACCGCGTCTGCGATCGCGTGGTGGTCGCGCGTGATGGACGCCTGGAAGTCGGGCGAGGCGCGGGACCGGGCCACGCGCGTCTGGAGGACCACGAAGATCGGCTGGGTCGCCAGGGCGAGCAGGCGGTTCCCGCAGGCGTCGAGGATCGTCGCGTGGAAGTCGCGGTGCAGCTCGAACTGATCGCCGGTCGAGAGGGCACCGGCGTCCTCCACGAGAGTCTCCTCGAGCCGTGCCAGGTCCGCGTCGGAGCGGTTCTCGGCGGCGAGGCGGACGGCCGGCACCTCGAGAGTCTGCCGCGCCTCGAGGAAGTCGGACAACGTCACGTCGTCCGCCTCGAGCAGCAGCGCGAGGTTGGACTGGAGAACCTCGGTCATGCTGCCGAGGCTCGGCGCGGCCACCTGGCTGCCGCCGTGCGCGCCGCGCGTCGTTCGGATCATGTTCTGGGCGCCGAGCGTCCGCAGCGCCTCGCGCACGGTCGCCCGCGACACGCCGAAGCTCTCTGCCAGCTCGAGCTCGGTCGGCAGCTTCGTGCCGAGCGGCAGCTCGCCGCGCACGATCATGCCGCGCAGATGCTGGGCCACCTGGGCGCTCGCGTTGAGGATCGTCGGCGGCGGGATGACACGGGACTCGTTCATGACGTATAAAGGTCTGACTTATGACCTTACCGCCGCTAGCCGATCTGCGCGTCCTCTCGGTCGAGCAATTCGGCGCCGGCCCGTGGGGCACCCTGCAGCTCGCGGACCTGGGCGCGGACGTGATCAAGGTCGAGGATCCCGCCTCCGGCGGCGACGTGTCGCGCACCGTCCCCCCGTACCAGGAGGGCGAGGACTCGCTCTTCTTCGAGAGCTTCAACCGCAACAAGCGGAGCATCTCGCTCGACCTCCGCTCCAAGCGCGGCCGCGAGGTCCTGCATGACCTGGTGCGGTCGGTGGACGCGGTCTACTCGAACCTCCGCGGGGATCAGGCCGAGCGGCTGGGCCTCACCTACGCGCAGCTCGGCAAGGTCAATCCGCTCATCGTCTGCTGCTCGCTGTCCGGCTTCGGCAACACGGGGCCGCGCGCCGGGCAGGCGGGCTACGACTACGTGATCCAGGGCATGGCCGGCTGGATGAGCCTCACGGGAGGCCCCAGGGAGCCGCCCACCAAGTCGGGCCTCTCGCTCGTGGACTTCATGGCCGGGTACGTCTCGGTGCTGGCGCTGCTGGCGGGGGTCTGGCGCGCTCGCCGCGACGGCGAGGGCTGCGACTGCGACATCTCGCTCTTCGAGACGGCCCTCGCGCAGCTGACCTACGTGGGCACGTGGGCGGCGAGCCGCGGGTATGCGCCGCCCCGCCTGGCCGAGTCGGCCCACCTGTCGATCGTCCCGTTCCAGGCGTTCGAAGCCGCCGACGGATGGTTCGTGATCGCGTGCGCGAAGCAGAAGTTCTGGGAGGTCCTCTGCGACGCGATCGAGCGCCGCGACCTGCGCGACGACCCGCGCTTCGCGGACTTCGCGGCCCGGCGCGACAACCGCGACGCGCTTGTCGCGGAGCTGCGCGCGGTCTTCCGCCGCGGAAGCGTCGAGCGCTGGGTGGAGCTGCTCGACAGCGCGGGTGTGCCGGTCGGAGCGGTCAACGAGGTGGCCGCCGCGCTCGAGGATCCGCAGGCCGAGGCCCGCGAGGCGATCCTGGAGTACGAGCACGAGACGCTCGGGCCCGTGCGCCAGCCCGCGAGCCCGCTGCGGCTGAGCGGCCCGCGGCCGGCCGCACGGCGCGGGCCGCGCCGCGGCGAGCACACCGGGGACGTGCTCGCGGAGCTGTGCGGCTACTCGGACGAGCACGTGGCCGAACTGGCGCGAGCCGGCGCGTTCGGGACCGTCGACCGGTGACGACGCTTGCCGCGGCACGATCGCTGCTGTTCGCGCCGGGCGACGACGAGCGCAAGCTGCGCAAGGCGATCGACTCGCGCGCCCATGGCGTCATCGCTGATCTCGAGGACGGCGTCACCGCCCCGGAGCGCGCTCGTGCGCGCGCGAACATCGAGCGCGTCTTCGCCGGCGAGGCGGGCGCCGTCGTCCGCGCCGTGCGCATCAACCCGCCGGGCACGCCCGACCACGAGCGCGACGTGGAGCTGGTCCGCTCGCTGCGCGAGCCGGTCGTCGTGCTCCCCAAGGCGACGCCGGAGACGGTCGGTGCGGTCGCGGGCCTCGCTCCGCTGATCGCGCTCGTCGAGACCGCACCCGGGCTCGCGAGCGCGCGCGAGCTCGCCGGCCATCCGGGGGTGGAGGGGCTTGCGCTCGGGAACCTCGACCTGAGCGCCGAGCTCGGCCTGCGCCCACGCGCCGACGGCCTCGAGCTGCTGATGCCGCGCGCGACGCTCGTGCTGGTGTCGGCAGCAGCCGGGATCAGGCCGCCCTTCGACGGCGTGCGGACCGACTTCCGGGACGAGCCCGGGCTGCTCGCGGAGGTCGGTCTCGCGGCGAGCCTCGGCCTGCGCGGAAAGCTCTGCATCCACCCGGCCCAGGTCGAGCCCGTGAACGACGGCTTCGCGCCGTCGGACACGGACCGCGAGTGGGCACGGGCGGTGATGGCGGAGTCGGGTGCGGCAGCCGGCGAGGGACGCGCGGTTGCTGTGCTCGACGGAACGATGATCGACGCGCCCGTGATCGCGCGGGCGCGCGCCCTCCTGGAGGGTGAAGGCACGGAGGGGAGCACGACATGACAACCGATGCGGCGCCGCAGGCGGGCCGCTACTTCGACGACTTCACGCCCGGGGACGTCTTCCGCAGCGCCATCGGCAGGACGGTGACCGAGGCGGACAACGTCTGGTTCACCTGTGTGACGATGAACGGCAACCAGGCTCACTTCAACGTCGCGTTCGCGGAGGCGACCGACTACGGCCGGCCGCTCGTGAACAGCTGCTTCACGCTGGCGCTCGTCACCGGGCTCACCGTCGCCGACACGAGCCAGAACGCGGTCAACTTGGAGTGGTCCCGGGTCGTGATGCCGAACCCGGTGTTCGTGGGCGACACCCTGTGGGCCGAGACCGAGGTGACCGGCACGCGCGAGTCGGGCTCGAGGCCCGGCTGGGGCATCGTGAACGTGCGCACGCGCGGCATCAACCAGCGCGGCGAGACGGTGATCGAGTTCGGCCGCGTGTTCATGCTGCCGCGCCGTGACCGGGCCGCGCAGGTCGACGTCCGCCCGGAGCCGGCCGAGGATTGGAGGCTGTCGTGAGCGCGCCGCCGACGACGGACCTGCGTGACATCCGCGAGGGCGTCCGCGCGCTGTGCGACTCGTTCGGCAACGAGTACTGGCGCGGGCTCGAGCCCGACCGCTACCCCGGCGAGTTCGTCCAGCAGCTGACCGACCACGGCTGGCTCGCGGCGCTGATCCCGGAGGAGTACGGCGGCGCGGGGCTGGGGCTCACGGCGGCCAGCGTCATCCTCGAGGAGGTCAACGCCTCCGGGGGGAACGCGGCCGCCTGCCATGCGCAGATGTACATGATGGGCGTGCTCCTCCGTCACGGGAGCGACGCGCAGCGCGCGCGCCACCTCCCGGAGATCGCCGCCGGCCGCCTACGGCTGCAGGCCTTCGCCGTGACGGAGCCGACCGTCGGCTCGGACACCACCCGCATCTCGACGCGCGCCCTGCGGACGCCGGACGGCTACGTCGTGAACGGGCAGAAGATCTGGACCTCGCGCGCGGAGCACTCGGACCTGATGCTGCTGCTCGCGCGGACCACGCCGCTCGAGGAGGTCGAGAAGAAGAGCGAGGGGCTGTCGGTCTTCCTCGTGGACATGCGCGAGGCGCGTGACCACGGCATGACGATCCAGCCGATCGAGACCATGGTCAACCACTCGACCACCGAGATCTTCTTCGACGACCTGCACCTCCCAGCCGATGCGCTGATCGGCGAGGAGGGCAAGGGCTTCAAGCAGATCCTGACCGGGATGAACGCCGAGCGGATCCTGATCGCTGCGGAGTGCATCGGCGACGGCCGCTTCTTCATCGAACGCGCCGTCTCCTACGCGAGCGAGCGGGTCGTGTTCGGCAAGCCGATCGGGGCGAACCAGGGTGTGCAGTTCCCGATCGCTCGGGCGCATGCGGCGCTCGAGGCGGCGGACCTCATGCGCTACGACGCCGCGGCTCGCTACGAGCGCGACGAGCAGTGCGGCGCGCAGGCGAACATGGCGAAGCTGCTCGCGTCGGAGGCGTCATGGCAGGCCGCCAACGCGTGCATGGACGCCCACGGCGGGTTTGCGTTCGCCGTCGAGTACGACGTGGAGCGCAAGTTCCGGGAGACGCGTCTGTACCAGATCGCGCCGATCTCGAACAACCTCGTGCTGGCCTTCGTGGGACAGCACGTGCTCGGTCTGCCGCGGTCGTACTGATCAGCGCGAGGAGCCGCCGCAGCGCGAAGTGTGGGATGCGTCGCTTGACCGGCGTTTTCTTACGAAGTACGCTCCGATCAGATCGTTTTGATGCGTTATCGCTCCCAAGTGATTGCTTACGCGTCGAAGATGCGGTCGAGTTCTTCGCCCGCAATGTCCCGACAGACCGATGGGGGTACCCAGTGAAGTTCTCGTACGTGACCGACGGCGGCATGACCGGCCCCGACCGCCCGACCTACCCCGAGCGCTACCGGAACCTGATCGAAGAGGCGGTCGCCGCCGAGCAGGCCGGCTTCCTCGCCTGGGGCACGTCCGAGACCCACTTCCTCGGCCCGGCCGACGCGCCGAAGGTGACGATCAGCGCGCCCGACTCGCTCATGGGCGCCATCGGCAACCTGACGGAGACTTTGAAGCTGCGCTACATGGTGATGCCGGTCGCGTTCTACAACCCGATCCAGAGCGCCGAGCGCCTCGCGACGATGGACGCGATCACGGACGGCCGCGCCGAGCTCGGGACCGGCCGGGGCAACAACCTCCCGGCCTTCAAGCTCTTCGGGGTGGAGCCGAAGGAGACGCGCGCACGATGGGAGGAGGCGCTCCGCATCATCGCGAAGGCGCTGACGACCGAAGGCCCGATCAGCTACGACGGGCAGTTCTGGCAGATCGACGAGATCGAGCTGAACCCGCGGCCGGTGCAGAAGCCGATGCCTCCGCTCTACTCGGTCGCCACGGGAATCGACTCCGTCGAGGCGACGGCGAAGCTCGGCATCGGCGGGATCACGTGGGACGGGTACTTCGGATGGGGCTACCTGCAGAAGTGCATCGCGGCCTACAAGGGCGCGATCCCGGAGGCCGAGCCGCTGACCGGGGTGCTGAACGACCAGTTGAGCTTCTTCACGACCGCGACGGCATGCCTGGAGCGCCGTGAGGACGCGATCGCGGCTGTCGAGGACCGCGCCTTCGGCTTCGTCGACCTCATTCTCGACACCTACACGCCGCTCGCGAAGACCTCGACGTACGAGTACTACGACGAGCTCGAGCGGGTGAGGACCTACAGTCGCGACCTCAAGAAGCTCATGGACATCGGCCCCAGCGTGGTCGCCGGCGATCCGGACGACGTGATCAAGGTCTGCAAGCGACTCGAGGCCGAGGGCATCGACGAGATCGTGTTCTCGATCGACGGACTCGCGCACACACAGCACATGGAGACGATCCGGCTGCTCGGGAAGTACGTGATCCCGGAGATGCAGAAGGACAGCGGCAAGGAGCCGGTGGCCGTCTCCTGACGCGCGGCGTCAGGCCGCGGCGCCGGGGGCGAACGCGGCGATCGAGCGGCGGTAGCCGTCGCGCCAATCGCCGCGGGACGGGAAGGCGTAGAGGATCGGCAGGGTCGTGCCCCACGAGACCATCTCGCTCAGCTTCTCGCGGCATTCCGCGGGGGTGCCGGTGATGGTGAAGCGCTCGACGAGGCCGTCGGGCACCGCCGCCTTCGCCGCCTCCTTGTCGTCCGCCATGTAGGCGTCCAGGATCGCCTTCGCCTCGTCCGCCCACCCGTTGTGCGCGAGGATGTCCTGGTAGACCTTCATGCTCAGGTAGTACTCGACGAGCCAGTGCTTCATCGCGCCGACGGCCGTCTCGCGGTCCTCGTCGACGCAGGTCATGATCAGCTGACTCACCTCCAGCGCGCCCGGATGCCGCCCGTGCTGCTGCGCGGCAGCCGCGACACGCTCCGCCGTTGCCTTCGTGCCCGCGGCGTCGACCATGTGCATGAACACGCCGTCGCAGAGGGCGCCGGCGATGTCCATCATGCGCTTGCCGCCACCGGCCACGAAGATCGGCACGCGCTCTTCGGGCAGCAGCTCGAGCGCGACGTGGTTGAGGTCGTAGAACTCGCCGTCGTAGCCGAGCGTCTCGCCGTCCATCGCGCGCCGGAGCACCTCCACGTACTCCTTCATCCGCGCCGCCGAGCGATCCCATGGCACGTCCCAGCGCTGCATCGACAGCCTCGGATCCGCCGACTCCAGCGCGCCGCTGCCGAGTCCGATGGTGAAGCGACCGGGCGCGAGCCGGTCCACGACCGCCGCCGTGGTGGCCAGGGACACCGGGTGGCGCGTGAACGCCCGCGTGATGCACGTCCCGGTCATCACCCGCCGCGTCGCCTGCGCGACGGCCTGAGCCAGCGCGATCGAGTCGTACTCGTACTCGATGATCCAGACGCCTGAATAGCCGGCGTCCTCGATCTCCCTGCCGAGCTCGACGAGCTCGCGCGCGGGGATCCCGACGTTGCCGAGCAGACCTATCCCTGGGACCGCGTCCATGTGACTCCTCTAACCCGCCCTTTCCTGTGATTCGTCCGGCAGCTCGTACCAGCGCATGCGCTCCCCGACCCGTGCCCGCATCCGCCAGCGGCGCGACTTCGGCTCGGACTCGATCCGCGCCAGCAGCCCATCGGCGCGCGACTGCACCGCATCCGCGTCGGACAGCCCCGGCAGGTCCGCTGCGAAGGCGCGAGCTCGCTCGAGCACCTCGGTGGCGGTGCGCCACCAGCCCCAGTCCGCCGCGAGCACCTCGGCGACGCGTCGCTCGTCGATGTCCGCGTCCTTGAGCAGCGCGACGACGTCCAGCAGGTCGCGGTCGGTGGTCTGGACGATCTGGACCTTGCTGAGCAGCAGATCCGCCGCGCCGAGCGTCACGTCGCCGTGGTCGAGGCGATCGGCCAGCGGCAGCGTGTGGCACATCCTCAACGCGTCCAGGAACACGTCGACGGTCCCGCGCGAATCGCCGAACATGAGCTGCGTCTCGCCGTGGAGCAGGTTGAACTGCCGGGCCGGCTGGTAGCCGCGCGTCGACATGAACGCCTCTATCTGCTTGCGCTGCTTGGAGCGGCCCACTAGATCGAGGTCCTTGCACGGCCGCGCCAGCGGTGCGTGCGAGGCCGACGGGCAGAGGATCTGCACCGCCAGCCCGCCGATGATCCGCAGCGAGATCCCGGCCGCCTCGGCGGCGCGGACGAGGGCGACGCTGTCGCCGAGACGGTCCGGGTCAGGCTGTGCGGTCATCGGAGGGGCCGGCTAGTCGACCGGGATCTCCTTCTGCGCTTCGACGAGGGGCACGCCCTGGCGGGCGCGGACCGCGCGGCTCGTCACGTAGATCAGCAGCGCGACCACGTACAGGCACGCCATGTAGATCAGCGACGTCGAGTTGTTGACCCCGTAGCGGTCGTCCACGAGCCAGGCCACGATGCACGCGCCGAAGAAGACCGAGAGGGCCAGCCCGACGAGCGTGACCGTCGGGACCCCGCCGATGCGCCACCTCACGAATGGCGTGGCGGCGTACATCTGCTTCGCCCGGTACGGCAGCAGCGCTAGCGCGATCGCCGTGAACAGGAACGCCAACGTGAGCACGAGCACGGCGTCGAGCGTGTACTCCACGAAGTTGTCGGTGTACGCGTAGAGGGCCGACATGATGACCGACGGGACGATCATCAGAACGAGCGCGCCGACCGGCACGCCGCCGAAGCTGACCTTGGCGGCCCACTCGGGGAGGACCCGGTCGAACGCTGCGGCGAAGATCATCCGGGTCGGGGTCAGGAACAGCGTCCCCACGAACCCGACGATGAACAGGCCCGTGACCGCGACGATCACGAACTGGATCAGCGAGCTGCCGATCAGCCAGCTGCCGAGCATCACCGGATACGGGAACGACGCGACGGGGGCATCGGTGACCGTCCCGTAGACGCTCCCCCAGTAGGCGCTGTTGGCCGAGTTGTACCACTCCCAGCCCATGGTCTTGGCGGCGAGCGCGAAGAACACGAGCGTCACGATCAGAGCGACGATCAGCGCTCCGCCGAGGGCGAGCAGGTTCTTCCGGAAGTCGGCCACGCCGCGCACCTCGCCGGTCAGCGCCGCGCCCCAGATGATGTAAACGTTCCAGAACAGGAGCAGTGGCACCAGCAGGAGCGTGTCGCCGACGGGGAACCCGAAGCCGGCCGGGTCGAACGCGCCCGCCTTCAGCGTCTCCGCGTAGGCGTTGCCGGTGGCGCCGTAATAGTCCGCGGCGCCGCTGTTGTAGGCGGATATGAAGTCGCTCTTGCCGTGGACGAGCAGCAGCAGGAAGAGGATGGCCATCCCGATCGCGCCACCCCAGAAGGCTATGACCTGGACCTGGGCCAGCCGCCGCATGCCGATCGCCACCAGGATGGTCGCCACGAGGATCGTGATCAGGGACGCGACGAAGATGCCGTCCTTCGTCGCCCACCAGGTCGCGACGGAGTCGAGCCCGGCGAGCGTGGACAGCGGCTCGAGCAGCTGGTTCACCACCACCTGGGCGTAGATGGGCGCCCAGTGGGCCATGATGAACCAGATTCCTGCGCAGGTGACGACGAAGCCGATGCCGCCACCGAGGATCCGTGTCTGGTACAGGTAGTCGCCGCCGGCGCGCGGAAGAACGGTGATGAGCACGGCGTACGTCACCACTGCGAGCAGCATCAGGCCAGTGGTGATGATGGCCGCCCACAGCATGCTGCCCGTGCCGATGAAGGGGGCCAGGGAGAACGCCCAGAACCCGAGCACGATCGGATTGACGGTGAAGAACGCGTAGCGGAACGCATCCCAGATCGACCAACCCCGGACCAGACCGCTCGACTGGCGGGCGAACAGCTGGCCGGTGGCGGCGGTGGGTGCGCCCACCCCCGTCGACGACATCGCTTCCATCATCCTCTCCTCTCTCGTGACTGCATGCTGCGGGTCCGTCACCCCGTGGTGAGGCGATACCCCTTGAGCTTTTTCTTGCCGTTGAGCTCGATCAGAGACCCCTGGAGCACGCCGAGCTCGTACGTGCTGCCTGGATTGACGGCGAGGGTGCGGCCGAGCCGCTCGACCCCCTTCGCCTCGTGGATGTGCCCGTGGAGCGACAGGATCGGCTGCACATCGCCGATCGCGTCGCGCACCGCGGTGGACCCCACGTGCTTCAGGACGCGCCCGCCGTGGCTCACGCCGAGGTTCTCGTCAAGCGCCGGCGCCTGGTCGAGCACGGTCTCGTGCGGCGGGCAGTGGAAGTTGAAGACGAGCCGCTCGGGCGGTGCGCCTGCGCCCTCGATCGCGAGTCTCAGCTTCTCGGCGAGGTCGTCCTCGTCGGTCTCGCGGTAGGTGTCCCAGGGTGTGCGGTTGGCCCAGCCGGTGCTCACCATCTCGTAGCCGTCGCCGAGATCGACGCTTCGGCCCTCGCACAGCTCGAGCGCGGACGAGGCGCGGATCACGTCGTCGACCTCGAACGGGTCGTCGTTGCCGGGGCAGACGTAGACCCGCATCCCGTTGGGCAGCCGTTGCTCGGCCAGCTCGGCCCACTCGGCCACCGTGCGCAGTGCCTCGCGCCGCAGCGCGGCGTCGGCGCGATCGGGGTCCGCGCGCAGCACGGCGACCTCGTCGGCCGACGCGACGAGCGGGTACAGCCCCCGATCGCGGATCGCGCGCTTCCACGCGTCGAGCTCCTCGCTCGGGAAGACGCTGGTCTGTCCCTGCAGCTCTGTCCGGTAGCTGCCGGGTCCCTCGGGGACGATCGGGACGATCGCCTTGCCGGTCATGTCGCCGCCGAGCACGAGCACATCGGCGTCGTAGAACTCCGCGGCGCGCAGAAACTTCCTCCAGCACGCCTCGGAGCTGTGAACGTCTGTCGCAAAGAAAACACGCATCAGCTGTCGACTGGACCCTACTTCTACGCAAAAGGAGCTTCAAGACCCAGTTTGCGGATACGATACGGCCGATTAAAGGTCCGCGCGCACAAAAAGATGCCGTATAGAACGATCGGTTGGCCCAAACGCATAAGTAGCGCTGACCGAACGGGCGCGTTGACGCGCGCCCGATCGACGGGACCGCGGCGGTGAGCACTCGGCCGGCACTCCTGGCGCGCGGGCCATGGGCCCCCGCTCGGGTCGAGAGCTCCTGGCGCGAGGCACGCTACGAGCCGGCGCCGCACCTGGCCCGGCAGGCCGATGCGGCGATCGCCCGGCTCGTGAGCCGCGGGTCTCCGTCACACGACGGCTTCGCCGCCCGGCTTGCCGCATTCGAGGCGCGCGCGGACGGCCTGCGCCTGGAGCTGGAGACCGCGCGGTGGTCCTTGCGGCTGCTCGACGAGAGCTGCGGCAGCCTCGTCGCGGTATGCCTCGTGCGGGCAGGCGACGGCCGCTGGCTCGCCGGGCGTCGCGCCGGATGGGTGTCGACGTGGGCAGAACGCTGGTCGCTCGGCGCCGCCGGCGCTGTCGAGGTGGGCGAGGACCCGGTCGCCACCCTCACGCGCGAGCTGCACGAGGAATGGGGACTCGAGCCGGATGCGCTCACCGTCGAGGCGCTCATGCGCCTCCACAACGACACCATCATGCTCATCGGGCTGGCCACGGTTGCCGACACCTGCGTCCCCTCGCCGGACGCCGAGCACGACGACTGGGCGTGGTGGCCGGCCGACGTGCGGATGTGGCCGCCCGATGCCGACCGCCAGCTGAGGCGGTTGGCCGCGCTTCTGAGCTGAGAGGAGGACGGCGTCCGCGCGACTCAGTGCTATGGGGCGCCCGATCCAATGGACGCCATCGCGGGAATGCCCGCCCGCGGAGCGCCAGCCGCTACTTGCCTGTCCGGTCGCGATGCTTGCACCCCGGCCAGCAGCAGGGCCGGCGTTGGCCATCCTCCAGCTCCTCCTGGGTCCGGCGAATGCGACGTTCTCGGGTCGTCTGCTGTTTGGCATCCTCGACCCAGCAGATGAACTCGTTGCGCGCCAAGGGTGTGATGTCGTTCCAAGCGTCGAGTGCCGAGGTGTTGGCGATCAGCGCCTCGCGCAGGTCTGCGGGTAACTTGTGCACCACCCCACCGGGCAGTCGCTGGCTGCTCACAGGGCAACCGTGGCGGCCACCTCGGCGCTCTTCCCGCGACGGCGTGCGTACATGTCCTCGACCCACTTGAACCCGAGACGGTCCCTGAGCGAGTCGCGGAACCGCCGGAACTCGGCGGTGCGCTCGTCCGGGTGAACCTTGATGTACGGGAACTCGGGCGGCACGACGATGAGACCAAGGATCGAGGCGGCCGTCAGGTCCGCCACGGTGAACGATTCACCGACGAGATAGCCGCTCGGGCCGACCTCTGCCTCGACCTTGTCGAACGCCGCGCGCACGTTCTCGCGCGACTCCTCGACGGTCTCCGGCCGGATCTGGAAGCGCCGCTTCACGACCCGGCCGAGCAGCGGAGTAAGCGTCTCGAGCAGACCGATTCGCCGGCGGTCGGCACCGAGGAACATCGCGAGGAACGTCTCCGGTTCCGCCAAGTTGTCGTTGAACAGCACCCGCCGCGCGTCGGGACCGCACTGTTCGTCGAAGTAGTCCTCCAGGTCCAGCGCGCGGCCGCGCTCCTCCGGATCGGCCGGATACAGCGGTGGCTCCGGCCACCGCCGCTCGATCTCCTCGATGATCTTCGTCGAATCACCGATCGCACGCCCGTTCATCTCCAGGATCGGCACCGTGCGGCCCGCGCGCAGACGTCGCGCCGTCAGCTCCTGCAGCCCGGGCGTCACCGCGCGGCGTACGTGCGCGACGCCCTTGTAGTCGAGCGCCCACCGGGCCTTCTCGTTGTATCGCGCATTGCGGTAGCAAGCCGAGCCTAGGAAATCGCAGCCGCTGCTCGTCCATCGAGCTGATTCGAGCCGCCAGGCCACCGGCGGGGAAACAGCGTGGCGTGCCCCTGGGGCGCCGCGCCAGGTGCGAGACTCGGGAGCATCGCTGGCTACGACGTACAACTCGATAAGCACCACCTAGAGGAACTGACTGCGCGTCCCTTGACGGGATCCGCGAGTTGATCTGGAACTCCCCCGATGCTGACGCTCGCAAGGTCAAGGTCTCGTCCGCCCGCAACGACCTTGACGGGATCGATGAGATCAGGGTCGAGGACGACGGCCATGGCATGACACGAGCCGACGCAGAGGAGGCCTTCGCAGCCTCGGGGCTTCCTGGAAGCTAGATGCGACGAAGCCCGGCCGGTGTCGATCCGCCCCGATCCCGCTCGGGGACCGCGATTGCTCTGGAGAGCCGTTCGCGGCGGGGCGACGAGACGCACCGGGCCATGTCCAGGTCCGGGTCCCCAGACTCAAGGGGCGCAGGCGAACGAGTCGATACACCCTGAATGGGAGCATTGAGAGCCTGACGCTCTTCGTAGGCTCTACGGCCAAGGCCGCGCGCGTAACGCCACTCTTGATCCTCTGACTCGATCGCGGCGCGCTGCGCCGCAGCTCGGAGGACCGCATGGCCAGCCCGGGAGCAATCGTTGCGCTCAGATCTTCCGCTGCCTGGGTGGTCGTCCTTGCGATGTTGCTGGCGCTGACCGCGACGGCGATCATCACGGCGCTTCAGGCCCACGCCCACTCGAGCCGTGACGCGCAGGTCGCGTTGGGGCACGTCGAGACGGAGTTCAACGCCCTTCAAAGCGTCCCCTACGACGCAGTCGGCGCACCCGGCGGGCCGGCGCACGCGCGAGTTGCCGCGCACATGAGGGCCAGCGAGCAGCGGATCGAACGTACTCTCGCGAACCTCAGGGAGAACGATTCGACGCCCCACCTGGTCGCGGCCATGCGGCCTTACGGAGCGAACACTGCGACGCTCGAAGAGATCCGCTCGCTTCTGTCACACGGACAGCGAGGCCGCGCCGACGAGCTGGGGCCGATCAGCGGGCGCCTTCAGCGGACAGTCGATCGAGAGCTCCGCGGGGCGAGCGCCGAGTACCGGGAACGCGCGGCAAGGTCAGAGACGCTGGCGACGTTCGGCTCGGCCGTGGTCATCTTGATCCTGCTCTCGCTGTTCGGGTTCTTCTACATCCGGTCGCGACAGGAGCACGCCACCGCGGAAACGCTCGCTCAGGAAAACGCGCGGCTCTTGCAGGCCAGCCGCGAAGAGGCTCTGACGGACTCACTCACGGGGCTGGGGAACCGGCGTGCTCTGTCTGCCGACTTGGAGACGAGCTTCTCGTCGGTCCACAGCACGGCCGCGGAGAGCGTTCTCGCGCTGTTCGATCTCGACGGCTTCAAGGCGTACAACGACACGTTCGGTCACCCGGCCGGCGATGCCCTGCTCGTCCGCTTGGCCGGGCGGCTCGCCACGACTCTCCAGGGCGTGGGCACCAGCTATCGCATCGGCGGGGACGAGTTCTGCATCCTCGCCGGCGCGGGCTCGGACGCCGGGAAGGCGATCTCGAGCCTTGCCGCCGCAGCCCTGTCCGAGGAAGGCGGCGCGTTTCGGATCGGGTGCTCCTACGGTCGTGTCCTGCTTCCGAGTGAGGCGGCCTCGGCGGACACGGCGCTCCGTCTGGCCGACCAGCAGATGTACGGGCAGAAGGCCATCGGCCGCGCGTCCGCGAGCCGTCAGAGCTCCGACGTGTTGCTGAAGGTGCTCGCAGAGCGCGGCGCCGGGGTGCAAGAGCAGACCGGCGAGGTCGGGCACTGGGCCGAGCTGACTGCGCGGTCGCTCGGGCTGCCCGACGTCGAGGTGATCCGAATCCGGCTTGCAGCGGAACTCCGCAACATCGGCAAGACCGCGCTGCCCGACGCGATCTTGAACAAGCCCGGGCCGCTCGACGAGGAAGAGTGCAAGTTCATGCGCCGGCACACGCTCATAGGCGAGCGGATCTTGGACGCCGCACCCTCGCTGGGCCATACGGCGGATCTTGTGCGGTCGAGCCACGAGCGCATGGACGGCACCGGGTACCCCGACGGCCTGAACGCAGAGACGATGCCGCTGGGTGCGCGGGTAATAGCCGTCTGCGGCGCATACGACGCGATGCTGTCAGGCCGGCCGTATCGCGAGCCGAGGTCGCCCGACGAGGCTCTGGCGGAGCTGCGCCGCTGCTCGGGAACCCAGTTCGATGCACGTGTCGCGGCGGCGTTCACCGCCCTGATCGACGACTCCAACCTCGCTGCTCTGAATGCCAGCGATTTCCAGACCGCTTGAGCGCGGCGGATTCTTCAAACCAGGCGACGACCAGCTGCTCGAGTTCGGGTGATCGGTCCACAGGTCCTCTCTAGGGTTGCGGGTGCAAAGGCGTATGCGATGCGCCGGACGCCGTCAACGCCGTTCGGAGGAATATCGCGCGGCCTGCGGGGGTAGGGAAGAGAACTTGCGGGGGAGTCGATGATCAAGATCGGGGTCGTCAGTTCGGTGCTGGGCGCACTGTGGCTGGGCTGCGCGGCGACCGCGCGCGCCCAAGAGGTCGTGTGGGCGGTCGGCGACGCGGCCGACTACACCGACCCGGCGATCTTGATGGCCAGTCAGATCGTCTCCGACCAACCCGACCGGTTCCTCTACCTCGGCGACGTCTACCCGGACGGGACGGCGCAGGACTTCGCGGAGCGCTATCACACGCTCTACGGCCCCCTCAAGGCGATCACGTGGCCCACGCCGGGCAATCACGACTGGGCCAACCGGGCGATGGGCTACTACCCCTACTGGCGCCCGCGGGTGCGCCGGCCGTACTACCGCGTTCGCATCGCGGACTGGGAGGTGCTCTCGCTCAACTCCGAGACTCGCACCGATGAGAGCTCGCCTCAGGTCAAGTGGCTCAAGAAGCAGCTCGATCGCACCACGGGAACGTGCCGGCTCGCGTTCTGGCACCAGCCGCGGTACAGCCCGGGAACGGTGCATGGCAACGAGCCGCGGATGGCCCCGCTATGGAATGCGCTGCGGCGGCGCGCCCGGCTCGTGATCAACGCGCACGACCACGTGATGGTCCGCTACAAGCTCCGCGACGGCATCAGCCAGTACATCTCCGGCGCGGGCGGCTACACGCTCTACGGGACGAGGCCGGACCCGCGCGTGGCCTTCGCCGCCACCCCGACGCAGGGCGCGCTGCGGATGGTGCTCTCGCCCGGGCGCGCGTCGCTTCAGTTCCGGTCGGCGGCCGGCACCGTGCTCGACCGCAGCAGCGTGCGCTGCAAGCCGCTGAAGCGCGCGCCCCGGCAGCGCCGCTGATCGCCCCGCCGACTCAGCAGGCCGTTAGGGTCGCCCGATGAACGTCCCAGCCGGAGCGGCAGGCGTGGGTGTGGGCCCGCCGGCGCCGGAGGACCGGTCGGCGAGGGCACGAGTTCCCCCGGCGCGGCTGGCCGCCGCCGCGGGACTGATCGCCGCCGCGTACGTCGTCACGCGGTTTCTCTTCATCGACCGCTTCCCCTACTTCCTCGACGAGGGCACCTACGCGGTCTTCTCCAACCGCGCGGCGCACGCGACCGGGGACCTCTTCTACTCGTTCACTATCGGCCGCGAGCCGCTCATGTTCTGGCTCGGCATCCCGTGGATCAAGCTGGGCGTGAACCCGCTTGTCTCGGTCAGGCTCGTGTCGGCGGTCGCCGGACTGCTCACGCTGGTCTTCATCGGCCTGCTGGCGAAGCGCCTCGGGGGGACGGCCGCCGGGCTGACCGCCGCCGCGCTCTGCGTCGTGATGCCCTTCTTCCTGGTCCACGACGGCATCGGGATCATCGAGCCGATGGTCACGCTGGTGATGGCCGCCGCGCTCTACCTCCAGGTCGAGCTCGCCCGGCGGCCGGACCTGCGCATCGCCGCCCTGCTCGGTCTTGTGCTGGCGGCCGGCGTGCTCACCAAGGAGAACACCAAGCCCGCGCTCGCGCTCGTGCCGCTGAGCCTGCTCTGCTTCGACTGGAACGCCCCCGAGCGCCGGCAGCGGCTCACGCGCTGGCTCGCCGGCATCGGCATCGCCGCCGTGATGGTGGTCGGCGCGCTGCTGCTGCTGCGCACC
This sequence comes from Thermoleophilaceae bacterium, assembly GCA_034664125.1. Classification (GTDB taxonomy): domain Bacteria; phylum Actinomycetota; class Thermoleophilia; order Solirubrobacterales; family Thermoleophilaceae; genus JACVRW01. The sequence continues at coordinate 7,790 of JAXDIG010000010.1, read as the reverse complement.
TCGTCGCTGTACCACCTCTACGAGGAGAGCCGTAAGAACCCGCTCCTGTACACGGTCCGGCCGCTCGGTGACGTGCTGCGCCACCCGTTCGCCGAGGTCGGCAAGACCTGGGCGACATACCGGCCCGCGTTCGGCGGCTACGTGACCATCCCGCTGATCGGCGCCGCGCTTGCCGGGGCGATCCTCGGCCTGCGTCGCCAGCCGCGCCTGACCGCGCTGCTGCTCGCCTGGATCCTCGTGCCGCTCGCGGTGTCCATGCTGTTCTCGACGCTGCCCTACCCGCGCCACGTCATGTACGTGATGCCGGCCGCGATCGCCCTGATGGCCTACGCGCTGGTGGAGGCGGTCACGTGGGCGCGCACCGCGATGGCGCGCGCGGCGGGGCTCGTGTCGGCGGTGGCGGTGGCCGCGCTGCTCACGCCCGCGCTGCTGCTCGACGCCCGTGTGCTCGCCCATCCGGACACGGCCCGCTATCCGGGCACCGACGACCTCCAGTACGTGACCGGGACCGGCGGGGGCAGCGTCTGGCCCGCCGTGGCCGATGCCATCCGGGCGCGGGCCAAGGGACCCAAGGTCCCGATCCTCACCACCCGCTCGTACTCCCAGGTGCTCGAGATGCTGCTCGGGCCCGACCCGCGCTATGTCTTCGTGCCGGGCAAGTCGCCGCTCGCGCCCCGGGCCCAGTTCAGCCTGGAGGACAAGGAGATCCCCTTCTACGACCCGGATGCCGTTCGCGTCGTAAAGGCCGGAAACTTCGTCGAGATCGGGCGCTACGCGCGGCCTCGCGGCGGCGCCGTGCTCGTGCTGTCGCAGCGCCGGTAACGCGACGTTCACGAGGCTTTTACGTCCCGATAACGGGCCGCGGGCGGGCTCGTCCGACACTTCAAGCGAGATGAAGACTCCCGGCAGGCTTCTCTTCGTCGCCCTGGTCACCTGTTACCTCCTCGGCCGCATCCTTGGCGGTGCGGCGGCCCCGGCGGAGGTCGTCGTCTACGGCCTGACCGTCGCGTTCGGGCTCGAGTATCTGGTGGCGTCCTGGGGCGGCCTCTGGCAGCGCGGGTAAATCGCTTCTACGCACGGGTTTCGTGCGGTAACTTTGGAGGCCTTGGACGCCCATCGGTCAGACGTTCTGAAGGCCTCGCCGAGGATGTTCGACTCGGACCTCCTCGACCGGCTCTCGCGTGTCCATCCGGCGGTGCCGCCGCTGCTCTTCCTTCCGGCCGTCGTCGTGCTGTTCCTGGTCGGCGCCCCGAAGCTGACGACCGGGGGCACGGTCGGGCTGGTGGCGGCCGCCTGGCTGTTCTGGACGCTTACCGAGTACTGGATCCACCGGCTCGTGTTCCACTTCGAGCCGGAGTCCGGTCCGGGCGCCCGCTTCCACTGGATCATCCACGGGGTCCATCACGATCACCCCAACGACCCGCTGCGGCTCGTTATGCCGCCCTCGGTCAGCGTGCCGCTGGCGGCGGCGTTCTACGGCGCCTTCGTGCTGGTCATGGGCACCGCAGCCGGGAGCGTCTTCGCGTCGGGCTTCCTGCTCGGCTACCTGGTGTACGACATGACGCACTACTACCTGCACCACCACACGCCGAAGTCGAGCCTCGGGAAGGTGATGCGCGAGCTGCACATGCGCCACCACTTCCAGGACGACACGCGCGGCTTCGGGATCAGCGCCCCCTTCTGGGACTACCTCTTCGGGACGCCGCTCCGGCGCAGCCGGTAGCTCACCGCTTCGGAACACGTTGAGCACCGCGACACCGGCCTAGGGCCCGAGAAGGGCTGCCGGCACTACCGCGATGCCATCTTCGCGCCGGTAGGCGTCACGCCCTGTCGTGACTACAACAGCGTCGAGGAGGTCTTCTCCGAGCTCTTCGGCTAGCCACGTCAGGTGCTTGGTTTCGCCCGGCCTAGGGGTCTTGCCGAGCTTAACCTCGATTGCCACTACCTTGCCGTCGTCACGCTCGACGATGAGGTCGACCTCATGCCGGCCGCCCCTGGTGCGCAAGTGCCCGACCCTTGCCTCTACCGCTTGTGCGTAGACGCGCACGGACAGTGTGACGAGGGATTCGAAAAGCGCGCCGAGTAGCGTGCCGTCGCGCGGGAGGCTGGGTCCGGGTGACTCTCCCCGCAGGAGTGCGTCACGGTTCGCGCCCAGCAGCCGAGCGGCGAGTGCCGGGTCCGCGAGGTGATGCTTCGGAGGGAGCGCCAGTTGCGCGATGAGATTTCGCGAGTGCTGCCAGGCAGGAACGTCATCGAGGATGAAAAGACGCTCTAGGACATCGCGGTAGGCCTGCGCCGTGGTCTTCGCCGGCTGGTCCTCTTCACGACCGGTGGCGGCCGCGCGGACTTTCGCGAACGAGGTCGAGGTGGCCGTGGCCGCTGCATATGCCCTCATCCAGCGTCGCAGCAGGGCGGGGTTGCGGATAGGGCGCCCTAGCTCTGGGAAGTCGCGGTCGACGATGCGCTGGAGGTAGGCGTCGAGCTGCGTTCGCAAGGAGCGTCCGTCTATTCCGCGCAGTCCCGGGAAGCCCGACCGCAAGATCTCGTCGGTGTAGTCCTCGAGCTCCATCTCGGAGCTGCCCTTGAGGGCCGGACGCTCCCCGCGGAGAAGCTCAGCGAGGCTCACCGTCGGGCGCTCACCGCCCCGCTCGGCGAGTGCGAGCGGCCGCATGCGCAGGTTGACGATACGTGCAGCTCCGGAGTGGGTTCCCCTCTCCACTGGAGAAGAGGAGCCGGTGAGCAGGAACTTACCCGGACCCGCGCCTGCATCAACGGCACGGCGAACGCGGTCCCATACGGGCGGCACGAACTGCCACTCGTCAATCAGGACCGGCGGTGGGTCCTCGAGCAGGCGAGCCGGGTCGGCCTCCGCGAGGGCGCGCCGGTCGGGCTGGTCGAGCTGATGGATAGTCGTCGCGCGCTGTGACGCGGTCGCCGTCTTCCCCACACCCTTCGGACCCTCCACGGCGATCGCGGGCAGTTCCCGCATCAATACATCGAGCTCATCGTCCAGAGTCCGGCGTCGGTATCCGGATACGCGGGCCACATGTCTACACTACCATCCGTGCAGCACTTGGTAGACCATCTGTGCAGCACTTGCACTTCCTCTGGTGCAGCATCCGTGCGCCCATCCGTGCACCATCTACGCTCCCATTAGTGCAGATCCACAGATGCCAAGGGAATGCGGCTGAGAGGAGTCGAACCTCCACGCCCCGTAAGGAGCACAGGCACCTGAAGCCTGCGCGTCTACCAGTTCCGCCACAGCCGCGTAGCGCGCAAGCCTAGCGAGCCACACGCAGCTCGGCGATCAGCGGCGAATGATCCGAGAGCTTCACCTCCGTCCGCCATTCGTGCAGGTAGCGGCAGTCGGTCACGTCGATCTCCTCGGACACGATCACGTGGTCCAGGCGGTAGCCGCCGCCGCGGGGCCACGCCCACGACACCTCCTTGACGGCGTGGCCGTGCCGATCCCTGAACGCGTCGCGGAAGCCTTCCGGCTCGAGCCCGCGGATGAGGGCGGTTTCCGCCACGTCCCAGCGCTCGCCGCGTTCCGGCCTGAGCGCGCCGCCGCGTGTGCGCGCGAAGGTCCACACGCTGCCGTCGGGGTGCTCGCGCCGGGGTGTGTTCAGGTCGCCGCAGACCAGGCGCGGGTGCCCCGCGCCGGCGACGAGGTGCCGGTGGACCGCCTCGTGGGTCAGGACCTTGGCCAGTCCCGGCTTCGGGCTGATCGGCGAGTGGACGTTCACGATCTCGAGCCCGTCGTCGATGTGCGCCGCCAGCACCCGCTCGGGCCACGGGACATCCGCGACCGGCACCGTCCGCACCGAGGCGCGCGCGGCGATCAGCACCCCCAGCGGCCGCGAGGACTCCCGCACGGCCGGCATCTCCGCCGCCTCAAGGCGGTAGCCCTCGGCCCGGAGGCGCTCCGACCACGCCGCGACGGTCGCGGGCGTCACCTCCTGTAGGCACACGACATCCGCACCGACTCCCGCCACGAGCTCGGCCTGCTCGGCCGCGCGCGCGACGCGCCCGGCCACGTTCCATGACAGGAGAGTCAGTCGCATGTCCTAGGACCAAAGGTCAGAGGTCAATCCGGGTGACCGGGAATAGAGTGCAGGGCGAATCACCTAACAAGGAGCTGAGATGCCGTACGAGGTACCGCCGCTTCCCTATGACTATGCCGCGCTCGAGCCCCACATCGACGAGGCCACCATGCGCGTTCATCACGACAAGCATCACCAGGCTTACGTAGACAAGGTCAACGCCGCGCTCGAGGGGACCGAGTGGGCCGACAAGCCGATAGAGGAAGTCGTCGCCAACCTCTCGCAGATTCCGGAGGACAAGCGCACCGCCGTGCGCAACAACGGTGGTGGCCACTACAACCACAGCCTCTTCTGGGAGTGGCTGTCGCCAGACGGCGGCGGCGAGCCCGACGGCGACCTCGCGGGCGCGATCGACTCGGCCTTCGGATCGTTCTCCGACTTCCAGTCGGAGCTCAAGAACGCGGGCGTGAACCAGTTCGGCTCGGGCTGGGCCTGGCTCGTGCACGACGGCTCGGGGCTGGCGGTGGTGTCCACGCCCAACCAGGACAACCCGATCACCGACGGCAAGCGGCCGCTGCTCGGCGTCGACGTCTGGGAGCACGCCTACTACCTCAAGTACCAGAACCGCCGTCCGGACTACCTGGACGCGTGGTGGAACGTGGTCAACTGGGCCAAGGTGGCGGAGCTCCACTCGGCGGTCGGCTAGCCCGGGGCCGATCGGCGCGCGGCCTATCCTTGGCCGCAGCATGGATGACTGGATCGGACACGCTCGCGACACCCTCGAGCGCGACGGCTACCGCCTGAGCGCCCCGCGCTCGGCGGTGGTCGAGACGCTCGCCACGCTCGGCTGCAGCGTCACCGCCAAGGAGATCGCCGACCGCCTGCGCGAGCGCGGCGAGGACGTGGGCGTGGCCTCGATCTACCGCACCCTCGAGCTGCTCGACCGCCTGCGGCTCGCCAGGCGTGTGGACGCCGCGGAGGGCGTGGCCCGCTACGAGCCGATCGATCCGAGCGGCGAGCACCATCACCACATCGTCTGCGAGCGCTGCGGCGAGGTGACCGCCTTCGAGGACCACGGCCTGGAGCACGCCATCGAGCAGCTCTCCCAGCGCGTGGACTTCGCGATCGACGCGCACGACGTCACGCTGCGCGGCGAGTGCCCGGATTGCCGGGCGGCCGGCTAGCCGGCCGGACCCTGGCTGCTCGCACCGAGTGTGGTCGTCAAAGCGCGCGCATATGACGCAACAGGGAGCACTCACTCCCGTGCCCACCATGGTGGCTCTCGGCCGGCTAGCCGAACGCCGGCCGTCAGCGGCTGAAGCCGCAGCTCACGCGGCCCCCGGACATGCCGTCGGCGAGCGTGGACGCGTTGGCCCCGATGGCGTCGAGGTAGGTTGCGCCGCTCGAGCCCTTGGGCCCGAGCGTGTCGGCCCACAGCTGCCCCCCGACCTCGGCACCCGCCTCGCGCGAGATCGCCTGCTCGAGCTTGCGTGAGAGCGAGGCCTCGGGGAAGACCGCCTCGACGCCCTCGCGCTTGATCTGATCGACCAGCTGCTGGACGTCCTTCGCCGACGGCTGCGCCTGTGTCGACAGCGCGGGGATCACGGCGCCGATCACCTCTATGCCGTAGCGGTTGGCGAAGTACCCGAGCGCGTCGTGCGTGGTGACCAGCTTGCGCTTGGCGGCGGGCACGCGCTCCATGCAGCGAGCGACCTCGGCGTCGAGGCTGCGCAGCCTGCTCGTGTAGGCGGCCGCGCGGCGCTCGTAGCCGGCCCGGCCGCCAGGGTCGGCCTTGACGAGAGCGTCCCGGATCGCAGCCACGGCGAGGACGGCGTTGCGGGGGTCCTGCCACCAGTGCGGATCGGTTTCCTCGCCGCCGTGCTGGTCCTTGCCCTTGATCGTCGTGACCGAGTCGATCAGCGTCACCCGCTGGGCGTGCCCGCCGGCGCTGTCGACCACCTCGTCGAGCCACGTGTCGAGGTCGCCGCCCGACTGGAACACGACGTCGGCGTCGGTGAGCGCCTTGGCGTCGCTCGGGCGCGGCTCGTAGCCGTGCGGGTCCGCGTTGGGCGGCAGGATGCCGTGCACGTCCACCCGGCCACCCCCGACGTTGCGCACCAGGTCGGCGACCTGCGTAGTGGTGGCCACCGCGGTCACGCTCGTCCCCGCGGCGCCTCCCCCTCCGTCGCCGCAGCCCGCGCCAACCCCCGGTAGGCAAACGGCGGCGGCCACAAGGACAATGACCGTGGGCCGGGGCAAGCGCACGAGGCCGCAGGATACAGAAGTGAGAATGATTCTCAGTTGGCCCGCGCCGCCGGTGCGCACCCGCGACCGTTCACAACTCGCCGACGCGCAAGACTGCCGCTGCCGATGGATGCCCTCGAGCTCGCCGCCCTCTGCGTATGGTGCTTCGTCGTCGCTTTCGCGGGGGGCGCGGTCGGCCTCGTGCTGGGCAACATCCGCCTCCCCGCGGTCCTGCTCGTAGCCTCCTCCCCGGCCGCCGGAGCGGGCGCGAACATCGGCATCTCAGGCGTCGCCGCGTTCGCCGCGGCCGTCGCCCACATCCGCGCGGGGCGCATCAACTGGCGCCTGTTCGCCTGGATGGCGCCCCCGTCGATGGCCGGCGCGGTGGTCGGCGGCCTGATCTCGGGGGCGATCCCCGACACCGCGCTGCTGCTGGTGATCGGCGCGACGCTGCTCTACTTCGGCGTCGACCTGCTGCGCCGCAAGCCGCAGCCGCGCCCCGACGGCGGCGGGCGCGGTGGGCCCGACGGGCTCGACGTCCGCGCCGCCGTCGTGTCAGGGGCCCTGATCGGCCTGCTGGGCGGGCTCGTCGGCCTGATCCTCGGCTCCCTGCGCATGCCGGCGCTGTTGCGCTGGGTGGGCGAGATTCCGGCGCGGGCGGTCGGCACCAACCTGGCCGTCGGCTTCTGGGTCGGGGTGGCAGGGGTGGTCGGCCACGTGCCGGGCGGCGTGGACTGGACGGTGCTTGGCGTCGGTGCGGCCGCCTCGATCCCCGGCGCACTGCTCGGCGCCCGCCTCACGGGCAGGCTGAGCGAGCAGCAGCTCCTCCGCGGGATCGGGGCGATCCTCGTGGTCGCCGGCACGGCAACCACGCTCCAGGCGGTGGTGTAGACGCGCCATGGCGCCGCTAGTGCCCGAGCGTGAACAGCAGCTGGGAAGGGGCTCGGATGCACGACTCGCCCAACCCCCCGGCTTCGCGGTGGGTGGGTCGGATTTTCGCTGGTATAGGGAATCAAATGCGGCCCGCCCCGCGGTCCGACCAAGGGATGGGTTGCGTTGACATGCGCCGCATGGCGAATGTGGCCCACCCCCGCCGCAGCCACCACGAGGGCGACATTGTGAAGCCAGTGGCGCCCCGTCCCACCCTCATTGCCCGTCGTTCGGTCGCGCCGGCCTACCCGAAGGGTTCGAGGCCGCGCGGCTAGCTGTCGCTCGCCTCGTAGGCCCTGTCGGACACCAGCTGGCGCGCCTGCACCGCGGAGAGCTCCATGTCCGGGTGGCTGTCCTCGACGTGCGCCTGCACCTCGGTGGCGAGATCCTCGTCGTTTGCCGCTTGCAGTGTCTTGCCGCATTCGCAGTCGATGACCTTCATGCGTGGCGTGTACCCCTTCACATGCGGTTCACGCCATTTACATGATTCGGCTACAAAAGTCCTGCAAATCGCGCATACCGTGCGGCCATGCGACGCATCGACCGCCGTCACCTGCTGCCCGGGGCGGCCGC
>JAXDIG010000005.1:0-64655 GCA_034664125.1 Thermoleophilaceae bacterium | reverse complement strand
ACTCCCAGCCCTCGGGGTCGTCGGTGGCCATCGAGCCGACCAGCGCGAGCTGGACGTCGGGGAACTCCTCGTGGACGATCCGGTACGCGTCGATCACGCCGCGCGGGTCCTTCCACGGGTCGAAGCGCGACACCTGAGTGATCAGCGGCCGGTCGACGTCGATGCCGAACTGGTCGCAGACGAACGCCGCGTCCTCCGGGGACAGCGCCATGTTCTTGGGGGAGAGCGGGTCGATCGCCGGCGGGGAGATGTTCACGCCGGCGTGGTCCCCGTTCAGGCTCGGCGGCACGTAGGTGTCCACGTGCCACACCGATGCGTCGTAGTCGCGCACGAACGGCACGATGTGCTCGATCGCGTCCGGGTGGGGTGTGGACAGGTCGATGTGGCAGCGCCAGATCCACGTCTTCGCCTTGTCCGGCACGTGCCTGCGGACGCCGAGCGGCTGCGGGTCGTGAACGATGATCACGTCCCAGCCGCCCGACACCTCGGTCGCGTTCAGCGCGTTGTAGCGCTCGAAGATCTTCCACTCCTCGTCGCTGAGCGAGTCGGGGCTGCCCTGGAGCGCGTTGTGGAGGCGCTTGGTGACGTTGTAGAACTCCTCGCGCCCCAGCATCACCTCCCACTGGGCGTCGATGCCCACGTCGTTCATGAGCGGGATCAGCGTGTAGAGGATCTCCGCTACGCCGCCCCCGAACGCGGTGGCGGACAGGTGCAGCACGCGCAATCCCTTGAGCGGCTCCGCGAGCTCGCGGATCTCCTCGATGAGCGGCCGTCCGGCCAGATGGGTGTAGTCGGCGAGGCTCTTGGTCCCCACCGAAACGGGCTGAAGCACGGCGGAAGAGCCTATCTAGCCGGCGGCGGTGGAGAGATACTTGACGAGCTGCGTGCGACCGGCGCCGAAATTGCACTCGTCGACCGTCGCCTCGATGATCGCCCGGCTCAGCTCCTGCTCCATGGACGAGACGCTCGTGTCGGGTCCCTCGAGGTCCATGGAGAGCCGATCGTCCAGCAGGTGGAAGCCGAAGCTAAGGCGACTCTCGTCCTCGAGCGGACGCGCCTCGTCCACGTAGTCGTTGGCCGCCTCGGTGATCGCCAGCTTGAGATCGGCGATCTCCTCGGGGGACAGCGGTGTGAGCCGGCAGACCGCGGACAGGGCGAGGCGGGCCAGCACGAGGTAGTCGGGACGCGCCGGAATCGTCAACGAGACGTCGCGGCTGTCGGTTGCCTGCCCTGCCTCGATCACGTTCTGGACCCTACCCGGTCGCAGCTCAACCCGAACCGCGCGGACGTTCCCCGAGCCGCAGCCGGATCGTCTTGTGCTTGCCGTCGCGCACCACCTCGAGCGCGACCTCGTCGCCGGCGCTCATCGCGCTGATCTCGTCGGCCAGGTCTTCGCGCCGCGAGAGGGGGCGGCCGTTCACGGCCACGATCACGTCGCCGCCGGTCCGCACGCGCGTCGCCTGGAAGCCGATCTCGTCGTCCCCGGCGCGCAGGTCGGCCTTCTCGGCCGGGCTGCCGCTCTCGATCTCCTGGATCAGCGCGCCGTCCGTCACGTCCAGGCCGAGCCGGTCGGCCAGCTGCGGCCACAGCACGAGCGTCTGCACGCCGAGGTAGCCGTAGCGCACTCGGCCGTCCCCACGCAGCTCGCGCAGGGAGCGCCGCACCGCGTCGACCGGGATCGCGAACCCCACGCCCTCGCCACCGCCGGACTGCGACTTGATCTGGGCGTTGATGCCTAGCACGCGCCCGTGCGCGTCCAGCAGCGGCCCGCCGGAGTTGCCCGGGTTGATCGCCGCGTCGGTCTGGATCGCGTCCCCGATCTGGAAGCGGGTCAGCGACTCGATGTTGCGGTCGATCGCCGAGATCACCCCGATCGAGAGCGACTGGCGCTCGCCGAACGGGCTGCCGATCGCCGCCACCGGCTCGCCCACGACGATGCGGTGCGAGACGCCCAGCCGCAGCGGGGTGAGCGACAGGTCCTTGGGCTCGACCTTGATCAGGGCGACGTCGGCGTTGGGGTCCACGCCGACGATCTCCGCCTGCACGCGGTTGCCGTCGGAGAACTCGACGAACACGTCATCGGCGCGGCCCCCGCCGTCGCTCGTGACCACGTGGGCGTTGGTGGCGATGTAGCCGCGGGCGTCGAGCACGAAGCCCGAGCCCTGCCCGCCCTCGCCGCTCTCGTCGAGGGCGCTCGCCCCGCCTCCGAACACGGACAGGATCGTGACCACCCCCGGCGCGAGGCGGTCATAGATCTGCGAGGGGTCGAAGCCGCCGTTGCGGCCCAGGCCCTCGACGACCTGCACGCGGGTCGTGGTGACCTTGGTGGGCGCGCTCGACTGATCGTCGCTGCCCGCGTCGCAGCCGACGACCGCCAGGCCGATGACGGCCAGGAGCATCCCTGCGGTGTGCCTCACGCGCCGTTCCCGTCCGTGGGCAGCTCGAGGGTGAACGCCGTGCCGCGCGCGGCGGAGCTCACGCGCAGCCGCCCGTGCATGCGCTCGGCCAGCTCGCGCGCGATCGCGAGCCCGAGTCCGGCCCCGCGTGCCGCGTCGCCGGTGTAGAAGCGCTCGAAGACCTTCGTCTCGCTGTAGTCGGGCAGGCCGGGGCCGGTGTCCGTGACGGTCAGCCCCGCACTGCCGTTCCTGCGCGTCGCGCCCACGGTCACCTGCGTTCCCGACGGGGTGTGCCGGAGCGCGTTGTCGAGCAGGATCCTCACGATCTGAGCCACCCTGACAGGGTCGCAGAGCGCCTCGGGCCCCTGGTCGGGCAGCCGGATCTCGAGTTCGGTGTCGTGGTCCGCCAGCGCCGGGGTGAACTCGTTCACCACGCTGCGGGCGAGCTCGGACAGGTCGACCGGCTCGGCGTGCAGCTCGACCGACCCGGCGTCGAGGCGCGACAGGTCGAGCAGGTCCACCGACAGCTTCTGAAGGCGGGCCACCTGCTCGCTCATCGTCTCGAGGAACTCCCGCCGCGTGTCCTCGTCGAGCTCCTCGTCCTGGAGCAGCTCGACGAATCCCGCCAGCGAGAAGATCGGCGTGCGCAGCTCGTGCGACGCGGTGGCGATGAACTCCTTGCGGGCCACGTCGACCTGCTGCAGCTGCGCCTGCATCTGGTTGAACGTGCGGGTCAGCTGGCCGAGCTCGTCCTTCGAGTCCACCGGCAGCGGCTCGATGAAGCGCCCGTGCGCCACCTCGTCGGCCGCCCACTCGAGCCGCCGGACGCGCCGCGCCAGCGCCTGCGCGACGAGGAAGGCGCCCGCCATCGCAAGGGCGAGGGCCACGCCGGTGGCCACCAGCACGCGGTTGCGGACGAGATCGACGGCCTCGGCCACGTCGTTGAGGTCGCGCGAGAACAGGACCACCGCAATCGGGCGCTTGCGCTTGCCCCTGCCGAAGAACGGCTGCGCCACCAGCGCCATCTCCTCGCCGCTCTGTGGCGCGATCTGGCTGTGCGAGCGCTTCGTGTCGATCGCCGCTCGTGCCAGCCCGCTGTCGACCGGCGTCTCCTTCTCGGTGCGCGAATCGGACTGCGGATAGAAGAGGCGGTGCTTGTCGACCCCCCACAGCGTGACCCGCGCGTCCGTCGCCTCGCCGATCTGGCGCACGCTCTCGTTCACCTCCTTCTCGCGCAGGTTCGGGGCGTCGATCAGCGCCTCCAAGCGCGGGCGCACGTCCTGGGCGGCCGCTCGGATGTCGTCGAGCTGGCGCTGCTGGAGCTTCGACTCGAGCTGCGGGGTCGCGATGAAGTACAGGAGGCCGAAGGCGGCGGTGATGATCGCGAAGAACACCAGTGCCAGCTTCGTGCGCACGGAGCGCAGGCGCGGACGGCGGCTCATGTGTCCTGGAAGCGGTATCCCACCCCGCGTACGGTGAGGATCAGCTCCGGGTGCTTCGGCTCTGCCTCGAGCTTCTCGCGCAGGTGCCGGATATGGACGTCGATGGTGCGCGGGTCGCGGTAGGAGGAGTCGCCCCAGACCCGCTCGAGCAGCATCGTGCGGCTGAACACGCGGCCCGGGTTGCGCGCCAGCGCGGCCAGCACCTCGAACTCGACGTAGGTGAGGCGAACGGGCTCGTCGCGCGCCATCACCTGGCGGCGCTCGAAGTCGATCACCAGGTCGCCCTCGCGGATCGGCTCCTCGAACTGGTCGTCGGGCTGAGCGAGCGCCGCGCGCCGCAGCACCGCCTTCACCCGGCTGCGGAACTCGCGCACCGAGAACGGCTTGGTGATGTAGTCGTCGGCGCCCAGCTCCAGGCCCAGCACCTTGTCGATCTCCTCGGTCTTGGCGGTGAGCATGATGATCGGCACCGTGCTGCGGGCGCGGATCTGTCGGCACACGTCGAAGCCGTCCAGCTTGGGCATCATCACGTCCAGCACCACGAGGTCGAAGCTGTCCTCGCGCAGGCGGTCGAGCGCCTCGCGCCCGTCCAGGGCCGGGACGACGTCGTAGCCCTCCTTGCGCAGCGGGTAGGTCAGCAGCTTCTGAACCGACAATTCGTCATCCACCAGGAGAATCCGAGGTGCTGAAGCCGTCACCTTCGGAATTGTAGGTTGAGGCTCATGTTCGAGCCCCGCGTCTACCGAGCGGCGTTCGTGCCGGCGCTGCTGGCGCTGGTCCTGACGATGTTCTCGCTGCAGAGTCGCCCGCGGCCGCTTCCGCAGGGATTGGCCGCCGACGTCCTGTTCGACGGCAGGGTCGCGGCGGCCGAGGCGGCCCGGATCGTGGCGGCCGCGCCGGACCGGCGCACGGGCGGGGTAGGGGACCGGCGCATCGCGGATCGGGTCGACCGGGCGCTCGACAGCGGTGGCTTCATCGTCGAGCGCCAGCGGTTCAGCCACGCGGGGCAACGCCTCGTGAACGTGATCGGCCGCCGGGCCGGACGCTCGCGCCGCCAGATCGTCGTCGTGGCCAATCGCGACGCCGCGGTTGTGCCTGAGGCCACGGGTAGCGCGGCGGACACCGCCGCCCTGATCGAGCTGGTGCGCGTGCTGCAGGGCCGCGCCACCCGCAAGACGCTCGTTCTGGTTTCGCTCGACGGCTCGAACCTCGGCCAGGTGGGCGCCACCGAGCTGCTCTCGGAGCTGCCACAGCCAGAGCTCGTCGACGCGGTGCTGGCGATGTCGGACCTCGCCTCGCCGACAACGCGCGGCTCGCTGGTGCAGGCCTGGGCCACTGACGAGCGGCGTGCCGGGCTCGGCCTCCAGCGCACCGTCGCGGACTCGATCCGCCGCGAGCTCGACACCTCTCCCGGCGGCTCGGGCACGCTCGGCCAGGTCGCGCGGCTGTCGTTTCCGATCGGCATCGGCCCGCAGGCCGTGCTCCTGGACAACGGATACGACGCCGTGCGCATCGCCGGGTCGGGCGAGCTGCCGCCGGACGGCGACGGGCCCGCGGGCTCGATCGACGAGGACAGGCTCGGGGCGCTCGGCCGGGCGACCCTGAGGACGGTCACGGCGGTCGACCGCGGGTCGAAGCCCGAGCACGGGCCGGCGAGCTACGTGACCGCGGTCAGCCAGGTGATGCCGGGCTGGGTGCTGTCGCTGCTGGCGGTCACTCTGCTGCTGCCAGCGCTGGTGGCGGCCGTCGACGCGTTCGCCCGCGCCCGCCGCCAGCACGTCGAGGTGCTGGCCTGGCTGCGCTGGGTCGCCGCCTGGGTGGCTCCGTTCCTGGCGGGCCTGACGATCGCCGAGCTGCTGGCGCTGACGGGCGCCACCCCACCGCCTCCACCGTCGCCTGTACCGCCGGACGTGCTGCCGCTCGACGGCGCGGCGCTGGGCGTGTTGGCCGGCGTGGGCGCGGCGATGGCGCTGGCGCTGCTGCTCGCGCGCTTCCTCGCCGCTCGTCCGGATCCGAGCCTGACGCGGCCGCAGGCGCCGGGCGCAGCCGTCGCTCTGGCGCTGGTGGCCAGCGTGGCAGCGCTCGTGCTGTGGCTGGCGAACCCGTACGCCGGGCTGCTGGCCGTGCCCGCCGCCCACCTGTGGCTGCTGGTGCCGCTGGCGGGCGTCCAGCCGAAGCGGCGCGTGCGCGGGCTGCTGCTCGCGGCAGGTGCCCTGCCGGCGCTGCTGGTCGCGCTCTACTACCTGCTCGCCCTCTCGCTGGACCCGCTCAGCGGTGTCTGGTACCTGCTGCTGCTGGTGACCGGCCACTCGGTGGGCCTGCTCACGGCCCTGGTCGGGTGCGTGATGCTGGGGGCGCTGTGCGCCTCGATCGAGCTCGTCTACCGGTCGCCGGCGGAGCCCGCCGAGAAGCCGGAGGCGGCCGGCCCCAATCCCCTCGGCCCCGGCTTCGCCCTCCGCAGGTAGTCCACGGAACGGCCTTGCCGCTCGCTGCGCCCGCTTTCGCTGACGATAACTCGCACGACAGGGCAGGCAGGAGGTACGTTTCCAATGATGAGCACCATGAGCAAGGACGCGCTTGCGCGGCTGGTCGCGCGCGGCGAGTACGTGGTCGACGTGCACGCCGTCGCCGAGGCGATGCTTCGCCACGCGGGCGGCTCGCCCTCACTCGTGCTCGTAGCCCCGCAGTCCCTCGACCGGGCGGCCGTCCGCGTCGAGCAGGACGAGGCCGCTCCCGGAGCGGACGTCGCCTAGCCAGCTCACGGGCCCGGCCGCTTCGGCGGCCTCACGGCGCCCGGGGGCGATCGTGAAGAGCAGCTCGTAGTCGTCGCCGCCGATTGCCGCCGCAACCGGCTCGACGCCGGGCGCGCACGGCAGGGCGTCCAGCTTCAGCCGCAGCTCCACGCCGCTCGCCGCCGCCAGATGACCGGCGTCGGTGGCGAGCCCGTCGCTCAGGTCGATCATCGCGCTGGCGCCCGCGGCGGCCAGCGCGCGCCCTTCGCGCAGCCGCGGCTCGGGGCGCAGATGGCGCCGCACCAGGCCGGCCGGCTCGCGGCTGCCCTGCTCCAGCAGCCGGCGTCCGGCCTCCGATCCACCGAGCTCGCCGGTCACGCCGACGAGGTCCCCCTCGCGGGCTCCGTCGCGGCCGGCGAGCTCCTCCTCGCGCTCGGCCCAGCCGGTCACGGCGACGGTCACCGTCAGGGCCGGCCCGCCCACGACATCGCCCCCGGCGATCGTCACGCCGCAGCGCGCGGCCAGCTCCTCCATCGCGCCCACCAGCTCCAGGGCGCCGTCGAAGCCCGCGGGGAGCACCAGCGCCACGTACGCCTCGCCCGGCTGCGCGCCCATCGCGGCGATGTCCGAGAGCGCCGTGGCCAGCGCCTTCCAGCCCACGTCGGCGGGCGCGTGCGTGGCGAGCGAGAAGTGCACGCCGTCTACGACCGTGTCGATCGAGGTCACGGCCAGCGGCCGCGCGCGGACCACCGCGGCGTCGTCGCCGGTCCAGCGCACGGTGCGCTCGCCGCGGTTGGTCAGCGCCGCCTGGATCGCGCGGATCAGGTCGAGCTCGGGCACGTCGACGGGCGCGCCGCTACTGGGCGCCGGGCGCGCCGCCGCCCTGCTGGTCCTGACCCTGGGGAGCGCCGTCGGCCGGCGGCGCGGGCGGTGCCTGCGCGTCGGGCGGGTTCTGCGGCGCCTGCTCGTAGTAGCGCGGGTCGAACTGCTGGTCGGTGCCGGTGCCGCCGGTCTGGTCGGTCGTCGTGCCGTCCTGCTCGCTGTACGGGGGCGTCACCGGCTTGCCGGTGCTCGCGTACTTGCCGAAGAAGGGGTGGAACTCGGCCGGCTGGTCCGGGAGCGGGAAGTCGTCGCAGTCCTCGCCGTGCGCGGGGACCATGAACGCATGCCAGACCGGGGCGGCGTAGGTGCCGCCCTGCGCGCCGGGCATCGCCACGCCGGCGTCCGGATAGCCGACCCAGACGGCCGCCGACAGGTGAGGCGTGTAGCCCACGAACCAGGCGTCCTTGGCCTCGTCGGTGGTGCCGGTCTTGCCCGCCGCCGGGCAGCCGTAGTTGGCGGCGGTCCCGGTGCCCGACTGGACGTTCATCTTGAGGACGCGGGTGACCTCGTAGGCCTGGCCGTCGGTCAGGACTCGCTTGCCCTCGCCGCTGGCCAGGTTCTCGCTCTTGCCGTCCGGGAACACGACCCGCTCGATTCCGGTGGGCCGGTGGCGGATGCCGCCGCTGGCCAGCGTCGCGTACGCGCCGGCCATCTCGAGCGTCGTCACGCCGCGCGTCAGGCCGCCCAGGCCCTCGGCCGGGTAGCAGTCCAGCTTGGTCGTGATGCCCAGCAGCTTGGCGGTTTCGCAGACCGACTTCGGGCCGACGTCGAGGATCAGCTGTGCGTACACGGTGTTGTCCGACGACAGCGTCGCGCGCGTCAAGCTGACCGTGCCGATGTAGCTGTTGCCGAAGGTCTTGACCTCCCACTTGCCGTACGAGGGGTCGTCGATGTTGAGCGGCTTCGACGTGTACGTGGTCGAGTCCGGGTCGATCCCCTTGCGTATGGCGGCGGTGAGCACGAACGTCTTGAACGCCGAGCCCGGCTGGCGGTGACCCTGGGCGGCGAGGTTGAACCGGCGCTGGCCGTAGGTCCCGCTCGAGGCCATCGCCCTGATCTTCCCGTTGGCCGGGTCGACGGCCACGATCGCCGAGCTCGGCCCTGCCGGGTCGGCGTAGTAGGAGTTGATCGCCTCGCGAGCCTGGTCCTGCATCTTCGGGTCGATGGTCGTGTGGATACGCAGGCCGCCGCGGCGCACCACGCCGACGCCGTAGCGCTCGATCAGCTGCTCCTGCATGTAGTCGAAGAAGTAGGGCTCGCGGCGCTGCTCGTAGCGCCGGCCGCGCTTCAGGTTGAGGCCCTGCCCCGCCGCCTCCTGGTACTCGGCTTGCGTGATGTACCCGTTGTCGAGCATCTTCTTCAGCACCTCGTTGCGCCGCTCGATCGCCGCCTGCGGGTTGCGGAAGGGGTTGTACTGCGAGGGCGCCTGGGTCAGCCCGGCCAGCAGGGCGGACTCGTCCAGGTCGAGGTTCTTGGCGTGCTTGTCGAAGAAGGTGACCGCGGCCGCCTCGGCGCCGATCGCGGTGCGGCCGTCGACGGTCCCGTACGGCACGGAGTTGAGGTAGTTGTCGAGGATCCAGGGCTTGGAGTGCTCCTTCTCGAGCTCCGACGCCAGCTTCGCCTCGCGGATCTTGCGTGCGAAGTTCCGCTTCGGGTCCTTTATGTACAGGGCGCGCACCAGCTGCTGGGTGATCGTGGAGCCACCCTGCACGGTTTCGCCGGACTCGAGGTTCTTGATGCCGGCGCGGACGATCGCGTTCAGGTCGACGCCCTTGTGCTTGTAGAAGCGCTCGTCCTCGATGGCCACGGTGGCGCGGCGCAGGTCGACGGGGATGTCGGCCCCTGGCAGGACCCGGCGCAGGATGTCCGACTGCACGTATCCGAGGCGTGAGCCGTCGGCCGCGTAGACGACCGAGATCTGGCCCTTGTCGACAGGCTTGAGCTCGCTCAGGTCCGGCGCGGTCGAAGCGATCGCCAGTACGTAGCCGGCCAGCGACAGCACCGCGATGACGCATATGGTGGCGACCACGCCGAAGGCCAGCAGCAGCTTGCTGCGGGCCCCGTGGCCGTTGCGCCTCCTCGACTTTCGCTGCCGGTAGCTCATTGGAACTGGGTGGCCAGGGCGGACTAGGAGGCCTGGTCTGAGGATAGACCGTGCTCGCGGAGCAGCCGCAGCCAGCGGCGGCGCAGCTCGGCGGCGGCCGGACCCCTGTCGCGCGGGCTCTCCGCCCACGTCGTGGCGCTCACGCGGACCCCTTCCTTGTCCACCTCCGCCACGCTCGCCGTTATGCCGGCCTGCTCGTCCTCGATCAGCTCGATGGCACGGTCCAGGTCGGCCTCGGGCGGCAGCCAGACCGACGCCTCCACCTGCACGCGCGGGTCCCGGATGGTGTGGTTGGCGATCGAGCTCTGCGCGAGTCGCTCGTTGGGCACGATCAGGCGGCGCCCGTCGTCGAGGCGGATGTAGGTGTAGGTGAGCTCCACGTCCTCGACCTCGCCGGTCTGCTCCTCGAACGTGACGATGTCGCCGATGCGGATCGGCTGCGTGATCGCGAGCAGGATGCCGGCAATCGCGTTCGCGAGCGTCTGGCGCGCCGCGAAGCCGACGACCAGGCCGAGTACCGCCGACGAGGCGAGGATCCCGGTGGCGAGCCGGCTGACCGTCGGGATCTGCGCGGCCGCGAGCGCGACGCCGATCAGGACGATCATGGCGAAGACGAGCCGCCGCACCAGTCGCAGGCGGGTGGTGGCGACGGGGGACAGCTCGCCGCCGGCCACCGCGATCGTGAGCTTCTTGCCGCGGCGCGAGAGGCCGCGGTCCGTAAGCTCGGCGATCACGAACGCGACGACTATGTAGGCGCCGGCCGCGACCCAGTCACTCGTCTCGACTGCGGCTGTGTAGAACTCGGCTCCCGGCATGGCCTATGAAGCTACCCCTGCGGCGGCACTCCGGGCTGCTTGGCGCGTGTTCTGGCCGACCCGGATGGCGGTGCTCCTGGTGGCCGTGTTCGCCGCGCTCTCCTTCGGTCCTGCGACGGGCGGGCTGGCGGCGGAGAACGCTGCCAAGTTCGATACGCCGCGGCTGACCCAGGCGCTCGCCGATCCCCTGCTCGCGCCGCTGGCCCGGTGGGATGCCGTCTGGTATCTCCGCATCGCCGACTCGGGCTACGGCGAAAGCCCAGCGCGGGCCGCTTTCTTCCCGCTCTACCCGCTCCTGGTGCGGGCTCTGGCCACGCCCTTCGGGGCCACGCCGGCGGCGCTGCTGGCGGCAGCCTACGTCGTCGCGCTGGCGGCCTTCCTCGGGGCGCTGATGCTGATGTACAGGCTGGTGTCGCTGGAGCTCGGCCGCCCGCTGGCGCGCCCGGCGCTGCTGCTGCTGGCGGTGTTCCCCGCCGCGGTCTACTTCGGGGCGCCCTACGCGGAGAGCCTGTTCCTCCTGTTCGCCGTGGGGGCGTTCTATGCGGCGCGCACCGGCCGCTGGGCCTGGGCCGGCGCATGCGCCGCGGCCGCGGCGGCAACCCGCAGCTCGGGCGTGCTGCTGATGCTGCCCCTGTTGATCGTGTGGTGGGGCTCGCGCGAGCGGCGCCCCGGCGACGCCGCCTGGATCCTGCTGACCCCGCTGGGGCTGGGTGCCTTCTCGCTCTACCTGGGGCTGGCGGAGGGGGACGCCTGGGGCTTCATCCACGCGCACGAGGCCTGGTATCGCGAGCTGAGCGTGCCGCTCGCCGGCGCCTGGCAGGGCCTCGGCGCCGCCGTCGACGGGGTGCGCCAGCTCGCCTCCGGTCAGCGCGACGTCGTCTACTTCGAGCAGGCGGCCGGCGACCCCTACCGGATCGCGGCCATCAACCTGATGCTGTTCGGGTCACTGGTGTTCGGCGTGGTCGCGTGCGCCGGCGTGTGCCGGCGCCTGCCGCCGGCCTACGGCGCCTGGGTGGTCGTATCGCTGGTGCTGCCGCTGAGCACGCCCGTCAAGCCGCAACCGCTGATGTCCCTGCCACGCTTCCTCGCCGTGCTGTTCCCGCTCTTCATGTGGCTCGCGGTCTGGTGCGAGGAGCGCCGCGCGACCGATCGGGTCGCGGCCGTCTCCGCGATCGGGTTGGGGCTGTTCACCGCGCAGTTCGCCAGCTGGCACTGGATCTCGTGAGCGCGGAACGCCGCGCGCCCGGCCGGGCCGGGCGCTTGCGCCCGGCGGTGGTCCTGCTCGACGCGCTCGGCACGCTGGTCCAGCTGCAGCCACCGGCGCCGCGGCTCCAGCGGCTGCTGGCGCAGCGCGGCTTCGAGGTCGACGAGGAGCGCGCGGCGGCGGCCTTTCGAGCGGAAATCTCCTATTACCTGGAGCACCATCTGGACGGGTCGGATCGGGACCGCCTGGACGAGCTGCGCGACCGCTGCGCCGCGGTGATGATGGCGGCGCTCGACCTGCCCGGGCTCGATCACGCCACAGCGCGCGAGGCGATGCTCGGCGCGCTCGAGTTCATCCCCTTCCCCGATGCCCTGCCCGCGCTGGCGGCGCTGGGCGACCACGTGCTGGTGGTGGTGAGCAACTGGGACTGCTCGCTGGCGGACTGGCTCGGGCCGGCGGGGCTGCTGGACCGCGTCGAGGCGGTGGTCACGTCGGCGGAGGTGGGAGTGGCGAAGCCCGGCCGCGCCATCTTCGAGCGGGCGCTGGAGCTGGCCGGCGCGCGAGCCGCGGACGCGGTGCACGTGGGCGACTCGCTCGACAACGACGTGGCGGGGGCGCTCGCGGCCGGCATTCGGCCCGTGCTGGTGGCCCGCGACGGGAGCAGTCCGGAGGGAATCGAGGCGGTGCGCTCGCTTGCCGAGCTGCCCGCCCTACTCTGAGGATCATGCAGAGCGCGGTTTCGCCTCCGCCGGAGCCTCCGGAGCCGCCCGAGCAGGCCCGGCCGCCGTGGCCCTGGTGGTACGGGCCGATCGCCTTCATCGCGGGCGCGGTCACGGGGTTCGTCAGCGCGGGCATCGTGTGGGCGGCGTTCGGCGTGGACGAGGCGTCGGAGTCACCGGGCGCGATCGTGGCCGGCACGTTCCTGCTCGACGGCTCCCTGGTCGGAGCGGCCCTGCTGTTCGCCTCGTTCGTGCGCAAGCCCCAGGGCTGGCACTTCGGCCTGCGGCGCGTGCCCTTCTGGCCGGCGGTCGGTTGGGCGGCGCTGGGGATCGTGTCCTTCTACGTGTTCGCGGCGGTCTACTCGTACGTGCTGCACCCGGACGTCGAGCAGACGGTCGCCAAGGACCTCGGCGCCGACGACAGCTCCTTCGGACTGATCGCGGCCGGGTTCATGATCATCTGCGTTGCCCCGTTCGCGGAGGAGTTCTTCTTCCGCGGGTTCTTCTACGGCGCGCTGCGCACCAAGTTCTCGGTCGCCGTGGCGGCCATCATCGACGGCCTGCTGTTCGGACTGATCCATTTCGAGGGCGGCACGGATGGGCTGCTGATCGTGCCGCCGCTGGCGATCCTGGGCGTGACGTTCTGTCTCGTCTACGAGCGCACGCGCTCGCTCTATCCGGTGATCGCCCTGCACTCGATCAACAACTCCATCGCCTACGCGGCCCAGGCCGACGGCGGTGCGGTTTCGGCCGTGCTCGGTCCGCTGATGCTGCTGGCCTGCGTGCTCGCGCCGCGGCTGCAGCGACCGGCCCCCTCGTCGCTCTGAGCGAGCTCAGGATCAGTCGCCGAACGGCCGATACGATCGCTATGCATGGCATAGTGGGCGCCGTGAAAGCGCGTCTCCTGGTCCTTCCCGTCGTCCTCTTCGCCTTGCTGGCGGCCAGCCCGGCGCTCGCGCAGACGCCTCCGCCGGTCCCCGCGCCGCCGCCGCCACCGGCGCCCGGCAGCGCCAAGTACGAGGTGCACTCCGGCCTGGCGACCTCGAAGATGCGCTACCTCGCTCCGCAGCAGCAGGTGGTCGTGCGCGGGCGTGTGAAGCCGGCCGTGCCCGGCGAGGTGCTCACGCTCTACGCGATCCGCGGCAAGAAGGCGAGCAAGACGGTGCGCCGCAAGGTCAAGGCCGGCGGGCGCTTCGAGTTCCGCCTCAAGGTCGGCAACCCTGGTCGGCTGCGACTGGTGATCAAGCACGCGGCCAGCCCGTTCCAGGCGGCCTTCCGCACGCGCGACAGGGGTGTCACCGTGGTCGACTGGCGCGCCGGCGCGGGCGAGCGCGGCGTGAAGGTGCTGCTGCTCCAGCGCGCCCTGCTGTCAGAGGGCTTTGCCACACCGGTCACCGGCTACTACGACGACGGCACCGCGCGGGCCGTGCTGGCGTTCCGCAAGACGAACGAGCTGGGCCGCGACGGATACGCGACCAGCGAGGTGTACGGAAAGCTCCTGCGCGGCCAGGGCGCTTACAAGCTGCGCTACCCGAAGGCGGGCAAGCACGTCGAGTTCGACTGGTCGCGCCAGGTGCTGGTGCTGGCCAAGGGCGGCAAGCCGTACCGCACGTACCACACGTCGTCGGGCACCCCGGCCACGCCGACCGTGTTCGGGACCTACCACTTCTACTTGAAGACGCCCGGGACGAACGCGAAGGGGATGGTGGACTCGTCCTACTTCATCCGCGGCTACGCGATCCACGGCTACGCCTCGGTGCCGGCCTACCCGGCGAGCCACGGGTGCCTGCGCGTGCCGATCCCCAACGCGGCCCAGATCTACAACTGGGTCGACATCGGCGACCCGATCTACCTGTACGAGTAGGCGGGGCGGAGCGGGCCGCTACGACCGCGCGGTGCGCCAGTCGCCGTGGGTCCGCTCCTTCGGCAGCGCGTTGGCCAGGAACCCGAGCCCCACGCCGTAGATCAGCAGCGCGAGGAGGGCGGGGATTCCGTGATTCACCCAGGCGCTCTTGGAGTTGACCAGATCGACGAACGGACCCAGGAGGACGTCGTTGGCGTCGTCGATGCCCTCGCGGACGGTGCCCTGGTTGCGCTCGCGCACG
Source organism: Thermoleophilaceae bacterium (assembly GCA_034664125.1). Classification (GTDB taxonomy): domain Bacteria; phylum Actinomycetota; class Thermoleophilia; order Solirubrobacterales; family Thermoleophilaceae; genus JACVRW01. Next base: position 50,256 of record JAXDIG010000005.1, on the reverse strand, counting down.
GCTTCGTCCGCGGCGTTGGGCGAGATCGGGGCGACCGTCGTGCCGAGCTCGCGCTCGAGCTTCGCCTGCTGCGCCTTGGAGCCCTTGTCGGTTTCGTCGAGCGCGAACAGGGCGAACCCCAGCACCACGACGACCGAAATGGCTATGGCCATGAAGCGGATTACCGATCCCATCGGCTCTACTATCGGCACCCGCGTGCCGAACCCTGACCCCAAACAGGCCCTGATCGCGCAACTGCGCGAGCACGCACTGGTGATCGGCGAGGTGACGCTGACGAGCGGCCGCACCGCGCAGTACTACGTGGACGCCAAGCGCGCGATCCTGCTGCCGGCCGGCTTCCGCGCGCTCGGAGAGCTGGTTCGGCTCGAGGCGGAGCGCGCCGGCGCGACCGCGGTGGGGGGCACGACCATGGGCGCCGACCCGGTGGCGTGCGCCGCCCTCGCCGCCGGCGCCGACGTCAAGGCGTTCTTCGTGCGCAAGGACAAGAAGCAGCACGGGTTGCAGCGCTGGGTGGAGGGGCCGCCGCTCGAGGTGGGCGAGCGTTGCCTGATCGTCGAGGACGTGGTCACAACCGGCGGCTCCACCGTGCACGCGATCGAGCGGGTGCGAAAGGAGGGCTTCGAGGTGGTCGCCGTGACCAGCGTGCTGGACCGCCTCGCGGGCGGGGCGGAGGCGATCGAGGCCGCCGCCGGCGCCCCCTACCGGCCGCTCACGACGATCGACGACGTCTACCCGGACCGCCCCGACCGCGACTGACGAGCGGGCCGGCCGACAGGCTCGAGCGTGAACAGCAGCGGTAAAGCGGTCGACGGGCACGGTCGCTGGGGGTCCCGGAAGATGCGTCCCTATATGTCCCGTTTCTTCCGGACCCCCCAGCCCGGTCCGGACCGACCCCTTATCGCCGCTGTTGGCCGGTGCCCGGGCCGGCGGCGAGCCAGCCGTCGATCAGCCGTCGCGAGATCGAGTACGGGGGCGACAGCAGGACGTCGCCGCTCCCCGCCGCGGCGGCCTCGACCGCGTCGCGGTCAAACCAGCGCACTTCCTCCAGCTCCCCGTCGCCGGGTCGAGGATCGCCACCGGTGGCGAGCGCGTTGAAGCCGATCATTAGAGAGCTCGGGAACGGCCAGGGCTGCGAGGCCACGTAGCCGGCCTCGCCCACGACCACCCCCGATTCCTCGAGCACCTCCCGCCGGACGGCCTCCTCGAGCGTCTCGCCCGGCTCGACGAAACCGGCCAGCACCGAGAAGCGGCCGTCCGGCCAGCTGGCCTGGCGGCCGAGCAGCAGCCTGTCGCGCCCGTCGACCACGCGCACGATCACCACGGGATCTGTGCGCGGGAAGTGGTGCGCGTCGCAGGCGGGGCAGCGCCGCTCGTGGCCGCCGTCGACGGCCTCGGTCGGAGCGCCGCAGTTGGCGCAGAAACGGTGGCGGCGGTGCCAGGACAGCAGCGAGGCGGCATACGCGCCCAGCGCCGCCTCTGCCGCGGGCAGCTCCGTGGCGGCCTCGCGCAGGCCGGCGGGATGCCCGCGGTCGGGCTCGCCCTCCGCCGCGTCGCCGGCGAACAGCGGGCCCTCGTCGGCCAGCCCGAGGAACACGGCATCCGCGCTCGGCCGAACCCGCAGCAGCCGCCCGTCGTCCACCCAGAGGCCGCGTTCGGAGAGCACCAGCGAGCCGGCCTCGGGCCGCGCCCGCTGGCCGGCCACCCAGGCGGGGTCGCGGCGTTCGGTCGGCGCGCGGTCGAGCGCCGCACCCGCGAACGCCATCGGCACCGGGCCTGCGCGCTCCTCCACCATCGAGCGCAGGCTATGGCACTCACCGCGCGTCGAGCTTCCGCCATGCGCGACTTCAGAGAAGTACAGACTTGTCGATACCCAGTGATATGCGGAAGGAAGGGGCAGGCGGACGTCTTCAGGCGTCCGCGCACCGAGTCCGCTTCGTGGGCAGCCTGCGGGGACGACTCCTCGTCGCCGCTATGGCGGCGATCGCGCCGCTGTTGGTCGGGGCCGGCCTCTGGGTGGCGCTGCAGGCCGATTCGGCGAGCGACTACAGGCGGCTGGCCAGTGAGGTGGCGCGCGAGTCCGACGACAGCTTGGCCCTGCTCCAGGAGCTGAAGCATGCGGAGGACTTCGGTCTGCAGTATCTGCGCACCGGCCAGCGGCAGCACCTACGCGACTTTCGGCGGACCGCGACGCAGATCGACCACCACCTGGCCCAGCTGAATCGCTACGACGAACCGGGCGAGATCATCGCGTTCCTCTCGATCAGGCGTCCATGGAGGTTCGCCAAGCACGAGGTCGCGGCGTTCCGACCGAGACGCGGCGACGCGCATTCCATCCCCGGATCGACCGTCGAGCTGGACGAAGCCTTCGAGGGCGATCTGCATTCGGCGTCCGGGGGACTCGAGCGGCTGATGGCGGGCTCGCAGCAGGAGGTGGCTCACGATCTAGCCGCAAGCAAGCGAGCGGCGCGCCTGAACTGGCTGTTGGGGCTGTCTGCCGTGGCCGTGGCCGTGCTGTTGGCCGCGCTGCTGGCGGGCCGACTGAGCAAGAGCCTGGTCAGGCCGCTGGAGCAGCTCGCACGGGCGGCTCGCTCCTTGGCGGCAGGCAATCTGGACCATCGTGTCGCCATCGACTCGACGTCCGAGCTGAACGAGGTCGGCGGGACCTTCAACGCGATGGCGGAGGCCCTGGAGCGACAGCGCGAGGAGCTGGAGCGCCAGGCGTTCACCGACTCGCTCACCGGGCTGGCCAACCGGGCGCTGTTCGAGGATCGGGCGCGGCACGCGCTCCAGCGGCTGGCCGGCGGCGGCCAGCGCGTGGCGGTGCTGGTGCTCGACGTGGACGGCTTCAAGCTGGTGAACGATGGCCTGGGGCACTCCTCCGGCGACGCCCTGCTAAGGCACGCGGCCGAGCGGATGACCGGCGTCCTGCGTCCCTCCGACACGCTCGCCCGGCTGGGCTCCGACGAGTTCGCGGTGCTGCTCGAGAACGTGCGCGGACTCGACGATGCGCTCGGAACGGCCGAGCGCATGCGCGAGGCCTTCCGTGATCCCTTCATCCTGAAGGGGACGGAGGTGGTCGTGTCGGCGAGCGTGGGCATCGCCATGTCGACCGACTCCACGCGCGACGAGGCGGAGCTGTTGCGCCGAGCGGACATGGCCATGTACCGCGTCAAGCAGCACGGCCGCAACGGCTGCGAGTTCTTCGACCCCGCCATGGACGACCAGGCTGCCGACAGGCTCGCGATGCTGAACGCGCTGAGGCGGGCGGTCGAGCGCGACGAGCTCGTCGTGCACTACCAGCCGATCGTCGACCTCGAAACGGGCGACGTGCTGGCGGCCGAGGCGCTGCTGCGCTGGAACCGGCCCGGCCACGGTCTGGTGTCGCCGGTCGAGTTCATCCCGCTCGCCGAGGAGACGGGAGTGATCGTCTCGCTCGGGGAGTGGGTGCTGAACGAGGCATGCGCCGAGGCGCGGCGGTGGGGGCGGTCCGGGGTGTCCGACGTGGTGGTGACGGTGAACGTGTCGGCGCGCCAGCTGCTCGACCCCAGCTTCGAGGCCGTCGTCGCAAAGGCGCTCACGTCCAGCGGCCTGAAGTCCTCCGGGCTGGTCCTCGAGGTGACCGAGTCGTCGGTGATCCAGAACGCCGACGTCGCGGTCGCCAAGCTGGACCGGATCTCGGCGACCGGCGTTCGCATCGCCCTCGACGACTTCGGCGAGGGCTACTCGTCACTGAGCCACCTGCGCCAGCTGCCGATCGACATCCTCAAGATCGCGCGGCCGTTCGTGCGCGAGCTCACCGAGGACGACCACGACCCCGCGCTCGTGCGGGGCATCATCGAGCTGGCGCGCAGCCTCGGGCTGCGACTGGTCGCCGAGGGCATCGAGTACCCCGAGCAGCAGGCGATCCTGCGTGCCTTCGACTGCCCGCTCGGTCAGGGCTTCCTGTTCGCGCGGCCGATGGAGGCCGAGCAGCTGCGGGAGATGCTCGGCGAGGGGCGCGGCGCGCAGGTCACCGGCTGACGCTCGTCGCGCTCACGGCGCTCCGTGCCCTCGTCGCGCTGTAGCCGAACAACCCGACCAGGGCCAGCTGCAGCGCGCGGATCGGAGCGACACTGCGGCCGGACAGCCGGCCCGCGCGAACAGCATGGGCGTCGTTGGCCATCAGGCCCGCGATCACGGGTAGGACCGTCATCGGCAGCACTCCGCGACGCTCGAGCGGCTGGCGGTCGGCCCACATCAGCAGCACGGTCCAGCCAGCCATCAGCGGCGCGCCGGTTCGCATCGCGTACGTGAACTCGGGCCCAGTGCGGTCAAAGCGGCGGTCGAAGCGCAGCGTGGGGCCGTAGAGCCTCGGGTAGGCCATCCCGATCGCGGCGAGTGCGTCGACGAGCGCGCCGGCGCGGTAGCTCCGCCTCAGCCAGCGCATGGCCTCCGCCGTCGAGTCGCCCTCCGCCATCCTGGCGGAGCAGATTACCTTGGAGCCGAGATTGCTCAGCGCGGCTTGACCTAGTCAGCGCAAGCTGATAGGCAGGCCATCCATGAGGAGGCTCGCCCTCGCGCTGGCGGGAATCGCCGCGGCGGCTCCCCTGCTGGGCGGCTCCGCCCCGGCGCAGACGACGCCCGCGGGCGACCACGCCTACGGCGAGGGCCACGTGCTCGAGACGGACTTCGTCTTCAGCAGCCAGGCCGGGCCCAACGGCGAGAACCTCGTGGGAACGCTCACCACGAGCGGCTACCTGACCTTCACCGCGACGCTGACCTGCGGGAGCTCCTCCGGCAACGCCGTGGTCGGCGGGTACCGGATCGATACCGGAAAGATGGCCGGGCGCGGCTTCCTCAGCGCGGCGGTCGACAACGGTCCGCCGCGCAACGGGCGCCCGGTCGACGTGACCGTCTACAGCGGCTACCTGCCGCGTCCACCCGTGAACTGCCCGTCCCCGGGCGAACCGCCGCCGCCAGGCTTCAGGAGCACCGGCGGCGGGCCGTTCACGAGGGGTGACTTCACGTTCGTCAACGCCGCCGAGCGCCTCGCGCCCGGGACGCCGGCCGCACGCGTCGCCTCGATGCGCGTCGCGCTGCGCCCGCGCGGCGGCGTGGGCGTGTCCGACGCCTTCCTAGACGTGCGCGCCCGGATTTGCGGACCGCCGGGCATGGCACTGCTGCGAGTCACACAGAGCTCGAGCCCGGTCGGGCGCAACCGGCCGGTCGACGTGCTCACCCGCTGGCACGACGAGCTCCCCCACGACGGCGGCTGCGTGACCCACCGGATCCAGCGCCTGCTGACCGGGTTCCCGGGCGGCCGCCGCTACACGCTCTCGCTGAGCGCGCGGACCACCGGGAGGAAGTGGAGCCGGCCGGTGGTGCGTCACGTGGACGCGGGCTGAGGCTCAGTCAGCCGAACGGGGAGTGCCCCGAGCTGGATTCGAACCAGCGGCCTACTCCTTAGGAGGGAGTCGCTCTATCCGGCTGAGCTATCGGGGCTCGACCTCGGAACGATAGACCCGGAGGCGCACGCCGGGCCCTTCAGCTGCGCCAGCGCGATCGCACTCGCCACGGCTTTGTATCCGCGGGAGTTGGGGTGCTCGCCGTCTCCGCTGTCGTAGCGGGGGTTCAAGGAAATCCGGCCTGGCAGGGTTCGCGCAGGACCGTGTCGACCACTGCGTGGGCACGCGGCTGGTGCGGATCCAGTTGTTGACGACGCGTCGCTTCGCGTTGAGCGCCTCGATGCCTCCCGCTGCGGGAAAGCTCGATCCCGCGGAGGGCGAGATCGGCGCGGCGATGACGTTCAGGTGCCGGCGGTGCGGTCGGGCGATAGGAGCGACTCGCTCTGCAGGCCCGCGCACGCCCAGATTCGCCCGAAACGACCAGCCTTTTCATTCCTCGGGGGGATGGGTGAGCCGCACTCGTTGCCGAAACAAGTGGCATTCATCCATTCGCGACGAGCGGGCGAGTGCGCGTCCGGGCAGTTGCTCGGCCGAACCCCGGTCGCCCGTCGAATACAGGAGGTCAAGTGTCCGTTAAACGAGTATCTACCGGCGTAGTGGGCGTCGCAGGCGCCGTAGCGCTTCTGCTCGGTCTGTTCGCCGGCAGCGCCGCTGCGTGGGACCGCGAGTGCCACGATCACCCTCCGGCGCGGCCCGACCATAAGCCGCCGCCGCCGACTCCACCGCCGCCGGGTCCGCCTCTGCCGCCGCCCCCGCCCCCGCCTCCGCCCCCGCCCCCGCCCCCGCCGCCGCCCCCGCCGCCGCCGCCGGCGCCCCCGCCGCCTGCGGCAACGGCACCCGCACCCGCACCGGCACCGACACCGACACCGGAAGCGGCCCCGGCCCCGGCCCCGGCCCCGGATACCGTCACCGTGTCGCCTGAGGCCCCAGGGCAGGTGCACGTCAAGGGCAAGGTCGAAACTCGGGAGGAGGGCACCACTCCTGTGGCCGTGTTCCAGGCAGGCGGCTCCCCGACCGGAGGAAAGCTCCCCCTGACGGGCAGCAACGCCCTCATCCAGGCCATGCTGGGAGGGCTCTTCCTCGCGGGAGGCACCCTCCTGTTCCGGCGTTCGCGCGAAGCCTGACGAAGCGCCGGCGGGCGTGGGGGCAAACCGGCCCCCACGCCCCCGCCGGCGGATCCGGCTCTAGCCGCAGGAGTGCTTGGATCGAATGCCGAACAACGCGACGACTGTCAGGCCGCGTGCATCGCCCTGCGGCGATGCCTTCGCCACTCCGAGCCCGAAGTCGTGCCAGCCGCCGCGCAGGATGTTCCGGCGGTGCGCCGGGCTGTTCATCCAGGCGTTCAGCAGCTGCCTGGCGGTCGATGGCCCGGTGGAGTAGAAGAGGTTCTCGCCGGCCGTCCAGCAGCCTGCGGCGGGCTTGTAGCCACTCGCGGCGATCCGGTCCATGTGATCCTTGCCGCCGGGCGAGCCGTGCGCGAAGTAGTGGCGCGAAACCATGTCCCGGGCATGCTTGCCGGCAACGCCGGCGAGCTCGGGGTTCCAGCGCAGCTTGCTCAACCCGCGCTCGCGGCGCTCGAGGTTGTGCAGGCAGAGCATCGTCTTCTGGATCTGCCGGATCTTGCTGGTGGCTGTATCAGCGCCAGGGCAAGCCGCCTGTGGGTCCCGTGCCGGCTTGTCGCTGTGCGCGCTGGCGGTGCCCGGAGAGGCAACCGCGAGAGCCACAAGCAGCCCACCAAACGTGACCCTGGCTGCCGAACGAACGACCGTGCCCAAGCGTGAATCTCTCATGCTTAGGACGTCGACGTCCACGGCGGCCCAACGCATCCACCGGCAAGCTCAAACCGGTGGCGGAACCGCCCCTCCCCCGACCGTGGGACTGGGCTTCACCCGGCCTCGTGGTCATCCCGCGACCAGGTCGCCAACGGGGCCGGGCTGGCCGCTAGGAAACTGCGAAGGCCGGCTCTACCTGAGCCGGCCCGACGTCGTCGCGCTCACCGACTACCGCCGCTACAGAAGGTCGGTTCCCTCGGCCGCATCCTGCGGCTGCAGCGTGCCTCCGCAATTGAGGCATTCATCGGAGGCTTCAGGGGGCGTCGCGCTTCTGCACGACGATTCGGTGACCCACTCCGCCCCGCACGACGAGCACGCCATCCTGCCGCTGTAGGCGGGGTCAGGCAAGGCGGAGAATCTTCGTCATTCGGGCAGAGCTCCTTTGGATCGCTCGGTTCCGATCGATGCTGAGGTTGGCGGCCCGCGCCTACCATCCGGCGGCCAGGGGAGGAGGGGGGAGGACCTACGCTTCCTCCGATAGGCCGGTACGGGCCCGGTTCAAGCGCTGGATAGGGCCTTAATCATCCCAAAGGGCTATTGCCAGCGGGCCTCCCACCCGCTTTAGTCGATCGGTGCGGGTGATTGGACCAGCTGCGGGCAGATCGCCCGGATCGAACCCGCCCGCGGTGATCGACCAGCTTGCGGACGGCAGGTTCATCGGACTGCTGGAGTCGGCTCCCGACGCGATGGTGATCGTGGACGCCGAGGGCGAGATTCTCATCGCGAACGCCCAGGCGGAGAAGCTGTTCGGCTACACGCGGCAGGAGCTCGTCGGCCATAGCGTCAACATGCTGTTCCCGCATCGTTACCGCGCCCGACAGACGGCGGACCGAAGAATCTTCTTCCGCGACCCGCGGGTGCGCCCGATGGGCGTCAGCCTGGAGCTGTGGGCGCTGCGCAAGGACGGAGCCGAGTTCGAGGTCGAGATCAGCATCAGCCCGCTCGAGAGCGACGATGGCATGCTCGCCATCGAAGCCATCCGGGACGTCACCGAGCGCAAGAGCTTCGAGGAGAAGCTGCGCGAGACGAATATCCAGCTGGAGGCGGCGAGCCAGGCGAAGGACCGGTTCCTCGCCAGCATGAGCCACGAGCTGCGCACGCCGCTCAATGCAGTGCTCGGGTTCACCGGCACGGTCCTCATGGGGCTGAGCGGTCCGCTGACCGCCGAGCAGAAGAAGCAGCTCGAGACCGTGCAGGCGAACGGCAAGCTCCTGCTGTCCCTCATCAACGACCTGCTCGATCTCGCCAGGATCGAGTCCGGCAAGGTCGAGCTCGAGTTCGTGCCCGTGAACTGCTCCGAGGTCCTGGAAGAGATCGTGTCCGCTCTGCGACCAGTGGCCGACGAGAAGGGAATCGAGCTGGTGGTGAGCGCCCCGCACGATGACCTGACGGTGCGAACCGACCGTCGCTCACTCAGCCAGATCCTGATCAACTTCACCAACAACGCGATCAAGTTCACGGACGATGGAAGCGTCCGCCTCGTGCTCGAGGCGCATCAGAACGGCGGCTCGGTCACTCGCTTCTCCGTGGTGGACACCGGTCGGGGTATCAAGCTCGAGGACCGTGAGAAGCTGTTCGCCGCCTTTCAGCAGGTCGACTCCGCGGACAGGCAAGGCTTCGAGGGGACCGGTCTCGGCCTCTACATCAGCCGCAAGCTGGCGCTGCTGATAGACGCCACGATCCTGTTCGAAAGCGACTACGGGGTGGGCAGCACCTTCGTGCTCGAGCTGGGCAGAGGAGCCTGAGGTGTCGGCCACGATCCTCGTGATCGAGGACAACAGCGACAACATGGAGCTGATGCGGTTCCTGCTGGAAGCGTTCGGTTATACGCCGCTGCTGGCCGCGGGGGGCGCGGAAGGCATCCGGCTTGCACGGGAGCAGCGCCCGGATCTCATCCTGATGGACGTGCAGATGCCGGAGATGGACGGGCATCAGGCGACCACCGAGATCAGGAAGCAGGCGGGGCTCGAGGGATGCCCCGTGGTGGCCGTCACCGCCTTCGCCATGGTCGGTGACCAAGAGCGACTTCTGTCGTCGGGCTTCGACGGGTACATATCGAAGCCGATCTCTCCCGACACATTCATCACCCAGGTCGAGCGCTTTCTGCCGCCGGCCTTGCACGGCGGCCCGGCCTCGGCCGGCTCGGCGCACAAGAGCTCGATCCTGATTCTCGATGACCGCGCCGACGATCGAGCGTGGCTCGCGACACTGCTCGGCCACGCGGGTTACTCAGTGCTCGAGGCGTCCACGGGAGAGGAGGCGCTGCGCATTGCGCACGACGAGCAGCCGGACCTTGTGATCAGCGACATCCTGATGCCTGTGATGAACGGCTACGAGTTCGTTCGGCGGCTGCGCAGCGATCCCGCCACCGCTGGGACCTCAGTCGTCTTCTGCACGGCTAACTACGAGAACTACGCGGAGGGAGAGCTCAGGCACCAGGCGGAAGCCTCCGGCGTCTCCCACTTCATCCCGAAGCCGTGCGATCCCGGGAAGGTCGTGAGCACGGTCGCCGACGCGCTCGGCTCTCCTCCGCCTCGCCCGGGGCCGCTCGCCAGCGAGCAGTTCGCGGATCAGCAGCTACGGCTTCTGAACGACAAGCTGGTCGGCAAGGTCGGTGAGCTGGCGTCGGCGAACGGAGAGCGAAGGAAGCTATTGGGTCAGCTCATCGTGGCGCACGAGGAAGAGCGGGAGCGGATCGCCGGGGACCTGCACGACGACTCGATCCAGGCGATGGTGGCGCTGCGAATGCGACTGGAGATACTCGCGGCGCGGACCGGTGATAGCGAGCTGGCACTCGAGTTGGACGGGCTGAGGGAGGACGCCGCGGCAGCCGTGCAGCGCCTGCGCCGTCTCCTGTTCGAGCTGCAGCCCGCGGAGCTGGACCGGAGCGGGGTGGGAGTGGCGCTCGAGGTCTACCTCGAGCAGGCGCGCGATGAGGACGGGCTGGCATTCGACCTCGACGATCGCACCACTCGACGGCCCACTGAGGCCGTGCGAACGCTTCTCTATCGCGTGGCGCGTGAGGCGCTGGCGAATGTCCGCAAGCACGCGAAGGCCTCAAAGGTCCATGTCTCCATGTATGACGACCGCGACGGGTTTTGCTTGCAGGTGCGTGACGACGGCAAGGGCTTCGACCCCGAGCAGGGCCTGCGCGTGCGGCCTGGGCACCTCGGTCTGCCGGCGATGCGCGAGCGCGTGGAGATCGCGGGAGGCCGCCTGAACGTAACGAGCGGCCCGGGTGCGGGGTCGGAGGTGGACGTCTGGTTGCCGGACTTCGAGGTCGCGGGCGGGATTGGCTCGAAGGAACGGTCGTGACGGAGAGAATCCGAGTCCTGGTCGCCGAGGACCACCCCATGTTCAGAGGCGCGCTCATGGAGGCGATCAAGAGGCGGCCCGACCTCGAGCTGGTGGGGACGGCTGACGACGGACGCGTGGCGATCGAGGAGATCCGGCGCCTTCAGCCCGCGGTTGCGCTGGTCGACATGCGGATGCCCGAGCTCGATGGAGCACAGGTGTTGAACGCGGTGATGCGCGATGGCATCCCCACACGGGTGCTGTTCCTGTCCACGCACACCGACAGCAGCATGGTCTACGACCTATTGGCCCATGGTGCCTCCGGATACCTCGACAAGGCCTCTTCGGCAGAGGAAGTGTGCGATGCGATTGCGGCGGCTGCGCGTGGGGAGACCGTCCTCTCCCAAAGCATCGAAGCGCGCGTGCTCCAGCAGATACGCATCCGGGGAGCGGACGGCGACACCAAGCTCACACCTCGCGAGCAGGAGGTGTTGCGCCACGTGGCCGAGGGTGCGTCCGCTCCCGACATCGCTGTGCGGCTGTACATAGAGACTTCAACAGTTAAGACACACCTTCAGAACATCTACGAAAAACTGGGTGTGTCAGAAAGGGCGGCGGCGGTCGCCGAGGGAATGCGCCGCGGACTTTTGGAGTAAGTTCACTCCTCGGGCGCCCAGTGCCGGAGGTCGACGCCGAGCTCTTGGTCAGGCAAGTACCAGCCGATCGCGCGATCGAGTTGATCGAAGTAGACGATCGCGGAAGCTGCGACGTCCACGCGATCGCGTATCTGCGGCGGCAGGGGGACCTCCAGGTCTCGACCGTCTTGCAACCTCAGCACCAGCCGGTCGTCTCGGCGCAAGGCCGACACCGCGGCCTTCATCGCGCTTGCCGCGGTGATCCGATCCGCTTGCTGGATCGCGACGCCTCCCGCTGTCGAGTGCCCCTCCGGGGACGAGGGCGCCCCGTACAGCTCGATGTAGCGAAAGGCCGCCTCCGTGCGGTTGCTGGCGGGCAGCTTCTGGAGTATCCGGCTGACGTGAGACTTGACCGTGTTCTGTGAGATCACGAACCGATCGGCGATCTCGGCGTTCTTCGCGCCGGTCGCGATCATCTCCAGGACTTGGAGCTCGCGTCGACTCAGAGCCTCGAGTCTCTGCGCGACCTCAGGCCGGACGGTGAGCACTCGCAGTAGAGGCATTTGGTGCGTCGCCCCTTCGCTGCCGTCCGACCGCGTTGCCCGAGTGCCCGCTGCGATCGTTCCGAGGAAGACAGCCGCGCAGCCAAGGTACCCGAGGGGCCCCAGAACCGAGCCGAAGATGACGACGAACACGAGCGCGCACACGCCAGCCGCGGCGCCCGCCATCACGCCCAGGTCCTTGGCCACGATCCAGATCGGAAAGGCGAGCAGGTACCAGAGCGCCTGTTTGGGGTCGGCGAACGTGAGGAGGGCGATGACTCCCGCGCTGATTGCCACGACGGCCGCCGCGTCCGCATGACTCATGCCCGAGCCGGCGGCGAAGCCCCATGAGGACGACGCCACTCGCGTCCGGCCCAAGGGCGGCCTGACTGATCGAACCGACATCTATCCCTCCTGGCCGGGCCTCTCCTGGTGCGCCGGCTTGTGAGACTCGAGAACTGTGAGTCGTGGTCCTCTAGCCCAAACCCGTGTCTGACATTCACACCCCAAAGAAGACACGGGGGGCGGGACAAGTGCGGTGTGTATTGTCCCTATGTCCACGCTCGTATAGTAGAACGCGATGGCGCCGGCGACTCCTCTGATTCAGTGGTGAGCCCGTAAGAAGCGCCTCAAAAAACAAAATAGATCGGCCGTTTGGCGGATCTATTTCTCACATATTGGCTTCTTACACCAGAAAGATCCGTCGATCGACGGATCTCTCGTATATTGGTGCCCGCTCGTTACCCGAAGAGATCCACCGATTGGCGGATCTCTTTATGCATCGGCGCGCTTCGAGTCGAGCGTTGCCGCGGAGGCCATGGCCCTGTCCTCCAGCGTCGGGTGGAACAGCTCCGCCGACTCGGCCAGTTGCTCCACTAGCTCCTCCACGTCCGCTGTGCGCTCGATACGGCGCAGGTCGTCCGGGTGCCCGCGCGTCGACGCCAGCTTCGACGAGAACAGCTGGCAGCAGTCCTCGTCGGGCAGGATCGAGATGTCGTAGGTGCCGAGCGCCCGCGCGGCGTCCACGATCTCCGACTTGTCTCGATCGATCAGCGGCCGCAGCAGCGGCAGCTGCGCCGCCTCCTCCACCACCGCCAGGTTGGGCAGCGTCTGGGAGGCGACCTGGCCGAGCGAGTCGCCGGTCACGAGCGCGTCAGCACCGAGGCGCTCCCCGAGGGCCGATGCCACTCGCACCATCAGCCGCCGTTGCGACAGCACCTGCAGCCGCCCCGCCCCGGCGGTCGCGAGCCGCCGCTGCGCCGGCCCGAACGTGACCACGTACAGGCGCGAGTCGCCCTGGAAGCGGTCGAGCTCCCCGACCAGCGCGTAGGCCTTGTAGATCGACTCCGGGCTCGTGAACGGGCGGCCGGAGAAGTGGATGAAGTCGCAGCGCAGGCCGCGCTTCATCATCCGGTACGCGGCCACAGGCGAGTCCAGGCCTCCCGAGAGCAGCACCAGCGCCCTCCCGCTCGTACCGACCGGCAGCCCGCCCGCTCCACGCAGGCGGTCGACCGACACGAGCAGCTCCTTGTGATCCACCTCCACGAACAGCTCGAGGTCGGGATCGGAGAGGTCCACGTCGAGCCCTAGGCGAACGCGCACCACGTCGCCGAGCAGCCGCGCCAGCTCGATCGAGCGCAGCGCGAAGCGCTTGTCGCGCCTCGTCGCGCGCACGGCGAACGTGCGGCCGGGCCGGTCGTGCAGGAGCTCGACCGCCGCGTCGGCGGCCACGGTGGCGTCGCGCTCGCAGCGCAGCGCGGGCTGCACCACGCTAACGCCCGGCAGCCGCAGGCAGCGCTCCACCAGCTCCTGCTGGGGCATGTCGCCGCTGAGGATGAACACGCCCCCACGGTGGCGCACCTCCAGAGGGCCGAGGTCCGCCGTCGCGCGGCGCAGGTTGCGTTCGAGCGCGCGTACGAAGCGCGGCCGGTTGCGCCCCTTCAGAGCCAGCTCGCCGAACTTGAGCAGCACGCACTGCCGCGATCGATCCATGATCGAGAGGGAAGTTACTGGGGCTACTCGTCCTCGTACAGCGACTCGCGGGCCAGCTCGGCTCCGCGGGCGCCGAAGAGGCGGACCTCGACGTAGTCGCCGGTGTATGCGTCGACCGAGACGAGCGTGAAGCGGTCGTCCACGAGCTCGCACTGATCCGTCGTCGTGGGACCGAGCTCGGTGGTGGCCACGACCCCGTTCGGCACGAGCGCCACGCCCCAAACCAGCGTGACCACGCCGCGCCGGCCCTCGGTGCCGCGCCACTGGCCGATCTCCTCGTCGGACAGGTCGAGCGTCCAGTCCCGGTTCTGCTCGGCCGTCTCCTCGGTGAAGTCCGCGCTGGCATGGAAGTCCGCGGCCTGAGCGCCCTCGTGCTCGCGGGTGTAGGACACGTAGCCGAACACCTCGCCCTCCTCGACCGGCGCGCTGGCCGGCACGTAGGTGCGGCCGTTCCACGTGCGCTCCGGGAACCAGACGATGTCCGCGACCTCGATCTCGACCCCCTCCGGCGCGGCGGCGGCGAACTGCGCGCCGAGCGCCTCCGCCCAGCGCCCGTAGGGCAGCGGCTCCTGCGGCGGCTCGGCCGCGAACATGGGCACCTGGCGAGGAGCGGGCGGCATCGGCGGCGGAAACCTACTAGACGGCGTCAGTCGTCAGCCGGCGCCGCGCAGCCGTTCCGCGGCGTCCTCGGGCGCAAGCACGTTCAGGTGCACGCCGGTGCCGATCTCCAGGCCGGCGAGCTGGGCGAGTCGCGGCATCACCTCGATGCGCCAGCAGAAGCGCTCGGCGTCCCGCGGGGCCGTGCGCACCCACATGTTGAGCGGGGGCAGCTCGCCGAGCACCGCCCCCAGCCGGGTGAGCGACTCGTGCAGGAGGTGAGCGGCCAGCGGGCCGTCGTCGGAGAAGCGCGCCGCCGGGCGGCGCGGCACGATCTGGAAGTGGAACGGCACCCGCGCGCCGAAGGGGCAGAGCGCGACGGCCTCGTCGTCGATGGCGAAGACGCGATCGCGCCTGCGCACCTCCTCCTGCACCACGTCCTCGAGCAGGTTGCGGCCCTGCGTGCGGTCGGAGTACGCCGTGAAGCGCTCGCGTTCGCGCGCGACCGCGGCGGGCACGAACGGCAGCGCGTACAGCTGGGCGTGGGTGTGCGGAAGCGAGGCGCCGGCCTCCTTGCCCTCGTTGACAATGAGGTGCACGTAGGCGGAGTCCGAGTGCGCGCGCATGCGCTCGCGCCACACCGACATGGCTGCCTCCACCTGCTCGGGCGAAACCTCGGCCAGCGAGTGGACCGGGTCGGGCGCGTTGACGATCACCTCGTGATCGCCGAACGCGGGCTGGGAGGCGAACAGGTCCGGCTCGCCGCGGCCGCCGGCCAGTGGGTCCTCCCCGGGTCCGGCCTCACCGGGCGACAGCGCCGGATAGAGGTTCGGCACCACTCGCACCTTCCAGCCCCCGCCCTCGTCCGCCAGGCGGTACACCTCGGGCGGGGTGCGGTCCTCGTGCCCGGCGGCGAACGGGTCGCCCTCGGGATCGATCGGCTCGCGCGGCGGCACGTCCAGGAACGCTCCGGGCCGCGCGCCGCGCTCGCCGGCCACGATCACGCGCAATCCGCTCAGCGGGTCGATGCGCAGCTCCGGGCTCACGGTCCCGCCCGGCTCGGGTCCAGCCGCTTGCCCATAGCCACGTGCTCGATGCCCTCCTCGACGAACTCCGGGCCGCGCTCCTCGTACCCGGCGTCCAGGTAGAGCCGCCGGGCGTAGGTCTGCGCGTGCAGCGAAATGTCGCCGGCGCCCTGCTCGAGCGCCACTCGCTCGGCCAGGGCGAGCAGCGCGGCAGCGATGCCCTCGCCGCGCCGGTCGGGATCGACCGCGAGCCGCCCCAGCCTCGCCACGTTGGCGCGGAACAGCAGCCTGCAGGTGCCGATCACGCGGTCGCCGTCGACGGCCACCAGGTGCGTCGACTCGCGGTCGCGGCCGTCCCTGTCGGCGGCGATCGAGACTCCCTGCTCGCGGCTGAACACCCGCTCGCGCAGCTCTAGCGCGGCGGCGATCTCTGAGTCGCTCTGTGCGGGCCTTACATCCAGAGGTCAGCGAGCGTAGCGGTCAATGTCCTCCACGAGCTGATCCTCGGACTGGTACCCACCCTGGTGAACGAAGGCCAGCTCGCCCTTCTTGTCGTAGAAGGCCGTCGTCGGGAACGCCTGAACGCCGTTGAACGCGGCCGCCACCTCGAGCTTCGGGTCCGCGAAGTGCCTGTACGGAACCGGGTTGTCCGCGAGGAAGTCGCGCGCGTCGCCGTCGTTGTCGTTGGAGTTGACCCCGATGAAGACGACGCTCTTGCCGCGCTTGCGGGCCTGGTCGCGGAAATACGGGAACTCCGCGCGGCAGGGGCCGCACCACGATGCCCACTTGTTCACGACGACCGGGTGGCCACGCTGCTTCTTGACGAACGCCTCGAAGGCGGTGCGGCCGCCGTCGATGAACGGGTCAGGACCCGGAGCGGGCTTCGAGCCCCCATCCGAGCCGCAGCCCGCGACCAGCAGCAGCCCGACGACGGCGATGACGAGGCGGCGCACGAGGGGAAGCTTGGCAGAGCCATTTCGGCTTTCGTGTGCTGTAATAGAACAACGCCGACCGTCCCCATCGGACCGGCACGCCTGACGCTCGCGGGACTCTCTTGAGCGGCAGGCACTACGGGCGGGACCCTGCTGACTCACTGACGGCCAGCCCGGCCCCAGCCCCTTTCCCATCACGAGTACGCCGAACGTGGCTGAGACAAGCTCTGCCTTCGCTGACGCGCCCTTTACGGGCGATGTCCTCTCGCGCGCCGAAGAGTTTGCGCGCGAGAGCTTCGTGCTGCCCGGAGAGGATCCGGCGCAGGCGCTGGCCGTAGGCACGGCTCGCCGCGCCGCGCTGGAGGACGCGCTCGCCGAGATGGAGGCCGGTCGCAGCGAGCCGTCGGTCGAGTGGCGACGCGCCTACTCGCTGATGCTCGGCCTGGAGCGGCTGCTCTCCGACGAGGAGCCGCACCTGGCCGACGGGACCGTTCTCAACGCCCACCAGGTCGATGCCCTCTCGGGAACGCTGATCGCGCTCACCGCCGAGCTCCAGATGGCGAAGAGCGCCAACGGCAAGGCCACGCTGGCGGAGGAGCTGCCCACCGGAGAGGTCGAGATCGAGGGCGACGAGCTGCCCGACGAGGAGCCGCTCGACTGGGATCCGACCGAGGAGGCCGAAGAGGAGGCCGCCGCCGACGCGGCGGTCGAGGACGCCGGCGCCGCCCGCCGCTTCTGGTTCGAGCACGCCACCGGGGCCGGCAAGACCGTCGCCGCGCTTGGCTTCGTCGAGGCCTCGCGCACCGGCGGGATCCTGATCCTCACCCACCGGCGCAACCTGGTCGACCAGTTCCTGGGCGAGCTGCGCTCGCGCGGGTACCGCGACCGCATCGCCGGGCCGCAGCTGAAGTCGAGCGGCGGCGAGCCACCGGCGGGTGGGCAGGTGACGGTCGAGACGTACCAGTGGTTCGTACGCAACGCCGGCAAGGTTTCGGACGCCTACACGATCGTCATCTGCGACGAGGCGCACACCGCGCTGGGCGAGAAGACCAGCGCCGCGATTCGCAAGTGGCTGGGACCCGTGTTCATCGGCATGACCGCGACGGGCGCCCTGATAGCCCGGCACGTGACCGATCTGTTCCCCACGCAGACGTCGCGCTTCGACCTCGCCCAGGCCGCCCGGCGCGGCGTGATCGCGCCGCTGCGCAGCGTGCGCATCCCGCCCGGGGTGGGCGTGCGCTCGATCGCGAATGTTCCGCTGCGGCGCGGCGAGGTGGACCAGGACTTCGACCAGGAAGAGCTGGCCGCGCTGCTCGACCAGACGCCGTTCAACATGGCGGTCGCCGACCTCTACAAGACGCGCTTCAAGGACGTCCCGGGGGTCGTCTACTCCGCGGGCGTCAAGCACGCGCACAACGTGGCCAAGGCGTTCCAGGACGCCGGGATGAAGGCGAAGGCCGTCTCCGGCGAGACACCCAAGCGCGAGCTGACCCGCATCCTGGCCGCGTACGAGCGCGGCGAGATCGACGTGCTGGTGAACGCGCAGCTGCTCGCCGAGGGCTGGAACTCGCCGCGGGCCACGGTCTGCATGCACCTCGCGCCGACCGCGTCGAAGCGGATCTACCAGCAGCGCGTGGGCCGCGTGACGCGCCGTACGCCCGGCAAGGAAGCCGGCATCGTCGTGGACTTCGTCCACCCGGCGACGCCCAACGACGACCCCGTCGTGACGCTGCACTCGCTGCTCGACCGCGACGTGTACCGGGGCGGCGCGATCGTCGTCGGGCCGGTGCGGCGCGGCCGCGGCCGGCGGCTGCGCGTGGAGCGGCGGGTCGTGCCTGTGACCGCCGATCCGGAGCGGCGCGCGCAGGTGTTCGAGCGCGAGCTGTGGCGCATAGCCGTGGAGCACCTGAGCTGGGGCGAGCAGCAGGCCTGGGCGATGCTGGCCGGGGCGCGCGTTGCGTCCAACAACTGGCGCCGGGCGAAGGCGATGCTGCACTTCGACTCGACCGGCGAGCTGCGGCGGCTGTTCCTGGTCACCTGCCTGCGACGCAACCGCAACACGCAACTGCGTGTGCGGGCGCTCGGAGAGGTCGGCAGCCTGCGCGATCCGGAGGCGTTCGACGACGCCGTCGAGATCGTCGGCAGCTGGTCGCGCGACGAGCGCCGCGAGGGCGTCAAGGTGCTGCTGCAGGCGCTGACCGAAAAGCAGATCGGGCGCCGCGACCAGGCCGCCCGCTGGCTCTGGCACCTGGCCGAGTACTCGCGCGAGGTGCACGAGGAGTACGCGGTGCAGCGCTGGCCGGAAACCAAGCGCCTGCTCGGGCTGCTGGTGAACTCGGCGGGTGCCGCACACGCGCGCAACGCGCGGCGGCTGGTGCAGGCGGCGCGCAAGCACGACCGGCGGCTGTCGGCGGCGTTGCTGGCGGCCGCGCTGGCGCACACGCCCGAGGCCCAGCAGGTGCTGGACGGAGCGCGCATGCGGATGGCGCGCAAGCCGAGCGCGCTGGCCCGCGAGCTGCTGAAGAACTTCCCGAAGGGCAAGCGCCGCCGCGGTGGCCGCCGGCGCCGCAAGAAGGGCGGCGGAGACGCCGGAGCCGCGGAGGGCGCCGAGGTCGCCGTGACCCGCGTGAAGGCGCGGGAGGCGCAAGAGCCCGAATCGCCGCCGGACGAGGGGCCGGACGAGGACGAGCCGGACTTCCCGGACGACGACGACGCCCCGGACGACGACGCCCCGGGCGACGACAGCGACGAGGACGACCAGGACGCGCCCGGCGAGGAGCAGGACGCGCCCGGCGAGCCGCACGACGCGCGCGACGCCGCCTGAGGCGGCGCCGCCCACGCCCTAGCGCTCGAGGTGCACTTCGCCCGCGTCGAGTGTCACGCGGCCGTTCGCGGTGTCGACCAAGAGCGCGCCGCTGCCGTCAACCCCGGCCGCCGTCCCCTCCTTGCTGCCGTTCGACCAGCGCACCGTCCCGCCGAGCAGCGCGTCACGGGAGCGCCAGGCGGCCAGCACGTCGGGAGCCGGGCGCGGCAGCCAGCGGTCCAAGGCGAGCAGCAGCGCGGCGAGGGTTTCTTCGACGCTGGCCGAGGCGCCGGCGAGCCGTAGCGACGTCGCCGTCTCGTCCAGCGGCGGTGGGAACTCCGACACGTCCACGTTGAGCCCGACGCCCAGCACCGCCCAGCCCTCCTGTGGCCGGCCCTCCACCAGGATGCCGGCCACCTTGCGCCCGCCGATCCACACGTCGTTCGGCCACTTGATCTGCGTCTCGACCGGCAGCGCCTCGCACACGGCCACGGCCGCGCTCAGCGGAAGGAAGTCCGTCGCCTCCCGCAACACCATCGACATCAGCACCGCCGACCGCGGCGGCGCGCTCCAGGCGCGTCCCTGGCGCCCGCGGCCTGCCTGCTGCTCGTCGGCCGTGACCAGCGTGCCGTGCGGAGCGCCCGCCAGCGCCAGAGCACGGGCCCGTTCGTTGGTCGAGTCGGTCAGCCGGAAGTGGACGCGCGGAGATCCGATCATCGCGGCCGCAGGCGCACTTCGGCGTTCGGCCGCAGGGCCAGCGTCGCGGCGGCGTCGCCGCGGTTGATGGCCACGGCGAGCGTGCGGTAGGCGTCCTCGTAGACGATCAGCTCGCCGGGCCGCACGTCCGCGAAGGTCTGGGCGTAGGTGGCCAGGTAGCGCTCGCCGGCCACCTCGATCTCCACGGTGGCCCCGAGCGTGATCTGTGTGCCGGCCATGTCGTCGTGGTCCACGTTCAGGGCGGCGTTGCCGAAGCGGTCCACCACCAGCGCGTGTGCCACGAGGGCGCCCTCCTCCAGGCGCGGCTGCGGCAGCTCGACGGTCTGGAGCTCGGCGTCGTCGAGCTGGTCGCCGGCGTCGGCCAGCTCCGCCCCGCGCGCGAGGTGGGCGGCCACCGGCGCGAAGATGTCCCGGCCGTGGAAGGTCGCCGAAACCGGCTCCAGGCGGTGCGGCGAGCGGGTCACGTCCACAGCCAGGTCGATCCCGCCGCAGCGCTGCCAGGCCAGGCTCAGCAGCCCGTTGTCGGGCCCCACCAGGATGCGGCCGTCCAGCGTGCGCACCGCCAGGGCCCGCCGCTCGGTCCCCACCTGCGGGTCCACCACCGCCACGTGCACGCCCACCGGCATGTAGGGGAGCGTGTTGCGCAGCACCAGCGCGCCCTGGCGGACCGCGTAGCGCTCCAGGCCGTGCGTGATGTCCACGATCTGAGCCTCCGGGTGGATCGTGCGGATCACGCCATGGCAGACGCCGACGAAGTCGTCGTCGCGGCCGTAGTCGGTGAGCAGGGTGACGATCAACGCGCTTCCGCCCCGCGCGCCGCCGCGTCGGCGATCAGGGCGGCGACGAGGCCATCGATGTCATGGCGCTCGGCCTCGACGTCGGGCTCGAGCCCGTGCTCGCGAAGCGTCGAGCTGGTGACCGGGCCGATCGAGACTATCCGGGCGTCATCCGGGACGGCCCCGGCGCCCTCGAGGAAGAAGCGCACGGTCGAGGAAGACGTGAACGTCACGTACGTGGCTCCCTTCAATGACTCTCTTTGCGCTTCCCCAAGCGGCTCCGCCGTCGTGCGGTAGAGGGCCACGATGTCCACGACCGCGCCGCGCTCACGCAGGCCGTCGGGCAGCGCGTCGCGCGCCTCCGCCGCCCGGGCGACGAGCACCCGCTGCCCCTGGAGCGAGTCGCCGGCGAGCGCCTCCAGCAGGCCTTCGGCGACGAAGCGCTCCGGCACCACGTCCGCCTCCACACCGCGATCGCGCAACGCGGCGGCGGTCCCCGGCCCGATGGCGGCAACGCGCGTGCCCGCCAGCGACCGCGCGTCGCCCGGGAGGGCGTCGAAGTAGAGCCGTACCCCGTTCGGGCTCGTGAAGCAGATCAGCGAGTGGTCCGAGGGGGCCGGCAGCTCCACGGAAAGCGGCTCGATCCGGATCGCCGGCGTCTCCACCACCTCCGCCCCGAGCTCGCGCAGCCGGCCCGCCAGCTCGCTCGCCTGCGCCCGCGCGCGCGTGACGGCGACCACCTCGCCGTGCAACGGCCGTCGCTCAAGCCATGCGAGCGTCTCGCGCAGCTCCGCCACAGGCCCCACGACCGTGATCGCCGGCGGGCGCACCCCGGCCTCCGCGGCCCGCTCGGCGATGTCCGCCAGCGTGCCGGCCACCGTGCGCTGGCCGGGGAGCGTTCCGCGTGCCACGACCGCGACCGGTTGCGCTGCATCCCGGCCGGCGCCGGTGAGACGGTCGGCGATCAGCGGGAGGTTCTTGATGCCCATGTAGAACACGAGCGTGCCCGGGAAGCGCGCGAGCGCCTCCCAGTCGAGCACCGAGCCGTCCTTGGAGGGGTCCTCGTGGCCGGTGACGAAGGCCACCGCCGACGCCGCGTCGCGATGCGTGACCGGAATGCCCGCGTAGGCCGGCGCCGCAACCCCGGCCGTAACCCCTGGGACGACCTCGAAGCGGACCCCCGCCGCCGCCAGCGCCTCCGCCTCCTCGCCGCCGCGGCCGAACACGAACGGATCGCCGCCCTTGAGGCGCACCACCCGCCGCCCGGCCCGCCCCAGCTCCACGAGCAGGTCGTTGATCTGCTCCTGCTCCACCGCCGGCTTGCCCGGCTCCTTGCCGACGTAGCGCAGCTCGGCGTCCGGGCGAGCGCCGTCGAGCGCCCCCGGCGGGATCAGCCGGTCGTAGAGCACCACGTCGGCCGCGGCGATCAGCTCCAGCGAACGCCGGGTCATCAGCCCGGGATCGCCGGGGCCGGCGCCGACCAGGTACACGATCCCGTGCTCCACTCCGGAAACGCTACCCGCGGTCGATAATGGAGCCCCGTGCGGGCTCCCTGGACGCAGCCGTAGTGGAAGGAGCCTCTCCCACGGGGATGGCCACCAGCCGCGCCGCCGCGGGCCGGGACATCGCCGGCCAGATGGTCCTGCGCGCGGTGAACGTGGCGCTGGGCGTCGGCGTGACGCTCCTGCTCGTCCGCACGCTCGGCGCCGACGGGTTCGGCCGCTGGTCCGTGCTGCTCGCGGTCTTCGGCTTCGTGTCGTACTTCGGGAGCCTGGGACTCGCCCAGGTGACCGTCGAGCGCGCCGCCGCGGACCCCGACCGCGCGCCCCACTGGTTCGGCGCGCTCGTGACGCTGCGGCTGGCGCTGATCGGACCCGTGACCCTGCTGTCGCTGGCCGTCTGCCTGGCGATCGCCGACGACGCCCCGATGCGGGTGGCCGCCGCGTTCGTCTGTGCGGTGCTGCCCGTGTCGGTGCTGAGCGCGCTCAGCGTCGTCTTCCAGCTCCAGGTGCGCAACGTCGTGGTCACGGCGATCGAAGTCGGCAACAGCGTCCTCTGGGCCGCGGCGGTGGCGGTGGTGGCGCTGCTCGGCGGCGGCCTGGTCGCGTTCGCCGCCGCCTTCCTGGCGGTTTCGACCGTGACCAACGTCGTCTACATCGTGCTCACGCTGCGTGCCTCACCGGTTCACTTCCGGCGCTCGCGCTCCTACTGGCCGGCGCTGATGCGCCAGGGGCTACCGGTGGGGATCGGCGGCCTGCTGACGCTGGGCTACGGCTACGTGGACCAGGTGATCGTGTTCGAGATCGCCGGCGTGCGCGACGCCGGCCTCTACGGGGCGGTCTACCGGATCTACGAGCGCATCCAGTTCCTGCCGGCCGCGATCATGACCACCCTGTTCCCGCTCTTCGTCACCGCGCGCGATACCGACCCCGCGCGGGCGCGCCGCCTCTTCCGCACCGCCATGGACTACCTGCTGCTGACCTCGCTGCCGGCGCTGGCGATCACCCTCGCGGGCGCCGAGCCGATCACCCGGCTGCTGTTCGGCGCCGAATTCGCCGACGCCGCCCCGGCGCTGCCGCTGCTGATGGCCACGTTCGTCGTTGTGTCGCTCGGCTACCTGACCGGGTACCTGATCGTCGCCTACGACCTTCAGCGCAGGTTCCTCCTGATCGCGGTCGGCGCCCTGGTGTTCAACGTCGGCACGAACCTGGCCCTCGTTCCCAGCTACGGCTTCATGGCGGCGGCGTGGCTGACGCTCGCTACGGAGATCCTCGTGATGTCGCTGTCGATGTGGATGGTGTGCGCCCGCATGGACATCGCGCCGGCGAGTGAGAACCTCCCCAGGATCGTCCTCGCCGCCGCCGCGGCGGGCCTGTTCGGCTGGGGCCTCAGGGAGGCCGGCCTGCCGACGCCGGCCTGGGTGGTGGCGGCAGCCGCGCTGTACGGCGTGCTCGTGATCGCGCTCGGCGTGGTCAGGCTGGACGAGCTGCGAGCGCTGCTGCGCAAGGCCGAGACGTGAGCGACCCTCTGCACGTCGCGGTCGACGCCAACGTGCTCGAGGCGTCCTGGGGCGGGATCCCCAAGCACTTGCAGCGCGTCGCGACCGAGCTGGCGGCGGGCGGCGACCGCGTCGATCTGCTCGTGAACCAGCGTCGCTGGCAGTCGCCGGTGCCGGGCGCCCGCGCGGTCCCGCTGCGCCTGCCCCGGCGAGAGCTCTGGCGCGACCTGGCGGTGCCGCTGTGGGCGCTGCGCCACCGCCCGGACGTGATGTGGGCTCCGGAGACGGTGCTGCCGCGCCGGATCGGCGTGCCGACCGTCGTGACCGTCCACGACCTCGCCCCGCTGATCTTTCCCGGCAGCAAGCCGACGCAGGTGGAGCGCCTGTTCCGAACCGGCATCCCGCGCTCGGTGCGCTCGGCGACGCGCGTGATCTGCGTGTCCGAGGCGACGGCGAGGGACGTGACCGCCCACTGGGGCGTCGAGCGACTCGACGTGATCGGCAACGGCGTCGACGACCGCTTCACGCCCGGGGACCCCGGCGCAGAGCGGCGCTGGGCCGGCGCGACGTTCGGCCTGGAAGGGCCGTTCGTGCTGCACGTCGGCTCGCTGGAGCCGCGCAAGGGACTCGACGTGCTGATTGCCGCCGCGGCGCGCGAACCGGGGTGGCGGCTGGTGCTGGCCGGGCAGCCCGCTCACCGGGGCGACGAGATCCTCGCCGCCGCCAGCCGGGCGGGCGCGGCGTGGCTGCCCGACGTGGACGACGACGCCCTGGCGCGCCTCTACCGGGCGGCCGACGTCGTGGCCCTGCCGTCGCTGTACGAGGGATTCGGGATCGTCGCGCTGGAGGCGATGGCGAGCGGCACGCCGGTGGTCGTCGCGGCCGGGGCGGGTGCGCTCGACGAGGTGGCCAAAGACGCCGCCGTCAGCGTGACCGAGCGCAGCGGCGAGGCCTGGGCGGCCGCGATCGCCACAGCCGGAGAGCGCCGCGAAGGCCTCGTGAGAGCCGGCCTCGAGCGCGCCGCCAAGCACCGCTGGCCTCAGGTGGCCGCGGCCGTGCGCGGGGTGCTGGCAGAGGCGGCCGGCGGCCGCTAGCGCAGCCAGGACAGGCGCGTGCGCGACCTGGTCCGGCCGCGCGGGGGCTGGCCATTCGGGACGATCGGCGCCGGTCGCGGAGCCCCCTGCGCAGAGGTTGCGGGCTCCTCGGCGTGCACCTCCGGCTGCCAGATCTCGCCGTAGCCATAGCCGTACACGTCGCGGGCGGCGTGTCCGGTTACCACCAGGCCGATCGGGGCGGCCGCGTGCCCGTCCAGCACGAGCCGCGCGCGCCGGGCGTGGTCGCGCGTGGTCACGCCCTGCCGGGCGACGATCACGCTGGCGTCGACCGCCGGCTTGTTGAGGAGGATCTGCGCGTCGGCGACCGGCAGCAGCGGCGCCGCGTCGATCACCAGGGTCTTCTTGCCGTCCTGGAGCAGGCTCCGCAGCATCACGTCCAGCGCCGGCGCCTCGAGCAGCTCGGCGGGGTTCGGCGGCAGCACGCCGGCCGCGAGCACCTCCAGATCCGGCAGCTCGCGCAGCGGGCGCTGCAGCAGGTCGTTGGGCTCGGTCCCGAGCAGCGCGCTGGTCACCCCGCCGTGGTCGGCCAGGCCGAACGTGCGCGCCAGGCTGGGATGCCGCAGATCGAGCTCGACGAGGATCACGGCGCGCCCGCTGAGCGCGATCGCCTGCGCCAGCCCGATCGCCACGCTGGTCTTGCCCTCGCCGCGGACCGCGCTGGTCACCATGACGGTCCGCACCGGGCGGGTCACGCGCGCGAAGTCCACGGCGGTTCGCAGGATTCGGAACGGTTCGAGGTCGCCGGAGCCGGAGCGCAGGCCCTGGCGCCGGAAGGCCTTCTGGGGGACCACGGCCAGGGCGCGCAGGCGGTACTCGCGCTCGAAGCTGGCCACATCCGCGATGCGCTTGTCCATCGACTCCACCACCAGCGCGCCCACCACGCCGAGAGCGAGGCCGATGATGGCGGCCAGGGCGAGCACCTGCGCGAGTCCCGGGCTGGCCGGGTTGGTGGGCACCTCGGCCTGCGCGATGACTCGCGCGTCGCCGTTCGCGAGCGCGTGGGACGAGGCCAGGCGCTGCAGCGCGTCGCGCACGTCCTGGCGCTCCGGGGCGTCCACCGGCAGCTGCTCGAGCTGCTGCTGCAGGTCGCGCTGCGCCGCCTCGATGCTCTGGCGATCGCCGCGCGCCCGGAAGGCCACGAACTCAGCCGCGAAGGCGTTGGCTATCGCCGCCGCCTGGCGCGGGTTCTTGTCCGTTGCCGTGATCCTCAGGACGTTTGCGTTCTGCTCCGCCTCGACCTGCACCTTGTCGAGCAGGTCGTTGACCGAGGTCGACAGGGCGAGGCGGCGGCGCACGTTCGCCGCGACTGCCTCCGAGCCCGCCAGCAGCACGTTCGTCGCGGCCTCGCGCTCGGGGTCGTTCGCGGCGCGCTGAACCTGCAGCGCCGACTCGGAGAGCGTGGAGGTCCCGAACAGCACGCGCGTGCTGCTCTCGTAGCGGTCGCTCTTGTTGACTCCCGCGATCGCGACGCCGGCCGCCAGGCAGAGCACGACAGCCGCCACCACCACGAGCCAGCGCCGGCGCAGCACGCCCAGCGCGTAGGCGACGGTGTCGCGCTCGCGCTCGCTCTCGAAGCGAAGGTCGGGGGTCGCGCTCATCTGGCCGCCGCCTCGGAAGCGTGCTCCAGCAGGACGTCGGTCATCTCGGCGCGGAAGCGCGCCGGGGCGAAACGGCGCGCGTTGGCCCTCAGTCGGTACTCGTCGAACCGCATGCTCTCGGCTTGAAGGATGGCGGACGCGACCGAAGTCACGGTCTGCTCTGCATGAAAGACACCGGTTTCGTTCTCGATCACCGTGTCGCGCACGCCCCCCGCCCCGTATGCGATCACGGGCACTCCGGCCGCCTGCGCCTCCACGGGCACGATCCCGAAGTCCTCCTCGCCGGGGAACAGCAGGCCGCGCGCTCCCGACAGCAGCGCGTCCACCTCCGCGTCGTCGCGGAAGCCGAGGAACTCCGCGCCCGGGCCCGCGGCCGCGCGGGCCGCCTCCAGGCCGCGTCCCTCGCCCACGACCTTCACGGGTCGCCCGAGCGTGGCACAGGCGCCCACGGCCAGCTCCACCTTCTTGTAGGGGACCACGCGGCCGAGCACGAGGTAGTAGTCGTCCTCTCGCCGCGGCCGGTAGAGGTGACGCTCCACATCTACAGGCGGATGTACGACCACGGCGTCGCGCCGGTAGTGCTTGCGGATGCGCGCCGCGACGTGCGTCGAGTTGGCCACGAAGGCATCCGGCCGGCTGGCTCCGGCCAGGTCGTCCCGGCGCAGCCGCCCGAGCATCATGCGCGCCGCGACGGCCGAGCCCGTTCCGAGCTCGCCGGCGAGATGGCGCGGCTCCCAGGCGTGGCGCATCGGGGTGTGGCAGTAGCAGACGTGCAGCGTCTCGGTGCCCGTCAGCACGTTCTTCGCGCAGGAGTGGCTGGAGGACACGACGAGGTCGAAGCCGGACAGGTCGAACGACTCGAAGGCCTGATTCATCAGCGGGAGCAGCTTGGGGTAGTGCCTACGCGCACCCGGCAGGCGGTCAAGGAACGAAGTGTGGATCACGCGCCTGCGCAGCTCCGCGGGCCAGCGGGCCGGGTCGTAGACGGAGGTGAACAGCTCTGCCTCGCCGAGCAGCGCCAGCAGCTCCATCAGCACCTTCTCCGATCCGCCAGGGATCGTCAGCCAGTCGTGCACGATGGCCGACCGGCGGAAGGTGCCGCGCAGAGCGGCGTCAGGCGTCATTGCCGGTCCGCAGGACAGCCGGGACCGTGAGTAGAGCGATCTTCAGATCCAGCGACAACGACCAGTTCCGGATGTAGTAGTTGTCCATGTCCACGCGGTCGACCAGCGAGGTCTGGCCGCGCAGTCCGGAAACCTGGGCCCAGCCGGTGATGCCCGACTTGACGCGGTGGCGGTCGGTGTACCGCGCATGCTGCGCGCCGAAGGCCAGCGCGAACTCCGGGCGCTCGGGGCGCGGCCCCACCAGGCTCATCTCCCCGCGCACGACGTTGATCATCTGCGGGAGCTCGTCCAGGCCGCTGCGGCGCAGGAAGCGGCCGATCGGGGTGCGGCGGTCGGGGCCCTCGACGCCGCCCGGCGCGAATCCCGGGGGCGGCACGAATTCCACGTCCTTGTCGGGGATGTGCATCGAGCGGAACTTGAGCATCTCGAAGATCTGACCGTCCTGGCCGATGCGGCGCTGACGGAACAGGACCGGCCCGGGCGAGCTCAGCTTCACTGCCATCGCGACAGCCGCCATCAGCGGCGACAGCACGATCAGGCCCATCAGCGCGGCCGGCTTGTCGAGGGCGTACTTGACGCGGAACTGCCAGCCCTTGGGGTCGAGCGGGCGGATTCCCAGCACCGGCAGGCTTCCCACCCAGTCCAGGGCGACACGGTCGTTCATCGACTCGAACAGGCGCGGCACCAGCGAAACCTCGAGCCCGAGCTGCTCGCAGCGCCGCGCGAGGGACAGCAGGCTCTGGTCCGGCTCCGAGGTGAAGGCGAAGATCACGTGCTGCGCAGAGTGCGCGGCCGCGACCTCCGCGAGATCGGCGGGCGAGCCGAGGATGGGAAGCATCCGCTCGAAGCGGCCGCCGTTGCCGTTGCCGTTGCCGTTTCGGCGGGCGGGCGGGTTCTCGTCGAGGAAGCCGACCGGGTGCAGGCCGTACTCGGGCTGCGCGGTCAGGCGCTGGGCGATTGCCTTGCCGACCACGCCGGCGCCGACGATGAGGGTCGGCTTGCCGGCCAGCCCCTTGATGCGCGCCTGGCGGCGCGCCAGGGCGAGCACGCAGCGGGCGCCGGCCAGCAGGAGGATCGTCAGGATCCAGATCCATCCGACCACCGGCGCGACGTTCGCGCCGCCAAAGACCACGACGTCCCACGTCAGTACAGCCATGGCCGCGACCGAGATCGCGCCGAGCATCGGCGACAGGGCTCGCAGGGCGATGCGGACGCGGCGCCGGTAGACCCCGCGCACGTGCAGCATGGCCGGGACGGCCATGGTCAATCCGAAGAGCGACGCGTACTCCGGGCCGGTCACCCCGGGCGTGTCGGTCACCGCGAGCGCGATCAGGATTGCGGCAAGTGTCGCAAGCGCGTCCGCGAATACGAGCAGGGACGTCCAGCCCTCTCGCTCCAGGGCGTAGTTCCACGCCGAGCCGCGAGACGGCGCCGGGTGAGGGATCGGCGGCGTGGCGGAGGCGTGCGGATCGATCTGGCTGACCGCACTCATGCGAGTTCACGAACCAGCCTCTCATGATTTTGCCGATATGGGCCAGTGATTTTTCGCGGAGAATGCTGGGGTCGACTTACACTCGGTTCGGATGTCCGCTCTAAGCATGCGTGCGCCCGGGCCGTCCCGGGTCGCGGTCGCCTCGGCGGCTGTCGCCCTGGCGCTGACAGGCGTGGCCGCGCTGCGCTACGGCCCCGCTGCGCTTGCCCTGCCGCTGGCGGCCGTCGCCGCTCTGGCGCTGCTGCAGCGCCCGCGCGTGGCGGTCGGGCTGGTGCTGGCGCTGGTGGTGATCTGCGAGAGCCGCAGCGACGACTTCCTGGGCTTCGCCCGCGTGGTCTACGACCCGCTGCCGCTCGGGCCGACGCCCGCCGAGGCGCTGCTGTGCCTGGCGCTGCTGGCGGTCCTGGTCGATCGCTTGCGGGCCGGACGCCCGGTGCGGCTGGCGGGCCCTCTCACGCTGCCGCTGGTCCTGGTGGTGCTCGCCATGACGGCTGGAGCCGTGACCGGGGCGTTCGCCGGCGTCGGCGGCAAGGATCTGCTGTTCGCGGCCCGCCACCTCGCCTGGCTGCCGATCGTGCCGCTGCTCGTGGTGAACGTGGTCGAGACGGAGCGCCACCTGCGCGGCGCGCTCGCCTTCGGGGCGGCCCTCGCGCTGGTGAAGGCGCTGCTGGGGGTGGTGGGCGTGGCCGCCGGCGTCGGCCTCGTCGTGGACGGGGCGACGATCACCTACTACGAGCCCACGGCCAACTGGCTCGTGCTGCTGGCCATCCTCGGCGTCGTGGCCGCGCTGCAGCTGCGTGTCCGGCTGCCGGCCTGGGTGTTGGCCGGCACGCCGCTGCTCGTGCTGTCGCTCGCGCTGTCGTTCCGCCGCTCGTTCTGGATCGGCGCGGTGCTCGGTCTGCTGCTGGTGGTGCTGCTCGGCTCCAGGCCGCTCGGCCGCCGCCTGGCGATCGTGGCCGTCCTGGCGCTGGGGGTGGCCGTGTGGACCGTCTCGCGCCAGCCGCTGCAGACCGAAGCCCCGATCGTCGAGCGTGCGCGCTCGCTCGAGCCCTCGAAGGTCGAGAGCAATGCCCAGGACCGCTACCGGATCGACGAGCTCCGCAACGTGACCGCCGAAATCCGGCGCGAGCCGATAACCGGCGTCGGCCTGGGCGGCCAGTGGACCGCCACCCATCCCCTGGGGGTGGACCACGAGGACGGCCGCGGCTACACGCACGTGGTGGCCCTGTGGTGGTGGTTGAAGCTGGGGATCCTGGGCCTGGTGGCCTACCTGGCCGTGATGGCCAGCTGCCTCGCGATGAGCTGGCAGGTCTGGCGCCGCGGCGTCGACCCTCTGATTTCGGCCGCGGGCCTGGCGTTCCTCTGCGGGCTGTTGGGGCTGGCCGTGGTCGAAACCGTCGGGTCGTTCACGGGCGTGGACCCGCGCTTCACGGCGCTGCTGGGCGCGGTCGGCGGGCTGCTCGCGGTGATGCGCCGCGTCGCGCTGCGACCCGCCTAGGGGGCTCGGCGCAGCAGCGCCTCGGCCCGCTCCCCGACTACCGCGGGATCGTGCCGTGCCGCCGCCAGTGCGCGCCCGGCTTGGCCCTCCGACCGGGCCCTTGCCGGATCGTCCCGGTAGCCGGCAAGCAGCGCTGTGACGGCCGTGGCGTCGTGGTCCGGGACCGCGATCGCGCCCGTGCCAGGCTGAACGAGTCCGGTGGCGCCCTCGGCGGCCGTCGCGATCACGGGGCGCTCGGTCAGCATGCCGAGCGAGATCGCCAGCGGCTCGCCCTCCGTCGGGGAGGGGCAGAAGACCACGACGTCGCAGGCGGACAGCAGCTCGGCCGGCTCCGCGCCGGTGCTCGGAACGAAGTGGGCGGCGTCCCCGAGCGGCGCCGCCCGGGCCCGCAGCTCCGCCTCGGTCGCGCCCTCGCCGATCATCAGCAGGTGCACCGGCGGGCCCGGCTCGCGGGCGAGCCGCAGTGCGGCGTCGATCGCCACGTCGTTGCGCTTCCTGGCGTTGAAGCGGGTCAGGCAGCCGATCGCGAACGCCTCGCCGGGCATCCCGAGAGCGAGCCGGTGGGCGGCGGCGGCATCAGGCAACAGCCGGAAGCGCTCCGGGTCGATGGCATTGGAAACGACGGCCACGCGCTCGGGCGGCACGCCGGCGTCGACCAGCGAGCGCCTGGTGCCCTCCGAGACGGCGAGCACCGCCGACACCTCGCGCGCCGCGCGGCTGTACAGGCGGCCCGGGACCCCGCCCCGCAGCGGGACCGGCACCGGCCCCCACTCCGCCCAGGCGACCCGCCCGCGCAGCTCGGCCGGCAGCCGCGGCGCGAGCAGCTGCTCCTTCTTGAAGTGCAGCAGCAGCACGTCGAAGGGCGCCTCGCGCTCCAGCTCACGGCGGAGCTTGCGCGCCAGCAGCGGCCAGGCGACGGCCAGCCGCGGCCAGGTGCGAGCCCCGAGCTTCGGGCCGAGGTCCACGTGGCGGGCGGCGACACGCGTGCCGTCCGCCGTGTCCGGATGGCTGGTCAGCAGCACGGCTTCATGGCCGCGCGCGGCCAGGGCATCGAGCAGGCGGCCGGCGGCGTATTCGGCTCCGCCGCGGGTGGCGGAGGTCATTACCGAGACGATCTTCACCCGGTCACCCGGCCAGCCGGCGCGCGAGCGCCTCGATCGAGTAGTCGCTCTCGGCCAGAGCGCGGCCGGCCGCCGCCACGGCGTCGCCACGGGCGGGGTCGAGGACCTCCAGCAGCGCCCGTGCGAAGCCCTCCGCCCCGATGCCCTCGAGGTAGTGGCGCCCGCTCTCGGCATCCACGCCGGCGGCGCCGCGCGACGTGGCCACCACGGGCACCCTGTTGGCGAGCGCCTCGATGAACTTAACCGGCGAGCCGCCGCCGCTCAGCAGCGGGACCAGGGCGCACGCTGCGCGCTCGTAGAGCGCATCCAGGCTCTCGACGAAGCCGAGCACCGCCAGCCGCGGGTCCGCTCCCGGGCGGGCCTCGTAGCCGCGACCCGCCACGGTCAGGCGCAGTCCGGGCGCCGCCGCCCAGACGCGCGGCATGACCTCGTCGAGCAGGAAGTCGAGTGCCTCGCGGTTCGGTGCGTAGGTGAAGTCCGCGACCATCAGCGCCTCGGGAGGGTCGGCGGGTGCACGCCGCGCGTCTATCGCGGCCACGTCGACCACGTTCGGCACGTACCGCAGCTCGGCATCCGGCGCCAGCTCCTGCGCCCCCGCCAGGTCGGCCCGGCTGGGCATCCAGGTCTCCGCCGCGGCCATCATCAGGCGCCGCTCGAACGCCTCCAGGCGTCGCCGCGAGCCCCAGTCCGGCTCGCGGCCGGGCCGCAGGGCCGACTCGAGGTTGTTGGCGCTGTAGATCACGGGTCGCCGCCGCGCCAGGCGCAGCAGGGACACCGCCGCCATCGCGTCCTCGGCGATCACGCGGCCGCGCCCGGGCGCCTCCGCCAGGCGCTCCGCGGCGGCCGCCAGGTCCGGCGAGACGCCGCGCGCGACTGGCTTCGGCACGCCCCTCGCCCGCGAGCGCGCCCAGGCCAGCCCGCGCCGCGCGCCGCGCGAGTTGGTCACCGCGTGCAGGCTCACTCCGTCGATCGCAACGTACGAGGGGTCGGGCGCGGCGGCGCCGAAGCGGGTGTGCAGCAGGTCGACCGGCCCGTGGGCGGCGAGCGCGCGCACGATCCCGTAGGTGCGAGCGCCGCGGCCGGTGCCGCGCGCGGGCATGTACGAGGAGACGACGAGCGTGCTCATGTCGGCGCGGAGCCTAGGCGGTCCGCGATTTTCCCCCGCCGACACTGGCGCCCGGTACCGCGTCCGGTCTATGGTCGCCAGATCCGCAAGGCATTGCGTTTTCCCCTGACCCGGATCGCTGGCCTGGCGATGGCCGCGAGCCTGTCGCTGACCGTTCCGGCCACCGACGAGCAGCGCAGCGCGAGCTTGGTCTTCGCCGAGGAGCTGAGAACGGGCCGGGTCAGCAAGCGCGACCTCGCCCGGCCCGAGGTGGCGCGCGCGGTGGCCTGCCGGCCGGTACCTGTCGCGCCGATCCGCGGGCTGCAGCGGCTGGCCATGAAGGGCGGCCAGTTCGACTTCGAGACGCGCAACCTCGCCCCGCTCGCCGCGGCCCGCCGCGCCGTGCTCGGGGCCGCGGCCGCCGGCCCTCCGCGCTTCCTGCTGCGCGTCGACGAGTTCCCGCTCGCCGGCGCCTATGACGAGAGCGAGCGGCGCCGGGCGCAGTTCGCCCGCTTCCACGCGATCCTCACCGAGGCGGGGGTGCCGTACATGATGGCCGTCACTCCCGCGGTCGCGCGCGACTACCTCGATCCGTCGGGCACCCTCAGCCGGCCGCTGTCGGACCGCGAGCTGGCCACGCTCGACCAGCTGCGCCGGGACGGCGTGACCTTCGCCCTGCACGGCTACGACCACCGCACCCGCGATGCCCGCCCGCGGCACCGCTCGGAGCTCGTGGGGCTCGAAGTGGAGGATCTGCGCGCGCTTCTCGCTGTCGGCACCGCGCGGCTGGCGGATGCGGGGATACGCCCGCGTGTCTTCGTCCCACCCTTCAACCGCTTCGACGCTCGGCAGTACGACGTGCTGGCGGAGCGCTACCAAGTCGTCTGCGGCGGCCCCGAAACCGTGCCCCTGTTCGGGTTCCACCGGACACCCCTGTGGCGCGGCGAGGCGGTCTACATGCCCGTCTACGCGCCGTTCTACGAGCGCTCGAAGAGCGTGGCCGCCGCGACCGATCGCGCCATCGCCGCCCAAGCCGCCCTGTGGATCCCAATGGTGCTGCACTGGTCGTGGGAGGCCGAGGGCGGCTGGGCCGACCTCGAGCGGCTGGCCCGCAAGCTGGCCGGCTACGCGCGGCCCTGGGACGAGTTCCTGGCGGCTTAGGTCCGCGCGAACAGGCCGTCCAGCTCCATCAGCAGTCCGTCGTCGTCCAGCAGGATCGGCTCCAGGCACACCGGGCGGAAGCCGCGCTCGGCCAGCAGTGGCAGCATGTCCGTGAGCTGCGCCTGCCCCTCGTAGAGCGGCCTGACGCTCAGCTCCAGCTCGAGCGCCTCGAACCGGCCCAGCGCGTCGCCGGCGCCGTCGAGAACGGCGCGCTCATAGCCTTGGATGTCGAGCTTCAGGTAGGCGCGTTCCTGCGGGCGCAGCAGCTCGGCGACGAGGCCGTCGAGGCGGCGCGCCGCCACGCGGCGGCTTTCCCTGGGGGCCCAGCCGGCGTGGTCCGCGAAGCGCTCGTTGCGCGGCAGGACCGAGCTGCTGCGCGAGTCCTCGGTCACGTTCAGCGTGATCTCCCCGTCGACGTCGGAGGCGGCCACGCGCACGGCCTCCCAGGCGCCATCGGCCGCGGCGCGGCGCTCCAGCTCCGCGTACGCCTCGGCGACCGGCTCGAGCGACACCAGTCGTCCGTCGAAGCCCAGCTCGCGCAGCAGCGTGCCGTACTGGCCCGCGTTGGCGCCCACGTCGAGCACCACGTCCACGCCGCGGCCCCGGAGCAGCGCCTCGCGGGCAGCCGCGAAGGACCGCAGCGGCGTGTACCGCCTCACCTCGTAGCCCATCCTGCGAGTGAGGCTGCGGAGGCGGTCACGCACGGCCGGCACCAGAGAGATAGGAGTCGATTTCGGCGAGCCGCGCCTCCCAGGAGTGGCCGCGCGCCGCGGCGGAACGCTCGCGCCGGGCGTCGGGACCGTCGCCGGCCAGGGCACGCTCCACGGCCGCCACCGTGGCCGGGACGTCGGCGGCGACCTCAATTCCGGCGATCCCGTCCAGGGCCGGGAGCGGGGTGGTCACCACCGGCAGCCCGGCGGCCAGGTACTCGTAGACCTTCATCGGGAACACGGAGCGGGTGAGCTCGTTGATCGCGTAGGGGACGAGCGCCGCGTCCGCGCCGCGCAGCACCTCGGGCAGGGCGGCGTAGGGCCGCCATCCGAGCAGGTGCACGTTGGGCAGTCGCTTCAGCACCGACACGTCGGTGCGCGGGTCGCCCGCGCCCACCGGCCCGACCAGCGCGATCGACCAGCCCGGGCGCGCGCGTGCCACGCCCTCGAGCAGGTCGAGGTCGAGCTTCGTGGCCACCACCGCGCCGGTGAAGACGATCCGCGGGCGGGGCAGCGCCGCCAGCCCCGGGTCCGTCGGGCCGTCCTGGAGCGCGGTGGCGAAGCGCTCGGTGTCCGCCACGTTGGGCGTGTAGAAGACCCGATCGTTGAGCGCGCGCATGCGCTCGGCAAGCGCCGGCGCCGAGGCGAGCACGAGGTCGGCGCGGGCGGCGAAGCGCGCCTCGGCGATGCGAAAGGCGGCCGCTTGGACACCCTTCTGGGCGGCGATGTCGTCCACGCAGTGGTAGACGATCGCCGACGGCTGGAGCGTCTCTACGAGCCACTCCGCCTGCGGCACGTAGCTCCACAGCAGTGGCCGCTCCAGTCCCACGGCCCGGGCGGCCCGTCCCACCTGCGCGCGGAGCAGCCGCACGTTCAGGGCGTTGATGCGCGGCCGGCCGTGGACCGGGATCACGAGCGGCGACAGCACGTGCAGGCCGTCCACCGACCGCGCGCCCGCCGCCGCGCGCTCCACCCGGCGCGCCATCCGGCGCAGGTCGGGGCCTGCCAGCCGCGGTTGGCGCAGCCCGAGCGACTCCAGGAACAGCACGCGGTTGCGCCGCGCCAGGCGCGCCATCAGGTGCTGCTGGTTGGTCCAGAGCTCGGCGTCCCACTCGCCGAAGCCCAGGCACACGATGTCGCGCCCCTCGAGCGTCACCGGGTGGCCGCCCGCACCAGGCGCTCCGCCTCGGCCGGGTCGGTGTCGGGATCGAGCGGGCCGAACGGCGCGCGCAGCTCGGTGGGGAGCATCCGCGCCAGCCGCCGCTCGCGCCGGCCGCAGGGAACGAAGGCGTCGACGCCACGCAGCTGGACCTCGGCGTCGAGCGCCCTGATCAGCCGCAGCGGCGTCATGCGCTCGACCTCGCGCACGCGCAGGGGTCCGCGGCCGGCGTCCGGCGGGTGGTCGGTGACGAGGGCCACGTCGGCGCCGGCGGCCTGCGCGCCCATCAGCCAGCGGTCCGCCCGGATGGTGCTCTCGAAGCCCGAGGCGATCGCCACCAGCCGCACGGGGCCGCGGCGCACCCGCTCCTGGCTGTAATGGCTGGGCGCCGGCTCGGCGGAGCCGTCGCCCCGCGCGAGCACCCACACGAGCGCGTCGGCCCAGCAGTCGAGCGCGACCTTGGCGAGGCCGCGCCAGCCGTCGCGCCAGCCGCCGTCCACCGCCAGCCGGTAGCCGAACTTGGCCAACGGCCGGACGGCGACGCCGCGCACCCGTGCGCTCGCGGAGATCGGGCCGCTCAGCTGGCCGGCCTCCAGTCGCGCGTAGGCAGCGGCGTCGCGGATCGCCTCCGGGAGGCTGTCCGCGAGCACGTGCTCGAGATCGCCCTCGAACGCCCACGTGCGGCCGAACGCCCACAGCCCCTCATGCACGGCCAGGTCCTCGTCGTGGCGGTAGACGCCTCGCCGGAACAGCCGCAGACGGTACTTGGGGTACTTCGATGAGGGGCCGAGCCGCCCGCCGACGAACACGTCGCGGCAGGGCACGCCGCAGATGTCCACGCCGTCAGGCACGTCGGCCAGGAAGGCCTCGATCTCCGCGCGCAGCGCCGGGGTGACGCGCTCGTCGGCGTCCACCTCGAGGATCCAGTCGGTGGCGGCGCTGTCGATGGCGACGTTGCGCTGAGCGCCGAAGCCGCGCCACGGGTGCTCGGTCACCCGTGCACCGGCCGCGCGGGCCAGCTCGACGGTGCGGTCGCGGGAGCCCGAGTCCACGACGACCACGTCGTCGCAGAAGGCGACGCTGGCGAGCGCCGCCGGCAGCCGCTCCTCCTCGTCCCGGGCGATGATGCAGGCGCACACGGTCTGGCGCCCTCCTGGGGTCATCATCGGCTCAGCGTACGTCTACTGCGGCTGTGCCGCCCGCTCCGCCTGCTCGAGCAGCTCGCGGGCCCCGGCGGCCTCGAGCCGCTCGGCCACGCCGCGGCCCAGGGCCGCCGGCTCGCCGGCATCGCCGGCCAGCTCGTCGCGGATCCAGTGGGAGCCGTCCGGCAGCCCCACGAACGCGCTGAGCACGAGGGCGCCGTCGCGCCGGTCGGCGAAGGCGCCGATCGGCGTGTTGCAGGTGGCGTCCAGCGCGGTCACCAGCGCGCGCTCGGCGGTCAGCGCTACGAGGGCGTGCCGCTCGGTCAGCTCGGCGGCCGCGGCGGCCACGCGCTCGTCGTCGCCGCGCGCCTCCAGGGCGAGGCAGCCCTGACCCGGAGCGGGAACCAGCGCCCGCAGCGCCTTGCCCTCGCCGGCGCGGCCGAGGCGCTCCAGGCCGGCGCGCGCGACCACTATCGCGTCGTAGTCGCCGTCGGCGAGCCGGCGCAGCCGGGTGTCGACGTTGCCGCGCAGGTCGCGCACCTCGAGGTCGGGACGCAGCGCCAGCAGCTGCGCGCGCCGGCGCACGCTGGCGGTGCCCACCACCGCGCCCGCGTCGAGATCGTCGAGCGAGTCGGCGCCGCAGAGCGCGTCGTGGGGGTCGGCCCGCTCGGGCACGCCGACGATCGAGAGGCCGGCGGGCAGCTCGCCGGGCACGTCCTTGGCCGAGTGCACCGCCAAATCCAGTTCGCCCCCCAGCAGCGCCTCCTCGATCTCCTTCACGAAGCGCGACTTGTCGTCCCGCGAGCCGCGATCGCCGGACGTGGTGATCGTGACCAGCTCGGTTTCGCCGGCCAGGCGCTCGGCGACCCACCGGGCTTGTGCCAGCGCCAGGGCGCTGCCGCGCGTGCCAAGCCTTAGCGGCAGCAGCCGGCTCGGCCGGCTGCGCACCGATGCACTCATCCCGCCGGGCGGCGGCGCGTGTCCAGCCGCGTGACCTCCGCGGCGGGAGTTTCCTCGGCGGGGGCCGGATCGAGCCCGAACAGCTCGCGCAGCGTGTGCAGGTAGTCGTATGAGCCGCGCTCCTTGAGGCGCACGGTCGGCTCGTGCAGGAGCCGGGAGGCGATCGCCCGCGCCATCACCTCGACGCGCTCGCGGTCGGCCTCGGACGGCGACTCCCAGCGCGACTCGTTCTCGGCGAGCACCTGCCGGACCACCTGGTCAGCGCGCTGGCGCAGCGCCGAGATCGTGGGCACCACGTCCAGGCTGGCGATCCAGCCCTCGAAGCGCTCGACCTCCTCGCGCACGAGCGCCAGCGCCTCCTCGGCCTCCGCCACGCGGGCGTCGAGGTTGCGCGCAACCGCGCGCTGCAGGTCGTCCATGTCGTAGAGCGCGATGCCCGGACAGCTGCGCACGCTCGGCTCGATGTCGCGCGGCACGGCGAGGTCGATCAGCACCAGCGGCCGGCCCATGCGCGACGCGGCCACGAACTCCAGCTCCTCGCGACCCACGATCTGGTGCGGCGCCCCGGTCGAGGTGACCACGATGTCGGCGGCCTCGAGCTCGCGCGGCATGTCCTCGAAGGTCACTGCCCGCCCGCCGAAGCGCTGTGCCAGCCCCAGGGCGCGGTCGTAGCGGCGGTTGGCCACGAACAGCGTCTGCACGCCGCGGTCGCGCAGCGCCCGGGCGGTCAGCTCGGCGTTCTCGCCGGCGCCGATCACCAGCACGCGGCGGTCGGCCAGCTCGCCGAGGAAGTCGGACGCCAGCTGCACCGCGACGGTGGAGATCGACACGTTGGAGCGCGCCACCCCGGTTTCCGAGCGGGCCCGCTTGCCGGCAGCGAGCGCGTCCCGGAACAGCCGGTTGGACACCGGGCCGCTCACGCCCTCGACCAGCGCCATCTCGTACGCGCGCTTCACCTGGCCCTGGATCTCCGCCTCGCCGACGATCATCGAGTCGAGTCCCGCCGTGACCGAGAAGAGATGCTCGACGGCCTCGCGGCCGCGCAGGGAGTAGAGCGAGCCGATCAGCTCGGTCGGGCGCAGCTCGGCCTGCCGGGACAGGATCGCCAGCGTGGCGTTCTCGGCCTCCAGGGCGTCGTTCGTGACCAGGTAGAGCTCGGTGCGGTTGCAGGTGAACAGCGCCACCGCCTCGTGGATGCCGTCGTGATCGGTCAGCTCGCCGAGCACCCGCGCGGCTCGCCCGGCGGGCAGCGCCAGCTTCTCGCGCAGCGGCAGCGGCGCGGTCTTGTGCGAGGCGCCGAGCGCGAGCAGCTCGCTGGTCACTGGTCCTCCTCGGCGAGCTCGGTCAGCTCGCGGTCGATGCGGGCCAGCTTGGCCGCCATGATCGCGACGTAGATCAGGATCAGCGCGAGGAACACCACGTAGGCGCCCGCGACGTACTTGCCGGCCTCGTCGAGCGGGAGGGCCGGTGCCGCGAGCCACATCACGCCGCCACCGCCTCGCGCTCGAGCCGCCGCCGGCGCAGCCTCTTCAGCTGCAGCGCCGCGTGCTTGGCCGTCAGCTCGAGCTTCCAGAGCGTCACGAACAGCAGCGTCATGCCTACCAGCGACACCAGGAAGGTGAGGCGCATCTCGCCGGGCAGGCTGCCGCCCGTCTGCGACAGCACGCGCGGGTGCGTGTATGCCTCGGCCAGCCGCACCGCGGTGAAGTTGAGCGGCACGAAGGCGCCGGCGGCGATGGCGAACACCGACGAGTAGCGCGCCTGGCGCTCGGGGTCCTCGATCGAGAAGCGCAGCGGGAAGTAGACGCAGTAGAGGAGGAACACGACCAGGAAGGACACTAGGACGGGCTCGTCCCAAACCCACCAGTGGCCCCACGAGGCCTTGGCCCAGATCGCGCCGGTCACGAGCACGCCCAGCCCGAGGATGATCGACAGGTGGATCGCGACGTACGAGCGCAGGTCCCAGGACGGGTCGCCCGAGCGCAGGTGGCGGATCGCGAACACGCCCCCGGCCACGAAGCCGCCCAGCGCCACGATCGCCATCGGCACGTGGATGTAGAAGATCTTCTGGACGAAGCCCTGGTCGGCGTCGAGCGGGGCGTAGAAGAAGACGAGCGCCAGCGCCGCCGTGACTACCACGACGGTGGCTGCTGCCA
This sequence comes from Thermoleophilaceae bacterium, assembly GCA_034664125.1. Lineage (GTDB taxonomy): Bacteria > Actinomycetota > Thermoleophilia > Solirubrobacterales > Thermoleophilaceae > JACVRW01. Next base: position 10,328 of record JAXDIG010000005.1, on the reverse strand, counting down.
GGGGGACGAGGCCCTTCGAATACATCAGTCCTCGAGCAGGAAGTCGAAGACGGCTACCGAGACAAGCACGAACACCACATCGTAAAGCGTGAGCAGCCCCAGCCAGCGCCCCAGGTCCTCCGGGCCCTGGTCTGAGCGCAGCAGAGGCTCGGTCGCCTGGGCGCAGGAGATCAGCAGCGGGACCAGCAGGGGGAGCAGGAGCAGCGGCACGATCAGCTCGCGCGTCCTCGTTTCCGCGGCGAGCGCCGCCACCAGCGCGCCCACCGCGGCGATGCCGAGGTTGCCCAGCAGCAGGATCGCGGGCAGCTCGGGCAGGGTGCCGCCGAGGCCGGGGCCGAGCAGCAGCAGGTCGAAGGCCGGCACCGCCACCACCTCGACCGCCACCAGGAACAGGAACAGGGCGCTGGCCTTGGACAGAAACAGCGCCGTGCGGTCCACCGGGGCCAGCAGCAGCGCGTCGATCCCGCCCTGCTCGCGTTCCGCGGCGAACAGGCGGGTCACGCCGATCACCGCCGCCAGCAGCAGCGTGACCCACAGCACCCCGGAGGCCAGCGCGCCGTCCAGCGAGTCGCGGTCGAGCCCGAAGTGGAACAGCACGTAGACGGTGATCGTGAACAGCGTCATGGCCGGCACCGCCTCCCTGGTGCGCCACTCCAGCAGGAGGTCCTTGCGCAGGATCACGGTGGCCGCGCGGATCACCGGTACAGCTCCTCGTCCTCGCCGACCGGGCGTCCGCGCCGCAGCCGCAGCACCGTGTCGGCCTCGGCGAGAGCGCCGCGCACGTCATGGCTGACCAGCACGCGCGTCCGGCCGGACGCGCGGCCGATCAGGGGCTCGAGCAGCTCGGCGGCGGCCGGGTCGAGGTTCGCGCGCGGCTCGTCGAGCAGCAGCAGCGGCGGTTCGTGCAGCACGGCCCGCGCGGCGGCGACGCGTTGGACCATGCCACGCGACAGCTCCCTGACCGGATCGTCGGCGCGCCTCTCCATGCCCACCTGCCGGAGCACGGTGGCCACGCGCTCCTCGGGCACTCGGTGCAGCCGGGCGTGGTAGCGCAGGTTCTCGCGGCCGCTGAGGTCGCGGTAGAGCAGCGGGTCGTGGCCGAGGTAGCCGACGCGGCCGGGCAGCTTCCAGCGCTCGGCGGGCAGCTCGGCGTCGAGGACGCGCGCGCGGCCGCCGTGCGGGCGCAGCAATCCGGCCAGCACACGCAGCAGAGTCGTCTTGCCGGCCCCGTTGCCGCCCAGCACGGCCAGCGTCTGACCGACCTCCACGCGCGCGGAGACGCCGGCGAGCGCGACGCGCTCGCCGAACCGCCGCTCGAGGCCGTCGAGCTCGATCGCCGCCACGCGGGGAAGCCTATGGGTGGCGCTGCCGCCGGCCGCATTTGGGCCCCGGCGTATACAGCGGCGACAAAGGTTGCTTGCCGCCGTCGTTGGCCGCTCCCGGCGGGGGTGGGCCCCGAAGTGGGGGCTATGTCTGACGTTCGGGGCCCACCCCCCTCGCCCGAGGCGATTCGGGCCGCCCATTGTTGCTGTCGTTCGCTCGGTGAGCCGACGCGGGTAGGCTCACCGCCATGGCCGAGCGGGCGCGACTCGTCGGGATCAACCACGTCGTCCTGGAGGTCGACGACGTCGAGCAGGCGCTCGACTTCTACGGGCGCGTGTTCGACTTCGAGCTGCGCGGCCGGGCCGGGCGCATGGCGTTCCTGGACATGGGCGACCAGTTCCTCGTGCTCGCCGAGGGCCGCACGCAGGCGCCGGACGGCGGCCGCCACTTCGGGCTGGTGGTGGACGACCGCGAGCGCGCCCGGGGCCTCGCCGAAGAGGCCGGGGCCGAGCTGCTCGGCGGGCCGGGAGTCGACTTCCGCGATCCCTGGGGCAACCGCGTCCAGGTGATCCAGTACTCGGACGTGCAGTTCTCGAAGACGCCCTCGGTGCTCGCCGGCATGGACCTGGACGACCTCGAGAAGTCGCCTGAGGCGCTCGAGGAGCTGCGCGAGAGGGGCCTCGGCTAGTCCCGCTCGAGCGTGGCGGCCGCGTGCTCCAGAGTGGGCGCGACGATCGGCCAGGACTGGTCGATCGCCTTCGGGTTGCCGGGGAAGTTGACGATCAGCGTGCGGCCCCGCACGCCCGACACTCCGCGTGTGAGCAGGCCCAGCGGCGTGTGGTCGCGCGAGTCGGCGCGGATCGCCTCCGCGTAGCCGGGCGCCTCGCGGTCGATCACGTCGCGCGTAGCCTCCGGCGTCACGTCGTCGACCGTCAGGCCGGTACCCCCGGTGGTGAACACGAAGCGCACCTGCTCCTGGTCGGCCAGTCGCGTCAGCACGCCCGCGATCGCGTCGCGATCGTCCGAAACCGTCTCGCGCACGACTTCCAGCCCCGCCGCCGCGCACAGCTCGGCCAGGCGCGGCCCCGACACGTCCTCGCCCTGGCCGCCCGCCAGCGAGCTCGACACGGTGAGCACCGCGGCCCTCATCGGCGCCAGTCGTGGCGGCCGCCCGACTTCTCGAGCAGCACGACCTCCGCGATCTCCACCCCGCGCTCCAGGCCCTTGACCATGTCGTAGACCGTCAGCGCCGCCACGGCGGCCGCGGTCATCGCCTCCATCTCGACGCCCGTCTGCCCGCTCGTGCGCGCCTCGGCGGTCAGCACGACCTCGGTTTCGCGCACCTCGGCCTCCACGCCCACGAACGAGAGTGCGAGCGGGTGGCAGAGCGGGATCAGCTCGGCGGTGCGCTTGGCCGCCTGGATGCCGGCGATCCGGGCGGTGCCGATCACGTCGCCCTTGGGCGCGTCGCCGCGAGCCACCGCGGCGGCCGTCTCGGCGGACATCCGCACGGTCGCCCGCGCCCGCGCGCGGCGGTCGGTCACGGGCTTGCCGCCCACGTCGACCATCCGGGCTCGCCCGGCCTCGTCGAGGTGTGTCAGCTCGTCAGACAGGCTGGTGGGACTGCCGCGCCGCGGCGATCAGGTCGCGGACCGCAGGCTCGTCGCCGTGCCGGAGCAGCTCGACCGGATCCGGCTCGCCGTTCACGACCGACTCGAAGAAGGCCTTGCGGTCCTGGTAGGTCGGCAGCGTGGCCTTGGCCCAGCCGCGCACCTCGTTGAGCAGCACGGCCAGGCGCGCGTAGGGCTCGCCATACTCGTCGGCGATCTCGTCGCGGATGCGCTTGGCGAGCGCCGGCGAGGCACCGGCGGTGGAGATCGCGATCGCCAGCGGCCCGGTGCGGATGACCGCCGGCAGGATGAAGTTGCAGAGCGGCGGCACGTCCACGACGTTGACCAGCATCGCGCGCCGCTCGGCGTCCTCGAACACCGCGATGTTCACGTCGGTGTCGTCGGTGGCGGCGATCACCATGAACACGCCCTCGAGGTCGGCGGCGCCGCCGTATCCGCGGCGCTCCCAGCGGATGGAGCCCTCGCGCGCCAGCTGCTCGAGCGGCTCGATCGCGTCGGGAGCGATCAGCGTCACCTCGCCGTCGCAGGCGAGCAGGCCCTCGACCTTCTCGAGCCCGACCTCGCCTCCACCCACGACCACGCAGCGACGGCCGCTGAGGCGCAGGCAGGCGATGTAGAAGGGCGTGTCCAGCATCCCCTGTACGCAGGACTGGTCGCAGATCCCCTTGCGGAGCTGACAGACACATTCCTTGCCGGCGTAGGCCTGCGCGGGCATGCGGAACAGTCTAGGCACCCCGGGCCGTGTCGCCGCGGCGCCGGGGGTGCCCCCGCCGCCTGGCGCCGGAGGGAAGAGGCGCTTCAGGCGGCGAGGGCACGGCGCGGGCGGCGCAGCCCCGCGAACGCCGGCCTGCGGCGCCGCGGACGCTGCTTCCGCGACCTGGGGCCGCGGTTCCCGGCGGCCGCGCGCAGATCGTGCAGATGCTCGGTTGCGGCCGCTTGTGTGAGGGGTCCGGTCATGGGATCAAAGTTACGGCTAAGGCGGCCCCCTTACATCGGCAGTTCGCCTCCGATGACCCCTTAGGCGGGCGTGGCAGGGCCGGCGCTCGACGTGCGCGGAATCAGCTCCGTTTCGACGACGATGCGCCGCCGCGCCACGTCGTCGCCCTCGACGAGCCCCACCAGCAGGCCGACCGCCTCGCGGCCGAGCTGCGCCGGCATCACGTCGATGGCGGTGAGCGGCGGATCCGCCAGGCGCAGCGCCTCGGTGTCCATCTCGCCCACGATGCCGACGTCGCCCGGCACGCTCAGGCCGGCCGCGCGTACGGCCCGCAGCGCGCCGAGGGCGGCGGCGTCGTTGGTCGAGTACAGCGCGTCGGGGGCCGGCTCGCGCCGGAGCAGGCTCGCGGTGACCTCCGCGGCCTCGTCCACGTCCAGCTCGCCTTCGATCGTGCCCACGATCGGCTCCTGGCCGCGCTCCCCGGCCCACCGCGCATACGCCTCCTGGGCGTCGAGCGAGTAGGACAGCTCCCGCGCCGTCGTGAGCAGCGCCGGGCGGACGTAGCCGCGCTGGCGCAGGTGCTCGAGCGCCGCGTGCGCCGCGGCGGGGTGGTCGTTGTCGACCCAACCGTCGCTCAGCTGCTCGTTGCTCGGCACGCGGCCGGTGGTGACCACGGGCGCTCCGCTTGCGCGCATCAACTCCATGAGCGCCTCGTGGCCCGTGGGATCGACGACCAGCGCGCCGTCGGCGGGCATGCGGTTCAGATCGGCCTCCGCGGCGCTCGGGATCAGCACCAGCACATAGCCGAGGTCCAGCGCCATGGCGTACGCGCCGTTGAGGAGCTCCGTGAAGTAGGCCGAGCCCGGCACGAACGTTTGCCGGCCAAACCCGGAGATCTGGACCGCCAGCGTGAGCGCCCGGCCGGTCACCAGCCCGCGCGCATGCACGTTCGCGGTGTAGCCGAGCTCGTCGGCGGCGCGCAGCACGCGCTGCCGTGTCTCCTCGCTCACCCGTCCCTTGCCGTTGAGGGCGTGCGAAACCGTGGTGATGGAGACGCTTGCGGCTCGGGCTACGTCACGGATGTTGGGTGGCACCGATCGCCCTGTCGCCGCGCCGGTCTTGGATCGGCGGCACTTGCCGCGCGTCGGTGGCGCGGAACAGCCGCGGGCCGTCCGGGCCGTAGACCTCTCGCGGCTCCGGGAAGAGCAGCTCGAACAGGACAAAGAGCACGGCCGCGAGCACGATCACGACCGCGAGGCTCACGTCCACCCCCTCGAGCGAGCCGCCGAACGTGTGGCGCAGGCCGCCCTCGAACTGCTCTGGGATGTTCACGAACAGCACGCCCACGATGGCCGCCGGGATCCACGCCGCCATCGCCCTGTAGTTCACGCCGCGCGTGAACCAGTACGCCCCGCCGCGCTGGCTGCGGTTGAACACCTGCAGGTCGTCGGAGCGGTACCACCCGCGCCGGGTGATGAAGCCGATGGTCATGATCACCACCCACGGCGTGGTGCAGACGATGATCAGCGTCGCGAACGTGACGATCGCCGTCACGAAGTCGGCGGCGAAGCGCGCGATGAAGACGATCGCGATCGAGAGCGTGCCGACCAGCAGCGTCGACTGGAAGCGGCTCAGGAACGGGAACACCGACGAGAAGTCGAGTCCGGTCCCGTAGAGGGAGGTGGTGCCGGTGGACAGCCCCCCGATGACCGCGATGACGCAGACCGGCAGCAAGAACCAGTCGGGTGTGATCTGCACGAGCCCGGCCGCGTAGTTGGCGGAGGCCGCCGCCTCGGGAGCCTGGGCCACGATGATCGTCGCGGTCGCCAGACCGAACACGAACGGGATCAGGGTGGCGAACTGCGCTCCGAACGCGGCCAGCATCAGGCGCGAGCGCCGCGCGGTCGAGGGGATGTAGCGCGCCCAGTCGCCCAGGAAGGCGCCGAACGAGAGCGGGTTGGCCATCACGAGCAGGGTCGATCCGATGAACGCGGGGAGGAACTCGGGGCGGGCGCCCGCCACGCCGGGGTCGAAGTCGCCCGCGAAGGCCGCCGCGCCGAGCAGGTAGAGGGCGGTCGCGGTGACGACGGCGACCTTGTTGACGGCAAGCATGAAACGGAAGCCGTAGAGGCAGATCGCGAGGATGGCCACGCCGAACAGGCCGTAGGCCACGGCGACGAGAGCGTCCGACTGACCGGTGCCGAACAGGCGATCGAGGGCCCCGACCAGGATGTCGCCGCTCGTGAAGATCGAGATCGCGAAGAACGTGATGGCGGTCAGGAGCGACAGGAAGGAGCCGACGATGCGGCCGACCACGCCGAAGTGGGCGCCGCTCGAAACGGCGTTGTTGGTCCCGTTGGCGGGGCCGAACAGCGCCATCGGGGCGAGGATCGCGCCGCCCACGACGACTCCCAGCACGGCGGCGAGCAATCCCTCCCAGAAGGACAGGCCGAACAGCAGGATCGGGAAGGCGCCGAGTACGACCGTGGCGAACGTGTTGGCGCCGCCGAAGCTGACGCGGAACAGGTCGGTCGGCGTGGCGGTCCGCTCCTCGGGCGGGATCGGCTCGATGCCCTGGCGCTCGACCTCCGTGATCGGCGGCGGCGGGCCGGGCTGGATGGTTCCGGCCGGACCCGTCTGCGGACCTGACGCTGCTTCCATATGTGCCCCTTCGCTCTACAGCCCGGTTGCATGGTGCCAAAGCGTTTTGGCGGAGCGCGATCGTATGCGCTCCGCGCAGCGCGGTCAAGCATCCGACCGCGGTCAAGCATCCGACTCGTGCCGCGGCCGTCTAGCGCTTGAACACGTCGCGCAGCGTCTTCCCGCCCACCTTGAGGAGCGGGAACAGCCCGCGCCGCAGCGCGGCCGGCTTGTCGGCGTCGCGGCCGTAGAGCAGGCGCGCCGAGGCGCTCATCGCCTTGCCCAGCGAGTCGTCGTAGGGGTGCCACCAGAAGTCGCGCGTGCGCGACGGCTCCCAGGTGACGAGCTTGATGTTCACGCACTCCCAGAGGCCGAACTTGGAGTGCGAGCGCCCGAGGCCGGACTCCTTCACGCCTCCCCACGAGCACGAGCAGGCGCCGTGGCTGAACATGTGGTCGTTGATCCAGACCATGCCGGACTGGATGCGCTCGGCGATGCGCTCGCCCTTGGCGCGGTTCATCGTCCAGACCGACGCGCCCAGGCCGAACTCCGAGTCGTTCGCGAGGGCGATCGCCTCGTCCTCGGAGTCGACGGTCACGATCGGCACCACCGGCCCAAAGATCTCCTCGCGCATGATGCGCATGTCGTGCGTCACGCCGGTCAGCACGGCGGGCGCGTAGAAGTCGCCGCGCGGGTGGTCCGGCACGTCGACCGGGCCGCCGCAGTGCAGGGTCGCGCCGTTTGCCACGGCGTCGTCCACCAGGTCGCGCACCAGCTCGAGCTGCTCGCGCGACACCATCGGCCCGATCTCGGTTTCGTAGTCGAGCGGGTCGCCGAGGCGCAGGGCGCGCGCTCCCTCGACCACGCCCTCGACGAAGCGGTCGGCCACCTCGTGCACCACGTAGACGCGCTCGATGCCCGAGCAGGTCTGCCCGGCGTTGGCGAAGCCGCCCCACAGGCAGCCCGAGATCGCGTTGGGCAGGTTGGCGTCGTCGCACACCACCATCGGGTCCTTGCCGCCCAGCTCGAGGACGGACCCCTTCAGGCGCCGCGCGCACTCCTCGCCCACCCGCCGGCCGACCTCCACCGAGCCGGTGAAGAAGATCTTGGTGGCGCTGGACTCGACCAGCGCCTGGCCCACGGCGCCGCCGCCGTGGACCGTTCGCACCAGTCCCTCCGGCACGCCGGCGCGCTCGAACACCTCCTGGATGCGCTGCCCGATCAGGGGGGTCAGCGACGCCGGTTTGAGCACCACGCCGTTGCCGGCCATCAGCGCTATCGCCACCTCGCCGAAGGGGATCGACCAGGGGTAGTTCCACGGCCCGATGACGCCGACCACGCCGAGCGGCTCGAACGTGAAGCGGGCGCGCTTCTGCTTGATGAAGACCGGCAGCGGCACGCGCTCGTCCTCGAGGATGCCCGGCCCCGCCTCGGCCAGCCAGCGCAGCGAGTCGATCGTGGGCAGCAGCTCCATCACGTAGGACTCGTTGATCGGCTTGCCCTGCTCCCGGCTGAGCAGCTCGGCGAGCTCCTCGAGCTGGTCGATGATCGCCTGCCCCGCACGGCGCATGTAGCGGGCGCGGTCGGACAGCGGCAGCTGCGCCCAGAACGGCTGGACGCTCGCCACGTCGTCCACGACCGACTGGACCGCGTCGGGACGGATCGTCTCGACCGCGCCGAGTCGCGCGCCGTCCAGCGGACTGAACGACTCGAGCTCCGGCGTGATCGTCGTAACGGCGGCTTCCATGGCCTGGGATTGTGAAGCACGCAGCGGTACCGTGACGTCGATGCTCACCCGCAGGCGGGTCCTGCAGCGCAGCGCCTCCGCCGCCTTCGCGGCCTACCTGGCGGCCTGCGGCGCGGAGACGGCTGGGCAGCGGCAGTCGCCGGACGAGCTCGAGCCGATCGCCAGGGGCAAGTTCGCGAAGTCGATGACCTTCTCGAACTGGCCGCTGTACATCGACGAGGACCACGGCACGCTCAAGGAGTTCGAGCGCGAGTACGGCACGAAGATCCGCTACATCGAGGAGATCAGCGCCAACCAGGAGTTCTTCGGCAAGGTGCGCCAGCAGTACTCCCGCGGCGACTCCGGCGGCCGCGACCTGCATGTGGTGAGCGACTACATGGCCGCGCGGATGATCCGGCTCGGCTACGTGCAGAAGCTGGACCGCTCGGCGCTGCCGAACGTCGAGGCCAACCTGATCCAGCGCCTGCGCCGCCCGCTGATCGACCCCAAGCGCGAGTTCACGGTGCCCTGGCAGTCCGGCATGACCGGGCTGATCTACCGCAAGGACAAGGTCAAGCGCGAGCCGCGCTCGATCGGGGACCTGTTCGACCCGGACTACAAGGGCAAGGTCACGCTGCTCAGCGAGATGACCGACACCGTGCCGATGGTGATGCTGGCGCTCGGCAAGGACCCGGCCGCGGCCACCGTCGACGACATGATGGAGGCGGTCGACCGCTGCGAGCAGGAGGTGCGCTCGGGCCAGGTGCGCGGCTTCACCGGCAACGAGTACACGAAGGACATCACCAAGGGCGACTCGTGGCTGATCCTGGGCTGGTCCGGCGACGCCATCCAGCTCAAGGCGGACAACCCGAACATCGAGTTCGTCCAGCCCGAGGAGGGGTTCCTGCTCTGGTCGGACAACATGCAGATCCCCGTCGGCGCGCCGCACGCGTTCACGGCCGAGAAGTTCATGGACTTCGTCTACCGCCCCGAGGTGCAGGTCGACATCACCGAGTGGGTCAACTACGTATGCCCGGTCGACGGCGTGCGCGAGCTGCTCGAGCGGCGCGACCCGAAGCTGGCGCGCAGCGACCTGATCTTCCCCAGCCACGAAACGCTCGCCCGCTCCACCGACCTGCGCCCACTCGAGCCGGACGAGGAGCGCGAGGTCGAGTCGGCGTTCCAGCGAGTGCTCGGGGCGTAGGGGTTTCGAAAAAGCAGCAACCAGGCCGGCCCGCACCGGGGGGTGGGCCCCGAAACGGGTGTCATGTCTGACGTTGGGGGCCCACCCCCTGCGCCGGGGCCGACCCTTGGTTGCTGCCGTTGGCCGGCGCCCCGGCGCCGCCGGGCTAGTCGCTCCGGCCGCGCGCCTTTCGAATGCGCTCGAAGCGCTCGCGCAGCTCGCGCTCGTCCCCGTGCTCGGTCAGCTCGAGGAAGCGCTCGCCGATCGCCTCGTCCGGCATCAGCTCCTGCTCGGAGACGCCCTCCGGGCGGTCGTGGGGGTAGTCGTAGTCGAGCCCCCGGCCGAGCTTCTTCGCGCCCGGATAGGCGGCGCTGCGCAGCGCGGCGGGCGGTTCGGGCGTGCCGTGCTCGCGCACCCACTCGCGGGCGCGCCCTAGAGCCTTGTAGGAGGCGGGCGACTTCGGCGCGAGCGCCAGGTACACGGCGGCCTGGGCGAGGTTGAGCGCGCATTCGGGCATGCCGACGTGCTCCACGGCGTGCGCGACGTTCACCGCCACCTCGAGCGCCCGCGGGTCGGCGTTGCCGATGTCCTCGCTGGCGAGGAACACCATCCGGCGCGCGATGAAGCGCGGGTCCTCGCCGCCCTCGATCATGGCGGCCAGGTAGAGGAGCGAGGCGTCCGGGTCCGATCCGCGCGTCGACTTGATCCACGCCGAGATCAGGTCGTAGTGGAGGTCGCCGCCCTTGTCGTACAGGATCGCGCTGCGCTGCAGCGCGTCCTCGGCCACGCGCAGCGTGACCGCCCCTCCCTCGCCGACCGTCTCGCAGGCCAGCTCGAGCGCGGACAGCGCCGTGCGGGCGTCGCCGGCGGAGCGAGCGGCGAGGAACT